>JAUNGG010000012.1 GCA_030524635.1 Lachnospiraceae bacterium
TATTCTGAAGAGCCTCACCGATCTTCTTGTGGTTGTCAGCAGTGTTGTATAAGTACTCAACCGTTGGGAAGCCTTCGCCGTTTGGATAGCCAGCCTCTGCAAGCAGAGCACGAGCCTCTTCACAGTTCTTCTCGTAATCTTCCTCAGCTACGCTGTAGTACTCGCCGCCTACGGTGCGGTAATCATCGCTGCCTGGGCCTGCTGCATCGTTTACACCTGCAGGTACGAATCCGGTTGCCGGAACCTCACCAGCCTGGGATACGTTCTCTACAATGTAGTTGCGGTCGATAACCAGGGAGAATGCCTTACGGATCTTAGGATCAGAGAAGATCTCATCCTCGGTGTTAAAGCATACATAGTAGGTTCCAAGGTAATCTGCAATATCTACCTCGCCGGAAGCCAGGTAATTTGGCAGCTCGTCCATTGGGAAGTTCTCAATGAAATCCAGCTCGCCGCTCTTGTATGCAGCCAGCATAGCGTTCTCATCATCTAACAGGGTGAACTTAATCGTAGCTGGTCCAAGGTTTGCAACATCATAGTAGTTCTCGTTCTGCTCTGCTAAGATGTATGCGTTGTGGGACCATTCCTTCATCTTATATGGGCCGTTGCCGATGTAGGATGCTACATCGTAGGTCCACTCGTCATTGCCCTCAACCATGTCCTTACGAACCGGGAAGGTTGCCGGGAATGCTGCTACTTCCTCAAAGTATGGGCAGTCATAGGATAATACCACTTCCAGAGTGGAATCGTCGATTGCCTTGATGCCAAGAGTATCTGGATCTGCGCTGCCGTCAGCAACCTCAGCATAGCCCTTAACCATATCGATCATGTAGCAGTAGTCTGCTGCAGTATCTGGATTAGCCAGACGCTTCCAGCTGTACTCGAAGTCACCTGCGGTAACTGGCTGGCCGTCAGACCACTTTGCGTCGGAACGCAGCTTGAAGGTATAGGTAACGGTTCCGTCATCATTTACAACCTTCTCAGAAGATTCTGCCTGGCCTGGTGCAAGAACGGCATTGCCCTCGCCGTCATCGACCCACTTGGTCAGACCTTCAAACATATGGTTGATCATGATTGCTCCGTCTACTGCGGAGTTTAATGCAGGATCAATAGACTGGGGCTCGGAAGCCAGGCAAACTGCCAGGTCATAGCTACCGTCAGAAGCAGCCTCGGACTCTGCCGGTGCCTCAGTCTCAGCAGCTGCGGTGGTCTCAGCGGCCGGAGCTGCGGTGGTGGTCTCTGTGCTGCTTCCGCCGCAGGCTGCTAAGGACAGTGCCATGGTAGACGCAAGAGCAAGAGACAGGAATTTCTTTGTCTTTCTCATAATGATCATCCTCCTTTTTTATTTCATGTATCTTAAAAGTTCCTGACGGAACCTGATACCAGGTTATAGCCCTTACTGATCCAGCAGATGGCATGCTGCCCAGTGCCCAGGCTCATGCTCCTTAAACTTCGGCATCTCCTGGCTGCACTTTTCCGTGGCATACGGGCATCTGGTGTGGAACCGGCAGCCGCTTGGCGGGTTCATCGGGCTTGGAATATCGCCCTGAAGCACGATCCTCTGTCTGGTGCGGCTGAGCTTGGGATCCGGCACCGGAACTGCGGATAACAGCGTCTGGGTATAGGGGTGGATCGGGTGGCGGTTCAGCTCGTAGCTTTCTCCCAGCTCTACCAGAGAGCCTAAATACATAACACCGATCCGGTTGGAAATGTGACGAACGACGGATAAGTCATGGGCAATGAACAGATAGGTCAGACCCATATCCGCCTGCATATCCTCCAGCATATTTACTACCTGGGACTGGATGGATACGTCCAGCGCGGAGATCGGCTCGTCACAGACGATGAATTCCGGCTTCACCGCTAATGCGCGGGCAATTCCCACACGCTGCTGCTGGCCGCCGGAGAACTCATGAGGATACCGGTTGGCATGCTCTGTATTTAATCCAACCCGGCGGAGCAGCTCCTTGATCATATCAGCCCGGTCGCCTTTGCTGGATGCCAGCTTATGGATATCGATGGCCTCACCGATGATCTCGCCTACCGTCATACGCGGGTCAAGGGATGCAGACGGATCCTGGAAGATGATCTGCATCTTCCGGCGGTAAGGAAGCATATTTACTGCCTTTGCCTTTCCCACAGGAGTTCCGTCCGGCTTTAACGGATTCTCATAGATGGGGGTTCCGTCATAAATAATAGATCCCCCCGTCGGTTCATAAAGGCGGAGAATGGTTCTGCCCAGAGTAGTCTTGCCGCATCCGGACTCGCCAACCAGACCTAAGGTCTCGCCCTTTTTAATATAGAAGGAAACGTCCTGGACCGCCTGAACTCCCGGCCCCTTCACGCCTTTGATTGGAAAATATTTCCGCAAATCTTTTATTTCAAGGAGAATCTTCTCATCGTTTGCCATCTTACTTTTCCTCCTTGTTCATCATCTCCTGTACCCGCAGCCAGCAGGCGGAACGATGGTTCTCGCCCACCTCCACGTAAGGAGGCATCTTTTTCAAACAGATCTTCATACATTTATCGCAGCGCGGTGCAAATGGACAGCCCTCCGGCGGATTCAGCATATCAACCGGAGTGCCCTCGATGGGGATCAGACGCTCATAGCTCTCTGCATCCACACGAGGCATGGAACGGAGAAGTCCCATGGTGTAAGGATGAGCCGGCTTATAGAAGATATCATCTACCGGTCCCTGCTCCACGATCTTGCCTGCATACATAACCGATACCTTGTCGCAGATATCTGCCACCACGCCAAGGTTGTGGGTAATAAAGATGATTCCCATCTTCGTCTTCTTCTGCAGATCCTTCATCAGCTCCAGGATCTGTGCCTGAATGGTAACATCCAGCGCCGTGGTCGGCTCATCTGCAATCAAAAGCTGCGGATGGCAGATCAGGCCCATGGCGATCATAACTCTCTGACGCATACCGCCGGAGAACTCATGCGGGTACTGCTTCATACGCTTCTCCACATTGTTGATGCCAACCATCTCCATCATCTCCATGGCCCGCTTCTCCGCCTCCGGCTTGGAGATATTTTTATCATGGGCGCGGAGAGCCTCCACCAGCTGATTGCCGATGGTGTAAACCGGGTTCAGACAGGTCATAGGGTTCTGGAAGATCATCGCCACCTTGCTGCCCCGGAAGGAGGTCATCTCCTCCTTGGAGAAGGAAAGCACGTCCTGTCCCTCAAAGGTGATGGAGCCGCCGATTACTTTACCTGGCGACTGCAGAAGGCCCATGATCGAGTAAGCCTCCTGGCTCTTTCCGGAGCCGGACTCGCCTACCACACCCATAACCTCTCCGTAATTTAAGTCGTAGGAGATTCCTCCTACTGCCTTTACCTCACCGGCAGGTGTAAAGAAGGAAACACGAAGGTCTTTCACTTCCAATAATTTCTTGTTTGTATTCTGCTCAGACATCTTGCTCCTCCTTTCTATTTCTTAAGCTTCGGGTCTAAGGCATCACGCAGGCCGTCACCGAATAAGTTAAATGCCAGAATCATGATACTCAGGATAATGGACGGAATGATCAGACGGTACGTATAGGTATACATGCCGCTCAGCGCATCAGTAGCCATAGAGCCTAAGCTTGGCAGCGGAGCCGACACACCTACACCAAGGTAGGATAAGAAGGACTCCAGGAAAATAGCAGAAGGGATCTGCAGACAGGTGGTAACTACGATCTGTCCGATACAGTTGGGAAGCAGATGCTGACGGATGATCCGCCCGCCGGATGCGCCCAGAGCTCTTGCCGCAGTTACGTACTCCTGCTGCTTTAACTGCAGCACCTGACCGCGGATAATACGGCTCATGGTAACCCAGTACAAAGCGCCGAAGGCAATAAACATGGAGATCAGGTTCGGTCCCAGGATATTGACAAAGGACTTGATGGGGTTGCTGCCGCCGGAATTAACATATTCTGTTAAAATCGGCTTTAACGCGGTGGCGATCAGAAGCACCACCAGCATCTCCGGAACCGAATAGATCAGCTCCACAATACGCTGCATCACTGCATCCACCATGCCGCCGCAGTAGCCGGAGATCGCTCCGTAGGTAGCGCCGATCACCAGCACCAGAAGAGCCGCACAGATACCAACTGCCATAGATACTCTGGCTCCGTACATCACGCGGACCATGATATCACGGCCATACATATCCGTTCCGAATACATGGGGGAATACATGCTCGCCTGCTGCCTTTCTCTCCAGCTCCCCAGCGGAATAACCGAAGAGATGCTTTTTAATTCCAAGCTCCTTGCGGATGGCCTCCGGATCTGCATCCTCTGCATTCTGGGAAGCAGATTTCGCTGCAACCTTCGCCTGAGCCTTGATAACAGCCTCGTCCTTTTTTGTAAACTTCTTGCCTGCAGCCTCGGCCTCTGCCTTGGCCTTCTCGATCATCGCATCCACATCCAGAGTTTCCGTCTGGGTCCTTGCTGCGATCTCTGCATCCAGACGCTTCTGGTCTTCTAATGTATAATGGTATGGGTACAGGTTCTCCGCACCCTTATTAAACTGCTCATAGCCGTAAGGAACCAGATAAGGTCCTACAAAAGCAAACAAGAACAGGAACACGATCACACCCAGGGCGACCATCGCTACCACATTCTTTTTCAGACGGCGCCATGCATCCTTCCAGTAAGAAACGCTCTGGCGGTCCTGAATAAAATCAGCCCGCTCTTCTGCCGATGCCTGGCTGAAATCATCGGGGGACAAGTCCTTCAGCATATCCTCAATGTCCGGCTGAAAGCTGACCGGACAACGCTTCATCTTCTTATCTTCTGCCATTATCAGTTTCCTCCCTTCGTCAGATTGATTCTCGGGTCTGCCACCTTGTAGAGGAGGTCTACCACTACGTTCATCAAAATGATAAAGGTTGCCAGGAAAATGGTGGTACCCATGATAACCGGATAGTCACGGTTCTGGATGGACTGTACGAAATACCGTCCCAGCCCAGGAATGGAAAATACACTCTCCACAACGAAGCCGCCGCACAGGGTAAATGCAACCTGAGGGCCCAGATAGGTGATAACCGGGATCAGGGCATTCCGCAGAGCATGCTTGAAGATGATCTTAAAATTCTTAAGTCCCTTTGCCCGGGCGGTCTTAATGTATTCCTGATTCAGAGAATCCAGCATGGCCGAACGGGTCTGACGGGCCGTATAGCACATAGGATAAAAGCCCAGAGAGAAACAGGGAAGCACGTAAGAACGCCAGCCCAGATTCGGGTCAAAGATCGTGGGGAAGATCTTTAAAGCTGCAAGGCCGCCTGCCAGCGTTACCAACAGTACGGAAGCTACCACGAAGCTTGGCATGGAGATACCCAGCGTACAAACCACACGCAGGATACTATCTGTCAGCTTGCCTCTCTTAAATGCTGCCAGACAGCCTAAGGGCACTCCCACCAGCACGGCCCAGGTCAGCGCCAGTGCACCTACCTTGGCAGAAACAGGGAACATCTCCCGGATAATGCTGGTCACAGCACGGTTCTTCTGCATCTTTAAGGATACGCCGAAATCTCCGTGCAGCAGATTCCCAAGATATTTCATCAGCTGAATATGCACCGGCTGGTCCAGTCCATATTTCGCATTCAATGCTGCCAGAGTTGCCTCAGACGGAGTTTTCTCGCTTAACCAGGGGCTTCCCGGCACTGCGTTCATCAACAGGAAGGTCAGACAGGTTACCAGGAAGATCGTAACCAGAGCCATTCCGATACGTTTTGCAAAATATTTGCCCATTTTATCACATCCTACTCTTTTTTTCCTCAGCGCCTTTTTGGTTCTGACAGAAACAAAACGCCTTTTTCTGTCATGTCAGCACATCTCGTCAACTTGCTACAGACGGTATTCTACCTGATAGAAACGGGTACGTCAATAGAAGTACCTGCTCTTTCCGGTGAATATCACTGCCATTTCTGAGATATTATGTAACTGCAAAAGTACAGAATCATTATGATTTTTTGACTTTTACCTATGTACATTTGTCTTTGTCAAAAACACAGGGCTCAATAAAAGCCCTTGAAGTCAGATTTCCTCAAGGGCTATCATAACCTGGGGATGACAAACATACGATAACTCATCCAGGCCTTTTACGCAAAAGCACTGAGCAAAAAACTGGTAAAAAACCTGCATAAAGTATGATAATTTACAGCTGCAGCAATGCATAAATCCGGCACTGCATGACTGTGTTCTTCGACCCTCCCCTGCATATGCTGATATGTGAAACATATAAAAATATATAAAAATGACATAATATGCTTCCCATTTTACATGGTACGGTAAAACTTGTCAAGATTAAGCATTATAAAATTTCTATTAATATCACAGCTCTTTCTGTCCCTTCAGACTGACCATCCAACCTTTTTTTCGAAACAGCAGGAGGGAAATTCCAAGGCGTACACACTCCTCCAAAGATAAAATAAAGTATACATACGGAATCGTCAGCCTCCATAGAAAGGCTGATATCAGCCCTAAGGGAACACCGAACAGCCAGGTTCCCACCAGATCGATCCACATAACATAATTGGTTTTCCCTCCGCTTCGGATGATACCTCCTCCCAATATCATATTCTGCACCTTCACCGGTGCAATCAGCGCAAATGCAGTCAATACCTGCCTGGCCGCCATTTTTACCGGCTCCTCCACCTGATAAATCTTCACATAAAAATATTCTGTCAGCAAGAGCACCAGGGATAATGCCAAAGATCCCCAAAAGCCATACCACATTAATTTCTTCGACTCCTCGTAGGCCCGGTCATGTGCACCGCTTCCCAGCGTTTTTCCAATGATAATGCCTGCTGCCTGGGAAACCCCGCTGAGGGCGCCGATCATCAGCACCTGGATGGGGATCGTCAGCGTCATCGCTGCACAGGCCTCCGTTCCCATGCGGCCATAGATGGCTGTATATACATTTTCCCCCAGGCTCCAGAAAAATTCGCAGGTCAGGACCGGCATCAGCATTGCGATATATTGAAGCCGTTCCTTCCGATCCATTCGAAAGACCAGCCGCAGCTTCCATTCACTTCTGCGGTAATGATGGAAAAACAGCATCAGGATCAGCAGACAGCTTACCATCTGTGAGATTACTGTTGCAAAGGCCGCTCCCCGGACTCCCATTTTGGGAAATCCCAGTTTTCCAAAAATCAGCACATAATTCAGTCCTGTATTGACCACTGCGGCAAGCATACCGGCATAAAGCGGGATCACCGCGGCCTCCATGCAGCGCAGCAGGGTGGAGAGCAGGGTTCCCGCTGCCATGGGAAAACAGGACAGGGCAAGGACCCGCAGGTATTCTGCTGCTGCCCTTCGAGTCCTCTCATCCTCCGTATAAAGTCCCATGATCTTCCAGGGAAACATCATACATAATATGGTAAAAAGACATGCCAGCCCTAACGCCAGAAATAAATTCACAAAAAAGCTCCGGCTGATCTCCTGTTCATCCTCCTTTCCCATATACTGGGCGATCATGATTCCCGCCACCGCGGCAATTGCAGATACCAGCACGGAAAAAAGGGAGGAAAATCTTCCTCCCAAACCAATGCCTGCAATGCTGACGCTTCCCAGCTGTCCGGTCATAATCTGATCCACAACACTGAATGAGGATTGAAGCATGGACTGGAGCGTTACCGGAAGGGCAATCTTTAATACTGTCTGATAAAAACGTTTTTCCTGTTTCATAGCACACCTCTGACTTGTATTCGCTCTTATAAAGAGCCGATTTCTTTCAATTATTTTATTTCACAAGTCTCCGGCCCACAATAGGTTAAACGCGTAACCCATTCCAAAAATGAGGTGTGCATTTTGTTTATTTTGCCGATTATGTATACTTTACATCTGGCCTTATCTCATGTCCTGTACTCTGACGCACCACCAGCGTTACCGGCAAGGTGATGGAACTTCCCTCTCCATTCCCGGCTTTTAATTCCTGCAGCATGGAAACTGCCAGCTGGGCCCTTCTGGCCCCATCCTGCCGGATGGTGGTCAGAGGCGGATACACCATCCGGCAGATGGGGCAGTCATCAAATCCGGCAATTGCCATCTCCTCCGGAATCCGGATCCCCTGTGCCTGCAAAAACTGCATCAATTCCACTGCATAATAATCCGACACCACAAAGACCGCCGTATACTGCCTGATCCATTCCAGCTTTTCCTGATAAAAGAGTCTGCGCTCCCTTTCCGCCATAGGGATCTGCAGAAAATCTGCCCGTTCCCCAAAAGCCGCCCGAAAGCCCTGATACCGCTCCAGATCCACGCAAATATCATTATCCGAGATGCATAACGCCCTCTGATGCCCTAATGCTTTTAAATACTCTCCCAGCTGCCGTCCGCCGTCGAAATTGTCAATGCTCAGATTGCAGATTCTGCCCGGCTCCTGAAAATATCCGTCATACACCACAAAGGGAATGTGCATGGACTCCCGCAGCTTCTTGTAATCCTGCTCGCAAAAGCCGATGATTACCATCCCTTCCAGATTCCACATCGAGGCAAACCGGACGATCTCATCCCACAGCTTGGTCACCTTCACCATCATAAAGTATCCGGCCTTCTCGATCTCAGCAGACAGGGCATTGAGAGAGGATGCAATAAATGCATCCTCCAGCGCCCGGGATTCATACTTTTCGTGGTCATTTACCACTACTCCGATGATCCTGGAATTGTTCTGTGCCAGCAGGATTCCTGCCATGCTGGGAATATAGGAACGGGCCTCCAGAAGCTCCTGGACACGGCGCACCGTTTCATCTGATATTTTCTTTGTTTTTCCGTGTATCACATTGGATACCGTAGCAGTGCTGACTCCCAGCTCCTCTGCAATATCAACAATTCTGGTCCGCTGGCTATCTGCTCCTGCCGCCCTGGCGCTCTTCTGATCCTTCATGCTTTGAAATCAACCTGTCCTTTCTGTGAAGAAGTTAAAACAGCTTCTGCCCGGCCACATATTTTCCAGTCAGCCTTCCTTGCTCCCCGGCCAGGTAAAGATACCGCTCTACCCGCTCCTTCACCGTCAGCGGCCTTGCACAGCGCTCATGACCATCCTCCACAATCAAGGCATCCAACTCATACCCTTTCTCAAAGCTTCCCACCTTGCCGAAGAAGGAGCCGCCTCCCACAGTAGCCAGGTAAAAGCCTTCCTCCGCCGTCAGCGGCTTCCAGCTCTGATCCGCCAGCCTCCAGCGAAGCTTGGAAACGGCGATGGCATCTGCAATACAGCGGAACATGGAAAGGTTGGCCCCGCCTGCAATATCGGTCCCCAGTCCTACCTTCAGTCCGCGGTCTAAATATTTCCGGACCGGAGCGATTCCGGAAGACAGATTGGTGTTGGACTGGGGGCAGTGAGCGATATAAACGCCGTTTCTCTCGATCAAGCTGATCTCTTCCTCTGAGGAGTAGACGCAGTGAGCCATAATGGTATTCCCATTCTTCCCAAACAGTCCAAAATGATCATAGGCGTCTCCGTAGCAGGTTGACCATGGACAAAGCTCCTTCACCCAATCAATTTCCGACAGATTTTCCGACAGATGAGACTGTGCGGGAAGCTGATACTGCTTCTGAAGCTGTCCCAGCCCTTCCATCAGCTCGTCGCTGCAGGTAGGGACAAACCGAGGAGTCAGAATCGGCTTGGTATTCTGATACCGCCCCATGGTTTCCTCCAGCCATTTTTTTGTCTCCTCCAGGGATGCACCGGCACCTGCCTCCCGCAGGTAATCGGCACAATTCCGGTCCATATTGACCTTGCCCACATAGGTTTTCAAACCGGTGGCCTCCAGCTGATCCATCAGCAGTTTGGTTGCCGGTCTGTGAATAGTGGCAAATATCACGGCTCTGGTGGTGGCGCTGTTCTTTAAATCCTCTGTAAAAATGCCATATGCCTTTTTTGCATATTCCATTTCCTGATACCGGCTTTCCTCCGGAAAGGTATGGGTTTCCAGCCATTCCAGAAGCTCTAAGTCCATCCCCAGCCCGCGGAACGTATATTGGGGCGCATGGATGTGCAGGTCTGTCATGCCTGGAAGGATCAGGGCATCGCCGTAATCCGTTACCGGAAGACCTGCGTATTGCTCCGGAAGCCTTTCATAGACTCCCTGGGATATCCCATCGATACAGACCAGATACCCCTGTTCTGTGACGGCAAATTCTTCTTTCGATTTACTGTAGCAGATATTTCCTTTTAAAATAAATGATTGTTTTGTCATGATGCTTCCTTCCCTTCTGCCGGCATGGCAGAAATGCACGGCGATCTCCTTTGTTTTCTTCCTGTGATACCATTTTACCACGATTTTACCTTATTTGCCGCTATCTTTTATCCCAGGGTCATAAATGCATATCTTATCACAAAGATAATTGAAATTGCCAGGGTAAGAGCCTTCACATCCTTCTTCTGTCCGGTAAAAAGCTTCATCAGGCAGTAACTGATCAGACCGAAGGCCACTCCATTGGCGATGGAATAAGTAAACGGCATAAATACGATGGTACAGAATGCAGGAAGTGCATTGCTCATATCACTGAAATCTACGTCCTTAATATTTCCCAGCATCAGAATTCCAACGAAGATCAGCGCCGGAGCTGTTGCTGCAGCCGGAACGATGCTGACGATAGGTGCGAAGAGGATGGAGCCTAAGAACAGAAGGGCCGCCACCAGACTGGTCAGGCCGGTTCTTCCGCCTTCTGCGCTCAGTCCTGACTGTAGTTTGATTTTCCTTCAGCTGAAATAACTTCTCTAACTTACCGTTCATGATTATCCTTCTCCTTCATAAGATTGTTTTTGTCCCGTTTTCAGGACTGGATTTATCTTACCGGAAGTGCTCCTGCCCCCACTGGAACACCCCTTATTCTTTTTCTGTCGCCTATCCCCTCCTTTTTGAAAGAAATAGACTTATAGACAACTATTACGGTAGTTGGTAGAGACATTCATCCAATTATGAATTTATATAAGCTACTTCACCCTTATTTACTAACACAAAAAAAGTTGACCACATAACACTATGTAGTCAACTCTTACGGTAGTTGGTAGAAACTTTGGGCCGATCCCCAAAATATACATAAATACGGAATGCTTTATTTAGTTGCGGGTTCTCTGATGGGTTTAAATCCCCTTCTCCTCCAGGAACCGGTTCAGAAGCTTCATGCACACCTTTTTCCGGTAATCTGCCGATACACGGCCCCGGATCGGGCAGATAGCTTCCTCATAGGAATTCACAAACTGCTCCTTCAGTTCCTTTGCCTCAGCAATGGTCTTACCCTCCAGAAGCTTCTCCAGTTCTCTGCGGCGCACTACCGTGCCCTCCACAGCACCGAAGGCAACTGCGATATGGCGGATCACATCCCCATCCATCTGGATAATGCCGGCGAAGGACACACGGGAGATGGCAAGGGCATTTCTTGCTCCTACCTTTTTATAGCTGTAATTGTCCAGTCCGGTCTTAGGAAGAAGGATCTCGGTGATCAGCTCATCCTTGTGCAGATCCAACTGCTTTCTTCCCTTATAAAAATCCGTGATATCCACGATTCTCTGTCCGTCTGCACTGGATAACACCAGCTTGGCATCGGCCACAAACTCGATCAGCACAGAGTCTGCCTTGGCAGAGCCGTTTCCGATATTTCCGGCCATGGTTCCGATGTTTCGGATCGCAGGAGCTGCAATGCGGGATACGGCTTCCTTCATCAGCTGGGGAACCAGCGGAGAAGCCAGCACCTCCGTAAAGGTACAGGAGCCGCCGATGCGGATGTAATCGGCATCCTCCACGATCTGCCTCATCTCCGGAACCTTATGTAAAAACAGATAGGATACATTCTCCGGCGCCTCGATCATCAGATCGGTGCCGCCGCCGTAGGGAACTACATCCTGTTCTTTTCTGATCTGTAATGCTTCTGCAAGAGAAGCTGCCACATATCCGTTTACCATAATCCTTCTCCCTCCTTAGCTGCGATCTTGATTGCCCGAACGATGGCATTGTATCCGGTGCACCGGCACAGATTGCCGGAAAGCCCTTCCCGGATATCTGCATCTGTAGGATGGGGAACCTTCGAAAGCAGTGCCTCCGTTGCCAGCACCATGCCTGGGATGCAGTAGCCGCACTGTACGGCAGACACCTGGGCGTAGGCGTGATCAATCACCTCAAACCGTTTTGTTCCCTTAAAGCCCTCGATGGTCACGATGGAGCTTCCCTCGCATCTTCCCATCGCCACCATGCAGGAATTTACCAACTCTCCGTCCATCAGCACGGAGCATGCGCCGCATTCTCCTTCCTTGCAGCCGCACTTGACACCAGTCAGATGATAGGTGTCCCGCAGAACATCCAGAAGGCGGTCGGTGGCCTTTCCGGTATATTCCACTTCTTTATGATTCAATGTAAATGTAATATTTCCCATATTCGCTCTCCTATGCTTTCTTAACTATCTGCCAAACCCTTACAATGCCTTCATCGTATCTTCTGCTGTAAATGGTACATGATTCACCTTCTGTCCGTTCTGCAGCGCCTGCTCTACCGCCTGTGCGTAGGCAGCCGGAACTCCTACTAACGGAAGTTCGCCTGCTCCCTTGGCTCCGTATGGGCCGTAAGGGAATTTCTCCACATGAAGCTGTATCTGCAGATTCGGGACATCCATGGAGGTTGGGATGATGTAATCCGCGAAGGAATTATTGCGGATCCTTCCCTTATTGTCATAGGTCATATACTCGGTGGAGGAGTAGCCCAGTCCCTGCAGGAAGCCGCCCTCCATCTGTCCGATTACAATGTTCTGATCGATTGGGGTTCCCACATCAAAGTTTCCGTATGCGCCCAGCACCTTAGCCAGACCGGTATCCGTATCCACCTCCACTTCAATGGCGCTGACGCCCCAGGCATAGGTGGGGTAAGCATCGCCCTTGAAATCATTCAGGCTGAAGGGGATCATGTAATCCGGCTGCACGTAATGCTCCTCAACCCACTGCTCTTCGCCTTCCTTCCACTCGCTTCTTAAGTGGATGGCAGCACGGCGGAACAGCTCACCTACGGTCATCAGACTTCTGGAAGCTACCGTTGGGCCGGAATCCGGAACCTTATCCGTATCCGGATAATTATAATTCACCTTGTCTAACGGAATGTTCAGCTCATTTGCCACGATCTTGGAGAAGGTGGTGCGCAGTCCCTGACCGATCTCAGAGTTGGAGCCAAGGGCAATCACGGATCCGTCCGGAAGCTTGTGGAGCTTTGCCACTGCCTTGATAGAATCCCGCTCTGCAGAGCCGGTAAAGCCTGCGCCGTGGAAATGCATGGAAATACCGATGCCTCTGCGGAACCGTCCAGTCTGCTCCTTCTGATACTGGGCATATTTCTTCCGGAAATCACAGGCTGCATCGATCTCTGCGATCATGTCCGGAAGCGGAACCGGATAATGATACTTACCGGAGGTAGAGGTACCATCACCCTGCTTCACCAGATGGGCCTCCTTAAATTCCAGCGGATCCACTCCTAAATCGGCTGCAATATGGTTCATCATCATTTCCACTGAGAAGAAGGTCTGGGGAGCGCCGAAGCCACGGTATGCGCCGCATGGAGTGGTATTGGTCTTTAATGCCCGGCCGCGCACATGAAGATTGGTAACATTGTAAACGCCGTCCGCGCAGATCAGGCCTCTCTGAAGTACAACGGCTGACAGGGTGGTATAAGCGCCTGCATTGAATTTTACATCAATGTCCATAGCCGTAACCTTTCCGTCCTTTACCGCTACCCGGTATGTATTCAGGGACGGATGACGCTTGGAGGTAAACTCCAGATCCTCCCGGCGCTCAAACACACAGCGAACCGGCTTTCCTGCCTTCTTTGCCGCCACGGCTACCTGGCATCCTAAAATGGATGGAAATGCCTCCTTGCCGCCGAAGCCGCCGCCTGTTACCTCCTGGGCGATCCGTACCTTGTCCGGGCCTAAACCCATGGCACGCATCACAGCGCCCTTTACATAGTAAGGACACTGCATGGAACCGCTGACAGAAACCTTGCCGTCCTCCAGCATCTCTGCCATCATGGCCTGGGTCTCTAAATAGGTCTGGTCCTGATATCCAGTCTCAAACTCTTCCTCATAAACCTTGTCTGCCTCTGCAAAGGCTGCCTTCCAGTCGCCTTTCTCGTATTCATAATTAAAAAGCGCCTCAGTTGCCAGACGCAGATCCAGAACCGGCTCCAGCTCCTCATACTCGATCTCCGTCCGCTTCCACAGATCCTCCACAACCTTTTGATCCGGGCCGCAGAGCATACCGATGGGCTCACCGATGTACTCCACGATCTCATTAGCATAAACCGGAGTATCATCCTTTACAATATTTACGTTATTGTCCCCTGGTACATCATCCCGGTTTACATAGCAGTAGCCTTCCGGAAGCTCTGGAACACTCACCTTCAGCACTTTCGCCCTCGCCTTGGAGGAGCGTACCAGCTTACCGAACAGAATATCCGGGTTCTGATAATCTCCTGTGTAAATTGCCTCTCCGGATATTTTTGCGGCATGGTCTTTTCTTACAACAGATTCACTGATTTTTTCCATGTCTATCTCCTTTCTTTTTCCTTCCTGTTTTGTTGTCCTTAGTATAGCGTAAAAAAACAGAGCCCTCAAATACTTTGTCATTAGGATTTGAGGGCTCTGTACCGTCATAATATTATTTTAGTTTTCTTTTAAATTCCGAAAATTGTTTTTCAAATTCATCTTTTGCATACAATTTAACACTTTCCTCATACTCACGGAAAAACTGCAGAAAGTACTCTCCTTCCCGGGTCAGCTTCGTCTGCCGCTCCCGGCTTCCGCCCTGCTGCCTCTGAACCAAAGTAATTCCCAGAGTCTTTTCCATTCTGGTGATCATATCCCAGGCTTTTCCCCGGGAAATGGCCATCTGCTTACAGGCACCTTGAACCGAATGAAATTCCTGAATCAAAAACAGAAGGAGCTTCGCCCGCCCATCGAAGAAAATCTGGTCCGTTTCAATGCTTAAACGGACAAAAGGATGGAGAAGGCTTTTATTGTGCTCCGCCAGAGAATCCTCCAGCCGGGCGATATTTTCTGTGCTTAAAAGGACACCTTTATCCTTCACCTCCAGAAGCTTCCGTTTACAGCCGCAGGTCCGCATGGCTCCCCGCAGCCCGTCCTCTCCCTGATAAGCTAAAAAATCCGGGATCACGCTGGCATCCAGCAGCAGCGGATGCCCGCTTACTCCCTGAAACTGGGGAATCACGATCATTGCCTCTTCTTCCATCATATTCAAAAGAGTGTCCGGCATAAACATGGGAATCTTCACAGAGGTAAAAAAGATTTTGTCGCATTTATTCTGAAGAAACCCCATGCCAAGCTGAAAGGAGGCCAGCTTATCTGATTGTTCGAAGTTCTCATTGTGGAGAAAGATCACACCGTAGTCGGACAGATGGTGCTCCAGTTCCAAAGCCTGGTATCCCGTCACCACCACAATGGGGGAAATGTGAGCCTGCTGAAAGATCAGCACGATCCTACGGATCAGGGAGGTGGTTCCCAGATTCATAAAAGGAGAGACGCCCCCGTTTTCATTGAATATGCCCGCCGCAGCAATCAATGCGCCAACCTTTTTTGAGCCTTTTTGATGCCGCCTGTTTTTATGTGGCTCTGGCCCTTGGACAGATTGATCTGCTGTTACCTCCGCCGATGTTTGGGCTGGTTTCTCTGCTGGTACTTCCACCGTTCTTTCTGCTGGTTTCTCTGCCAATGCTGCTTTCGGCTTTTCTGCTGCTTTTTCTATCGTTTTTTTCTCTGCTCTCCCATGCACAATCGCCAGCTTCGCCGCCTCCGATTCCGACTGACTGCTTTCCTTCCTTTTTCTGGGATCCTCCGGCTTCTCTGCATCCATGGGGATAACCCAGGATCTTCCAAACCGCATCAGTCCCGGGATCCGGCCCTCCTTGCAGTACTGATGAACTCTCCTCTCTGAGATCTGCCACCGCCTGGCTGCCTGCTGTACTGATTGGTATTCCATTTTTCTTCCGTCCTCTCTGACCGATGCTGTACCACATCATTTTTTCCGCCCCGTACCGTTGGTTTTTTCTGTACGGATATCCGTATATTTTATTATAACAGCAAAACAGCCCGATGAACAGCTCTCTTTTAAAAAAAGAAGCTCTGCACCAGCGCACTGATGCAAAGCTTCCAAAATAATCCATTTCTTGTATTCACTGTTTAAATCCTGACAGCCGGAGCCGCTTCTCGATCTCCACCGACTGCATATAAAGCCGCTCATGCTTGTCAAAGGCCTCTCTGCACTTACACTTTACCCGGCTTGCCTGAAACCGTTCATCCAGAGACACAACCGAATCCTCCATCACCCGCTTGTCCGCATAAAACAGCAGGGATTTCGGTGATAAGATCTCCCACTCCCGATCCGGCAGGCCGTGATGGACCTCCACCAGATCAGCAATCTCCTCATATCCTGCGCTCCGCAGCACTTTTGCTCCTTCGATTGCATGGCACTTCCGGTCACGCACCAGATCATGGACCAATGCAGACTGGATCAAGATATCTTTTGCACTGGCAGCATCCCAGCCGGAACGCCAGTCCGTTTCTCCGGATTTCTCCAGATGATCCACCATCCGCCCCAGGAAATCTGCAACCGCCTCCATATGCCGCTTCACCGGTTCAGAGGTCTGGTATTTCTGAAACAGCCGCCCCATCTCCTCCCGATCCAGAAATGCAGATGGTTTATATCCGATCTTCTCAAAATGGATGCCTTCCTCTGATTCCTTGATCACATTGATCCCGGCATAGGGCTGGGGAATGTTCATCACCTGGTTGAAGGAAATCCCCTGCTGCAGACAGACAAAGCCCCGGTTCACACCGCCGTGGGCCACCACAATAGCATCCTCCGCTCCGTCCAGCACCGGTTTTAGGCTCTCAGAAAACCGCAGCCCGGCTTGCTGGAAGGACTCTCCTCCCGGCGGCGCATAATATCCCAGGTTCTTTCCCCGCTCCTCATACTCCTTCGGGTACTTCTCCCGGATCTCACGGAAGGTCATATTTTCCCACTGGCCTACCTCCATCTCATGCAGGCCTTCCATTGGGATCACTTCCATCTGCCCATCTGCAATCATTTCCGCCGTCTGGCGACACCGCTTTAGCGGGCTGGTATAAATCCTCCGGATCCCCTTATCCCGGAACCAGGTCTTCAGCTTTCCTGCCTCTCGTCTGCCGTAGTCCGTAATGGGCACATCGGTAAGGCCCACACACCGGCGGCTGTTTCCGGCATGTAAAGGCTCTGCGTGGCGGAGGAGGTAGATGGTTTTTTCGTTTGTCTTCATCTCACACCACTCCCTTCTGCATCTGCTCGTTTCGTGCAGCAAATAGGGGAATGGCAATCGCGCCAAGCTGCTTTGCCTTCATCATCCGTGTATCATACAGCGCCGTCAGCTGTTTAAAATCTTCCTTTGTATCTGCATCCATCAGGATCCCTTCATCCTCAATAGAAATCCTGACTGGCTTTATCTCCAAACTGTCCAGCGCTCCCTTTAAGCCACGCTGGCCTTTATACTGCAAAATTAGGGGCACAAGCTTAGAGTCCAGTATGATCGGATGGCCGATCGTTTCCCGGCAAACCGGAAAAATCAGTGCCCCATCCGCATCAAGCAGCATTTTCACCGTTGCTGATGAGAACAGCGGAACATCAACCGGACAAAACAGGATCCTATCGCAGTAATTCTGCAGATAGGACAGCCCAAGCTTTGCTGAATCAAACATCTGAGTCGTGGCATAATCCGGATTTCTCAGGATCGTAACACCTAAGTTCCAGATCTCATGCTCGATCTGTTCTGCCTGATATCCTGTCACCACCACGATCTCGTCCACACCGGCAGCTTTAAAATTCATGATCACCTGCTGGGCCATGGTGAAGGCACCGATCTTCATCCGCTGCTTACACTGCTTCATTCGGGTGGACATTCCTGCTGCAACAATCACTGCTCCCACTTTCATAGCGGCCTCCTCCTCTGACAGAAATCGTATCGTTCCAATTTCCATCATACCGTTTCTTATGCCTCTATTATAAAGATAAGCGCAGAATCATTGCCAGTAGTCTCAGCTACACACAGCGGAATTTCTGTTATATTTTCGTCAATCTTTTGGCAGCGCTACAAAAGCAGCCGCTCCTGATGCCGCTTCAATCGCTCCACATCCCGGATGCAGTAATATCCATTGATCTGCTCGATCAGGGACATCTCCTTTAATGATTTAATAGCACGCACAGCCGTCACCCGGTTGATCCCCAGCAGGTTGGACAGAAGCTGCTGGCTGACCTTTTCCTTGATTAAAATCTTTCCATCATAAGGAACCCCATACCGGTCAGCAAAGATCAGCAGCAGATCACAGATCTTCCATTCTGCATTGTGAAAATTAGCATGGCGGATCTGGTCCATGGAGGACATAAATTTTGTGGCAAGAGATTCCATCACATCCATGGAAACCTGCGGATCCCGGGAAATCGCTTCTAATAATGTTTCCTTATCAATGCAGATCAGTTCAGAAGGCAATGTGGTTTTAAAATTAACCGGCGACACGTAGTCAAACAGCACGTTTGCCTCCAGAAGCAGAGAATTGCATTCATTAAAATTATAAATGCGTTCCTCCCCTCCTATGGTATATTCGTATGCTGCAACACGCCCGCTTTTCACGATGTAGCAGTACTTCGGTATCGCTCCGGCACGAACCAGCTCATAGTTCTTGGGAAATATTTTTCTCTCCCCCAATTCCACCAGACGGCTGATTCCCCGCGGCAGATACAGCAGCCTGGAAACAAAATCTGCATGCGGAGCCTGGATCGTCTTCTTTATCTCCTGTTTCATCTATGTTATCCTCCCCATAACGATCAATTCCCGAATTGATCATTATTTATCATTATATACTCGTTATTCTTTTAACACACGTAGTGCATGTCATAATTGTAGCATAAACTACTTGAGAAGTATACAAAACTTTTTCAAGCTGATATAATGAAACATATACAAATAGATTATCAATGGAAGGAATTTTGCTATGAACACCATCGTGATCCTCGGCGCCGGGCAATTCGGACGCACGGCTGCCAGCCTGTTAAATACAAATCATTTGAAGCTTCTTGCATTTGGCGATAATAATCCCAAACTCCAGGGAACCAGCATCCAGCAGGTTCCGGTTCTTTCTGTGGAGCAGGCGGTACAGCTGAAACCGGATTATCTCCTGACCGGCGTCATTGATGAGGTCCGCTCCGGGCAGCTCCGCAGCCAGGCCGTGGCAGCAGGATTTCAGGGAACATGGATTCTGCTGGGTGACCTCTACCGTCAGCTTGATGTCCGCAGTGCCACTTTGTTCCGGCTTGCCTCCCGGATCCTCCAGGGCAATGTACCAGGCGATATCGCAGAACTTGGGGTATATCAAGGAGATCTGGCCTGGAAGCTGAATGCCTGGTTTCCAGGGCGCAGGTTATACTTATTTGATACCTTTGAAGGGTTTGATGTGCGGGATATTTCAATCGAGCAGGACTTAAGCTGTTCGAAAGCCCAGGAGGGCGATTTTTCCGATACCAGTGAAGCCTTCGTGCTGAAGCGTCTGCCTCACCCGGAAACTGCTGTCATCCGAAAGGGCTATTTCCCCGATACTGCCAAAGGACTGGAAGAAAATCGGTATGCCTTTGTCAGCCTGGATGCTGATCTCTATGCGCCGATCCTGGCCGGGCTTACCTATTTCTATCCCCGGCTAAGCCCGGGCGGCATGATCCTTCTACACGATTATAACAATGAGCGGTTTCGGGGAGCCAGGCAAGCCGTGGAGGATTTCGAATCCAAATCCGGCTCTCTGTCCCTGGTTCCCCTCTGCGATCTTCATGGAAGCGCGGTGATCGTGCATCCATAGTTTGCTCTGCATTTTTATATCACAATCATTTTTTAAGATGCCTATTCCACAAGCTCCACTTCCAGCATCTCTCCTGCCTGGTGAGCCGGCTCAAACAACCCTGTCACATACTGGGCATCCGAGCTAAGGAGCGCTGCTGTGCTGCTCTGGCGCATGGGGATCGGATAAATTTCGGCTGTGCCGTCCTCACGTTCCACCACATTCAGGCGGTGAAGGATCTGTACCGGACCGCCTTTGTCCATGGGAGCTGCCAGCACTCCTGTTATCTTCCTCCTCTCCTTGCGGACGCTTCCCAGCCATCGGCTGACCAGTGCTCCCAGACACCAGTCTGTCACAAAATATGCAGCAAGGGTAGGGCCTGGTACATTGATAACCGGCTTATCCTGAATCAGGGCCAGTGATACTGGCCTTCCCGGCACAGCGGCCACCTGATGGCAGATCACACGGCCCTGTTCCTTCAGCAGATGGACATTAAAATCCTCGCCGCCCTTGGAGGAGCCGCCGTTAATAATCACCAGATCCGCCTGTTTCAGCGCCTGATCCAGGGCTTCCTTCAGCTTCTCCTTTTCATCCCGCACGATGGGGAATACGATCGTTTCCGCACCCATAGCTTCCAGCTGTGCGCTGACCATGGCGCTGTTGGTGTCAATATTATCGCCCCGCTTCACTCTTTCACCTGGGGGAATCAATTCAGAGCCAGTGGGGATCAAGGCAACAACCGGCTTTTTCACCACCGGAACAGCTGGGTAATTTCCCACTGCCAAAGCCGCCAGATCGGTGGGACGGATCCAGCTTCCTTGCTTTAAAAGCAGATCTCCTTCCCGGATCATACTGCCTGCCGGCCGGGTCATGGTTCCCGGTTTTACTGGAAATGGAAGAGGAAGCTCCAGCTTTACAGAGCCATCCTCCATCAGCTTCACCTTCTCGATCATAATAATAGCATCATAGCAGTCCGGAAAGTCATCTCCGGTATCAGCCCTTTCATAATCCACTCCTGGCTTCCAGGAAGAGGTATCCGGGTCACCATCTTCAAATGCCTTGGACTTCACTGCGATCCCGTCCATGGCAGAGACCCGGTACATGGGAAGTGTAACCCTGGAATACAGATCCTGTGCCAGAACGCGGCCTGCCGCATCCTTTAAGGATACCTCCTCGATCAAAGGGGACGGTGTCCATGCCTGGAAAAATTGTTCCAGAGCCTCCTGCTTTGTTATCATTTTTTTCTCCTGCTTACGCTCAAGTGCAGCCATATATTCTGCTCCTTCTCCTGTTTATTTTCCTTCCAGAATCTCCTGGGCCGCTGCCTCATCGATATCTGTGTGATACCATTCCTTGAAAAAGTCAATCACCACCTGCTCCATATCCACATCTTCAAATAATTCCGGATATAAGATCGTACCCAGCCACGGAGTCATCATCGCATTTTCTCCGCTCCGAACGCCCCACAGATAGATGCCCTGCGGCGTATTGTAAACTCTGCCTTCTTTTACTGCCTTTACCTGAGCCAGTGCCGGATCGGCAAGGATCTCATCCATTCCCTGCTGATTCAGGGTAATGATCACATCCGGATCCCAGGCCAGGATCTGCTCTGCATCGATGGAAAGACCGCTGTTGCGCCCGCCTGCCGGACGGTCACCAGAGCCTGCCGGATTATAATCCGCTGCCACATTGATGCCACCTGCCTCAGAAAGAATGGAGGTAAAGATATCAGTCCGATTCACAGTGGAATAGGCGCCGCCATTTACACTTAACCGCAGCACCTTCACCCGCTCCTCATCACTTAAATCCCTGGTTCTGCTCTGGCAGTCATCGATGCTTGCCTGCCAGTAATCACAGAATTCTTCTGCACGTTTTACTTCTTCCTGTCCCAGAATACTGCCGATCAGACGATAGCTTTCCATCATTTCAGCGGAATCACTTACCTGACTGATATTTACATAGATGATTCCAGCCTGCTCCATCTGTTCAATCTGTTCTTCACTGTAGGCGCTTGCCGGGCCGTATGCCACCTGCACGCCGGCTGCGATCAGATCCTCCACACTGCCGGAATCATAATCATTGGGGTTGGTCTCCTTGTAATCCCCAAAGATTTCCTTAAAATAATCGGAGATCTGAGCAGTAGAGGCTGCTGCGATCTTTCCTGGTGACAGCATTTCCGTAACCTGGGCAAATGCACCGATGGTTGGGGCTACCTTCGTCACCTGATAGGGAATGGTTACCTCCTTGCCGTCAGAATCCTTTACGATTCTGGTTTCCAAAACTGCTTCAGCCTCAGCTGCTCCTTCTGTCTCATTGGTTTCCCCTTCATCAGCCGCCGCAGCTGCCGCTGTGGTACTGGTACTGCCCGACTGTCCGCAGGCTGTCATCATACAGCCTGCCGCCATCATCCATACTGCGATTACTGCTGCACTTCTCTTCATATTCTATTTCCTCCTGTTGATCATCACTGCCAGCTTCCAGAACCGGCTGACATATTTTTATCCTTTTATTCTGGATCGGAACCTGGGCGATCCATACCGGGACCTCATAGGCCTTCAGCATATGTTCCTGGGTCACCACCGCCTCTGCCGGGCCGGTAAGGATCTGTTTGTCCCGCATCATTAACACCACATTGGCATCACATTGAAAGACCTGATCCGGATCATGGGTAGTCATGATCACCCCAAGCCCCAGATCTGCCAGCTTTCGGATATTTTTCAATACTTTGGCCTGATTCCCGAAATCCAGATTTGAGGTAGGCTCATCCATCATCAGGAATCTGGGCTGCTGGGCCAGGGCTCTTGCAATCAGCACCATCTGTTTCTCGCCTCCGGAGATCTCGGTAAAGATCTGATCTGCAAGGTGAGCGATGCCCAGACTGTCAAGTGCCTGCCAGGCGGCATCCATATCCTCTTCCTTGGGCGATGCAAAAAAATCGAGATACGCGATCCGCCCCATCAGCACCACATCCAGCACAGAAAAGGCGAAGGGCGAATTATGTGCCTGGGGTACATAGCTGATCCATCTGGCCTGCTCCTTCCGGGACATGGTATTCATCTCCCTCCCGTCCAGAAAAATTCGTCCGCCCTGTCTGGGAAGATTGCCTAAAATCGTATTAAATAGTGTAGTTTTTCCCACTCCGTTGGGGCCCAGGATACAGAGAATCTCTCCCGGCTCCACAGAAACAGAAAAATCCTGCACCACATTTTTTGTTCCGTAGCCGCACTGCAGATGTTCGATAACAAGACTCATGTCCACTCCTTCCTTCCGCGAAAAAGCAGATAGATAAATAAGGGCGCTCCAAGCAGTGAGGTAAGGATCCCGATGGGCAGTTCTCCTGGAATGATCACTCTGGACACATTGTCCACCACCAGCAGGAACAGTCCTCCCATCAGCATAGATGCAGGAAGCAGCCCCCGGTAATTAGGCCCTACTAAAAAACGGGTAATATGAGGCATGATCAGTCCCACCCATCCGATGGTGCCGCAGATGCAGACGCTGGATGCAGTCAGAAGCGTGGAGCAGAAGATGATGATCCCTCTGGTCCGCCTGACATTGACGCCCAGGGCCTGAGCTTCCTGCTCCCCAAAGGACATGGCATTGATATTCCAGCGCATCATAAGAAGGGGTGCGGTGCCAGCCAGGGCAACTGCCAGCATAATGAATACATTCTTGTAATTCCCGCTTTTAGTAAAGCTGCCCATCAGCCAGAAGGTGATGGCTGGAAGCTGCTCATCCGTATCCGCCACATACTTCATCAACGAGGTGAAGGAGGAGAAAATGGACGAGATCACGGACCCTGCCAGCACCATGATCAGAATCCTGGTATTTCCTTTTCCGATGGTTCTTGCAAGCACAACCACGAAAAAGACGGCTCCTGTGCCGAATAAAAAGGCCAGCACATGGACCCAGCCGGAGCTTAACCCCAGAAGCAGTCCCAGTGCCGCGCCAACGCTGGCTCCGCTGGAAACCCCCAGAATATCCGGTGATACCATAGGATTCTGAAATAATCCCTGATAAGCAGCACCAGATATGGCTAAGGCCGCTCCCACCAGAATTGCCAGAAGGATCCTGGGGATCCGGATCACAAACAGCACCGTGGCTTCTGCCCGGTCCCCATCCTGGAGCGTTCCGGTAACGGCTCTTCTAAGCAGAACCAGGATCCGGTCCAGTGGAATGGCATACCTTCCCACTGTAATGGACAAAATACTGGCTGCCAGCAGAAGAACTGCCAGCAAAAGCAGGATCATCCGCTCCTTCTGCAGTTCCTTTCTCACATGCATATATCGTTCGTTACTGCTCATATACCACTTCCACAATATGCTCATTGGAATGTGACTGCTGCCAGCCGTCCTGGCGTTTCATCTCCTGGATGGTCTGATCCATAAAGGAGCCTTCCTTGCAGCGGATCTGGGGATAATATTCCTTGCTCTCCACCACATGGGTAAAACCGCAGTTGCTCTCGATCTTCTTCACCAGCGCTCCTTCTCCCAGGCGCTCCACCGACTCCGGCACCCGGACATACTCCAGGTTCTGACAGCCATTTACGGTATACTTTCCGATGGTGACAACTCCATCCGGCAGATACAGGCCGGTCAGCTTCTTATTCCGGTAAAATGCCTGGTCTCCGATCCCAGTCACGCCATCCGGTACCCGGACCTCCCCCTCACATGCCTTTCCATTCTTCACCACTCCATTTTCAATCACAAGACCTGACTGTGTGGTTCCGGTAAATAATGTGTTTTCTTCCATGGTAATCTGATCCTCCTTCATAAAGCCTTTTGCCCTGCAATAACAGCAGAGGCGTAAATCCGATGTCCGGATTTACGCCTCTGCTACTCAACATGTATGGGTGTATTATAATCAATTTCCAATTAGACGACAAGTAGTGTAAACTACAGACCTGCCCGCAGAATCGCGGTGCATAGCAGATCCTTCATCATGTAAAGCTTGTACTCGTTCTTTCCCATGGGAGTTGCATCCTTCACAGCCAGCTCTGCAGCCTCCTGCGCAAGCTCCTGGGTCACAGCCTTTCCCGCCAGCAGCGCTTCCACCTGCTCCATCCGATACGGAACAGGAGCCACACCGCCGAATACGATGCGTGCTTCTCGAATCACACCATCCTCCACCTCAAAACGGGATGCCAGGGAAACGATGGCAAAATCAATGGCATCGCGGACACGCTTTTTATCATAATGGGTGATTCCCTTCTGCTTGGGAACCTGGATCTCCTTTACCAGCTCTCCCGGTGCCAGAATATGCTGTACTGTCAGCTCCTTTGTAAACAGGTCAGCTGCCGGGATCACACGCTCTGTGGTCACGATCTGAGCATCTGCCATCACCAGAACCGGGCTGATATCCGATGGGCTGACGGCGTAGCAGCCGCAGTTCATGCAGCGTCCTGCCTCCTTCAATGCCGTTTCCATATCAAAGGTCTCTGCATCCTCCTTCGTCAGAGACCGCACGCCCAGCGGAACCTCCTTCAGCTTATTCGCTGCTGCGGCATCAACGCCAACCGGATCAAAGTGGAGGAATGGATCCGGTTGCTCCTTTGTCACTGTCTTAACCTGCTCCTGCAGCTTCCCTTCTGCACAGTCAGCTGCCGCACCGGTTCCCAGATCCCGGTTCATTCCGGCTGCCGCTGTGCGGCCTGCTGCAATTGCCCGGATAGCCACATTGGGCCCGGTCACAGCATCACCGCCTGCATACACGCCGTGCTTCTTCGTCTGATAGGACTCTGCGTCCGCTTCGATCAGACCGCGTTCTGAACGGATCTGGGAAGCAAAGCTTTCTCCCAGGAAATCCAGATCCACCCGCTGTCCCGTCGCCAGGATAATGGTATCCGCCTGGATGACCTGGCGGTCCGCCTCATCGTAAACAGGAGCAAAGTGGTGTGCTTCATCGTAAACAGACAGGCAGCGCTTCGCCTCCAGTCCGGCGGCTTTGCCCGTTTCATCGGTTACTACCTTTCCAAGCCCCCAGCCGTTATAAAGAACCACTCCCTCTTCCTTCGCTCTGGCAACCTCTTCTGCGGATGCAGGCATTTCCTGCTCCCGCTCTAAGCAGACCAGCTTCACGCTCTTTGCACCCAGGCGGACAGCCGTCAGCGCCACGTCCATGGCTACATTTCCGCCGCCGCACACTAAAACCTCATTGCCGATGGCTCTCTTCAGGTAGGTGTTCACCTCTACCAGGAAGTTTAATCCAAACTCAGTCAGATTCTCTCCCTCCAGGCCCAGCACCGGCTGCTTCCATGCACCGGTTCCAAAATAAATGGTATCATAAGACTTCTCGATCTCTTCCACGGTAATATCCCGTCCCACCTGGGTGCCAAGGCGGAATTCTACGCCCATCTTCCGAAGGGCATCCACATATGCGTCCACGATGGTCTTGGGCAGACGGTAATGGGGGATCCCGTACTGGAGAACGCCGCCGGCCTTTTCCATCTGGTCAAATATCGTTACGCTGTGGCCTGCCTTCCGAAGATAAAAGGCAGCAGACAGACCTCCTGGACCTGCACCGATAATGGCAGCCTTCTTTCCGGTCTCCTGCTCTGGAGAAGGAGCCGCATAATACTGATCGGCATGGGCCAGAATATAATCTCCCAGAGAGCGCTCTACACCATGTACATTAACACTGTCGCCGTATACAGTCTGGTTGCAGTCGCTCTGACAGGTGTGAGGACAGATGCGGGAGGTCATCATAGGCATTGGATTGTATTTCATAATGGTTCTGGCTGCTCCATCCCAGTCGCCCTTCCGAAGCTGTGCCATGTATCCGGCAATGTCGGTTCCTGCCGGGCAGGCCTTGGCACAGGCGGAGCCGCCGCAGCTCATTCCGCCGAATACAGAATGGTAGCGGTTTTCACCATTAATAGCATAGCAGGTCTTGCCGCCCTTCCGCTTGCAGTCTAAGGTATCGCCAACAGAATCGGGATACCGGTAATACCAGCAGCGCACATCCTGGCAGATATTTCCGCCGATGGTTCCAATGTTCCGGATCAGCGGAGATGCTACGGAGTGAGCCGCTTCGGCAAGCGCCTGACAGTTCTCCTTCACGGCTGCATCTGCGGCCACCTTCGTCAGCTTGCTGTTGGCGCCGATGGACACACACCCTTCTGCAGCCTGGATCTGGCTGCTGCCTGGGATCTGCTTTAAGTTGATCACCGTTTCCGGATAGGTCTTTAACAGATTATCTTTATATACACCCAAAAGGTCCGAGCCCCCGGCCATAGCCTGGGCTGTTCCCCTGGATTCCTTTATCATTCTTCCAGCTTCCTCAAAGCTGGCTGCATTTACATGTTCAAAATGTTTCATCGTTTTCCCCTCCTGACACGGACTTCTACTGATTGGACGTTGCTGCCTGGTCGGTTCCCAGCTTTCCCATGGCCTTCAGCACCACATTCGGCGTAACCGGATATTCCTTCACCTCATGGCCGATGGCATTGGACACCGCCATCAGGATGGCAGATGGAGCAGGAGAACCGCTGATCTCACCAAAGCCCAGTGCGTGGAAGGATTCGGTGTTGAACTGGCTTTCCAGGATCACCGTATCAAACTGAGGGAATTCGTTAAAGGTACGCCACTTGTAATCGATCATATTGCCGGTCATAAAGCGTCCCAGCTTCTTGTCCATGACCATCTCTTCGAAAATAGCGGTGTCTGCACCGGCTGCACCGAAGGATCCTTCCGCCTGCATCCGCACATTGACCGGGTCGATGATCTGGCCAACATCAGTGCCTTCCAGGGCGCGGACTAACTTCGCCTCTCCAGTTTCTAAGTTTACTTCCATCTCCGCAAAGTAAAGAGCAAAGTTTGGCTTATCAAAGTTCTGCTTGTAAACGCCTACACCGGTGATGGTCATCTCAGGAGTTCCGGTAATGGCGATCCATGGCAGGCACACCTGATCCTGGTGCCCCTTCTGGAATACCATGAAATTTTCTGTATCCAGCTCATCCACATCGATATTCAGCTTTTCAGAAGCTAACTGGAGAAGCTTTCTCTTGGCATCCTTTGCCGCACGGACAGCGCAGGTTCCCATGGTTATGGTTCCACGGGAGCCGATCATGCCGGCATCGTAGCCGGTTCCGTGGGTATCGGAATTTACCAGCTGTACACCGTCAAATGGCACCTTCATTACCTCCGCCACCATCTTCTGAACACCGTGACGCTGGGCGCCTCCCGTCTCACCGATGCAGATCTCTACAGTAACCGAGCCAAATGGATGGAGCTTGACAAAGCCTTCTGTGGGGTCCTCACCGATATCTGCATTGCCGTGAACGCCTACGCCCACACCGATGGCACGCTTGCCGTCCGGGCTGACCCAGGTAGGAACCTCCCAGCCTTTCCATTTATCCTTCCAGCCAAATGCTTTGGCAGACTCTTCAAATGCGGCGGTAAAGTCAACGGAACGAACCTCCCACCACTTATAATCACGCCAGATATAGGAATCTCCGGCCTTTACGAAATTCTTCTTAAATACCTCATATGGGTCCATGTTGGCAGCACGGATGGCAGTACATACCAGAGGGATCATGGCTCCCTTTAACTCCTGACCGCCGAAGCCGCGGATTGGCGCCTGAGAGCTGTGATTGGTGGCAACCAGAACCGTATCCAGATCCCAGTTCTTACACTTGCCGCAGAAGGCCTGCGCCTCGCCAAGTCCTACTGCTGTCATAGCCTGTGCGTAGGTGGAAGACATGCCGGAATCGATGTACCACATACCCTGGATAGCGTTAATAATGCCGTCCTCCGTAATGCCTACCTTGCCGCGGATCCGGCTTCCCTGACGCAGCTCGTAGGATAAGAGATGATCGGTACGGTCCATCATCAGCTTCACCGCATGGCCGGTTTCCTTCGCCAGAGCGATGGCCTGCAGCGCCAGATGAGGAATCAGCTGCTTGCTGCCGTAGGAGCCGCCTGCATGACAGGCAATGACTCTCACTGCCACGCCTGGAATGGATGCTTCTGTATTAAATTTCTGCAGATGAGGAGCGCCGCCATTGTAGTGAAGGGTGACTGCACTGGGACTGGTCCACTCTGCGATCACGCCTGGAGATTCAGGAGGCAGCGGATGAGGCCACTTGTCATAGCAGTAATAGCCCTCTGCCACATACTTGGACTCCTTGAAGGCTTCCTCCACATTGCCTACATGGATCTGGTTAAAAGGCTCCTCGCTGAAGGGCGTGGTCTTGGGGATAATATTGCCTGGAAATTCCTCGTAGAGCTGAGGAGCATCCGGCTTTAAGGCTTCCTCGCAGTCCAGAACGAAGGGAAGCTGCTCGTACTCCACCTCAATTAATTTTAAGGCTTCATTGGCAATTTCAATGGACTCTGCCGCAACTAATGCCACGCTGTCCCCTACGAAACGGACTCTGGAATCCAGAACCTTTCTGTGCTGAGGCAGGCCACATTTCCAGCCTGGTGCGTTCTTATAGGTCAATACGGCTTTTACCCCTGGAAGGGCCTCCGCCTTCTCTGTCTCGATCCTGGTAATATTGGCATGTGGATAAGGGCTTCTTAAGACCCGGGCATACAGCATTCCCGGAATCCGGATATCATCGATAAACTGACGGCGTCCAGTAATCAGTTCTTTGGCATCTGCACGGTTCACATGCTTTCCTATGTATCTGTAATTATTCTCGCCCATGCCTATCTTTCCTCCTTCATTCTCTGGATCGCGTCCTCCACAGCTGTGGCCACCTGATAATGGCTGATGCACCGGCAGTAATTTCCCGACAGCGCCTCCATGATCTCCTCATGATCCGGCTCCGGATTCTGATTCAGCAGCGCCTGGGCGGACATCACAATGCCTGGGGTGCAGAAACCGCACTGGAATGCAGAATGATCCACAAACGCCTGCTGAAGGGTATTTAACTCACCTGTCCTGGGATTTTCCAGTCCCTCGATGGTGGTCACCTCCGCGCCGTCGCAGTCTGCTGTTAAGATCATGCAGGATGCCACTGCATCGCCGTTCATAATAACCGTACAGTTGCCGCAGGCTCCATGATTGCAGCCCTCCTTGGTTCCGGTCAGATTCAGCCGGTCACGCAGAGTCTGAAGCAAGGTCTCCTCCGGCTTCACACATCCCTCTTCCTCTCCGATGATGAATTTCCGCAGTACCCCATTAATTCGAATCGCTACTCTCTCCATATCTTCCTCCTGTTACGCTCCAAATATTAGTTTGAAAATATTTTAACATTTTCAGGTACAAAAAATAAGTATGGCAGGATTCACATGGAAGGTATGATGCAGGTGTAATCCGTGATCCTTATGTAACTTACACTACTTGTTGTATCAATGGGGCTGATTCATAATAAAGAAAACAAATATCGAAAAAACGGAAGAAATTTCAGAACCATATCAACCTGCGAAATGAGGAGGCACCGCACATGAAGACCGTTGTAATCCTGGAAACGGAACATTTATCCATCCCTGTTTCCGATCTGCTGAATCCAAAGGAAATGAAACTGGTCGGCATTGGAAATTCCAACTCGGACACCTGGAATGTATTTGCCAATGAAGAAACCGGAGAATTGAAAGAAAATATGGAAGGAATACCGGTAATGCCCATCGATCTGGCAGTATCTCTCCAGCCAGATGTGATCGTGATCGCAGCAACGGACGCCGAGAAAAGCCACGCACTCCAGTATATGGCGATCCGGGCCGGCTTCTTAAACGACATTTTATTTATCAACGACCTTTATACCCAGTTCACCGTTAAAGGCTCTGTTATCCGACGTCTGACCAGACGGCTGGGAACCTTGGGTGTAGCTGGAAATGTGGCGGAGCTGGGCTGCTACCAGGGCGATCTGGCCTGGCAGTTTAATATCCTGATGCCTGACCGGAAACTGTACCTGTTCGATACCTTTGAAGGGTTTGATGAGAGGGATATTGCAAAGGAACAAGAGCTGAACTGCTCCCCGGCAAAAATCGGACAATTCTCCCAAGCCAAAGAAGAACGGCTGATGGAACGGATGCCGGTGCCGGAGCAGGTAATCGTAAAAAAGGGCTGGTTCCCGGAATCAGCTTTTGACATGGAGGACGAGAAATTTGCGCTGGTTCACATCGATGCCTGTCTGTATCAGCCTACCTACTGCGGAATCCAGTTCTTCTTCCCGCGGATGAGCCAGGGCGGCGTGATCCTGCTCTCCGGCTATGAGGATACCAGCTATACCGGAGTCCGTCGGGCTGTGCAGGACCTGGAGGAGAAGTACGGGGCATTTCTGCTGCTGCCGTTAGGAGATCTGAAGGGGACTGTGATGATCGTTCATCCGTGATTGATGGAATCGTATCCACTTAAAAATCCTCCGTTTTTCATGTGAAAAGCGGAGGATTAAGTCAAATCAGGTTTCTGGTTTGCTCAACGTATACATGCACTTCTTTTCCTGCTGTTTTCGTTGTTCTTGAAAGTGATTTTCTAAAATTTCCCACATCATGTATAATTTTTTGCTTATCGTATATGTAAATAATTAATCTTGAACAGCGATAAAAATAGCCGTCTTCACCTAACTCACGATATAACTTTGCTTCCGAATGATCCTTTCTGGTACATTTAATTTCAATTACAGTATCAATCTCTTCTATCACAATATCATATCGAACCGTTCCATAACCAGTATCCTGACTTACCTCTCTTCTTGCCGAAGGATAAAGAGCCTTGATTACTGCATACATGATATGCTGCACATCATATTCATTCTGAATGGTCACCTGATCGAGCAGTTCCTGCTGCAAGGTTGCCTTGTTTTCCGGTTTTGTCCGAAACATGTTTTGTAAAAATAAATCAAAATTGCAAATCACCCTCTCCAAAGCATCTGTTTCCTGTCCGAACACTTCTGCATCCTGAAGAAGCTTTATTCCTCGTTTCACACAGGAACGATACTTTACCAGGATTTCTTCTTTCGACTCAAATGGAGTTTCAACCATATGAAGCTGAATTCTGCACTGCTCCATAATATAATCATTCCGGCTGGCGTACTCGATCACCATGTTTTTCCACTCCTCATAACATTCACGAAGCAGAGACAATTCTGATAGCGTTTCAAGCGCTAACCCTTTCTCAATCAGTTGTTCTTTATTCATCTCTCCTCCATCTTAAGTAGAATAAAAAAAGCGGATCCCGAAAGGTTAAGGTTTTATCTTTCCAATCAAATACCTTATCCGCTTCGTATTTACTTTCTTCTAATATGGAAAACATCAGTTTGATTGTTCCTGCTATATTTTGCGCAGTCAATTTTGTCATTGTTTTTTCCGTATCCAAAATTTCCTTGGCTCGTTCATAAATCTCTGCTGTTGTGATCGATTTTAAAGGCGGATTTTTAGCCAAAGTTTCTAACAATAATCCGTATCGATCCACAGTCATTCCATTCTTCAAATAGTACACGGCCCTCTTCTGTCCACGGGAGGAAGGACCGGACAATAACTTCGAATACAATTCCTGATATGTCAAATAGTCTGCTCTCAGATAACAGCTTCTCGTAATGTCTTCATCCCGCAATACCATATCGTCTGAAATATAATGCCCAATATTCTCACAAATTGATTGAATCGTCTGAGGCGAATTAATACATTCCATCACCAGCCTGTCAATCAACGTTTTCGATGCAGTCACCTTAAGCTTGCGAAATCCCATTTCTGGAATTTTAGCTAATTCCTCATCCTTCCACGGTTTTAATGTGATATTCATAATCCTGCCTTGTAAATCTGGATTATTCTTCACCGTTTCGTCCACTCTGCCTGGAAGTGATACAATAACAGCCTTCAAATTAGAACGAATTGCTTCCTTTAACTGGCATGCAGCATCAAGCTGCATCTTCTCATCCGCATAATGAAAATCATCCAGTAGCAGCACCTTTTTATGGTCCAGAAAGTATTTTAATACTCTTTCTTTGTTTGTACTGTACTGAGAGATATATTTTGTACGAACCTGCTCTCCCTGCCCTGATACCGTGCTTGCATTCTCTACCTCTCCTCTTAGCGGAATATCTGCTTTCTTTGCAACTACAGACCAAAAATCGTTCTCACCTTTAAAATCATTTCCAGTCATTGATACCAGCTTATCTTTTCCAATTACAGCCTCACACAAAACAGTCTTCCCGATTTTAGACGGTCCATCTATTATGATCAAATAACCAGCCTGCTGAAGTGCAATCTGCAATCGCTCTTCATAAGTAAAACCCTGTGAACTTTTTCGGTTTACATACGTATACTCAGGAAATGTTGCGGAAGAAAAAACAGAATTAAACGTATAGTTCATGTTGCTCACCCACTTTCCAGGCAAAACCTGCTGCCACTTACTTTTTAATTTAGCAACATCATTATATCATAATTTTCACCACTAATACATGCTTTTATATACCTTTTGCATATTTTTAATCATGCAATTTCACTTAATAGATACCTTTTAACACCTATATATACTTTTTACGACAAAAATAAAGCAAAAAACCGCTGATCAGGATTTGGGGAGTTCATTCTTTCCATTCAGCGGTTTCTTATCACTTCATTCTGCTATATTCTTCTCAATTCTACATCCGGTCCGCCCCTTCATAGGAACATCCATGCCCCTCCTGATAATATTGGCAGGTAGGACATTCTGTGATATATCCCACATATTTTTCCGATTCCATATACGCCCCGCAGCGTCCTACATGCTTTGCATACACCTGAAGGCACATGTTGGCAACCATATTGCAGGCTGTGGCCTTCCCGCCGCAGTATCTGCAGATATAATTTACACATCCCTTTTCTTCTACTAAAACTCCACTGTCAAGCCGCATTTTTTTCAAAGTATGCCCCATATTCAGCACTCCTCTCCTGAAATGAAATGATGCAATCCAAATTTCTTTTCAGCCGCATCTCCTCTGCAAAAACTTAGATTGCACAAAGAGAGACGATTCCAATAACCGCCTCTCCTTCGCTTATCATGATGAAATAACGTTCAACCGGCCTTAATCGCCAACCTGGAACGGCGGCTGCCCCAGGATCTTACAGGCAGCGTGAAAGGCCATCTTCTCATAAACTAAAGGAAACAAAAGACTGATTACATACATCGGAACGAGCTGACTGCCGATTGCAGGCCATAAATAAGGATGAGTAAATCCCATGCCGCAGCCGGTCAGCATCACGGTAACGACCGTATTAAAAAACAGGGTACGAACTGCATTGGATACGACAAAGAAACCAAACCCTTCCGGTTTAAGCTTCAGGGACAGGGCAGCTTTGTCACCGATCATTTTTACCGGCAGGATAATACTGACGATAGTAAAGCTTAAGAAAGCAGCTCCCCAGTTTAAGATCCAGCTTTCAACATGGAAGCCAAGCTGGGCGTAATTCCAGATCACGCCTACCGTCGCCATACTGAAAGACATAAACAGGGCAACGTATATCGAGATGATCAAGCCGAAATGATTCTTAAAATAATGCATACTTCTCCTCCGATCTTCACATTCTATTTGGAGTTACGATCGTCTTTCAGTCCCCGCATTGCTCTCCAGATATGCTCCGGATCCAATGGCAGTTCCGTAAAGTAAATGCCGGTTGCCATATTCACTGCATTGGCGATTGCCGGTGCCACTGGTGCTGCAGAGCCTTCTCCGGCTTCCTTTGCTCCTAACGGGCCTTCCTCGTCCGGTGTAAAGTCGTAGAAGGTGCGCATCTTCGGCATATCAAGAGCCGTTGGCAGACGATAGTCACGGAAGTTTGGATTCAGGATCTTTCCTTCCTTGGTTACGGTATGCTCGTATACGGCATAGCCCAGGCCCATTCCGATGGAGCCTTCCAGCTGGCCCTCTACTGCACGGCGGTTTAGTGCACGGCCGCAGTCATGTGCAAATACGAATTCATCAATATCCAGAACACCGGTCTCCTCATCTACGGTCAGGTGAGCCGCTCCAGTAGAGAAGCTGTATGCAGGAGCATAGTTGGTGGTGTTGACACCATTGTACTGAGAGTTATCGGTTCTGTGGTAGTAGGAGCCGATTCCCACTAACTCATCGCCGCCCTTAACGGTCATGTACTTGAACATGGCATCACCGATGGACATCTGAAGCTCAGCTTTCTCCTTGCTGATTACCTTTCCATCCAGGCATTCCAGGGTCTGAGGCATCACGCCCCACATAGGAGCGATCACTTCGAACAGCTGACGCTTTGCATCAACGGCTGCACGGCGTGCTGCATTACCAGCTAAGAAGGTAACACGGCTTCCGTAAGAACCGGAATCCCAAGGGGTTAAGAAGGTATCGGACATGAAGGTCTTTACCATATCCATTGGCAGACCTAATTCCTCTGCCACGATTGCGGTCATAACCGTATCAGAACCCTGGCCGATATCATGGGAACCGATGTACAGGGTTGCCATACCGCGCTTATTCATACGAAGGGTCACGCAGGCAGAGCTCTGATTCGGAGCCTCCAGAACGGCAAAACCAGTACCGGATACGAAACCGGTTCCGGCAAAACCAATGCCCTCGCCCTTCTTCATCTTGCCCTTCTTCTCATACCAGCCGATCTCCTTGGCTGCGGTATCCAGAGTTTCCTTGTAAGCACAGCTGGTGATGGCCAGGCCGGCAGGTGCTACATAGCCAGGGTCAGCAGCGCTGATCTTACGGAATTCAACTGGGTCGATGCCCATCTGATCTGCTGCATACTGCATGTTCAGATCATGTGCGAAATGCACCTGGCATGCGGTATATCCACGCATGGCTCCGGCTACCGGGTTATTGGTATAGACACGGCGTGCCAGGAAGTCTACGGAATTCATCTTATATGGGAAGTTTGCCCACAGAGTCGCCTGTGCACAGGAAGCCACGCCCGAACCGCCGTAAGGGCCGCCGTCCAGAACATGGTAACACTTCTTTGCCAGAAGCTTTCCGTCTGCACCGAATGCAGTGTCGATCTTCATATAGATGGGATGGCGATGACGGGTGGACTGGAATACTTCCTCACGGGTCAGGATCATACGAACCGGCCGTCCGGTCAGCTCTGCCATCTTTGCCGCACACAGACCGAAGGAATAGGAATCCAGCTTGCCGCCGAAGCCGCCGCCTACTAATGGCTTGATCACCCGGACATGATTCTCCGGAACGCCCAGACACCGTGCATACCAGAACTGGTCTACATATGCCATCTGGGTAGACATCCAGATGGTGTAAGTACCATTGCGGTAAGTTGCCACTGCGCCGTGAGGCTCCATAGCTGCATGAACCATACGGTGGGTGCTGTATTCTCTGTGCTGCACGTAAGCAGCATTGTTAAATTCTTCATCAATATCGGTTCCGGCCTTCATCACAGACTGCATACCGATGTTGTTTAAGCCCTTGCCCTCCCAGTTTACTTCCGGAGCGTCATCCTCCATGGCCTCGAATGGATCGAATACCCCTGGGAGCACTTCATATTCTACCTTGATTAAATCGGCTGCGATCTGAGCAGTCTCCTCATCGACGGCCGCTACTGCTGCCACATCATCGCCTACCTGGCGGACGATCTCGGAGCAGAGTACTTCCTTATCTGCAAACTCGGCTGCAAACTCGCCGTTTCCTACTTTAGCCTTCCACTCAAAGTCCTTTGCAGTCAGGATACACTTCACACCTGGAACCTTCTCTGCTTCGCTGGTGTCGATGGAGATGATTCTGGCTCTGGCATAAGGGCTGCGAACCATGCGTCCGGTCAGCATATCCGGGAACATAATATCGCCTACATACTGTCCGTGGCCCGTTACCTTGTCCTCTGCATCAATGCGGACATAGTTGTTTTCACCGGTCAGACGGTAAAATTCCGGTTTCTTGAAATAATGCTTATCACAATCTTTATGCATGCTCTATTCCTCCTCCCAGTTCATCTCAGCTGCTGCTGCCTGGATCGCCTCCACGATCTTGGCATAACCGGTACAGCGGCAAAGGTTTCCTTCGATAGCTTCTCTGATCTCCAGCTCGGTTGGATGGGGATTTACATCCAGAAGTGCCTTCGCAGACATAATCATACCTGGAGTGCAGTAACCGCACTGCATGGCCCACTTGTCAATAAACTGCCTCTGGATCGGATGGAGCTGTCCATTCTTTGCGATTCCCTCAACGGTCACGATATCATGGCCGTCACACTCCACTGCCAAAGTACAGCAGGAGTTTACCGGCTTTCCATCTAACAGAACGGTACAGGCGCCGCACTCGCCTTCCTCACAGCCCTTCTTGGTTCCGGTCAGGAATAACTGGTCGCGCAGGAAATCCAGCAGGGTCAGGTTGTCTTTTACGATGGCTTCCACCGGATCGCCGTTGATAATCAAACTGATACTGTGTTTATGCTTCATGTTCTCTCGCCTCCTATAAACTTTCCATAGCCTGTTTGATGGCACGCTTGGTAAATACCCGAATCATATCCTTCCGGTACTCGGCTGATGCACGGATATCGGAGATCGGATTACAGGAATTCATTGCTTCCTCAGAGGCTTTGATGATCACATCGTCCGTCAGCTCCTTGCCGATCAGGGCCTCCTCAGCCTTCGGAGCACGAATCGGGGTAGTTGCTACTGCGCCAAGTGCAATCTTTGCATCGGTGCAGATACCATTTTCCACCTTGATTTTAACCGCTACACCGATGATGGCTAAGTCCATTGCTTTTCTTACGGCATGCTTGATATATGCGGCTGCCTCATTCTCTGCCAGCGGCGGGATCACGATGCCGGTCACGATCTCACCTGGCTCCAGGGAAGTCTTCTTTACGCCTAAGAAAAAGTCCTCAATTGCGATCACACGATCCTTATTTGGGCCCTGTACCAGGATCTTAGCGCCCTGAGCCAGCAGGTTCGGACCGCTGTCGCAGGATGGGGATGCGTTGCAGATATTGCCTGCCATCGTTCCCTTGGCACGGATCTGGGTGGATGCAATCACCTTTGCTGCATGTGCTGTAGCCGGGTTTTTCTCCTTCACTAACGGAGAGGTCTCGATGGTGCGGAGCGTAGTCAGAGCACCGATCTTCAAGCCTTCCTTTTCGTCATATTCCAGATAATCAAGTCCTGGGATCTTTTTGATGTCAATGAGATACTCGGCGGTAAATGCCTTATCTCTCATTGGCGGGATTAAGTCGGTGGCACCTGCCATCACCTTTGCGCTGCTGCCTAATTCCAGAAGCAGGTTGCATGCTTCTCCTATGGTTGTAGGAGCCAGATACTCAAACTGAGGTAATACCATTTTGTTTCCTCCTTGCCTTTTTTGGTTTCAGTTCACGAAACTGCGTTACCTGATGATTGTATTTTAGGAGGATTGTCAAAAATTTGCCAGGAGTGCAGGGCACAAGTGTAGTGTGGGCTACAGGTGTTTCTTGCTACAGGTGTAGTTTACATTACAATTTCGTTATAACAAAAAAACACAGAATCGCCTATCTGAAAAACAACGATTCTGTGTTTCCTGCTTGAATGCCTGTTTTCTTCTGTTATCACTGGCCTGATCAGTCAGCCAGCTTCTTCACCAGCTTTTTTATCTTTTTCTTGCAGTGCCCGCAGGCCTTGCCTGCCTTCGTCTGCTTCTTGACTTCCTTAAAGGTGGCTGCCCCATTCTCTACGGCATCGGCAATGTCGCCCTTCGTAATGCCATAGCAGGAACAGACCACTTTCTTCCGGTTCATTCAGCTCCTTTTACAGAACTAAAGATGGCGCAGAGTATACTCTGGCAGCCAGCTCATTGTCCAGCATGTAAAGAGCTCTCGGATCGGATCCGAACAGGTCAAACTTCTTGATCAGACCTTCTGCATTGGTCTCTTCCTCGCCCTGCTCCTTGACAAACCAGTCTAAGAACTGCATAGTACGGAAATCCTTTACTGCGCTGGCGGCATCATAGATCGTATGGATCAGGCTGGTCACATACTGCTCATGCTCATAACCGGCATTCAGCGGGTCTGCGAAGGAAGCAAACGCTTGATCCGGCTTATCAATCGCCTCCAGGGTTACCTTGCAGCCATTATTCTGGAGATACTGCATAAACAGCATTGCATGATCCCGCTCCTCCTGAGCCTGGATCTTATACCAGTTTGCAAAGCCCTCCAGCCCCTGCTCCATGTAGTAATTAGAAAAATCCAGGTATAAATATGCGGAATAAAACTCCTTATTTACCTGAACATTCAGCAGTTTGGCAACTTTTGCATCTAACATCTTCATATCCTCCTTTTAACCAGGCATTTTCCTGCCTGTCTCCGCTTTTTATATGTTCTGTTATGCTGCGGCTGCTTTATTTTATCATAATCTTGGAAAAAAATCACTACTTTTATCGCGGATTATGTCTGATGCAGACCCTTCATCCTTACTGTTCACTTCACTGACTGGCCGGAAACCAGCATAACTGCCTCATAGGGCCTTAGCTGCTCCTCCAAAACCTCTCCTGGATAATTATGAATCAGGGTCTCAGCATTCTTCCAATCCCTCAACAGGCTGCATGCCGCCGGACGGTCTGAGAAATTGGCACATACCAGAACCTGCTTTCTATGTTTTCTATGATCCTGGGCAGCAGCTTCTGATGCCTGATCGCTGCCTGCTCCGGCCTCATCCTTTTGCTCATCTTCTATCCCCGTTTCCGTCCGCGTATAAGCAAAAATCTGCTCATCTTGTTCCAGAAGAAGATCAAAACGTCCAGTTACCAGCACATCCAGCTGCTTTCTCAGCTGGATCAGCTTCCGGTAGTACTGGAAGATGGAATCTGGATCCTCAAGCTGCTGCCGGGCATTGATCCTGGTGTAATTCGGGTTCACTTCCATCCATGGTGTTCCGGCAGTAAAGCCGGCATTCGGCTCGCTGCTCCACTGCATTGGAGTGCGGGCATTGTCCCGTCCCTTTGCATAGATGGATTCCATCACCGCTTCCTTCGGATAACCCTGCTGGATTCGCTCCTGATACATATTTAAGATCTCAATATCCCGGTACTGGCTGATATCATCAAAGCGGACATTGGTCATTCCAAGCTCTTCTCCCTGATAGATGTAGGGAGTTCCCTGCATTCCGTGAAGGACTGTCGCCAACATCTTAGCCGATTCGATCCGGTAGGCGCGGTCATCACCCCAGCGGGACACGATCCTTGGAAGATCATGATTATTCCAGAACAGACTGTTCCAGCCGCATCCGTAAAGCTCCTGCTGCCATTTTGCCAGAACCTGCTTCAGCTTCACAAAGGGAAGGGGCGCCAGATCCCACTTGGATTTTCCCGGCTGCTGATCCAGAACCATATGCTCAAACTGAAATACCATGGAGAATTCGCTTCCGTCTGGATTGCTGTACAGCTTCGCCCGCTGGGTATCCGCTCCCCATGCCTCTCCCACGGTAATATAATCGCCCTTCTGGAAGGTCTCCCGGCTTAATTCCCGGATAAATTCATGAAGCCTTGGACCATTGCTGGTAATCCCTTGATCTGGCTCCTTGGCAATCTGGTCGATCACATCCAGGCGGAAGCCTCCCACGCCCTTGTTCATCCACCAGAGGATCATATCGTATATTTCGCGGCGCACCTTCGGGTTCTCCCAGTTCAGATCCGGCTGCTTTACTGAAAACTGATGGAAATAATACTGTTTAAGCTCCGGCACCCATTCCCAGGCGGAACCGCCGAAGGCTGACTTCATCTCATTCGGAAGAATGCCTTCCTCTCCATCCCGCCATACATAATAGTCATGGTAGGGATTCTCCCGGCTTTTCTTCGCTTCCAGAAACCACCGGTGCTCATCGGAGGAATGATTCAGCACAAGATCCATAATAATGCGGATGTTCCGCTTTTTCGCCTGGCCAATCAATTCCTCCATATCCGCCAGCGTGCCGAACATAGGGTCGATATCCTGATAATCGGAAATATCATATCCATTATCATCCTGCGGAGATCTGCATACCGGAGAAAGCCATAGGGCATCAACACCAAGCTCCTCCAGATAATCCAGACGGCGGATGATTCCCTTCAGATCTCCGATGCCGTCCCCATTGTCATCCTGGAAGCTTCTGGGATAGATCTGATATACTACCGCCTGCTTCCACCAGTGCTGTGCCTGTTCCTTCATAACGTTGTTCCTCCTTTTGATCATCAAAAATTGCCTGCAGCCGTTCCGATACCTTCCCTGTAACGATTGCTCTGTATTGATACACGAACTATCATACCATTTTATTGACAAAAGGGATACGATTTTCTCTTTTTCTTCCTTTTTCTGTTTTCTCACCCTTCAGTTTCAGATAAAAGCAGTTTCTCCTTCCATCCCACTCCACCCCCATGGTTCCTCTGTGGTTCTTTATGATGGCCTGCGCAATGGCAAGTCCAAGCCCATAGCTGTCCTGACTGCTTCTGGATGCATCGCCCCGGTAAAACCGCCGGAAAATGGCTGTTCTCTGTTCTTTCGGGATTTCATTTCCCTCGCTTTTTACCCACAGACATATCCGTTTTCTGCCGCAAAGCTCCAGCCGCACTTCTGTCTGTCCCGTTTCCTTCGAGTACTTTGCTGCATTGTCAAGCAGGATCTTTATCACCTGCCTTAACTGTTTTAAGCTGCCCCTCACCCGCACAGAATCGCAGATCTCATAGTCCAAAATTTTCCCCAGCTGGAAGAAAACCGGCTCAAAGGTCAGGATCTCCTCCGTCAGCAGGTCTGAAAAATCAAAAAACTCCCAGTCTGTATGATTCTTTTTTGCTGCGTCACTTCTGGCAAGCATGAGAAGGCTTTCTACCAGATGACGCATCTGCACACATTCCTGATTCACATTGTCCAGCCATTTATCGATCTCCGGCGCCATTCCCTGGCACCGGTCCTTCAGTAATTCTGCATTGGCTGTAATGATCGTCAGAGGTGTTTTCAGCTCATGGGACGCGTCCGCCACAAACTGCCTTTGGTGCTGCATGGCATCTGCCACAGGCCGCACTGCCCATCGGGCAAAAAAGTAGGACAGCACCAGAAAGCCCAGCCAGATCACACAGCAGACGATCCCTCCGTTTACCAGCATTTCATCGATCATTGCCTCCTCATAGGAGGTGTCGGCAAATGCAATCAGGTATCCTTCCGGGGACGGGACCCGCAGATAGCGCAGGCTGTAATCCTCAAGCGCCCCCTGTTCTCTTGATTCCTCCATTCCCATCAGCGCTACCTGTTCCAGAAATTCCTGGTTGGGAAATGAGTTATATACCCCTTCCTGCAGCTTAACAGAACCGTCTGTCTGCACCACGACCGAAAAGTAAGGCACCCGGACCGGAGAGGAAAGCTCGAAGATCAGCGCCTCCGCCGCATTCTCCTCCGCCGCCTGAGACAGCACAGCAGCTACCTCCTGACGGCCCCGCTGCTTCACCAGCAGCGCTGCCGCGCAGAAGGTAACTCCGATCACGGCTGTTACGATCAGCATATTGTACAGCATAAATTTCCATCGCAGCCGGTCAAGCTCTTTCATGGGACTCCTCCTTTTCACACAGGCGGTAGCCCAGATTCCGAATGGTGACGATAGCCACATGTGCCTTTAAAAATGTCAGCTTTTTTCTTAAAAAGGAAATATAAATCTCTACATTATTTTCCACTGCCTCTGACTGGCTTCCCCACACATTTAAAAGCAGCGTTTCCTTGGAGATGATCTGGTTGTGGTTTTGCATCAGGATCCGCAGAATATCATATTCCTTCCGCCCCAGCTGGATGGATCGCTCCGGCCCGGACAAGGTATAATCCCCCTGATTCAGAGAAAGATCACAAAAGGTCAGGCAGTCGGGGAGCAACTCTCCCCGGCGCCTGACGATCGCCTTCATCACGGCCAGAAGCTCCTGCTTATCAAAGGGCTTGGTCAGATAATAATCTGCTCCGCCCTCCAGCCCCCGGACCTTATCCTCCACCTCGCTTTTCGCAGTCAGAATCAGCACCGGGATCCGGCAGCCCTGCTCCCTGGCCTCCTGAAGCAGCGTAATGCCGTCCTTTCCCGGCAGCATCAGATCCAGAATCATGGCATCATACGCGCCTTCCTGAAGCTGATAGCCTCCGCTGATTCCATCTGTGCAGATATCCGAATCATACCAGATCTGTTTTAAAATATCTTGAATCGACTGTGCAAGCCGCAAATTATCCTCCACGATCAAAACTCTCATTGTCCGCGCTCCTTTTTATCCTGCTGCTTTTACTTCACCCTGCTGTTTCTTCATCTCAGCGCTATCCTACCTCGATTTGCATCTTTCTGCAAGTACTAGTGTACTGACGGTTCACATTTCGCCTAATGACTTGCCTGAATTTCCATCTGCGGCAGCGGCTCGTCCAGCCGTGAGCATCCGCCAGAATGCGTTTTTTTTCATCATCTGCTGCGGATCTCTTTCCGCATAAAGGCAATATAGGAAATTGCAAATATTACAGCCGTCAATGCCAAAAGCCCGATCAGATGGGGCCACACCAGAAGAACACTCTGTCCCAGAGAAAGGTATCCTGTGATGGCGCCGGAAAGCTGCTGGGGCAGGATGATATTGTTGGAGCGGACGCTTGGATTCATAATGGTGCTGACCGCTTCGCTGTACAGATAATAGGGCGACAGCCGGTTTAAATTGGCCTGACATTCATAATAATCCATAATGGAGCCAACGGAAGTCATCTGATCGGTTGGATACAGGATCCCAGTCAGGATATTGACCACCAGGCTCATAAACAGGGCAAAGAAGATCCAGAGAGCGATCCCCAGCATGGCCGAGGTGGCGGCATGGCGGCAGATCACAGAAAACAGGATGGACAATGCCAGCCAGAAGCAGATATATACTGCAGTGAATAGAAGGCAGACGAAAATCCGTCCCACCTCTTCCCCTTCCGGCGGAATCCCGATCACCAGCAGACCCACCGCACTGATCAGCAGTCCCATAGAAAATACCATCAGAACAATCATGGTGGCGCCTGCCAGAAATTTACCGTTTATAATGGAATCCCGATAAACCGGCTGGGAGACCAGACAGTTTAAGGTTCCCTCCGAGCGCTCGCTGTTAATGGCATCAAAGCCCAGGGTCAGCCCCACAAAGGGTCCAAGCAGTGCAATGAAGGAGATAAAAGAGGGAATGGAGCTTCCGCTTGTGATAAACAACTGCAGAAACCGGTAATCTGTGCTGGTATTGGTGCCGTCCCACATCCCGGAAACCGCCCCGTAAATGCTGGCAAAGCTGGTCAGCAGCACCAGCCCCAGCACGATCAGGAACCGCCGGCTTCGGATATGATCTGCCATCTCCTTGTGATAAATCGCAGACAGGCCGCTTCCGAAGCGGTTCGCTCCCTTTGGCTGCTTCTGTGCTTCGTCTTCCTTATCCCTTTTCCTCCAGATCATGTTCCTGCTGCCGGCTTCCGAATCCGGCAAATCGTTTCTGTTTCTTCTTATGGTCATCTCCATGATTCACCTCTGCCTTCTCAAAATATCTCCGATAGATCTCATCCAGATCATTTCCTCTCTGGCGCAGGTGGGTAAGGGTAAAGCCGGCATCCAGGGATCTGCGGATCAGCTCCCGCTTAATATCCCAGCTGGAATGTACCACATACACCTCGCCCTCCCGCTCCACCTGATTCACATTGCCCAGGCTTTCCAGAAGCTTTGGAAATTCCGGATTGTCCGGAAGTGCTGCCGTTTCCAGGACATAACACCCCTCCTGCTGCATCTGCTTCGCCAGCTCCTCGATGGTTCCGCAGGCGATCAGCGTTCCATCTACAAACAATCCCACCCGGTCACAGATCTGCTGGATCTGGTGCAGCTGATGGGAGGAGATCAGGATCGTTCTTCCATCCTCCTCCGCCAGACGCCGGATCAACTGGATCAGTTCCCGCATGCCCTCCGGGTCGATTCCCAGGGTAGGCTCATCCAGAATCACCACCTTCGGATCCTTCATCAGCACATCTGCGATTCCCAGTCTCTGCTTCATACCTCTGGAATAGGTGCCTGCCTTCTGATCGGCCGCATAGGTCATTCCTACCTTTTCCAGAAGGCTTGTGATCCGTTCCTCGATCACCGGTTCCGGCAGTCCGTTCAGCCGGCCGGTAAACCGAAGATTTTCTCTCCCGGTCATATCTGCGTAAAATCCTACGTTGTCCGGAAGATATCCGGTGATCCGCTTAATGGCGATGGGGTCTCGGATGCAATCCTTTCCATCGATCCAGGCCGCTCCTGATGTCGGCTCCGTCAGCCCCAGCAGCATCAGGGTGGTGGTAGTCTTGCCTGCTCCATTAGGACCTAGCAGGCCGAAGATTTCCCCTTTGCGGATCTCCAGGCTTAAGTTGGAAACGGCCGTCTTTTCGCCGTAGCATTTTGTCAGCTCCTGAATGCGGATGATCACATTTTCTGCCATTTCATGTTCAGACATCTGCTGTTCCTCCCTCCTCCAGGCTTACCGTCTTCCGTATTTTTTAAACACATATCCCAGACCGCCGGCGGTGCAGAGGATCAAAAGCACTGCCACGATGCCCCATACGGTGCTGGTCTTTACCGACACGCGGAATTCTGCGCTGTCGGAAACCTCATTGGTTTTAACGCTGAATGAAGTTACATAGTCACCGGTGATGGCATCGGAGCTTGGCTTCACATGGGCAATGACTTCCGTGGTAGTTCCTGCCGGAATAGATTCGATAATATTGTCTTCAGTATCATAGGTGACGGTCCAGCCGGAAGGTGCGGTGGAATTCAAGGATACATTTTCCAGATCTACATTTCCTGTATTCTGGATCTGAAGCGTTACATCCGACTCCTTGTTTGCATGTGCGTCAAAGCTGAGCCGTCCATCTGGTGTGCCAAGTGCAATTCCATAGGTTCCTGTAATAGTGACTGTAAGGTCCAGATTCAGCGTTTCCTCTGCCGATACCGCACTGCAGGAAATCTGATATTCCCCTGCATCAACCGTCTCCGGCGGCACTACTGACACGTTAAGTCCCTGGCTGACGCCGGATTCCACCTGGATGGCTGCAACCTTTGTGGTCTCCCCAGATGGAGTGAAGCTTACATTCCAGCCAGAAGGTGCATTGGATGACAGGCTATAGGACTGAGGCTTCAGACCGTTGTTGATCAGGGTCGTGCTGAAGCTGAAATCAGTCCCGGAAGCGCCTTCCTGCTCCGGATATTCTGAGGTAAAGCTGCCCTTTCCTGCTTCCTTTTCATTCACCAGAAACTGAATTTCCAGATGATCGGAGGCACCAGCGGCGGAAGCTGCCCAAACCTCTACGGTGTAGGTTCCCTCTTCCAGCTGGTCCGGAAGTGTTACATGCAGTGTCAGTTCCGCTCCATCCTCCCCAGGCTTTACATACACCCGGCTTACCTGATAGTTGCCGCCCTGAAGATATCCCTCCCAGTTCTCCGGCAGCGAGCGGATCGCTACATCAGCCTCCATTCCGGCTCCGCTGGCATTGTCGATCTGGATGGGAATGCTTAAGCTGTCACCTGGCTTGGCAGAAATGCCCGGATACTGGGTATTCAGCTCCAGGCCGCCGTCTGCATGGGCCGGAAATGTCCACATGGTCATAAAGGTAACTGCCATCAGACTGACCGCCATCAGCCATACCAGGGCCCTGCGCCGGTATTCTCTTATAATTTCAACTGCTTTTGTTTGCTTCATAATGTCCTCCTTTTTGCGGTAAACGCGCATCATGTGCTGGCTGCAGACAGTCTCATTCCTTTTATTTGTCTGCAGCCTTATGAGAACATCATAACGGAGAAACCTTTAGCCAAGCTTTAATCTTTTTGAAAGAATTGTGAAATTCCTTTCTCATCTGCCGGAAGGCTGACCAAAATCCATCTATCTCATCTCCAGACACTTCTCCATATACACGCAGGTAAAGGTCTCTCCCTCAATCACCCGATTAAAATCCGCCTTGTACCCCAGCTTTTCATAAAAACCGACTGCCACATCCCGGCTCTCCAGAACGATCTTCTGATAGCCCTGTTCCCGGATCCACTTCTCAGCCTCCTCCATGGCAAGCCTTCCCAGCCCCTGCTTTTGATATTCCGGCAACACAACCACCCGGCCCACCATAACACTGCTTTCATCCATCTCATACATGCGGCAGGTAGCTACAGGGAATTCCTCATCCAGCAAAACGATGTATTTTGTGTCCGGCCCGTCATGCTCATCAAACTCCTGCCTTAACGTAATATGGTGTTCCCTGGCCATGGCCTGGATCCGCACATAATAGGCTCCGGCCTGCTGCCAGGTCTCAGTTGCTCTAAGTACCTTCACAGATAACATCCTCCTCTAATCGTTCCATTCTTGTCACATTCATTTTAATTATTTTATAACTGCTTCTCCCTGATCGCAGCAAAATTTTTCTCCATAAGCTTCAATGCCTGATAAATCATCTCCTGCTCATCGTCTGAAAGCCCCTTTGTAATCGCCTGATTTAAGCCCAATAATTCCGTTTAATATTTTGTAAAATTTTGTTGCATTTCTGCTGATTTTTTGATATAGTGGAAATATCTGGATGATATGCATTCCGCATAGAAAACTTAAAGCCTAGCAAGTATACAGGGGGGCCGAGCAGTTGCTGATTTCTGTAATCAGTTTCATTTATTTCCATTTAAATTATTTCCCAACCTTTGCAAAGACCAATAATTATAGTAAAATAGAAGGAGAACGGAATATGACTGATACAAAAGAGGTAACAAGCAACCGTAAATATAAGGACCGACTGTTAACAAAGCATCGAGCGGAGGTGAGGTTTATGATCTTAAGTGAATACGATGAAGAATTGCATTTAAAGGATACCTATAATTGCGGATATCACGATGGAAAAGCTGAGGGAAAATTGGAAGGTGAAAAACGAGGCAAGGATTGTATCAATGCACTTAATCAAATACTGCTCCAGCAGAACCGGATTAGTGATCTGAAAAAAGCTTCTGCCGATGAAGCCTTTCAAAAGAAGCTGTTAAAAGAGTTTCACCTTGACTGAGAATACCACTTTCCCCATTGATTTACCTAGTAACCTTGTTGTATAATAGGATTCAGAATCTTACAAGTCAATGGAGGAAACGTGTATGATGGTTTCAACAAAAGGGCGGTATGCCCTGCGAATTATGATCGATCTGGCTGAGCATCAGTCGGAGGGCTACGTTCCTCTGAAGGAAACAGCCAACCGACAGGAAATATCAGAAAAATATCTGGAAGCAATCTTAAAAATTCTTGTAAAAAATAAGCTTTTAACTGGTCTGCGAGGCAAAGGCGGCGGTTACAAGCTGACTAAATCACCAGATCAGTACACAGTAGGCAGCATTCTGCGGCTGACAGAGAATTCACTGGCCCCGGTTTCCTGCTTAGAGCCCGGGCAGCAGGCCTGCCCGCGAATGGCGGCCTGCAGGACACTGCCCATGTGGCAGGGACTGGATAAGCTGATCAATGATTACCTGGATGGGATCACATTGGCAGACCTGATGCACCTGGAACAGCCAGGGGATGACTATGTGATCTAGCAACCGCACACCAGGCGAATCTATTCTCACCGCGAATGCGGCTGGATCAGTTCCGCCACCAGCCGTGCTCCCAGTTCCAGATCCTGGAGTTTTGTGTATTCCCGGACAGAGTGCACCTCATACATGCCGCAGGACAGCACAATGCCCGGGATTCCATTTCGCATAAAATTGTGATTGTCGCTGCCGCCGAAGGTACTGGTCAGCTTCCAGGGAATCCTCAGCCTGTCACAGCAGCTGGTAAAATGCTCCACCACCGGTGCAGTCGGATCCACCTGATATGCCACCAGATCTATATGGCTGTTCAGATGAAATCCGGCGCCTGCTGCTTCTGCTGCCTGATGAAACTGATCCCGCACCGATTCCAGCGCTGCAAGCGCTTTTCCATGATTCAAGCTGCGGATCTCACCCCGGCAGACACAGGTGGGAGGAACGATATTGGTTGCCTCACCACCGGAGATCAGCCCAATATTCAATGTAGTTTCCTGATCTACATGGCCCTGCGGTATTTCCCCAATCACACGGCACATGATCTGGAGGGCATGAATGCCATCCTCCGGATTAAAGCCTGCATGAGCCGCCCGTCCATTCACTGTGACCGCAAAGGAAATCAGGGTCGGGGCCTTCAAAGCAGCAGCCCCCACAGGACCGCTTAGATCCAGTACATATGCCTCCTTCGCCCGTATCTGACTGAAATCAAACCACTCCGTACCCTTGAGATAAACTTCTTCTGCAATCGGGAAAAGCACCTCCACATCCCGATGGGGAAGCCCTGCCTCCTGAACGCAGCGAATTCCTTCTAAGATCTCCACAAGGCCGGCCACATCATCTGCCCCGAGAATGGTATCCCCTTCACTGGTTACTGTTCCATCCTCTGCAAATACAGATCGTTTCCCAATTCCCGGCTTCACCGTATCCATATGAGCCGACAAAAGCACGCCTGGTCCGGGAACAGTGCCTTTTAAATATCCGTAAACATTTCCGGCTGTTCCGCCGCAGTAAGCACCTGCCTGATCCTCCCTGACCTCAAAGCCCAGCGTTTTTAACCGCGCCTTTAACTGATCTGCCATCTGACGTTCTGAAAAGCTGACAGAATCAATGGCGGTCAGTCTGGCAAACTCCTCCCGCAGCCTTTCCCGATCTACTGAAACAGAAGGCACTGCCTTCTCCACCTGTGTTGGGGCCCACTTAGATTGATCTCCCATTTTTACATCTTCCTTTCTTCTGCCGGCCTGCTAAATGAAGTATTCGATCGTCTTTTCCGCCGTCAGCTTTGTCTTCTCATTAAACAGCAATACTGCCTCCCGGCCCTCATAGGGTCCCAGTGCATAGATTTCCCGGGACTCCTGGTTAAAATAATACTCCGGCACCACCCGGTTATATGTATTAGGATGATCCTCCACCATCCAGATATCTGCCTGCTCATAAGGTTCTTCCCAATAATAAGGGTCAAATATCAGCAGCTTCCCATCCTGCTCACCAGTCAGCAGCACGTAATGCTCTACATCGTAATACAGGCGCACCACAACTGCACCGCCCCGGCGAAGAGCATCATTGATCAGGCTGTCCTGTCCCAAATATACGCTTTTCCCGGACAGGTAGCGGCTGGAAATATTCAGCCTTCCAATCTTTCCAAAGCCGCACAGCCAGTTGCTCAAAAACATCATGGCTGCCGTGGAGGTCCCGCATTTGCCCGGTACACCTTCTGCATTATAGCAGTCCAGGCAGTACAGCATAATATTGCGGATCACCTCCGGCGGAATCTCCTCCCGTTCAAACAGATAGCTGACAGCATTCAGCATGGAGGTAGGACCGCAGTCATATTCTGATATTTGATAGCGAAGTGGATTTTTCATACCTGGCTCCTTCCTGTCGTATCCTTTCCATTCAATGCCTGATCCAGATCTGCAATCAGATCATCCACATGTTCGATTCCCACTGATATCCTAAGAAAGGTTTCCGTGATTCCCAGCCGTTCCCGCACTTCAATCGGTACATCACCATGAGTCTGCAGCATTGGATACGTGATCAGCGATTCCACGCCGCCCAGGCTTTCTGCATAGGAGATCAGCCTGACACGTTCCAGGAGCCTTCTGGCTGTCTCCTCCGTATCAGTCTGAAGTGAGATCATGCTGCCAAAGCCCCTTGCCTGCCTCCGATTCACCTCATATCCCGGATGCTCCGGAAGTCCCACATAATAGACCTTTTTTATCTTTTTCTGGCTCTGCAGCCACTTCGCGATCTTCTGTGCATTGCTCTGCTGCCGCTCCAGGCGTACCGCCAGCGTCTTGATTCCCCGCAGCATCAGAAAGCTGTCAAAAGGCGCCAGTCCGGCCCCTGTAGTCTTATAAAGATTCCGGATCGGCCCCACTAAATCCTTCCTGGCCGTACAGAGAAAGCCGGCAAGCGTATCATTATGCCCGCACAGAAACTTGGTCCCGCTGTGGATCACCAGATCGGCTCCAAAGGCAATGGGATTTTGAAAATAGGGCGATAAAAAGGTGTTATCCACGATCAAAAGCAGGTGATACCGGTCCGCCAGCTCCCGCATCCTGGCCAGGTCCGTGACACCCATGGTGGGATTGCTTGGCGTTTCGATATAAAGCGCCTTCGTGTTCTCTGTGATTGCAGCCTCCACCTGTTCTGCATCTGCCGTATCCACGTAAGTAAAGGTCCGTCCCCTTCTCTCTCCTATGGTCTGGAAGATCCGCACCGAACCGCCGTAAAGATCCTCCGAACAGATGATATGTGCTCCTGCTTCAAATAATTCCAGACACAGGCTGAGCGCTGCCATTCCTGATGAACATGCCACCGTATCTGCCGCACCCTCCATGGAAGAAATAATATGCTCCAGCTCCGCCCGTGTAGGATTGCTCTCTCTCGTATAGTTATGACCTGTGGTTTCTCCGATCCCTGGATGAGAAAAGGTAGCTGTCTGGTAGATGGGAGCAGCGATCGCCCCATAAGGATGCGCTTCTCTCTGTCCTTCCTCTCCGCAGATGCATCGTGTTTCAACCCGATATGCCATATCGATCTCCTCCTTAAACAAAGTCTGAATAGATTTTTGATACAAAAAAACAGGAAGCGTATTCGCTTCCCATCAAACGATCCGGGGATTCCCCTGTATTTTCGCCGCAGCACTGTGCCAAGCAGACATGCCGCATGTCCCTTTGGCAGCTGCAGCAGCTCAGCCTTCAGCCCCCACGCAGCAATCGAGGCACAATTCGGGCAGATCGGAAGCTTGTTCCATATTCAGAAAATCCATTTCCAGCAGCGGCATCTCCAGCCTTCTGCTCATCTGCATGTAATTCATCATGGCTTCCATCATTTTCTGCATCATAAACTGCACCTCAATTCCAAATCATACATTTTATAGCTTTACTTTACCGCTTAAAACCTACTTTGTCAATAGGTTTTTGAATAAAAGCCAACACGGCTGAAGCTGCGGATCAGCGCAGGATCGCCACCGAATCTCCCAGGATCTCATAATTGGAAATCGGATTATCCTGACAATTCACCTGTGAAAGCGCCTTAAGTCCTGAAAGCGGCGAAAGATCGGTCACGTAGTTGTCTGAGAAATCAATGGCACGCAGTCCGCTCAACGAAGCCGCAAAATGGATATCCGTCAGTTTATTTTCCCGAATGCTCAGTTCCTTCAGACCTTTCAGCTTTTCTAAAAAGGACAGATGCTCTGTAAAGCTCACATCATCCCAGTCAACATAGACGATCCCGCCTCCTCCGCTTACCTGAACATTCTTGTAAAGCTTAATATCATCGATGGACAGCGCCTCCAGCGTGGTATTTTCTGCTATCTGATCAAAGTCGATCTCACATTCCATATGGCTGATATTTAACCGCTTTAAGGTGGGAAGATTAAAGATCCCGGAAATATCTCCATAGGTGGTCGTCCCATGCAAATCCAGCTCTTCCAGTCCCGGAAGACGGGTGATAAAACTGTAATCCCGCTCTACTGCACCGAATGAGGTACAGCTCAGAACTTTTAAATTCACCAGATCGTCAAAATCAGAGGCCGCGCTTACACTGCAGCTGTCCAGGGTCAGAACCTCCAGATCATGCATATTCTTAAGGAAGCCTGTTTCATCAAAGCTTTCCAGATACAGCTCCTTCATTCCGGTCAATCCGCCAAGCTCCGGCTGCGGGCATCCGTAGGGCAGCTCCAGAGTCAGCTTTTTCAGTCCGGTCAACGCAGAAACCGCCGACATATCCTTCAATTCGTCACAGCTTTCCACAAAAAGCTCCTCCAGTTCCGTACAGTCACGAAGGGGGTCCAGCGTAAGCAGGGTCCCGTATTCGATATGAAGTGCTTTCAGCCCATCCAGCTGGGAAAGAAAACTAAGGTCACGAAGATTTTCCGAGCTGATGCTCAGCCGCTCCAGCCATGGCATCATTCCAAAGATGGAAAAATCCATACTGCCGTCATACATATCCGCAGAAACTGCTTTTAATGACTTAGCGCTTACCAGATTCTTCGCCTCATCAATCTGATCACTGTTAAGGATCAAGGTTTCCAGATTTGAAAACTGCTCGATTCCCTGCAGACTTACCTGGCTTCCGGTTATATCCAGATAGCGAAGCTGCTCCGGATGCCCGACCACAGCAGCAACCTCCTCCAGACTGTCAAAATATCCGCTGATTCCCGTAAGGGAAAGGCCCTCTAAGTCTTCTGCTGACAGGGTCTGCCCGGTGCTTATCATCTTAAGACCAGGAAACGCCGGAAGACAGGACAGATCCGCCTCTTCATATTCATCTCGAGGAAATTCCATCCAGGTAAGCTCTGCCTCCGGATCTGCCTGAGGGTCCGCAAAGCTGTAGCCCACCCGGCGGAAATCTATATTCGACCGGATCTCCAGCCATTGGAGCTTTGCAAGTTCACCTTCTGTGATATCCTCCACCGGCTTTCCAAACAGTCTTTCCGCAAACTCCGCCAGAAGCCCGGTGGGGATCATCTTCTTTGGAGCCTGCTGCTCCTCTGCTGCGTCCCCCTGTACTCCATCACCAAACATGGAAGCGATCCCACTTCCAACCGTTTCTCCTGCCATCTGTTCGCCATAATCCGCCTGCCGATACACGCGGAGACCATACATCACCCCCAGGAATCCGGCAACCAAAACTGCCATGGCTGCCCCTCGCTTCCATCCATGTGCTTCCCATCCCGTCTTTTTCTCTTCTCTTTTCTGGATCGGCTGATAGGTAATTCTTTCCGGCATCCGTTTTAAGTGGACATCTTCCTGCTGGGATCTGCCGGGATGATCCCATTCGATCACATATTTCGTGTGACAATATTCACAAACTGCCACATTGGGATTATTTTCATCTAATTTTAAGGTTCCGTCACATGCAGAACATCTCATTTCTGTAATCTTCATCTTTTCCTCCCCCAAATCAATTCCCATGATAATCCTACTCCCTAAGTGTATCACCATCTTTTTTCCATTTCAATCAGAAGCAAAGGAATCCTGCTAATTGCATTTTGAGATTGGAAATATTATACTAAACCAAAAGAACCATAAAAATGATATTAAGGAGACCTGCTTCTATGATCAGTTACGATTACTACCGGATTTTTTACTATGTAGCCCAATATCACAGCTTTACGAAGGCGGCAGAGATCCTGGAAAACAATCAGCCCAATATTACCCGCTGCATGAATAATCTGGAGCATGATTTAAACTGCAAGCTGTTTATCCGTTCCAACCGCGGTGTCACCTTAACTCCGGAAGGACAGACGCTTTACGAGCATGTAGCTGTTGCCTGCCAACAGTTTCAGATTGGAGAAGAAAAGCTGCAGCAGAACCAGAGCCTGGAAAACGGCCTGGTTTCCATCGGAGCCAGCGAAACAGCACTGCGTCTGATGCTGCTGGACAAACTGCAGGCCTTTCATGAGCGCTACCCTAAGGTCCGGCTGCGCATCTCCAATCACTCCACCCCTCAGGCAGTGGCAGCCCTTGAGCGCGGGCTGGTTGATTTTGCAGTTGTAACTACACCAGTCACCATAAAAAAGCCGCTTCACAAAATCCCATTGTATTCCTTCCATGAGATTTTGATCGGCGGTCTTAAATACGCAGATCTCGGCAGAAGTGTGCTGCACTTAAATGAATTAAAGGCGATTCCCATGATCTCTCTTGGAAATGATACCAGCACCCGGGAGTTATATTTACAGTACTATTCCAGTCATAACCTCCCCTTTCATCCGGATATGGAGGCAGCCACCACAGACCAGATCCTGCCCATGGTGGAGCATAATCTGGGAATCGGCTTTTATCCGGAAAAGCTTGCAGCCGAATCTTTGACCCAGGGGAAGATCATACAGATCCACCTGGACGAGCCCCTGCCGGAGCGTCAAGTCTGCCTGATCCACAGCACGGCACGGCCGCAGAGCATTGCGGTAAAAACCTTACAGCGAGTGCTGGCAGAGACTTGAAAACCGGGGACCTGGATCAATCTTTCCCTGCCTCTTAATTCCTGCATTGCTCTGCGGTCATATGTATCTTTTTCTGCTCCCGGCTCTCCCAGGGACCTCTGCGGTAAAACAGGATAGACAGCGCGGTTGCCACCGTCCAGCCGATAGGCCATGCACACCAAATGCCGGTAGCTCCAAGAACCGTCTTTGAAAGGACCTGGGCCAGCACCACACGCAGGATCAGATCGGTAAAGGTAGCAATCATAAAATTTCGCATCAGCCCGGCGCCCCGCAGAATACCGTCTGCCACCAGCTTTGCCGAAACCACAAAATAGAATGGTGCCAGGATGCGCAGAAAAAGGATTCCCGTGTCAATGGCAGTTCCGGCAGGCTCATCCATAAATAAGTACAGCAGATACCGCCCTGCAAAGAAATAAACCAAACACAGCGGCAGACTCAGCATCCAAACCAGCTTCACGCCGGCCAGGAACCCCTCTTTCACCCGAGACAGCTTGGACGCGCCCATATTCTGCGCTGTATAATTGGAAATGCCATTTCCTAATGTGGTAAAGGAAGTAATCACCATGTTATTCAGCTTTACAGCCGCAGAATATCCGGCGATCACGCTGGCGCCGAAGCTGTTGATCACGCTCTGAATGATGATATTTCCTACGGAGATAAAACTCTGCTGCAGAATGCTTGGTACCGCGATCACCGCGATCTTTTTAAATACCGGCCAGGAGAAAATGACGATATGGCCTTCCGCCTTGATCTCCTTCAGCCGCCCCAATACTACTGCAACGGCAAGCACACAGCTTACGCCCTGGCAGAGGAAGGTGGCCCAGGCAACACCTGCCACACCCATATCAAACACGGTCACAAATAAAATATCAACCGCAATATTGGATGTGGAGGAGATCGCCAGAAAAACAAATGGTGTTTTGGAATCCCCCAGAGCCGAAAAGATACCAGTGGCAATATTATAAAAGAACATAAACGGCAGGCCCCACACATAAATGTCCAGGTACAGCTCCGAGTCTGCAATAATCTCTTCCGGCGTATGGATCATCCGAAGCAGCACATCACAGCCCAAAATCCCCAGGGCCATCAGGACTACGCATAAAACGGCGCTGGCGATCATGGCCGTGTATACCGAAGTCTTCATCTGCCCATAGTCTCTGGCTCCAAAAAACTGGGACACGATCACCGAGCATCCGATGTTGCAGCCAAATGCAAAGGCGATAAAGATCAGAGTGACCTCATAGCTGTTGCCTACCGCCGCCAGCGCATTCTCCCCGATAAACTTACCAGCCACCAGGCTGTCTGCGATATTATAAAGCTGCTGGAAGATAATGCTGCCAAACAACGGCAGGCAGAATTTCCATAACACAGCTTCCGGCTTTCCTACTGTCAGGTCCTTATTCATTGACTTCATGTGAATATTCCTCCCTTGGTTTTTTTTCCTATAGCATTATACGGCCAAGGGAGAAATATGTAAAAATCATATTTGATATAGTTGTAATATAAAAAATATATGACAGGCAGCACTATCGCCCGATCATTTCCGCCTCCCACTCAACCAAACCGCCGCTGTAGGCATCGATCGTAAACTCATACTCCATGTTATCATAGATCAATTTCCCCTCATACTCCATCCGTCCGTCATCTTCCTCCAGCTTTAACCGCACATCCTCGTCCCTTGCTCCCGGAACCCGGTCCAGCACAGCCTGTTTTGCCTGACTCTCAGGGATGATGCTGCTGCCTGCGGAAGGGTTCTGACGAACAGAAAACTCCGCATCATACTCATAGCTGATGATCGAGCCATCCGCCACAATTAGCTTATAATCATACTCCGTTCCATCAGAAGAGACAAATTCCACATCAAAAACTCTCCTTCCGTCATCGGTTTCCTCTTTTACATGGTGAAAGCGAATATCCTCCGCTGAAAGGCCGGCATGTGACATGGCAAGGGATAATGCGGTATCGGAGTCAATTCCCTGGGAAGCAGCTGGTTCTGTTGCCTGCAAAGCTGCCGCAGCAGCCCTCTCATTACTGCCTTCTGCCGGCAGCCCGCCAGTCTCCTGTACTGATTCCGGATCTCCCTGACTTTGTCCTGCCTGGCTGGAGCCAATATATTCTGCTGTAGAGGAAGCAGAACCTCCCTGGCAGCCTGTCATAGCTGCAGAAGCCATAATACATGCCGCCAATGCCATCGGCCTGATATTATGATAAAGCCATATACTGTCAAATCGATTTTTTCTCATAATAAGCACCTTCCTTTTTTGAACCTATACAATAATTTTCAACTATTTTACGCACAATGCCAAAAATATGGTATGATGTGTGTATGTGCCAGTCGCAGCTGTTAAGAAAAAGCTTCTCAGCTGCCAGCAAAAATTCATTTAAAATAGGAGTACCAGTCATGCCAGTATTTGATTTCAGCAGCACCCCAGACAATAAAAGCGAAGCCAAGTGTACCTACACGGTCTTCCGCTCTAATGAGGCCGCAGCCTCCCCGGAAAAACCGATCCTGATTCTGGACAACCATAAAAGAACCTGGAAGCATCATTCCTGCGGCATTTTTACGAATCCCAGCAAACGGACCGCATTCGAATTTAAAGAGGAAGACGGAACCTTCCATGCCGATATTCTTAAGATCGATGCCCGCTTTGTCAGCCTTCTTAAGTGGCTGGGTGAAAACCACATCACAGTGCGCTTATCCGGTGAAAACCAGGCAGGCGGCTATGCGGTCTACAAGATCCGGGAGATCGCCTTCGGAGGCGGCACCAAGCTTTCTGCCGAGGATGGCTTCCTCCAGTTTATGATCGACCGGCTTCTGGCCAGCAGCGCTCCGGAGGAGGAGCAGGCAGAGGAGGACCAGGAGGAAATGGGCGACAGCATGAAGCTGACCAGTCTCCAGAGCATTACGGATTTTATGACCTGCGCCGGCCGGACACTGCCGGACAATATCCGCCTCTGGGCACGAAGAAACCTGGCAGTTGCCCGCTCTCATGAGGTTACCCCGGAGGAACGGCGCCATGCACAGCGCGCCCTTTCCATTATGATGAACATTCAGTGGAAGCACAACTATTTCGAATCCATTGATCCTAAAGAGGCACGCCGGATTCTGGATGAGGAGCTTTACGGAATGGAACGGGTCAAGCAGCGGATCATTGAAACCATTATCCAGATCAACCGTACCCATACCCTTCCGGCCTACGGCCTTCTGCTGGTTGGCCCTGCCGGAACCGGAAAATCCCAGATCGCCTATGCCGTTGCCCGGATCCTGAAGCTTCCGTGGACCACCCTGGACATGAGCTCCATCAATGATCCGGAGCAGCTCACCGGCAGCTCCCGCATCTACACCAACGCCAAGCCGGGAATCATCATGGAAGCCTTCTCTATGGCCGGAGAATCCAATCTGGTCTTTATCATCAATGAGCTGGACAAGGCCTCCTCCGGAAAGGGCAACGGCAACCCTGCTGACGTCCTTCTGACTCTCCTGGATAACTTAGGCTTTACAGACAATTACATGGAGTGCACCGTTCCAACGGTAGGTGTCTACCCTATCGCAACTGCCAATGATAAGAATCAGATCAGCGCACCTTTAATGTCGCGATTTGCCGTCATCGACATCCCGGATTACTCCGCAGAGGAAAAGAAGATCATCTTCTCAAGGTTTGCACTTCCCAAGGTGCTAAAACGCATGGGGCTGCATGAAAATGAGTGTGTTGTGACGGAAGATGCTCTTGATGCGGTGATCGAAACCTTTGCAAACACCTCCGGCATCCGCGACTTAGAGCAGGCCGCCGAGCATATGGCTGCCAATGCTCTTTATCAGATCGAGGTAAATGGCGTTTCCTGCGTCACCTTTGATGCCGCTGCCGTGCGCAGTCTTCTGAGGTAAGCCCAGGAAGCAGGCTTTGTAATTCCTCATGGATCCATCCATTCGTGGCAATGATATCCTGATTCGATGAAACATCAACCGGGCCAAGCTGAAAATCCGTTACCCTGCCGCCGGCTTCTTCCAAGATCAGAGAACCGGCGGCAAAATCCCATGGCTTCAGATTCCGCTCAAAATAGCCGTCCAAACGTCCGCAGGCCACATACGCCAGGTCAAGAGCAGCCGATCCGCTGCGTCGGATATCCAAAGACTGCTCAAAAATTCTCTGAAAGCTTTTGAAATTGGCTGGTGCCATTTCTTTATTATAAGGCGATGTGCCAATGGCAATCAGGCTGTCTTTTAAGGCTTTATTACCCGTCACCCGGACCGGACGGTTATTGAAAAAGGCGCCCTGCCCCCGCACGGCATAGAAGGTTTCTTCTGTGAAGGGATTATAAATAACTGCCCCGCTGATGTGGCCCTCCTCATAATATCCAAGGGATACTGCACTGTGGCCGTAACCATAGATCAGATTGGTGGTGCCGTCCACCGGGTCCAGGATCCATACCGGTTTTGAAAAGTCTACATTCTGCATATGATCCTCCTCCCCCATAAACTGAACATCTGGGTACAGCTTATATAATTCCTTCTGAAGGAAACGCTGCACAGCGGTATCTACTTTTGTAACAAAGTCAGCCTGTCCCTTGACGGTAATATCATGTGACATGCATTCATCCATAATAAGAGGTCTTACCGAGTGAACCAGTTGAATCATCTGTTCTATCTTCCTATTCATAATCAGCCCTTCCTTTTCCATTAATCATGGTTCTCCGCCATTTTTATCTTCTCACGTTTCCCATTATACCATCTGCACCTCTCCAAAGCCAAGGCATATATTATAGCATAACACTTGCATCAGCAATAAAAAGAGAGGATAAACCATGTATATTGATCATGAAGAATGGAATCATTCCCCATCCAATCCAGAATCTGATGAAAAACTCTCTGCGCTGGAAACTCCGGCCAGTGAAGTCAATGGGATGAATGATCCCGGCTACGCTCCCATCTCCCCGGAAACTCCCTCCTGGGGACCGCCTTCCGGCACAAATAACGGCACCACTTCTGATCCAGGCTTTGCCCCCATCTCTCCGGAAACTCCCTCCTGGGGACCGCCCTCCGGCACAAATAACGGCACCACTACTGACCCAGGCTTTGCCCCCATCTCTCCGGAAACGCCTTCCTGGGGACCGCCTTCCGGCACAGGCGGCAGCACCAGCGGCGGCATAGGAGGCAGTATTGGCGGCACCATCACCATCCCGCCGGTTATCGTCATCCCCGGACAGCCAACCTTTCCAAGCCGACCCACTACCCAATATGCCAATATCCGCTTCCTCCATGCAGCGCCTAACCAGCCTGCTGTCAATATCCGGTTAGGGAACCGCACAGTGATCAACAACATGCAGTTCGCCAATTCTACGCCTTATTATCTGGAAACCGGAAACCAGCGCATTCTGATCACTATCACCAATACCCGAAACGGCATCACCTTATATCGCGGCTACCTTTATTTCACCGGCCAGACGGCCTACACGGTTTCCATCGTAGACAGCGGCTCCGGCATTTCCCTGTATACCATAACGGATACTCCCTGCAGCCGCACCAATTACGGCTGTCTGCGTGCCGTGAATCTGTCGCCTAACAGCGGTGCGGTAGACATCTTCCTCTCCGGATACGGACGCATTTTCCAGCGCATCAACCAGTTCTCCTACACTGGTTACCGTCTGATCAGCCAGGGATCCTACCGCGCCTCGGTTTCCGAAGCACTGCCCTGCACCAGCAGTGCCTCCATCACCATGACCGAGGATTACGTGGAATGCAGCAATACACGGATCGCTATTATGGATACCACCACCTTAACCATTATGAATGGGGTAACCTATACCTTATATATTATCGGCCTCGCCTACCAGTTCCCTTCCCTGCAGCTTCTGCCTCTGGAAAGTGATCTGATCTACTAGTGAAAACCGCTCCTTAGGACAGCAAAATGCCGGGTACAACAGAAGGTTCTGTCCTGTTGTACCCGGCATTTTACGATTCATGACCAGTTTCATGCCTCTCTTTGCCTTAGTAAAAATAAAATCCGCTACAGCAGCTCCCGGAACACCTCCTCAAGCTCTGCCTTATCCGGCTGATAAATGTTATGGCTTAAGCTGCCGTCCAGCAGGGTCTTATCCGCCAGCACTGGAATATCCTCCGCCTTCACTCCTAGCTCCATCAAAGGACGCTTCGTGCCTGCCGCCCTGGAAAGCGCCTCGATCCTTGTAATCAAGTACTCTGCCTGCTCCTTCTCTTCCATTCCGTCACTTTCCACAGGAAACACTGCCCGGCAAAGCATAGCATACCGTTTCTGTGCCCGAAGATCCTTGCTATTCAGCCGCGAGGCGGCAGGCATCAGGATGGCATTGCACAGTCCGTGAGGCAGATCATACAAGGCACTCAGCTGATGGGACATGGAATGGACCAGGCCGCAGCCTGCGTTTCCAAAGGCGATTCCAGCAAGGAACTGTGCCACTGCCATACCCTCCCTGGACTCCATATCTGGACTGCAGACAGCATGCTCCAGATGGCAAAAAATCAGGCGGACGGCAGCTGCAGCCAGCTCTGAGGTGATCAATGTGCTATGGATGGAAACATAGGCCTCCACAGCGTGAGTCAGCGCATCCATTCCGGTTCCGGCTGTAAGAGAAGTGGGCATATCCATCATCAGCTGATAATCATCTACTGCCAGGACCGGCATCACATTCCGGTCGGAATTTCCGTACTTTTCATTTTTCGCTTCATCTACCACCACATACTTTGTGGTACATTCGCTCCCGGTGCCTGCTGTCGTGGTAACAGCAATCAGAGGGTAGATAAAACGGCTCCGGTCAATTCCCCGGTAATCCTCGATCATGCCGCCGTTTGCAGCCACCACAGAGATTGCCTTGGCACAGTCGTGAGCTGAGCCTCCTCCTATGGAGATCAGGAAATCACAGCTATTTTCCATGAATTCCCCAGCTCCTTGGTTCACATTTCCTGTAGTGGGATTGGGCTTAAAACGGCTGAAAAAGCAAAATTCCGTTCCCTCCTTTTCCAGAATATCTGTCACCTTCCCCACAATATCCGTTGCTCTCAACTTGTCATCGGTTACAATAAGCGCCTTTTTTAAGCCTCGCCTCCGGATTTCTCTGCAGATTCCCTGAACACATCCGGCTCCAAATAATGCATGTCCAGGGGAGTAATATTCAAATAGATTCATCCCTTCACCTCTTTACTAAATTTATCATTTCTAGTCATCAAACAGGCAAGGATAACCGCTGCTCCGCCTCCTGCCAGCTTAGCCACTGTCACAGGCCCGATCATCCCAGGATCTATAGACTGTGTATAAGCATAATGAGCTGTGATAACGCTGATCGTACTGGTATACCATGCCGCAGTCAGCACGATTCCTCTTCGATCCATGTCTTTGACCAGGACAAAAACCGATATCACATTCACACAGGAAATCGGAATGGCTGCCACTGCCACATCGTTAATTCCCAAAAGCTTTCCAATTTTTAAAAATGGTCGGCGCATCAATCGGATGACCAGATAGGCAAGCGGAACACTTCCCAGCTGCACCACACACATATCTGTTACGATCTTCAGGGCATCCCCGATGGGCTCCAGCCCGTTGATAAGGGAATATCCGGTTATATGAGCAAATGCAGCAAGTCCCAGACTTACAATCGTAATGACTCTCAAAAACCGTGCAAAACACATAAAACCTCTGATCACCTTATTTTTTGAGATAAGGAAGCCTGCAATAACCAGCCCAGAAATCAGCGCTGCCGGCATAGTATTTAATAGCAGGACTGAGAAGGAAAGCCCCATAGCCAGCCCTCCCACCATGGCCCCCGCCGGCACAGCAACAAGGCCGATCATAATTCCCATAGCAAAATCATCCTTGTTTCTGCGGTCAATCAGACCTAAACCAATGGGTATCGTATATACCAGAGTAGCCCCAAGCGTGGAGGATACGATAAGGCCGGAATAAAGACCAAGCCTCCGGTCATCCGCCATCGCCATTGCCAGCGGATATCCACCCATGTTATTGGCAAGAATACAGCCAAACATGGCCGGATCAATCCCAAATGTCCGAAACAAGGGCGATACCACTGCTGCACAGCCTCTGCCAAGGAGAGGTGCCAGGCAGATGATTCCCACCATACTCAGCGCTGCCGGTCCCATACATAGAAATCCCTCCTCAAACTTATCTCCCAGCTTCAGCCGGTTTCCAGCCACACAATCAGCAGCTCCGATCAGCGCTCCCAGCCCTATGATCAGATTCAATCCCATTTTAAATATCATTTTTCTTCACATCCCTGACAGCTGCCCACAAATCTGCTTGACCCGCCTGACCGCCTCATACATGACCCGTTCCCGGTCAATGGTGAGAAACTCGCCATTCCTATAAACCGGCTTTCCATCAATGACTGTCATATACAGGTCCGAGCTTTGGGCTGAATATACCAAATTGGAGAGCAAATCATGGACCGGAACCAGATGAGGCCGATCCAATTCCAGAATGATAAAATCAGCCCGATTTCCGGCTTTAATCACACCGCAGTCCAGTCTTCCCTGTGCCCGTGCGCCATTTATGGTCGCCATCTTCAAAACCTGCTCCGGTGCCAGGATCGTGGGATCCTGAAACCTTCCTTTCCCGGCCATGGCAGCCAGATGAATCTCCTCCATCATGTTCAGGTTGTTATTGCTGGCGGCGCCATCCGTAGCTATCACCACGTTAAGTCCCCGGTCCAGATAACGGCTGATTGGAGCAATACCGCTTCCCAGCTTCAAATTTGAGGAGATGCAATGAGAAATGACTGCCTCATGCTCTGCCATGATCTCCAGGTCCTCCTCTTCCAGCCACACGCAATGAGCTGCCAGTACCGGATTTTCAAACAGCCCGCAGCTTCGGAAATACTGCACCGGCGTCTGTCCGCCGTGACGCTTTTTACATTCCTCATGCTCTTTCTGTGATTCTGAAATATGGGTATGTATCCGAAGCCCTTGATCCTTTGCAAAACCGACTGCCGCCCTTACCAGTGCATCAGTGGACGTATATTCCGCATGCAGACCAACATCTACACGGATCCGGTCATCCTCCCGCTGCTTCACCTGCTTCCAAAGTTTTTCCATATCCTTCCAGCCCTTCAGCTCCTCCGGCCTCACATCGGGATCCGATGCCGAAAGACCATGACAGATATTGGCCTTCATTCCCGCCTCGTCCAACGCCTGTGCAATATCCATGATATGAAAATACATATCTGAAATCGACACACATCCTCCTGCTATCAGCTCCATCGCCCCCAAAAGCGCCCCATAATAGCAGTCCTCACCTGTCAGCTTCCTCTCAAATGGAAACATTTTCTTTGTCAGCCAGTCGCTTAGGCTTAAGCCCTCTCCTAGACCGCGGGTCAGTGTCATCGGCACATGGCTGTGAGTATTGTAAAATCCCGGCATCATCAGCCGGTTCCTGCCGTCGATGATCTCACCCGTATTATCGTTTACTGATTCCTGTCCCACATACTGAAACTGACCATTTTCTATCATCACATTGGTGTGCTCCACCATGCGAAACTCACCATCCAAAATCGTAATGTCTTTGATTAACATCGTTACCTCTCAATCTGAACGTGGATCACAGCATCTAATGCAATCTCGATCTCCTGCTCCACTGCTCTGGCTACCATGCTTCGATCCGGTTGATATCTCTCCACGCCAACCAGCTCAAAGGCTGGTGCATCTGCTGCCAAGATTGCTCCCGCCTTAATCCCGTGAAGGCTTGCCACTACGAAAAGTCCTGCCGCCTCATTCTCCATCGCCAGCACACCTGCCTTCCTGTATAGAAGGATCTTGGACTCCAGCAGCCCCGGATAAAACAAAGCCTGCGTCAGGATAATGCCGCTTCGTGTTTCAATCTGAAGCTTTTCTGCACTTTCCTCCAGTGCCTTCAGCACATCAGCATCTGCAGCCGCCGGGTAGGAAAGAGGAAGCATTTTTTCAGTTACGCCATCCTCCCGGCAGGCAGCCCTGGCAATCACAATGGTTCCCTCCAAAACCTCTTTCTGCATACCGCCGCAGGTGCCCACACGGATGATCACCTTCGCTCCGGCCCGGCATAAGCTCTCAAAGCCAATCACTGCGCCGCCCTCGCCCACACCGTGGGAGGATACTGTGACAGGCACGCCTTTCCAGCTTCCAAGATATGTATGATATTCTCTGTTTTTCGCAAGGCACTTCACATCATCCAGCATTTTTGCAATCTTCTCTGCACGTGCCGGATCTCCACATGTGATCACCCTGGGACTGATGTCTCCCTCGCAAACTGCAATGCAAGGCAATATGATTCTTTTTTTCTCTTCCATTCTTCATCCTCTTACTTTTTCTTCAATTTTTTTCTCCCAAAAATCGACAGTGCCACTACCGTAGCAAGATATGGAATGGTCAATGTCAGCTGTGATGGGATCACATTCTGCAGCGACATACCGATCGCCTGACAAAATCCAAAAAACAAACTGGAGACGATAATGAAAAGAGGCTGGCTCTGCCCCATACTGGCCGATGCCATTGCAATATAGCCTCTGCCAGAGCTCATATTCTCGGTGAACAGCGTTACCTGCCCCATACTGAGCACGGATCCCCCCAGACCACAGAGAGCACCAGAAATCACGACTGCGATCATCTGAATTTTCAGCGTCTTGATCCCTAAGCTTCCTGCTGCCTCCTTGTTCTTTCCCACACTCTGCACATGAAAGCCCTGCACAGTCCGGTACAGATAAATGAACATTACTGCCGCCAGCACGTAGGAAAGATAATCAATAAAGGTAAGCTGCTCCAGCACCCGCCCAATAAAGGGAATCTCCCGCACGACAGGAAGGTTGATCTTTGGTAGAGATTTTAAAGACGGATTGGAAAAGCTTCCCTTTACTCCAAAAGCAGTGTACAAGAGTACGCTGGTCAAACCGCTTACCAGAAGATTCACAGACGTGCCGATCACCATATCCGCCGCCTGGTATTTGACCTGAAGCACAGATACCAGAGAAGCTACCGCAGCTCCGGATGCCACACCGCACAGCACTGCCAGGTACACACTTCCCGTATAATAATCAGCTACAATAGCGGTAAAAGAGCCGATCAAAATCTGGCCCTCCAGTGCAATGTTAAATACACCTACCTGGCTGCAGATTGCTGAGCCGAGGGCTGCCAGAAGCACCGGGGTGGTAGACCGTATGGTGGAATTCATAATAACTGCCAACAAATTTGCATTCATGCTGCCCCGCCTCCTTCTCTGTTGCTCTGACCTCCGTTATCCTGGCATTTTTTCTTCCTTTGTTTCTTTACAAGCTTAATTCCCAGCTTTACCGACACAAACAAGGTAATACTGCTCTGAATAACCGTAGCCATCTGCAGCGGAATGCTGGAAGTCCGCTGGATCGCCTGTCCTCCCACCTGAAGACCTGCCAGAAAGATGGATGCTGCCAGTATTCCAACCGGATGGAGATCTGCAATCAGTGCTGCCATCAATCCAGTCCAGGCATAGCTGGCACTGCCGAACATATTGTCTGTATACCGGTATTTATATCCAAAGATCTCGCACATTCCTGCCAGAGCCGCGATGGCGCCGCTGAGCGCCATCGTCTTTAACATGACCTGTCGTTCAAAAACACCGCCATATCTGGAAAAATCAGGATTCAATCCTGTCATCTTCGATTCATAGCCAAAAACCGTCTTCCGCTCCATAAAATAAAACAGAATAACAACAGCAACTGCAATTACGATTCCCAGATTCAGCGTGTTCGATGCACTGAATTGGAGAAAATGGGTGTTCTCTGGAATTGTCTTTGTCATTAGAGATAATCCATCTCCTGACGAATCCTTGAAGTGAAAGCTGACCAGGTATGAGGCAATATAATTCGCCACATAATTAAACATCAATGTACAGATCACAATCGAGCTGTTGAATTTTAAATTCAGCACAGCCACAATCGTCGCATAAGCACCTCCGGCAGCCACGCCTGAAAGCAGGGAAATCGGCAGCCGCAGAAAGCCAGGCAAAGGGGCATAGATCGCTACGATCGTCGCAGTAAAAGCTCCCGTTACCATCTGACCTTCCACTCCGATATTGATATACCCGGCTCTCCAGGCAGCCGCAGTAGCGATTCCGCATATGATGATCGGAGTTGCTCGGGTCAGCGTCTGCGTCAAATAATAGGGGTTAAAAAATGACTTTTCAAACATATTCCGGTAAATTTCAATGGGGTTTTCATGAGACAGCCGGATAAAAACTGCGCCTACCAAAAGTCCCAGAAGGGCAGCGATAACAGGCTGGACCATAATCGCCGCAAAACGTTTTCCATAAGATTTAGCCTTGTTCATCATGACCTCCCATCATCAAATATCCCACCTTTTCGGTAGTTGCATCTTCTCTCCTGAATTCACCCTGAATCCGTCCGTCATAGATCACATATACCCGGTCAGACAGTGATAGTATTTCTGACAACTCTGAGGAAACCAGAAAGATTCCATCCCCCCGATTCCGTTTCTCAACCAAACGGTCGTGGATAAACTCTTGAGCGCCGATGTCAACCCCTCTGGTAGGCTCTGCCGCAATCAGGAACTTGGACTGATGCTCGATCTCTCTTGCTACGATCAACTTCTGAATGTTGCCTCCAGAAAGCGCTCCTGCCTGATCCCGGATGCTGTTATACTTTACATTGTATTTCGTTAAAAGCTCCATAGAAAAACTGCAGTTCTGTTTCTGATTCAGGATTCCCCGGTGCGAAAAAGTGGTCTGATACTCATATCCCATGATCGCTGTTTCTTCCAGATCCGCCCTTGATGCACAGCCAAAGGCATAGCGGTCCTCTGGTATATGAGAACAGCCTGCATCCCGTATTTCCCGGACGCTCTTTCCAAGAATATCCGCTCCATTCAGCCGGATCCTGCCCTTTGACGGGTACAAAAGACCAGTCAGACACTGGATCAGTTCCGTCTGTCCGTTTCCAGACACACCAGCCAGCCCGACGATCTCCCCTTCCTTCACATGCATGCTCAGTCCCTTGAGGATGGAAACGCCGTCACTCTCGTAATAAAGCTCCTCCACTTCTAGAACCGTCTTCCCCGGCTCCTTTCTTTCAATCTGCCTGGGCGGAATTCCCTTTCCCACCATCAGATAGGATAGTTCCCTGATATTCGTTTCACTAATCTTCCGCTCTCCCACATATTTTCCCTTTCGCATGACCACGGCCCGATCTGCCACATCCATGACCTCCTGTAGCTTATGGGTAATGATGATAATGCTCTTTCCCAGGCTAGCCAGATGCTTTAAGGTCTTTAACAGCCCTTCGATCTCCTGCGGTACCAGCACCGCTGTGGGCTCATCAAAAATAATGATATCCGCATCCTGATACAGCACCTTCAGTATCTCGATCCGCTGCCGCATCCCCACCGAACAATCTTCTACCCGCAGCTCAGGATCGATAAATAATCCATATCGAACACCAAGTTCCTGTACGATCGTCATAGCCCTTTTCCGGTCAAAAAACCCCTTTTTGGACGGTTCCTTACCATAGACAATATTTTCTGCCACCGTATATTCATCAAACAGCATGAAATGCTGCTGAACCATGCCGATCCTGTGAGCAATGGCATCCTGTACAGAGTGAATCGTTATTTTTTTACCCTCCAGAAAGATCTCGCCGGAATCGGCACGGTTCAATCCATACAGTATTTTCATAATAGTAGTTTTGCCGGCACCGTTTTCCCCGATGACCGCCAGTATCTCACCTTTATTCAGTCCAAAGCTGATATTATCATTTGCCACTGTCTGGCCAAATGCTTTTGTAATATTCTTTAATTCCAGGAACATCTCACTTCCTCCTGTCACAAAAAGGAGCGGCCATATGCCGCTCCCTGCCGGCCTTTTGTTTACTGAACATAGGCTTCCTCATCCGGAACTGCCGATAAATCAATTTCCTTGCTTTTGATCTTTTCCACCGTCTCTTTCAGAACCTTGATATCCTCATCTGTAAGCCTGTCACTTCTGGGATTCTCCGTCTCATGTGTCACAAATACTGCACCGATCGTACCCTCTGCCGTTCCCAGAGACTCATTCTCTGTGGTCCATTTATCACTGAAATACTGATCCGTCAGATATTCCACAGTCGCATAGGTGTCCTTGATCTGACAGGTAATGATCCACGGATTATCCGGAGATGTCAGATCTATATCCTGTCCGGAGGTGTAAAAGCCCTTTTCCTTTGCTGCCTCAAATACGCCCTTATCTCCGCCGGCTGCTGCCGAGTTGATGAACTGGCATCCCTGCTCATACTGCTGGATCGCATACTCCTTCGCCTTTGCCGGGTCATTGTAGCTGCCTACATAGTTAAAGACAAATTTTGCATCCGGTTTTTCGGATTTTACACCTTCCATATATCCCCATCTCCATTTAAAGCTGCTGGCACTCTGAGAAACATGAATGGCACCGAACAGCTCCGAATCCCCATCTGTCACCATGCCTGCGATTTTGCCGATCAAATAGGCGCCCTCCTGCTCCCGGTAAGAGATACATTTTACATTATCCACATCTACAACTGAGTCAATCAGTGCATAGTCCGCCCGATCCGGGTACTCAGCAGCAATCTTACTGATGGAATCTGCCGCCTGCCAGCCTCCGCCGATGATCAAGTCGGCCCCCTCCTCCAGCACTGCCCGGCAGTTGTCCTCATAGGCAGCTGAATCTGCACATTCTGCGATTACATAATCAAATCCATACTTTTCTGCACTTGCCTTCAATCCATCGATCATGGTCAGGACAAAAACCTGTGTCCCTGCCACATCGCAGACCAGCGCCACCTTCTTTCTTTCCGTCTTTACCGCTTTTGGCTCAGCCGGTTTTTCCGATGCCCCGCATCCTGCCAAAAACGCCATCGCCATACTGAGTCCGATTGCTGCTGCTCGTTTTAATATTCTCATCATGCTTCCTCCCCTATGTGTTTGATAATATGTTTTAAATACCCTCTGAACTCCTGGGCTGACCGTGCTGCCACCTGATCTACTTCCGCACCGTCTACCCGATTGTTGTTCACCCCGGCTCCCATATTGGTAATCAGGGAGATGGCCAGCGTTCTCATCCCGCAGTGAGCTGCTGTGAGAACCTCTGTGACAGTGGACATTCCGGTGGCATCTGCTCCTGCCATCCGCAAGAAACGAATCTCTGCCGGAGACTCAAAATGCGGCCCTACTTGGTAAGCATACACGCCCTCCTGAACTCGAAGAGCACATTCCCCGGCAAGGCTCTTTGCCAGATTCCTCAGCTTCTCATCATAAGCATTGCATACGTCGAAAAATCTAGGACCGATCCGATCATCATTCGGTCCCCGCAGCGGCGAAGCACCTGCCAAATTAATATGATCCTTGATGATCATCAGATCTCCCGGACGATAGCCTGTATTAATGGCCCCTGCAGCATTGGTCAGAATAACCGTCTCCACTCCCAACAGCTTAAACAGGCGGATCGGTGCTACCAGCTGTTCATAATCATATCCTTCATAATAATGGAACCGGCCTGACATACAGACAACCTTTTTTCCGTACAGCTCTCCCAGGATCAGCTTTCCTGCATGGGATCTTACGGTGCTCACCAGGAAATTGGGAATATCCTCATAAGGAATTTCCACCGGATCCTTGATGTCCTCAGACAGCCTTCCAAGAGCAGATCCAAGAATCAAAGCGATCTGCGGTTCAAAATCAATTTTGCTTTTTACATAATCAGCACTTTTCTCAAAATATTCCAGATTAAAATGGTACTTCATACTTTGTCAACTCCTTCTTCTGTTTCCAATCAAGATTCAGATTCCCTTTGGCGCCTTTAAGTACTCACCCAGACAATAAGGTGAAAATACACCAAAATCTGTCACCACACCGTTGCACAGCTTCGGCGGAGTAATGTCAAATGCTGGATAGTACGCATTCACACCGTCCATCGTTACCTTCGTCCCCATGGATTCCATCACCAGCTTGGGATCCCGGTACTCAATCTTCACGGAGTCGATCGTCTGATGAGCCGGATTGGGCGTCCCTGTCACAAAATATGGGATATTGTGATAAGCCGCCGCAAGGGCGATCTGGAAGGTTCCTACCTTATTTACCACGTAGCCGTCCATAGTGATCACATCTGCTGCCGAGGTAAATACGTCCACCCGCTTTTCCTTCATAATAAATCCAGGCATATTATCCGTGATCACAGCTACATCCACACCCATATCGCAGGCCACGCTGGCTGTCAGCCTGGCTCCCTGAAAATAAGGCCGCGTCTCTGCACAGATCATCTTGATATCATTGTTCCGTTTATGACATTCCCTGATCAATGTTCCGATAATGGTTTCTGCAAAGCACTGAGTCAGAATGGTTCCGCCCTGAGGGATCCGGTCTGCCAGATAACTGCCGATCTTCTCATACTTCAGATAGTTATTGTTTATATATTGAAATGCATAATTTTGCAGCGGCTCCACCAGTTCACGGGCACATTTTCCTAGCCCCGCCTGCTCACGGACCAATTCCAGGGCACGATTCACGATCTGAACCATCTTTGTCACCGTGGTCGGCCTGGCGTGAGACAGCGTATATGCCGCATTTTCCATGTAGGAGATCAGCTGATCCCCTGCCATATCGCCTGCCTCATAGGCCGCCAATGCCATGCCCATGGCTGCGGCTGTGTAGGGCCCTCCGCTCTGCGTCACCATATCTGCGATTGCCTGCGCTACCTCTCCATGGGTTCTGCAGATCACATATTCTATTTTAACTGGATAGATCCTTCTGTCCAGGATCCGAACCATCCCATCCTCATACCATGCTACATTCTCGTACCGTAGGAGGAATCCCATTCCTTCATCTGCTCTTCTCATATCCTTCTCCTGTTCTGTAATACCCCGGCGAATCTACCTGCTACCGATTTTTCATATAGTTCACATGCTGGCTGTCAATCACCTTCACATCTCCATTGCTCAATGCCAGGCTGTATATCTTAGCTGCATCCTCCACATATACCGCCCGGATATGTGCCTGCTCCAGATCCTTTCCCACAGCCAGTACCCCATGGTTTGCCATCAGGCAGGCATGCCGGTCCTGCAGCTTTTTCACTGCTTCGATGCCGACCTCCACCGTTCCCGGAATGGCAAAATCTGCCACATCCACATCTCCCCCCAGAAACGGAACCATCTCGATCAGGATCACCGGAAGCTTCTGATGATTCACGGCAAAGGATGTTGCATACGGAGAATGCGTGTGGATCACGGCCGATACTTCAGGCTTCTGCCGGTAGACCTCTGCGTGCATCCTCCATTCTGAAGATGGTTTCTTCTCTCCTTCCAGGATCTGGCCGTCCAGCGTCATCCGTACCAGCTCATCAGCTGTCATCGTCTCATAGGGCACCGAACTGGGAGTTATGTACATCTCACCGGTCTCCCGGTCATAATAGCTCAAATTGCCGCTGGTTCCGGCAAACAGTGCTTCCTCATAAGAGCGCTTTGCCATCTCCAGAATCTTTTTCCTTAGTTCCACATTTACCTCCGCCTTTCATGTTTGTTTTATATTGTTTTCTGTTTGATATCAACATAATACCACATATATTTTTCATTTTCAAGTTGTTTTTTGTTGTTTTTTATGTTTTTTTGTGTTTCTTCATCCCTTTTTCATTACTTTTTACCACCTTATTTTCTCAGAAAAATCCGATGGTCATCATTTCGCTGTTTATTATCCCGCCATCCTGCATTTTATATGCTTTTTCAACAATGCTCCGAAGGAGTCTCCTGTGATATGAAAAAGGCGCTGTCTGCATCCGGTAACCTGCCGGCCTGCCAAACAGCGCCTTTTATCAAATTGAAACTTAGTCCTCACACTCGATCAGCTGAATCTCATATCCCTCAAAACAGCGTCTCCAGTCCTCGGAAACCTTCTGATCTGTAATTAAAACATCAATTGTATCCAATGGACTTGTCCTGACATATGCCGTCCGGCCAAATTTTGTGTGGTCAGCTATCAGGCATACGCTGTCAGAGTTTTCCATGATGCTCCGATGGACCTCTGCGATCATGCTCCCCGAATCATGGAGCCCATAATCCATATCCAGACTACTGCAGGAAAGAAATGCCCGATCAAAACAATGTCGCTTTAACGTCTGGATTGTCTCGATCCCAAAAAAAGCCTGGTTTTTCTGATCAAATTCTCCCCCGGGAACGCAAAGACTGATATTGCTGTGCTGCGCCACCGCCTCCATCACCGGAAGCGAATTTGTCATTACGGTCAATGGCATATCTGCAAAAAAATCACATAATCCAAATACCGTTGTGGTGTGATCCAGAAAAATACAATCATTCGGCCGGATCAGCTTCGCAGCCTGCTGCGCCATCCTGGCCTTTTCCTCACGCATAATGGAAGTTTTCACTTTTTGTGAAACAGTTCGGTTCTTTTTAAACAAAAGTGAGGCTCCCCCATAGGTTTTAATCAAAAATCCTTCCTTGCTCAGCACTTCGAAATCCCGCCGAATCGTCTCTGTGCTTACCGAAAACAGCTCCGCCATCTCCGACACGGTCACATTTTTCTTTTTGAGCAGAATCTCCTTGATTTTTTCTCTTCGTTCAATTGATAACATTTACCCTATCATCCCTTATATTGTATTGATACACTTATTTTTAATGCTTCCGCAACGGTTCAACCCTTCACCGCTGCATGCTTTCTCAATTTTACAAGGTATCGCTTCTTTTTGCAAGAACTAGTTCTCTTTCCTTAAACACACCTTTTTAATCCCATCAAAAAATCTCCCTTGTCAATCAACAAGAGAGATTTTTCTTGAAAATACGTTTTATCTGCACACAATATTTACAATCCGTCCCGGTACATAGATCTCCTTCACAATGGTCTTGCCTTCCAGGAAGGATGCTGCCTTTGGATCTGCCTTTGCTGCTGCAAATACATCTTCCTTCGGAGCGCCGGTAGGAACTACGATGGTGGCGCGAAGCTTTCCGTTTACCTGTACCGCGATCTCGGTCTGGGCATCCACAGTCTTGCTCTCGTCGCATACCGGCCAGCTCTGCTGTGCCAACAGGCCTTCGCCGCCGGTCAGCTCCCAGATCTCCTCACATACATGTGGTGCGATGGGATTCAGCAGCTTAATAAAGGTCTGAAGCTGTTCCTTGCTGATCTTTCCTACGGCATAGATATCATTGGTCAGCGCCATCAGTGCTGCGATCGCTGTATTAAACTTCATATCCTCCAGATCAGAAGAAACCTTCTTGATGGTCTTGTGAAGCGGGGTCTCCAGCTTTTTCGTCTCCGGATCCTGGGAAATCATATCAGTAAAGCCGCATACACGCTCCAGGAACCGCTTGCAGCCCTTTACAGAATTATCATTCCACGGAGTTGCTGCCGCGTAATCGCCCATAAACAGGACATAGGTTCTTAAGGTATCTGCGCCGTAATCCTTCACGATATCAAGAGGATCCACCACATTGCCCTTGGACTTGCTCATCTTCTCGCCGTCCGGTCCCAGGATCAGACCCTGAATGGAGCGCTTTGCATATGGCTCAGGAGTATTTACCACGCCAATGTCATACAGGAAATGATGCCAGAAACGGGAATAGATCACATGTCTTGTAACATGCTCCATACCGCCGTTGTACCAGTCAACCGGCATCCAGTATTTTAACTTGTCCAGATCTGCCAGCGCGTGATCATTGTGGGGATCTACATAGCGCAGGAAATACCAGGATGACCCTGCCCACTGCGGCATCGTATCGGTCTCACGTTTTGCTGCGCCGCCGCACTTGGGGCAGGTGCAGTTTACATAGGAATCGATCTTTGCCAGTGGTGACTCGCCGTCGGAGCCTGGCTCAAAATTCTCAACTGCCGGCAGACGCAGCGGAAGCTCCTCATAAGGAACTGCCACAACTCCGCACTTGGGACAGTGAATCAACGGGATCGGCTCGCCCCAGTATCTCTGGCGGTTGAACGCCCAGTCCTTCATCTTATACTGAACACCTCTGCGGCCCTGTCCCAGCTTCTCCAGCTCTGTGATGATCCGCTCGATGGCATCCTTCTTGCTGCTGTATTCATTCAGATAGCCGGAATTAATATACGGGCCCTCGCCGGTGTAGGCTTCCTTTTCCACATCTCCGCCCTGAATAACCGGAATGATGTCAACACCAAACTTCTTGGCAAATTCATAATCTCGGGTATCGTGTGCCGGAACACCCATAACTGCGCCGGTACCATAGCCCATCATAACGTAATCTGTAATAAAGATCGGCATCAGCTTTCCGGTAATCGGATTCACTGCTGTCAGACCGTCGATCTTAACACCGGTCTTCTCTTTTACCAGCTGGGTACGCTCAAACTCCGTCTTCTTGGCACACTGCTCTCTGTATGCCTGAATCTGATCCATATTGGAGATGCGGTCTGCATATTTATCAATAAATGGATGCTCCGGAGCAATTACCATAAAGGTGGTTCCAAAAATCGTATCCGGGCGGGTGGTGTAAATCTCCAGCTTCTCCTCAATTCCCTGAATCTTAAAGTTCACAAAGGCACCGGTGGATTTGCCGATCCAGTTCTGCTGCTGCTGCTTTACGTTTACCGGATAATCCACATCCTTTAAGCCTTCCAGAAGCTTGTCCGCATACTCGGTGATCCGCAGATACCAGACCGTCTTTTCCTTCTGAACTACATCGCTGTGGCAGATATCACACTTACCGCCCTGGCTGTCCTCATTGGAAAGAACTACCTTACAGGACGGGCAGTAATTTACCAGAGCCGTATCACGGAAAACCAGTCCCTTTTCAAAAAGCTTCAGGAAAATCCACTGGGTCCACTTGTAATAATTCTCATCTGTGGTATCGATTACACGATCCCAGTCAAAGGAAAATCCTACCTTCTTTAACTGCTCGGAGAATTTCTGAATGTTGTCATCTGTAATCTTTCTCGGATGGGTGCCTGTCTTGATGGCATAGTTCTCAGTTGGAAGACCAAATGCATCAAAGCCGATGGGGAACAAAACATTGTACCCTTCCATCCGGCGTTTTCTGGAAATTACCTCCAGGCTGGAATACGCCTTAATGTGTCCTACATGCATACCGGCACCGCTGGGATACGGGAATTCTACAAGTCCGTAAAATTTCGGCTTATCACTGCCGTCCACAGCCTTGAATGCGCCGGTTTCCTCCCACTTCTGCTGCCATTTTGGTTCTATTTTTCTAAAATCGTGTCTCATGGTCTCACGTCCTCCTGGCTGTCGGATTCGAAATAGTTGACAGTCCATAACGAATAAAATATAGCACAATTAAAATAAGATGTCAAACCGATCTGGCGGTAAAACCAGCATCCTGATCATGATTTTTCAGGATAAAACAAAATATCTACCAGAAACCGTTCCTGCTCAGCCCGCATCAGCAGACTTCCTTTATATTTTTCCACGATATATTTGACGCTCCTGACGCCGAAGCCATGATAGGCCTTATCCTCCTTTGTGGTCAGAGGAAGATCATCTTCGAATTCCACCCTTTCATTGCAGTAATTCTCCATATGGATATAGCAGCCCTGATTGCGCCTGCTGACGGTAAGGCTAATGATCCGCTTTTCTTCATCCGCCTCCTTCATCACACTCTCAATCGCATTATCCATCAGATTTCCAAACAGGGCATAGACATCAGTCGTGTGAAGAAAGCTTAAGATACTTCCGTCTACCATGCTGCTCAGCTTGATATTATACTCATTGCACAGCAGGCTCTTCTCCGTCAGCACCAGATCCAGGGCATCGTTTCCGGTTTGAAAAATATTGTCGTAAATAGCAAGAGCGCCCTTTACACTCTCGATATATTCCTTCTGGTCCTCAGCATCCTGGATGCGGGAAATCTTCGAGATCCTGTACTTCAGATCGTGGCACTTGATGTTGATAATATTAATGCTTTCCCGGGAAAGCTTCTGCTGCTCCCGCATGTTGTGAAGCATAGTCTCCATGATCTCGTTTTCGTGGAGAATCCGATTCTCACGGGACATATAAAAAGCTACAAAAATGGCCAGGATACTGCACAGGATCGCATACATCTTGCAGAACACATTCTGAAGCAGACCGCTGCTTTCCCGGAACACAGGATGATCCACCATCACACTGATGATAACCACAGTAAAAATAATTGCAAGAGCCAGGAGAATCATCCGCATATCCCGGTTTTTCAGTTCGCCTTTTCCTTCATTTTTCCGGATAACGCCTACATAAATGATCCCGGCTACGATTCCATAGGGAAGCAGACGGACAAAAATAAAATCAGGAACTGGTGAAAGCGAGATACCGGCCAGCTGCGTAAGAATCGTAATCGCAGCAAACGCAATGTGCTGTGTGGCATATCCGCAGACACCTGCAAATAAAATATCCTCTGTTTTTACGGAGAAGCAGGATTTCATTACTCCCAGACTCAGAAAAAACAGGCAGCCATAATACAGGATCTGGGTTACCGGAGAGCTTCCCGGTATGCTGGAAAAGATCCGAAATACCAGCGCTGCCAGGAAAAAATACCCTGCAGCCGACAGAATCAGCCGCTTTGCAAATCCTTCCCTTTGTCTCCATCCCATTACGAACACGCTTTCTCCGATAAAAAGCTGCATGGAAAACCGAAGACAAGAAATAAACTGCATGCCTCCCATCAAAAACCACCTCCCAGATATTTCATAAAGTCCTCTTTAAACTCCTTTTTTCTCTGTCTGCTGATGGGAAGCGGAGTATCCCCCACCCATACTGTATCCTTATCCACCCGCACCACATAGCGCAGATTGACCAGGCAGCCGCTGATACACTTGGAAAACCCCTCTCCGCTTAACTTCTCCTCCATAGCAGCCATCGTTCCCCGGATCCGGTAATCTCCCTTCTTCGTATGGCAGATCAGATAGTTTTTGTTCTTCTCCACATACAGAATCTGAGAACAGGTGATCTTAATGATGGAGTCCTCGGTCTGAACCACAAAATCCTTTTCCGTATTCAACTTAGAAAAGCGGACAGCCTTTCTAAGCTTATCCGCAAACACATAATAGCTGACCGGTTTTACGATAAAATCAATGGCATTGACCTCATATCCCCGGATCGCACACTGGGCCATGTTGGTGACAAATACAATGCCAAGGGCCTGATCCTTTTCCCGGATCTTCCTCGCTGCTGTCATTCTATCCATATGCGGCATTTCGATATCCAGAAAGACCACATCCAACGCACCATTATAGTCCTCCACAAAATTTAAGCCATTCCGGTATTCCTCTACCTGGAAGCTGACCCCTTCTTCCTTCTCATATCGTTTGAGAAATGACTGTACCATCTGCAGATGATTCTCATCGTCATCTACTAATCCAATCCGAATCATACCCTCTCCTTTTAAATTACTTCCTGTAAAATAACCTGAGCCAGCAAGCCAATTCAAAAATGCAGTTATATTACCAGTTCTTTTTCTCCTTTGAGCTGTCATGCTTTTCTTTCCGCTCTTCCACCATCGTTACAAACCATTCTACCATGTTTGGATCATAATGGGAGAAGAAAGCGCTTGTCTTCGTATCCAGCGCAGCGATTTTCTGCATATCATCATCTGACAAGGTGAAATCGAATACGTCAAGATTCTGTTCCATTCTCTCTTTATGAGTCGATTTCGGAAGCACCACCACACCTCTCTGGATATTCCACCGAAGCATTACCTGAGCGGCGGTCTTTCCATACTTCGCTCCGATTTCGGCAAGCACCGGATTCTCAAACAGTCCGCCCCGTCCCTCTCCAAAAGGGGCCCAGGCTTCGATCTGAACACCATACTTGTCCATCCACTGCTTTGCCTCTGTCTGCTGGTTAAGAACATGGGTCTCCACCTGATTCACCATAGGCGGGATCTTGGTAAAGGATGCAATATCAACCAGACGGTCCGGATAAAAATTAGAAACACCGATGGCACGCAGCTTTCCTTCCTCATACAGCTCCTCTAAAGCACGGTATGCCCCATAATAATCGCTGAAAGGCTGGTGCAGCAGCATCAGATCAATGTACTCCACCTGCAGCTTTCTCATGGATTCCAGCACGGAAGCTTTTGCCGCCTCATAGCCGTAATGTTCTACCCAGATCTTGCTGGTCAGGAAAATTTCTTCCCTCGGAATTTCGGATTTTTTGATGGCGTTTCCTACTTCCTCTTCATTAAAATAGCTCTGGGCGGTATCGATCAGCCGGTATCCCACACTCAGTGCATCCAGCACACACCGTTCACATTCCTCTTTTGTGACCTGATAAACACCATAGCCGAGAACCGGCATTGTTACTCCATTTTTTAATGTTACAAATTCCATTTTCAAATCCTCCTTACTGCGCCTTTTTTGAATCTGCTCTTATTTTAATACATTCTGTCTTACAAGGGAACGACAAAATTGCTATAACAGCACCAACTAAAAGGTGTGAATGTTTTACTCATTTCGGCATGATCCGGAACTTCATAGCCGGATAGCTTAATCCCACCTGAACCAGGATATTTACAAGATTCATTGATGTTAAGATAGCACAAATCGAGTAGGAGGAATTTCTCTTAATAGAGAAATTCCGACCTCTCACACCACC
>JAUNGG010000068.1 GCA_030524635.1 Lachnospiraceae bacterium
TTTGATTTTCATCTACCGTACCAACCAAGTATCTCAGAATTAATACATCTGCAAAGGTAAATGGCATAATATCATCTTCGAACTGCAGCAACGACATATATGGTCCGCCTTGTTTCGTATCATCTGTCACTAATGAATAAGCACCAATTGTCTGAGCCAATGATATCGCATATACTTCACCCAAATCACCTGTACCATACAGATTCTTGTTTTCATTTACATTATGCTCAAAAATTTTATATACCTGCAATTCCCTTAGCTTATAGTTCGTATATAATTCAATCTTTCCAGCAGCAATATCTGAATCAACCTGATCAAGCACATCCTGACCATGATTTTCTAACTCAACATCACGAATCTGTTCATAGATAAATACGCCATCATCAAAAAACTTAAACAATATATCCTGAAGATTTGCCTTATAGAAATGGATTATAACATTTGTATCTAAAGAGGCTCTCAATCGTCTAAACCTCCTATCAAATCATCCAAATCATCATCGTCATCATCAGAATGTTCAACAATCTTATCGCTAACATCTTCTATACCAAGCTGATAACAAGCCAAAACCCTTTCCAAAGTCTCCTTCGGTATTGCATTATGGTTGTAGTTATAAATAGCATAATCAATATACTCATATGGTATATCAATCTCATTACTAGGTACGTTCAGCCTTGCATTCCCCCCCACACTTCGAAGCAGATTACCAACTCTCTTTTCAATTCTTTCATTATCAAGACACAGCTTTTGATTTGAATCAATAATATCCAAACTTTCTAATCGGTTCAATGCCATATCAAAGCTAACATTGAACTCTGACATAATTCTGGCAATATCCATTGCAGATAATCCCTTTTCGTGAAAATTCTGTATTTCCAAATCAATAAAACGATCAACATCATCAGAAGGCATCAATAGACATGCGGCAAAATAATTTGCTTCCTGCTCTTTTTCATCTGTACTTCTAATTGTTACATTATCATCAATAAAAGAATTCTCATCCTCTAAATGCAAAATAGCATGACCGATTTCATGGGCAAGTGTAAAAATCTCTCTGGACAATCTACTGCAGCTATTCGTAAAAATTACGATATCATTGTCTTTTTTAACGGAAAATCCAAGATCAGAATTCTCTCCAAGAGGATATCTCAATAACTTATATCCCAATCTCCCACATTCCTTGAATAAATCAATGATTCCGTATTTGCTGATTTTACACTTCACTCTAAAGGAATCCGCCTTTATGCGAATTTCTCGCTTTCTATTGTCTTGCATTCACGCACCTCCTAAATCATATCCTTGTGCTGAAGCTTTGCGTACATATGCTTATTGGCATAAAACAAATCAAGCATATCAAATATCCTTTTAGAAGATCCGCTTTCCTCTCCGGCTCTATATGCAACTACTGGAGTTTCATCAAGTACTCTTGTTATATCTCCTACAGTCACGTCAAGAACTTCTGCAACTTTAGAAAGGATATCTAATGTAATACTATTAACTCCACTCTCAATTCTTGCATACTTCTGTCTGCTGACTCCAATTCGATCAGCAACCTGCTCCTGAGTGAAATTTTTCGCACTTCTTAATGCCTTTATACGGCTACCTAACATTTCATTCATGATCATTCCTCCATTTCTGCATATTACTATTCTATCACAAAAAAAGTAAATGTCAATCAAAATGTTATGATTTTATAACATTTTATATTATGCATGTTATAATTTTGAGCTTGACTAATATCCCATTAAAGAAGATACAACCAAATATTATCATCGCAACAATGCTTCCGATAATATAATGATTCATATACACAATATTCTGGCAGCTATTAAAGAATAAGAGACCGAAAGCTCCTCCAATGAAAATGCAGCAAATATTCTGTACCAATTAGAAGAATCCAATTTCGACATCATTATTCATAATTAGCAATGTTGTAATTGCAAATGCCAGCAATCCAAGAGACATACTGTGCCCAAACATACCTTGAACAAACGGAGCCATAAACAGTCCGGCAAAAATTGCAAGCACATTTCTTGTTGTGCTCAAAACAGAACTTGTCTTTCCGTATTGCTTTGATTTCGATATTTTTGCAGCAATCGATCACCTCTTCTTCTGGATCCGTGCTTTCCTGCCTCTGGTCAGATAATATCATCTCAATACGTTCTGTGAGTATGTGCTGGAGAAATTCCTGATTGGTCATTTTCAATATTCCCTCCTGTATATTGCTTCATATTATAAGACAATGGCAAAGTAATGCTGTCAGTTCCCCCGTCAAGCCTCTATACCATTTCTGGATGAGAGAATCCCTCTGTCTCTTTCTGTATTTAGTATACTCCGATGCTAGGACATATCCTGTCACTTTAGAAAACAAGGGTTTGTCTCAGTTGAACTTTTTTTAATTACAAATGAATGCTTTTTTATCTTTCTGGGAACCATTAGAATTACTTAGAAGGGAAGGATGATCATAATATGGACGTAATAAAAAGAATCAACGCCTTAACGGAAGAGCGCGGCTGGAGCACCTATAAGCTTGCCAGCAAATCCGGCCTGTCTTCTTCAACCATTGCCAATATCTACCGACGAAATACGATTCCATCAATCACGACCCTGGAGGCGATCTGTGATGCCTTTGGAATCACGTTAAGTCAATTTTTTGCAGAAGATATGGACGCTGTTCCACTGACGCCGGAACAAAAGCATCTTTTTGATATGTGGTCGAATCTGACCATATCCCAAAAGGAATTGATCGAGAACCTGATCAAAGAGTTGAAATAATCCTTGAAGAGTTCAAATACCAAACCACACAGGCTGTCTGAAAATAGACGAATATAAAACAGCAAAGATGGGAAAAATCATCAAATCCAATGATTTTTCCCATCCTTATGACTGTGTATTTCATAATTGTAAAAATAGATGTCAAGCCGCTCTTATCCTTCTATAACCAAAGAGTCTTATATGTCATACTGCATCTCTTTTTATCATGTGCCAGCCCAACACAAATTATTTCCCCGAAGCCCTGCATAATACTGATTATCCATAATCTGCTGCAATGCAGCCTCCTTCAAACGTTCCAGATCAACACCTTGTTTAAACTCCACAATAATACTTGGATGACCTGACATCTTGGATTCCAGGGTAATATCACTTCTGCCATACCCAACTTCTATATTACTTGACACTCTGTTACACCTGAGATTTCTGAAACAATCAACTGAAACTCTGACATAACTTCTCCGTTAGGAATCTTCACAATTGCTGAGTTCGCATCCAGACGTTCCATAACAGTCAAATATCCAGCATTCACCAACAACCCCCCATAAGCTGTAATCACTGTCACGCTCTGCGTAAGAGGTATCTAATGTAAGCCATACTCTTGTTTCATCTCCTGAAGCCAGAACATCAAAGCTATTCCAAAAGTTCTTGCCTGCCTTTTGCAATGCACCTCGAATCAAAAAGTTTGATGATGTATTTACCCAATAATTGTCCAGAAAACCAGTATCGGCATAATTTAAAATTGACCAGGGATTATATAAATCTACTCCCCCAATCCGATAACCATCGTACATTTTTTTTACCTTATCATCAAGCTCCAGCCCATATTCTTCCAACAGGATACCTGTTTCTTTTGGTGTAAGGCCGAAATAGGAAGCATAGCAAGTCCCTTGAATAATTCTCTGCTATCTTTTGTAATATCGAAAAAATCCCGGACCATTGTCATATTAAGTGTTTTTCCAAAACGCCGTGGCCTTGCTATCAGTGCAACCTTATCCTCCATTTCAATAAAATCTTTTATGAACAGGCTTTTATCTACAAAGTACTGCTTTTTTTCTCTGATTTCTGTAAAATTGTCATTTCCGATTGGAAGCACCTTTCTCATTTACTTACACCACTTTCTTTATGCTTCTAAAACGCTGCCCGGCAGGCTGCTTTTAAATAAGGTACTGAACAAATAAGCTTTTTTATCAACTGCCTCACCCAAGCCTCATCAAATACCCAGCTTCCGCCGGCATCTGAATCTGCATCCAGCCATCCTCTGACAGTTCATACTGCACATACTGCCCCAACAGATCCTGCACGCCGGACATGGTCACTTGTCCCAGCCCCCGCACAGAAAATCTCACCTGGCATTCTTTCTTTTCCATGGAACAACAGACCAGATAACACTGGGTATCGGTAAATCTGGCACAGATAAACTGCCCGCCTAAGGCATGCAGGATTTTGAAGGATCCTTCTGAAAATGCCTGTGTCGATTTCCGGATCTGGATCAGCCTGGAGTAGAACTGATACGGCTCCTCCTTTTCAAAGTCCTTCCCCCAGGGCATAGGATACCGGCAGCCCTCTGTATCCTGGATCCTGCCGTCGATCCCGGCCTCGTCGCCGTAGTAGATGCTGACACATCCTGGCAGCGCGAACTGAATCAGAGCTGCATTTTTCCAGGCTCCTCTGGAAATCTCCGGGTTATTGTGAAGCCTTGGGGTGTCGTGGCTGTCGATCAGGTTGAACTGATTCTGCTGGATCACTGTGGGAAGCTTGTTTAAATGCGCTCCGATCCGGGCAGCTAAAACGGCTGCATCCTGATGATGGGGTGCATTCCGAAGGAATGGGGACTTCTGGTGGAACAGATCCTGTTCGCCTGCAAATTCCCGCACCGGTCTGGCACAGCCGAAGTAATTCATGGGAGAATCCCACTCGTTGCCCCGCAGAAATTCTGCGCAGTCGCACCAGTCCTCCGCCAGGATGTAGGCCTGGGGATTGGTTTCCTTAATGCTTTTCCGAATCTCCGGCCAGATTTCATGGTGAAGCTGCAGCGCATCGTTGCGTGCCATAATATCGGCCACATCGAACCGCCAGCCGTCGATCTGATACGGCTTTTTCAGCCATTTCTTTAATACGGAATCTTCCCTGCGGTAGATCACATCCCGCAGTGCCTGGGAGGTATAGTTTAAGGTGGGAAGTGTCTCCACGTCATACCAGGCCTTATAGTCATGCTCTCCCTGGAAGAAATAATATTCCCGCTCTTTGGCATCTGGATTATGGTAAGCTCCCACTGTGGTCGGGAAAAACAGTCCTTCCTTATTAAACCACTTATGGGCGGTTCCGGTATGATTGATGGAAATATCCAGAATGATCTTCATGCCATTTTCATGGAGTGCCTGGCAGAGTCGAGCCAGCGCTTCATCTCCTCCGAAATGGGGATCCACGGTAAAGTAATCCAGGCAGTCATACTTATGCACGGTTGCAGCATAGAAAATGGGATTCAGATAAACCGCATTGACGCCAAGCTCCTTTAAATAGGGAATTTTTAAAAGAATTCCATCCAGGTCTCCGCCGTAAAAATCCATGCAGAAGCTGTCCTGGTAGGCAGCCGGAACCTGGTTCCAGTCCCTTACCCGGATAGCAGGATGACCATCAAAGGAGTATTCTCCATTTAAGACATCGTTAAATGGGTTGCCGTTGCAGAACCGCTCCGGGAAGATCTGGTAAAACACAGCTTCCTTCACCCACTCCGGCTGCTGGTAATCGGTCAAAATCTTAAAGTCATACACCTCATCCGGCACGGAATCGGTGAGACCATTTTGTGTATAATAGTAGATCTGTTCCTCTGTCACCAGATAAAAATGGTAGTGAAACAAATCCTCCCACAGTGTCAGGCTTGCCTTAAAGTAGGCCAGACCATTTCTGGAATAGTCCCACTCCATGGGCATCAGAACCTCCACCCCGTTTAGCTTGGTGCGGAGAATGATGCGCTGCACCGGTGACCATTCACAGATCCGAAGCCAGAGGGTAATCCGTTCTCCTTTCTTTGGCAGCGGATTGCTGACAAAGTATCTGGTTCCGTCTGTAAATACTGTTTGCATCCAATCGTTCATATTTTATAGCCCTCAATCTGGATATTCAATAATATATTTTTCATATGCGTTGATCACTGTCGTGTCCTGGTAATGATCCAGCCGCTTAAACCGGCTTCCGTAGGTGGCATGGACATGTCCGTGAATGAAAAACTTCGGGCGGTACTTTTCCATCAGGCGGCAGAAGCCCTCGAAGCCCCGGTGAGGCAGATCCTCCATATCATTGACCTGATAGGCCGGGGCATGGGTCAGGAGGATATCGAAGCCTTTGTGGCGCATCAGCTTCCACCGCAGCTTCCGGATCCTTTTATTCATCTCCCGCTCGGTGTACTGGTTCTCCACCTGGGGCTGGTACCGCATAGAGCCGCCCAGCCCCAGAATCCGGATCCCCCGGTATACGAAAATATCGTCATCTACACAGATACAGCCGCCGGTATCTTCCTTATTGTAATGGTCATGGTTACCGCTTACAAACAGCACCGGAGCATGGGACATGGTTACCAGGAAAGACAGATAGCCTGCATGTAAATCGCCGCAGGATAAGATCAGGTCAATGTCATCCAGCATCCCCGGCTTATAATAATCATAAAGAATCTTTGACTCCTCATCTGCTACTACCAGAATTTTCATGGCTCTCCGCCTTTGCCTCCGTATCCTTTTCCAAATTGATTCCCTGGAGCTTTACCAGATCTCTGGCTTCCTCCGTCATCTCACTCATCTCCGGAATCGTACCCACTATATTTTCCACCAGCCAATTCATGGTTACGATCTCCTTGGGAGTCAGCTTATTATTCTCACCGCAGCGGCAGATGCCGTCACGGGAATAAATGTTTGACTCAAAGGGATGGAAGCTTCCTGCCTTGATGGAATTGGTCAGGAAGGTGATCAGCCGGTTCGTGCCCCGGGGGAGATTCTTGGAGCAGATCACGTCAATGACCCCTGCCGACATGCCCCACCAGTAGTTGACTGCCTGTTTTCCTTTGGTATCCAGACTGCTCCAGCCGCTCTGGCGGATCAGCTTAACGATCCTCTCATAAAATTTCCCCCAGTGCCAAAGTGGTGTTGCCAAGGTGGTCAGAGTTCCATCCTCCTCTTTGTGGACCAGGCCAAACTCACGGGCCATGGATTTTGGGGTGATCATATCGTCTGTGGAAATGTAAGTGATTCCTTCACCAGTCAGCTCCTCCAACGCATTCCGATCCTTCTTTGCCTTCCATTTCAGATGGATCATGGATCGGGGATTGATCATTCTGGCCCCGAGAGCAAAGGCATTGATATTGGCAAGGGAGCCGTAGATGGGATAATCCGCGATATAACCCAGCTCATCATTTTCCGCTATCGCTGCTGCGATGGCACCCATCAGAAATTTGGCCTCATACATTCTGCCATAGTAGGTCCTTACCGATGAAGACATGATGTTGACATTGCAGTTTAATATCTTCACCTGCGGATGCTTTACAGCAGCCTTTACACTAGGCTGCAGCATCCTGGGCGTGGTGGTAAAGATCAGATGGCTTCCTGCCGCAATGGCCAGGTTGATGGCCTCCTCTGCTTTTTCATCAGTATCAGCCTGATTGAAAAAGAAGGTCTCCACCTCTCCCGGGAATGCTTCCTCCAGATACAGCCGCCCCAGCTCATGACCGTAGGTCCAGCTTGAGGTTTCCGGCGTTTTCTCATACACAAAGGAAATCTTCAGCGGCCCCTGCTCTCCGCTGGAGGGCAGCAGCCAGTTCATCAGGCTCTTAGGTGATTTGACCGCCTTGGTAACCTTGGAGGACGGTTCCTCCTCTTCCGGCTGCTCCAGCAGCTCCACATCGCCGCCCTGGCCTCTTAATACCAGCTCCGGCCAGATCTTCTCCAGATCCTTTCGGATCTGGGTCTCTGTATTCTGCTTAATGGTTTCATAGTCGAACAGCTCTGCATAGATCAGAAAGGCATCGGAACAGGTCAGGCCGATGGCATTGCCTCCCTGGCTGGCAAATACCTTGGCAAACCGTTCATAGACTGCCTTAAAATAGGACCGGGTATCATCATCCCAAACCTGCCCCGGCTCCAGTCCCATCACCTGCAGAAGCCGGTTATAGCTTCCCTCCTGGCTGAACCAGACAGCACTGTTAAAAGATACCTGGTAGAAATCCAGGAATTCATAGTACAGCTTATTTTCCTTGTCATCGCTTCTTCTGGGAAGAAGCCTGATCACCATACCTGGAATGCTGAAGGCGCCTACATACTTTAAGACGCTGACCCGCTTATTTCCTTCCTGAACGTAATACTTGTTCATGAACTCATAGACAAGGATGGGGTCATGGATCCCTTCCTCCATCTGATGATCATACAAGGCAGCCCATTTTGCTGCAAACTCCGTTTTTTCTGCAAGAAGAGGCATGAAATTGCTGGCAAAGGCATTGGTCCTTCCGGCTGTCCTGGTACCAACAATCCGTTCCAGCGGAATGTCTACCAATCCCTGGTTCACCTCAGACACGATGTCCGTATAAGAGAGAATATCATCCAGTACCGGAAGATACGGATGCTCTCCTTTTGAAAGGGAAGCCTGATACTGCTTTCTTCCCGCTTTCAGCGCACGGCTGTAATCATATAAAGCCATAAGCGTTCCCTCCTGTTTGTTTTTTAATTTTTCCCGATTAATTTGATGCACAGAGCAAACAAATCAGCATCCTCCACCGCCTTGGGCGTGTACAGCGTATATTTAGCTCCCCGCCTGGTCCAGTTTGCCAGCCGTCCGCCGCTTACAGTAGTCCGAACGATTAGATCTTCATCCGCTCCGCAGTCAGACAGGGCCACTGCATCTGGCTCAAATTCTTCAAAAATACCGGCAAAATCCTCTGCCTTTACCGCTCCGCGGTAAGTATAAGGTGTTTCCTCCAGCTGGAAGGAGATTTCTGCCACCTCACCGCTGATGATCCCGCAGGTCACATTCTCGGCTTCCTCCGGCACCTCCATGCTTACACCGATCTTCTTAAGGGCTTCCGGCTCATCCACCTCTTCAAATGGATTGGGAAGCTCCACAGCTCCGGTTTCCTCTTCTGATGAGCTGGAAGCATCCTCCCCGGTCTGCCCCAGGTCTGCCGTCACGGCCTCCGATGCCGCCTCACTGCTTTGATTCTGCTGACCGCCGGATTTGCAGCTGGTCATGCTGACCGCAATTAATCCCACCACTACTAACTGTTTCCATTTTTTCATGCTGCGTTCCTCTTTTCACAAATTTTTACAATTTTTTCGCAAATTCATGCATCGATCCAAATTTATTTATTGGACTTCCGGTTAATAAATTCCGTTCTGGTCTTGGAGTACACAAACTTCTGGCTGCTGTACAGGCCATAGTAGCCGGACAGGGTAAATGTGACGGCAATAATAATGGCAAAGTAATGCAGCCCTTCCCCGCCAAACAGCTCCAGTGCGATCACCAGCGTAGAGATCGGGCAGTTGGTAACACCTACAAAGAGGGCCGCCATCCCGCATGCCGCAGAGAGGGAGGGGGAGATTCCCATGATGGTTCCTACTGTACAGCCGAAGGTAGCGCCCACGCACAAGGTAGGCACGATCTCACCGCCCCGGAAGCCGGCACCTAATGCCACTGCCGTAAAGATGGCCTTCAGAAGAAATGCTTCATACCGCACATGCCCTTCCATCGCATGCTCGATCAGCTGCATGCTTCCGCCGTTGTATTCCCTGGTGCCTGAAAGCAAGGTCATTGCAATAAAAATGCCGCTGGCCACCAGGATCCGGATATACGGATTTTCAAACATCTTCCGATAAAGCTTCTCAGCGCGGTGGAGTAGCATACAAAAGCCGATGCTGACCAGGGCACACATCATTCCCAGAAGCACCATGTAGCAGGCCTCCACCATGCCAAGCTCCGGCATATCCAGAATCTGATAATGTTCTGCCGGAACTCCCATAAGCCGGGAAATGTTCGCTCCCAGGAAGGCAGCAAATACACAGGGAACCAGTGCCGCATAGTACATAACGCCGATGCTGACTACCTCCATGGAAAAAATACCGGCTGCCACCGGCGTGCCGAACAGTGCTCCGAACACAGCGCTCATGCCGCACATAATCGCGATCTTCTTATCCTTCTCATCCAGGCCGATGGTCTTTCCGATCAGGTTTCCAAGACTTCCGCCCAGCTGCAGAGCTGCACCTTCACGTCCGGAGGAGCCGCCTACAAAATGGGTCAGCACTGTGGAGATAAAGATCAGCGGCCCGGTAGCCAGCGTCACCTCTGCATCAGAAGAGATGGAATCAATGACCATATTGGTTCCCCTGTTTTTATCTTCGTGAAACACATGGTACAGCCACACGATCAGAAGGCCGGCAAAGGGCATCAGATACAGCGTCCAGTCATGACTCTGCCGGAAGCTGGTCACCCAGGCTACTGATTTGGCAAAGCAGCCGCCGGCCACGCCGCCCAGTCCTCCAATGGTAAAGGATATGGCCGTCCATTTTAAAAAGTAATGTACATTTTGTTCAAAAGGCTTTCGCATCTCATAAAATCCCATACATTCCCCCGCCTTTTCTTCTCCGTAATCGTATTTATTTGCCTGTTCCCACAGGCAGTGCAGCGAATGAGCTTACTGAAATCATTCGCTGTAAATTCCCTTGGATTTTACCAGCTTCGGGCGGTATCCGGCATCATTCAGCGCTGCTACGATGGCACTCTTATGCTCCGTTCCAAATGCCTCCACTGTGATCCGAAGCTCCACCGCTGCATTTCGATTGATGCTGATAAACTGGTTGTGCTCCAGCTTGATAACATTAGCCTGCTCTTTTGCCAGAAGTGCAGAAACTGCCGCCAGCTCACCTGGCTTATCCGGCAGAAGGACAGAAACAGTAAAGATGCGGTCACGCTGGATTAAGCCGTGCTGGATCACAGAAGCCATGGTGATCACATCCATGTTGCCGCCGCTTAAGATGGAAACGATCTTCTTCTTCTCTACATTCATATGCTTTAACGCAGCAACTGTCAGAAGGCCGGAATTCTCCACGATCATCTTATGATTTTCAACCATATCCAGGAATGCCACGATCAGTTCGGAGTCCTCAATGGTAATGATATCGTCCACATTCTCCTGAATATATGGGAACACCTTCTCGCCTGGCCGCTTTACTGCGGTGCCGTCTGCAATGGTGCTTACCTCAGAAAGAGAAACCACCTCGCCGGCCTTTAAGGAAGCCCGCATGCAGGCGGCTCCTGCCGGCTCCACGCCGATTACCTTGATCTTCGGGTTCAGAAGCTTTGCCAGGGTAGACACGCCGGCGCAGAGACCGCCGCCGCCGATGGGAACCAGAATATAATCTACGGTAGGCAGCTCCTTGATGATCTCCATCGCGATGGTTCCCTGTCCGGTGGCCACCTCCAGGTCGTCAAAGGGATGGATAAAGGTGTGTCCGTTCTCCTCTGCCAGCTGCATGGCATAAGCACAGGACTCGTCAAACACATCACCCTTCAGCACCACCTCTGCTCCATAATTTTTGGTGCGGTTTACCTTGATCAATGGAGTGGTGGTGGGCATCACTACCGTTGCCTGTACACCAGCCAGCTTGGCAGCGTAAGCCACGCCCTGGGCATGATTTCCAGCGGATGCGGTGATCAGTCCCTTCTCCCGCTCCTCCGGGGTCAGGGTGCTGATCTTATAATAGGCGCCTCTCACCTTATAGGCTCCGGTGTACTGCATATTTTCCGGCTTAAAGTAAACCTTATTTCCGGTCATGGCAGAATAGTACTCGCTGTAAACCAGCTTGGTTTCCTGGGTGACCCGGCCTACCACCTCAGTTGCTTCTTCAAATTTTTCTAATGATAACTGCTCCATTGTTGTTTCCTCCCTATCTGTCAATTGGTATCTCTAACTTGCTATTCATTCTCCTGCTTTACCTGAAACAAAGCATTGACGAAATCATTGGCATCAAATTTCTGCAGATCATCGATCTTCTCTCCGATCCCCACATACTTCACCGGGATCCCCAGCTCTGACTGGATGGCCACTGCGATGCCGCCCTTTGCCGTGCCGTCCAGCTTTGTCAGGATAATGCCGGTGATATCCGCCACCTCCATAAACTGACGTGCCTGAACCATGGCATTCTGTCCGGTGGTGCCGTCCAGCACCACCAGCGTCTCCCGGTAGGCCTCCGGGTATTCCTTATCGATGATCCGGTTGATCTTCTTTAACTCCTCCATCAGATTCTTTTTATTGTGGAGGCGTCCTGCAGTATCGCAGATCAATACGTCAGCGTGACGGGACTTGGCGGCTGCCACTGCATCATAGATCACGGCCGCCGGGTCAGAGCCCTCCTGCTGGGCAATGATCTCCACTCCAGCCCGGTTGGCCCACTCAGTCAGCTGCTCAATGGCGGCTGCGCGGAAGGTATCTGCCGCTGCCAGCACCACCTTCTTTCCCTGGTCCTTAAGCTGTCCGGCCAGCTTCCCAACAGAGGTGGTCTTTCCCACGCCGTTGACGCCGATCACCAGCACCACCGATTTCCGATGCTCGTACTCGTAGGCATTTTCTCCCAGGTTCATCTGATTTTTTATACTCTCGATCAGCACCGACTTGCACTGGGCCGGATCCTTGATATGCTGCTCCTTTACCTTCTGGCGCAGATCTTCCACGATGGCCATGGTAGTCTGAATGCCGATATCTCCCATGATCAGCGTTTCCTCGATCTCCTCATAGAAATCATCATCAATGGCGGAAAATCCGCTGAAGATGGAATCGATTCCGGAAACAATATTATTTCTGGTTTTGGTCAGGCCCTCTACCAGACGGCCGAAAAACCTTTTTTTTCCTTCACTCATATTGCTTTTGCTCCTTTCCTTCCTTAATCATGTAACGTAATATCGCACTATTATTGATCCAGATCCGCCTCGATCAGATTCACCGACACCAGGGTGGAAACGCCCTTCTCCTGCATGGTAATGCCGTAGAGGCGGTCCGATGCCACCATGGTTCCTCGCCGGTGGGTGATCACGATAAACTGAGTGTTCTTCGTCAGCTTGTGCAGGTATCCGGCAAACCGGTCTACATTGGAGTCATCCAGCGCCGCCTCGATCTCATCCAGAAGGCAGAAGGGCGACGGCTTTAAATTCTGGATAGCAAACAGCAATGCAATAGCTGTCAGCGCCTTCTCTCCGCCGGAAAGCTGCATCATGTTCTGCAGCTTCTTGCCTGGCGGCTGGGAGATGATCTGGATCCCTGCTTCCAGGATATCCTCATCCTCCATCAGCTCCAGCGTGCCTCTGCCTCCGCCGAACAGCTCCTTAAACACCTTGTCAAACTCCACCCGGATCCGGGCGAACTGCTCCTCGAACTGGCGCCGCATGCCGCTGTCCAGTTCATCAATGATCTTTAACAGTGCTTCCTCCGCCTGGATCAGATCATCATGCTGGGTCTTTAAAAATTCATACCGCTCCGAGATCTCCTTATAGTCCTCGATGGCATTTACATTTACATTTCCCAGCCCCCGAATGGAGGACTTTAATCCTTCGATCTGTTTTTTCATCTCAGGAAGGGAAGTACACTCCGGACTTTTAAGCTTCTCGGCGGTGCTGTAGGTCAGCTCATATTCTGACCACATATAATTGATCTGCTGCTCCAGCTTTTCATCCAGCTTTTCCTTCTGGCTCTGGATCCGGAACAGATCCTTATCCAGCAGGCTGATCCGCTCCGTCACCTCTTCCCGCTTAGCAAACAGTGCTTTCTGACTCTGGTTCTGGACTTCCTTCTGGCGGTTCTCCTCTTCGATCCGTTCTGTCAGCTGCTGCATCTGCTCCTCTGATCCGGCAATCTCCTGCCGCATCTTAAGAATCTCTTCCTGCTTTGCCTCAATAGCAAGCTGGGAGCTCTGGCTTCCCCGGGTCAGGTCCTGCTTCTCTTCCTTCCGCTTTCGGATCTCCTCATGGACACGGCGCACATTCTCCTGGATAAAATTCAGCTTCTGCTGGTAGTTGGCAGTATCCAGCTGAATGGCAGATAAATCCTTTGCATACTGCTCCCGGCTGTGCTTTTCCTCCTCCAGCTTAGCCTGCAGTTCTTCGATCTGCTGGTTTACCTGAGTGTTTCTGCCCTCCAGCTCTGATACGCTGGTGCGCAGAAGGCTCTGGCTGCTTTTCAGTTCTCTGGCCTGCTCCTCCAGCTGCCCATGCTCCCGCACCAGGTCTACGGAGGATTCCTGGATCTCTTCCTTCCTCTCCTTAAGCTGGCGAATGCTCATCTGAATTGTATTCTGGGCCAGATAAAGATCCTGCTTTTTGGCCTTCACCTGCTCTAACTCTTCCCTGGAGTCATTTAGGATCCCTTCTGTCTGCTCCAGCTCCTGCTGCAGGCTTTCTGCCGCCTTGGTGATCTTCTCACATGTCTGCTCCAGCTCCTCGATCTCTCGCTTTCTTCCCAAGAGATTGCTGCTGTTTTTAAAGGCACCGCCGGTCATGGAGCCGCCTGCATTCAGCAGCTCGCCGTCCAACGTTACAATCCGAAGACTATATTGGAACTTTCTTGCCAGGGCGATGGCATTGTCGATATGATCTACCACCACCACACGCCCTAACAGGTATTTCATCAGCCCCTCATACGCGGCTGCGGTGTGGATCAGCTGATTGGCCAGCCCAAGCACTCCCGGCTCCTTCAGCGCCTTATCCTGGGTGAACCCGCTCCGGCTGCCGATGCTGGTCAGCGGCAGGAAGGTGGCACGGCCGAATTTATTCTTTTTCAAATATTCGATCAGCTGCTTGGCCGTCTGCTCCGAATCGGTAACGATATTCTGGATGCTTCCGCCCAGCGCCGTCTCAATAGCTGTCTCGTACTTCTTTTCCGTGGTGATTAAATCAGCCACCACGCCGTGGATGCCGTGGACACGGTCCTTCACATCCATAACACGGCGGATGCTGTTGCCGTAGCCCTCGTACCGCTCCGCAATATTCCGCAGGGATTCCAGCTTGGTATAGCTGGCCTGGTACTGCTGTTGCTTCTCATTTAAGCTGCGGTTTAGGCGGCGCACCTCGCCGTCCATATGGAGGATCTGCCCCTCCAGCTCCTCCTGGCGGACCAGCAGCTCTTGAAGCTGCTCCTGTAAGCCAGACAGCTTCCCTTCCTCTTCCTTCAGCTGCTCATCCTGCACCGATTCATCGCTTTTGATCTTCAAAAGCTTCTGGCTGATCTCACTGCGGCGCACATTCACCTGCTCCAGCATGGTTTCATACCGCTGCTGCTTTGCTGTAACGGCAGCCCGCTCATTCAGCGTATCGATGATGGAGCTTTTTCCTGCCTCGATCTGCTGCTCCAGCTCCTGGATGGACACATCTGCATCCATCAGCGTGATCTCCGCATCCTTCTGCTGCTCCAGGATCCTGGCCACCTTGTCAGAAAGGCCGCTTTTCTCCGAGGCGTATTCCTCCAGCTGATTCTGGCGCTCTATGATCTCTGTATCCAGGGTATCCATACGGCTTTTCAAATGCTCTGCATTCATTTTCTCCGTATTAATCTGCTCGTTTAATACATTGATCTGGCCCTCCAGGCCGCCCTTCTTCATATTCTCCTGATTGAACCGGGAACGGCTTTCCGTCAGCATCTCATCCAGCGCCGTAATCTCCCCATCCAGCCGGTCATAATCGGTTTTGATCTTCTCTGCCTCTGCCTTCGCCCCGGCCACATCGCCGGAAACGATGGCTTCCCGTTCCTCCAATGCCTTCAGATGGGTCTTGATGTCCGCGCTCTCCATCAGGAAGGCATTCACATCATAACGCTTCAGCTCCTCCTTCAGCTGCAGGTACCGTCTGGCAGCCTCCGCCTGGCGGCTTAAGGGCCCCACCTGCTTTTCCAGCTCCGACAGAATATCATTGACACGGACCAGATTCTGTTTCTCATCCTCCAGCTTCTTCTGGGCGATGGCCTTCCTCCGCTTAAACTTCACAATGCCGGCAGCCTCGTCAAACAGCTCCCGCCGCTCCTCCGGCTTTCCGCTTAAGATCTTATCAATCTGGCCCTGGCCGATAATGGAGTAGCCCTCCTTGCCGATACCGGTATCGTAAAACAGCTCATTTACATCTTTTAAGCGGCAGGCGCTGCCGTTGATCATATATTCACTCTCACCAGAGCGGTACAGCCGCCTGGTCACTGTCACCTGGTCGTAGTCAATCGCAAGCTGATGGTCGGAATTGTCCAGGGTGATGGCCACATAAGCAAAGCCCTGGGGCTTTCTCAGCTCTGTGCCAGCAAAGATCACGTCCTGCATGCTGCCGCCTCTAAGCTGCTTCACCCGCTGCTCGCCCAACACCCAGCGGACCGCATCCGCCACATTGCTCTTGCCGCTTCCATTTGGCCCCACGATGCCGGTGATGCCGTTGTGGAATTCAAAGACGATCTTATTGGCAAAGGATTTAAAGCCCTGAATCTCTATACTTTTTAAATACATGTTTTGCTGATCACCCTTTGCCTTTTCCCTTTTTCTCTCCGGTCTCTTCCGGGACTTCCTGATCCATCTTCTCAATCTCTGCCTTCACCGTTAAAATCCCGTGGTAAGCAGCTACCTGCTCCGCCGCCTTCTTCGTCCGACCGCTGCCTTTTCCCACCTCCCGGCTGCCGATCCTGGCGCAGACCTGAAAGGACTTATTGTGATCCGGTCCTTCCTCCTTCAAAAGCTCATAGGTGAGCGGCTCCTCAAAATGCCCCTGGACCAGTTCCTGCAAGATAGTCTTGCTATCATAAAAGAGCTGCTTGTGCTCGATATCATTTAAGATAAACCGATGGATAAACTCTTTTGCATTAGCAAAACCACCGTCCAGATAGATGGCACCGATCAGCGCTTCCATCCCGTCAGATACCACAGAAGGACGGAATCTTCCGCCGGTAGCCTCTTCCCCCTTGCCTAACAGCAGGTACTCTCCCAGATGGATCTGCTCTGCGCAGAATGCAAGGGTGGGTTCGCATACCAGACTGGCTCTGGTCTTCGTCAGATCTCCCTCCGGCATATCCTGATAGGCGGCAAACAGGAAATCGCTGGATACCAGCTCCAGCACCGCATCTCCTAAAAACTCCAGCCGCTCATTGCACCGCGTCTTATCCCAGCGGTGTTCATTGGCATAGGAACTGTGGGTCATGGCATGGCTTAGAAGCCTTCGGTCCGCAAACCGGTATCCGATAACCTCCTCCAACTCCTTTAAATCTCGATTCAAATTTCTTCCTCCTCTCAAAAAGGAAAGGGGCGGCCGTGACCTTCGACTGCCCCATGATCCCCTAATTTACTGCACTCTTGATCGCTTCTACAGCATCGCCGACGGTAACGATCTTCTCTGCAATCTCGTTTGGAATTTCAATATCAAACTCTTCCTCAATACCCATGATAATCTGGAAAACATCCAGAGAATCCGCACCTAAATCATCTACAAACGTAGCTGCCATCGTAATCTCTTCCGGCTCCAGATTTAATACCTCTGCAATAATCCCCTGTAATTTTTCAAATTCCATAACCAATTCCTCCTAATCTTCTTTATTCACTGCCTTCAGGCTTTCTTTGATTTTTTCATTAATACCTTGTTCCTTAAAGGTCACACATTGAATAATGGAATTTTTCACTTCGTTTGCCTTTGAATTTCCATGGGTCTTTACCACCAGGCCGTTTAAGCCCAAAAGGGGTGCCCCGCCGTACTGGCTGGCATCAAAGGATTTCAAAGTGGATTTCAGTGCAGGCTTTACTAAAAGTGCACCGATCTTGCTGCGCAGGCTGGTCATCATGCCGCTCTTCACCTTGCTGATCAGAGTAGCGCCCACGCCTTCGTAAAGCTTTAGAATCACATTGCCCACAAAGGCCTCACAGACGATCACATCTGCTGCCCCATGTGGGATCTCTCTGGCTTCAATGCTGCCGATAAAGTTAATATCCCTGCATTCCTTCAGCAGAGGAAACGTCTCCTTTACCAAAGCATTGCCCTTCTCCTCCTCAGCACCAATGTTCACGATGGCCACTCTCGGCTTCTCCACCTTCATCACATGTTCCATGTAAATCGAGCCCATCCTTGCAAACTGTACCAGGTGAGAGGGTCTGGCATCCACATTCGCCCCACAGTCAATCAGAAGGGAAACACCAGTCTCTGTAGGGATCAGAGGGGCTAACGGAGGCCGCTCCACACCTTTGATCCTTCCCACGATCACCTGTCCGCCTACCAATATGGCTCCTGAGCTTCCGGCCGACACAAACGCGTCCGCTTCCTGCTTCTTCACCAGATTCATACCCACTACGATCGAAGAATCCTTCTTCTTCCGTATGGCATTCACCGGAGGTTCTTCCGTCGCAATTACCTCGGTGGCATTGACAACCTGAATCCTCTCTTTCTCATAGGTATGCTTGGAAAGCTCAGAAGTTACCACATCCTCCCTGCCTACCAGCAGCACCTGGATTCCCGGCTGTGCCTTGACCGCTTCCACGGCTCCCGCCACCATCTCAGACGGTGCATAATCACCGCCCATAGCATCAACTGCTACTTTAATCATGATTGATTCTCCTTTCGGCTAATCTAAATCTTAATATACTAAATATCATGGTATAAATCAATATAATTTTTCACTTGTTTTCTTCAAATTTGGATATTTATGGTTTTGAAGCTAGGAAAAAGACCATTCATGGGTAATCTATTTCATGAATGATCTTTCTTAATTTTGATCTGAACTATGTGCAAGCCCCAGTTCAAGGGGACCTGTATATAGAATAGGAAGCAGAAATCCTGCTGCTGGATTATCTGGTAAAGCACGGGGCGGCGGAATGGGTGGAACTGGCGAAGGAACGCTCCTTCTTCTACAAGCTGATCCATCCCATCACATTTGCAATCGAACTGATCAGAATGATTCCAATGCAGACCGGAGCCAGATATTTCATAAAAAATACATACACCTTCTTGCGCCGAAAGGCCGATGAACATTCCACTTCCTTCTCAATTGCCCCAAATCCCACCACACGGATGATCAGCAGGCAGGTAGAAAGTGCCGCCAATGGCATCATAATGGAATTCGTAAGGAAATCAAAGAAATCTAATATGGACATTCCCAGAATACTCACAAAATCCAACACTCCAAATCCCAGTGCCGATCCGGAGCCAACTACCAGCATTACCGCTGCCATTAAAAAGCTTGCCTTCCTCCGATCCCAGTGCAGCTCATCCGTGATCGTAGACACGCTGGTTTCCATCAGGGAAATGGCGCTGGTCAGGGCTGCAAACAGCACCAGCAGGAAAAACAGGACTCCGGCAAAGGTTCCCATTCCCATACTGGCGAAAACCTTTGGCAGAGTGATAAACATCAGAGACGGCCCAGCCTGAAGCGTTTCCGGATTGCCGCCGGAAAAGGCGAACACAGCCGGAATGATCATCAGCCCGGCCAGCATGGCGATGGCGGTATCGAAAATCTCTACCTGGGTGGTGGATTTTTCAATATCCACATCCTTGCTGATATAGGAACCGTAGGTATACAGGATTCCCATTGCGATGGAAAGGGAGTAAAACATCTGGCCCATGGCAGCAACCACAGTCATCCAGGAAAAATGATCCAGATTGGGAATCAGAAAATACCGGATCCCTCCCACTGCGCCGGGACGGGTAATAGAATAGATGGCCACGAAAATGGCAAGGACTACCAGCATCGGCATCATGACCTTAGATACCCGCTCTACCCCCTGCTTCACTCCTGCCACAATGACCAGAAAGACCATCAGGGAAAATAATACAAACCACAATTCTACACGGACTGAGGATGCGATAAAGCTGGTAAAATAGCCGTCCTCTGCCAGCTGCACCGTATTTCCCTTTACGTATTCAAATAAGTATTTTGTCACCCAGCCGCCAATCACACAATAATAAGGCACGATCAGCATGGGGATCACTGCATTGACCCAGCCGCCGAACCGGAAAGGCAATCCTTTTCCGAAGGTCTGGAAGGCTCCTACCGGACTTTTGCCGGTCATACGTCCAAGGGCTGTTTCTGAAATGATCAGCACATAGCCAAAGGTAAGCATCAGGATCAAATAAACCAGCAGAAACATGCCTCCTCCATACTTGGCTGCCAGATAGGGAAAACGCCAGATATTTCCCAATCCTACTGCAGACCCGGCAACTGCAAGCACATAACCGATCCGCCCGGAAAAGCTGCCTCTCGAAGCTGCAGGGTGATGCTGCTTGTTCGATACCGTTTCATTCATTTGTAACCATCCTCCTATGTAGACTCATTCTTTTCATTATATCATGAGACGGATATCGGTTCAACCGCATATTTAAGAAAAATAATTCTTAT
>JAUNGG010000069.1 GCA_030524635.1 Lachnospiraceae bacterium
GGAATCGAACCCGGGTTTACGCCGTGAGAGGGCGTCGTCTTGACCGCTTGACCAATTGGCCATCTTGGAAAATCGAGGCGACGTGATTCGAACACGCGACCTCTGCGTCCCGAACGCAGCGCTCTACCAAACTGAGCCACGCCTCGATTACGTTACGTAGTATAATATAAATTTCCGGAAATGTCAACAGTAATTTTCAAAAAAATTTAAAAAATTGACACAACTAGAATTTCTTGTCACAAATCGGAAATTTCGGAAAAATCCAGGGAGAAAACCGGATTTCCTCCCTGAATCGTAACTGCTGATCAGTAGCTTCCAGATACTTCCTGTTTTTCCTATCACTCTGGTCAGCGGCTGCTGGTCACTGCCAGTGACTACTGAATTGAAATTACCTTGTAGTCCTGATCTTCCACCGTTTTCTTCAGCACGTCGTCTGCCAGCTCTGCGCTCAGGGTTACTACTGCGGTTCCTGCCTCATGGCTTACTGCTGCCTCGCTTACCTCCGGCAGTGCTTCCAGGCACTTCTTTACTCTTGCCTCACAGTGTCCGCACATCATTCCCTCGATCTTCATTGTCTTTGTCATGGTCTTGCTCTCCTTTTTCTTCTTAGATTTTCTTAATTTTTTGTCTTTCTTTGTATCATGCATATTGAACCAGTTCAGCCGGAGTGCGTTGGTTACCACACAGAAGCTGGAAAGGCTCATTGCTGCCGCGCCGAACATTGGATTTAACTTCCATCCAAAGATAGGATACCACAAACCGGCTGCTAATGGAATCCCTACTGCGTTATAGAAAAATGCCCAGAACAGATTTTCATGGATATTGGTCAGGGTGGCCCGGCTCATGCGGATGGCGGCCGGAACATCACTCAGCCGGCTTTTCATCAGCACCACATCGGCGGCATCGATGGCGATATCGGTTCCGGCTCCGATGGCAATGCCGATATCTGCTCTGGTGAGGGCCGGGGCATCGTTGATTCCGTCGCCTACCATGGCTACCTTGCCCTTTGCCTTCAGAGTGCGGATCACGGACTCTTTGCCGTCTGGAAGGACACCGGCGATGACTTCATCTACACCGGCCTGCTTTCCGATGGCCCTGGCGGTCTTTTCATTGTCTCCGGTCAGCATTACCACATGGATTCCCATGTTCTGGAGCTCTTTCACTGCCTGCGGACTGTCTTCCTTGATCACGTCGGCAACTGCGATCACACCGATCAGCTGGTCCTGCCGGCTGAAGAACAGTGGAGTTTTTCCATCTTCTGCCAGGGATTCTGCCGCAGACAGAATCTCAGCCGGGATTTTAGAATAGCAGCTGATAAAGGTCCGGTTGCCGCCCCGCAGAACGGCGCCATCCAAAGCAGCAGTCAGTCCATTTCCCGGAAGTGCCTGGAAATCTGAAATCTCTCTGGCTTCCAGCTGCTTCTCTTCTGCCATGGTTAAGATGGCCCGGGCCAGGGGATGCTCGCTTTTTCGTTCCAAAGCATAAGCCGTAGTGAGAAGCTCTTCTTCGCTGATACCCTCCGCCGGTATGATATCTGTTACCTTGGGCTCACCGCTGGTGATGGTTCCGGTCTTATCCAGAGCCACGATCTCCATCTTGCCGGTTTCCTCCAGGGATACGGCGGTCTTAAACATGATTCCGTTTTTCGCACCCATGCCATTGCCCACCATAATCGCCACAGGGGTTGCAAGACCCAGGGCGCAGGGGCAGCTGATCACCAGCACAGAAATGCCTCGTGCCAGCGCAAAGCCGATGGTCTGCCCAGCCGCCAGCCACACCAGGATGGTGACAACAGCAATGGTGATCACCACTGGTACAAAGACACCGGATACCTTATCCGCAACCTTTGCGATGGGCGCCTTGGTGGCTGCTGCATCGCTTACCATCTGAATGATCTGGGAAAGTGTGGTGTCCTCTCCTACCCGGGTCGCCTGACAGCGGATAAAGCCAGACTGGTTCATGGTGGCAGCGGAAACCTTATCTCCCTCTGCCTTATCCACCGGGATGCTTTCTCCCGTCAATGCAGATTCATTGACTGCACTGCTTCCTTCTAATACAATGCCGTCCACCGGAATATTTTCGCCTGGGCGTACCACAAAGATATCGCCCTTCTGCACCTGATCGATGGAAACGGTTGTCTCCACGCCGTCCTTTACGATCACAGCCGTCTTGGGGGCCAGTTTCATCAGGCTCTTTAAGGCATCTGTGGTCTTTCCCTTAGAACGAGCCTCCAGCATCTTTCCTACGGTGATCAGAGTCAGGATCATGGCAGCGGACTCAAAGTAAAATTCATGCATATAGGCCATCACCCCTGCCAGGTCGCCCTTTACCTGGGCGTCTGTCATGGCAAACAGCGCGTAGGTGCTGTATACAAAAGACGCACCGGAGCCTAATGCCACCAGGGTATCCATGTTAGGGGCCCGATGGAGCAGCCCCCGAAAGCCGCTGATGAAAAATTTCTGGTTGATCACCATGATGATCACGGTGAGGAGGAGCTGCAGAAGTCCCATGGCCACATGATTGTTCTCAAAAAATGCAGGCAATGGCCAATTCCACATCATATGCCCCATGGAAACATACATCAGCAGGGCAAGAAATCCTACGGATGCCAGCAGTCTGCGCTTTAACACCGGTGTGTCCCGGTCCTTTAAAGCATCCTCTGCTCCCGCCATGCTGCGGCTTGCGGCGCCAGCGCTCCCGGCACCTGCCGCTGAACCTGCTCCCGCTCCTCCGCGGCCCTTAGGCTGCGCCCCGTAGCCAGCCTGCTCCACCGCAGCAATGATTGCCTCTGCTGCTGCGCTTCCCTCTACTCCCATGGAATTCGTCAGCAGGCTGACGGAGCAGGAGGTTACCCCCGGCACCTTGGAAACAGCCTTCTCCACCCGGGCGCTGCATGCGGCGCAGCTCATGCCTGTTACGGTATATTGTTCCATATTTTGTCTCTCCCTTCTGTCTGTCAATACGGATGCCTGTTATTTCAGATCCGTTTATGCCTATATCTGTTACTTCATCAGCTTTTGGAGCGTTGCCACCAGCTCGTCGATGGTCTCCTCCTTCCCGTCCCGGATATCCTGCGCCACGCAGGTTCGGATATGATTCGCCAAAAGCACTTTATTAAAGCTGTTCAGCGCCGCATTTACCGCCGCTACCTGAACCAGAATATCGGTGCAGTATGCATCCTCCTCCACCATCCGCTTAATGCCCCGCACCTGACCCTCGATGCGGCTAAGGCGGTTCAGCAGATCCTTGTACTCCTTTTCGGTCCGTTCCTTGGTCTTATGGCATCCACAGGTCTCTTCTTTCATCCGATCTCCTCCTGTTCGTTGTATTTCAAAATACCCCCAATGGGTATCTTCCGCTCCTGGTATGTATTATATACCCCCCTGTGGTATTTTGCAACCTCTATTTTACATTTTCCTTATCTTTCTTCCTGGTATTTTTCTCAATAAGGAATTTTTTATTCTGGATAGCAAAAAGCAGCCAGCCGGTTCTGTCTCATATCCCAAAACCAGCTGGCTGCGCTTTTCTTAACTTTCTGCTTATGGAAACGCTTACGCAAAATCAAAAAGGGACAACTGATTGCTCTCCGGCAGATCGCCTAAAAGCCCCAGGTCATCCAGCAGACTGCAGATGGTCTTGCCCACCTTGGTCCGGTTCATAAAGTCCTCCTTGGAGAGGAATTTTCCATCCTTGGCCGCTTCCACGATGCCCTCTGCCGCCTTCTCACCTAACCCGTCGATACTGCTTAAGGAAGGCATCAGTTGATTTCCAATGATCTGGAATTGAGTTGCCTTCGCCTGATAGATATCAATGGGCAGGAAGGAAAAGCCTCTTGCATACATCTCCTGAACGATCCGCATATCCCGCAGGGTATCCTGCTCCTTATTGGACAGAGTGTCGCTCCGCTTCTTATAATCCGCCAGATACACCTCCAGCTTATCCCGCCCCAGGCACATCAGTTCATAGCTGAAGCCTTTGGCACGGATGCTGAAAAATGCCGCATAATAGGCCAATGGATAAAACACCTTGCAGTAGGCGATGCGCCAGGCCATCATAACGTAGGCCGCCGCGTGAGCCTTGGGGAACATGTACTTGATCTTCTTGCAGGACCAGATATACCAATCCGGCACGCCATGGTCCTTCATGGCCTCCTCCCACTCCGGCTTCAGGCCCTTGCCCTTTCGCACTGCCTCCATAATGGTAAAGGAAAGTCCTTCCTCCATGCCCTGGCCGATCAGATAGATCATAATATCATCTCGAGTACAGATGGCGGTCTGAATGGTGGCCTTTCCCTCCTGGATCAGCGTCTGGGCATTGCCCAGCCATACGTCAGTTCCGTGGGACAATCCGGCGATGCGGACCAGGTCGGAGAAATATTTAGGCTTGGTATCAATAAGCATCTGCATGGCAAAGTCTGTGCCGAACTCCGGGATCCCCAGCGCTCCCAGCTTGCAGCCGCCGATGTCATCCGGCGTGATCTTAAGGGCTGAGGTATTCTGGAACAGGCTCATAACCTCCTTGCTGTCCAAAGGGATATCCTGAACCGGATCGATGCCGGTTAAGTCCTGAAGCATACGGATCATGGTAGGATCATCGTGTCCCAGAATATCCAGCTTTAACAGGTTATGGTCGATACTGTGGTAATCGAAATGGGTAGTGACCGTGGAGGTGGTCATATCGTTTGCCGGGTGCTGCACCGGGGTAAAGGAATAGATCTCCTCTCCCAGCGGAAGCACGATAATGCCGCCGGGATGCTGTCCTGTGGTACGCTTCACACCCACGCAGCCCTGGACGATCCGGTTGATCTCGCAGTTCCGCTTGGACTGCCCTCTCTCCTCGTAATATTTTCGGATATATCCGTAAGCTGTCTTATCCGCCAGGGTACCTACCGTTCCGGCCCGGAAGGTCTGGCCCTTGCCGAAGATAACCTCGGTGTAATCATGCGCCTTACTCTGGTACTCACCGGAGAAATTTAAGTCGATATCCGGCTCTTTATCTCCCTTGAATCCCAGGAACGTCTCAAACGGGATATCAAACCCTTCCTTTTTTAATGGCTTCCCGCAGACTGGACAGGTTTTATCCGGCATATCACAGCCCGCCATACCGGAGAACTTCTTTACCTCATCGGAGTCAAAATCGTAGTAATGGCAATGGGGGCAGATATAATGGGGGCTTAAGGGATTTACCTCTGTGATTCCCGCCATGGTGGCCACGAAGGAGGAGCCTACGGAACCGCGGGAGCCAACCAGATATCCGTCCTCATTGGATTTCCACACCAGCTTCTGGGCAATGATGTACATTACGGCGAAGCCATTGCTGATAATAGAATGCAGCTCCCGCTCCAGACGGTCCGTTACGATTTTCGGCAGCTCTTCGCCGTAAATGGCATGAGCCCGGTCATAGCAGATCTTCCGAAGGGTGGCATCGGAATTTTCGATAACAGGCGGGCACTTATCCGGCCGCACCGGTGAGATCTTCTCACACATGTCAGCGATCTTCCTGGTGTTGGTGATCACCACCTCCTCTGCCTTATTGGGCTCCAGGTAGCTGAATTCCTCCAGCATCTCCTCGGTAGTCCGAAGGTACAGCGGCGCCTGCTGGTCGCAGTCCTTAAAGCCCTGCCCGGCCTCGATGATCCTCCGGTAGATCTCATCCTGAGGATCCAAAAAATGCACATCGCAGGTGGCGCACACCAGCTTTCCGAACTGCTCTCCCAGCTGGATGATCCGCTTGTTAAGGTCGATCAGGTCCTGCTGGCTTTTTACCGTACTCTTTTCATCCCGCAGCATAAACTGGTTATTGCCAAGAGGCTGGATCTCCAGGTAATCGTAAAAGTTCACCAGCTTCGCCAGCTCCGTATCCGGTGCTCCCCGAAGAAGCGCCTGATACAGCTCGCCGGCTTCACAGGCAGAACCGATGATCAGCCCTTCCCGGTATTGGTTCAGCAGGCTTTTGGGAATTCTCGGCCTTCTGGCAAAATATTCCAGGTGGGAATAGGAAACCAGACGGTACAGGTTAATCCGGCCCACATCATTTTTCGCCAGAATGATCACATGGTAGGTGGGAAGCTTCCGAATCATATCCGCCGACATCTCACTTAAGGCATTTAGCTGATCCAGCGTTTCAATATCCCGCTCCCGGAACCGCTTTACGAATTCCACAAAGATCTCTGCGGTAGCCCCGGCATCGTCCACCGCCCGGTGATGATTTTCCAAGGAAACATTTACCGCCTTTGCCACCGTGTCCAGCTTATACCGGTTCAGATTGGGCAGCAGCACACGGGCCAATGCCACCGTATCCAGCACCGTTGGGGCAAATTCCAGTCCAAGCTGTCTGGCATTGTGGGAAATAAAGCTTACATCGAAGGAGGCATTGTGGGCAACGATCACCGCATCCTGACAGAATTCCAGAAATTGAGGCAGGATCACATCGATCTGGGGATAATCCAGCACCATGCTGTCATTGATCCCGGTAAGCTGCTCAATATCAAAGGGAATCGGTACATTGGGATTCACGAAGGTGCTGAATTTCTCTGTGATCTTCCCATCTTCCACCTTCACCGCACCGATCTCAATGATCCGGTTCTTCTCCGGTGAAAATCCAGTAGTCTCAATATCAAACACCACATAGGTGTCAGAAAAGCTCTGGTTCCTGGAATTTTCTACAAGCTGCTTCAAATCATCTACCAGATACCCCTCCACCCCATAAATGATCTTAAAGGTATCGCCTTTATCCAGGGCATGGTTGGCATCGGTAAAGGCCTGGACGCAGCCGTGGTCGGTAACTGCCAAGGCAGGCATCCCCCACTGCTTGGCCCGCTTGATAATATCCTTTACCTCAGAAACTCCGTCCATATCGCTCATCTTTGTGTGACAGTGAAGCTCCACCCGCTTCTCTAAGCTGTTGTCCATCCGCTTGCTGGTAAAATCCTCGCATTTTTTAATGCCCACGATAGAACCTAAGGTCAGCTCATGATCAAACTTATCGATGGTGGTGACGCCACGTATTTTAATGAAGCTTCCCTTCACCACCGCCTTGTCCACGTCCTCCATCATCTCCTGGCGGGCAAACAGCTTCACCGTGATAGTGTCAGTAAAATCTGTCACGTCAAAAATGACGATGGTCCGCTCGCCGCCCCGCAGCTCACGCTTATCCACAGCCAGGATCTTTCCCCGGATGGTGACCTCACCGATCTCTCCCTCAATGGTCTCGATCTGGGTAAAGCCATCCTCAAAATCTCGTCCAAACAGCACATCCGGGTTATCGGACTTTTTGGAATAGGTAAATTTCTTATCTCCCTTTTCGAATTTTCCCTTTCCAAAGCCGCCTTTTGAAAAACTGCCTTTTCCAAAGCCAGACTTTCCTGCATTCCCCTTCTGCCCATTGTCCGCCTTCCTGGCCGCACCGCCCTTCGGGGCTCCGGCAGTCTTTGCCTGGCCGGCATTCGTCCCGTCCCCAGCTCCAGGGCCGCCTGAACCGGCGCTGTATCCGGCCGAGCCGCCATACATGGCCCCATCACCATTCCCGGTCACATCCAAGGCTGCCACGCCAGCTCCGCCGGTTTCCGGCAAAGCAGCTCCCAATGTACCCGTTCCAGCCAGGCCGGCTCCGTACAGAGTACTGATCCGTTCCAGAGCGGCCGCCTCTGCCTCTTCCGCTTGCTTTCTCAGCTTGCTCTCCTTGGCTGGAACGTACGTAAACTCCACCACCGCCGACAGGCCGCACCGCTCCTGGAAAATCTTTTCCAAAACCCGCTTCAGCTCCCCGGCCTTCTCCTTGGAAACCATACTGTCCTCAATGGTCATCTGCATCACATCTGGCTGGGGGAAGCTGAATTCCGCCTTCTTAAACATGGTATACTCAATGATGCTGTAATGCTTCAGCTCCAGCGCAATGCTGTCCTTATACATTTCCAGCAGCTTTTCCGGCGTGTACTGGCCCGAAAGCCGGTACTTCTCCTGAAATTTGATGGTAAGCTGCTTTCCGGGAAAAAGCTGGTTTTTAATGCCCTCCTCCAGGTCATAGATCACCTGCTTATGTATCAGCCTCGGACTTTCAATATAAACGCGAATAGAGCTTCTATCCCTGGTGGAGGTTACCCGGGGCACCTCCACCAGTTTTAAAAGCTCCTTCAGCTCTGCTGCAATATTCAGTCCGGGAAATACTTCCAAAAATCCTTTGGCCATATTTCGTCCTTACACCTGTCTTTCTTTGCTGTCTGACTTGCGATTCCTTCTTCTAACTGCTTTCGCAATGACTCTCCTTGCTCTCCGCTCTCCGGCTTACTTTTTCGCCGGCTGCTGCGTCTTCGCTTTTTCTGCCGCGATCTGAACCAACTCTGCCCGCAGTGCATCCAAAAGCTCTGCCTCCGGCACCTTGCGGATCACCTCGCCTCTGCGGATTAAAAGTCCTTCTCCGATTCCGCCGGCGATTCCCACATCCGCCTCTCTTGCCTCCCCGGGGCCATTGACCACGCAGCCCATAACAGCCACCTTAACGCCCTTCAGGTAATCAAACTCCGTCACCATGGTCTCCACCTGGTTTGCCAGGGAGATCAGGTCGATCCTGGTACGTCCGCAGGTGGGACAGGAAACTACCTCGATCCCGCCCTCACGAAGTCCCAGGGTACGAAGGATCAGCTTCGCCGTCTTTACCTCCTCCACCGGATCCCCGGTCAGAGAAACTCGGATGGTATCACCGATCCCCTGATTCAGGATGATCCCCAGGCCCACAGATGACTTTACATTGCCGGAATACATGGTTCCCGCCTCTGTGATTCCTACATGCAGCGGATAATCCGTCTGGCGGGCAATCAGCTCATGCGCCTTTACACACATCATTACATTGGAAGATTTAATGCTGATCACCAGGTTATCATAGCCCATATCCTCGATCAGCTTCACCTTATCCAGCGCACTCTCCACAATTCCCTCTGCCGTAACGCCGCCGTATTTTTCAATCAGATTCTTCTCCAGGGAACCGCTGTTTACACCCACCCGGATTGGGACCCGATACGCTCTGGCCGCGTCTACCACAGCCTTCACCCGGTCAGCCGAGCCGATATTTCCCGGATTGATCCGGATCTTATCCGCCCCGTTCTCAATGGCTGCAATCGCCATCTTATAGTCAAAATGGATATCTGCCACCAGCGGAATGGAAATCTCCTTCTTAATCTCCTTCACCGCCAGCGCCGCCTCCATGGTAGGGACAGTCACCCGGATGATCTCACACCCGGCATCCTCCAGCCGATGGATCTGCGCCACCGTAGCCGCCACATCCTCTGTCTTTGTATTGCACATGGACTGAATCGCAATCGGACTCCCTCCGCCGATCACACAATTTCCAATCCGCACCCTTCTCGTCTGCTCTCTTCCCATGACTTTACTACTCCTTCATCATGAATCCTACATTTTCCTATACTACAGTTTGCAACTATCTAAAGTTCTGCTTTCTGCCGCTTTCCAATCACCAGCGGAGATCAATAGCAGTTCTCTAAGAAGACCGTTAAAAACGGCGGTCCTTGGGTTCTGTCTTTTAGAACCCTAGTACCGTTCCGTTTTTACTCGAGCGAAAGCGCGTCTTCGTGGGAACTGCTATTGATCTCCGCGTAACTTCCGCCAAGTTGATACATATATATCCCACCTATCTAAAAATCAAATTCCGAATATCATTAAACATAATCACCAGCATAAGTCCCATCAGAAGCATCATACCTGCCATATGGATCATGCCTTCCTTTTCCTGGTCGATCGCCTTCCCGCGGACGGCTTCGATCAGCAGAAATACTAGCCTTCCGCCATCCAGCGCCGGAATCGGCAGCAGATTCATGGCTCCCAGGGATGCGCTTAAGATCACGCCCATATTCATAAGGGTCAGGATCACGCTAAGCCAGCCTGCTGGCCGCACCTGTTCCACCACCTCACCAATATCCGCCACGATCCGCACCGGGCCTCCCAGATCCTCTGTGCCCACATAGCCGCGGAACAAAAGACCAAAGCTCTCGATAGCCGCCCGCCCCTGGAACATCACCTCATGCCAGCCCAGCTGGAACAGGTGGAGGATTCCCCTGGCCGGGTGATAATCCGGCATGTGCTCAATTCCCATCATGTAGGTCTGAGTCTCCTCATTATATTTAGCGGATAAGGTTGTAGTAAAGGTCTGATAATCCGGGCGGTCTGCATACCAGCTGCTGGCTAATGACATATCTCCCGACGCCAGGCCTTCCGCCTGTGATGCTGCGTCTCCCTCCCTTTCCTTTGCATTCAGCCGTCCATACTTAACGGTCAGTACTTCATCCGGATGAAGCTGAAGAAACATGCTTAAGTCCCGGTAGCCCATCATCTTCTGCCCATTGATGGACAGGATCCGGTCTCCCGGTTCCAGCCCTGCCTCCTTCGCCGGATAGCCCTCCAGCACGTTGTTGATGATGGGAAGATCATACCCGGTATAGGCAACAATGATGATCCCGAAGATCAGAGCCAGAATAAAGTTAAAGATGGGCCCGGCTGCAATTACCGCGATCCTGGACCACACCGGTTTATTTAAAAATCCATTCGGATTTCCGCTGTCGGTATCTTCATCTGCCATGGCGCAGGAGCCGCCCAAAGGCAGTACTTTTAAGGAGTACCGTGTTTCTTTTCCCTGAAAGGAACACAGCCTGGGGCCCATTCCGATGGATAATTCCACCACTGCCACGCCGTTCAGCTTTGCCAGAAGAAAATGTCCCAGCTCATGGAACATAATGATAAATCCAAATAACAATATTGCTGCTAAAATATTCAGCAACCTACCACCTGCTTTCTATCAATTCATAGGTTTCCTTCTCTGCCTCCAGGATCTGCTCCACCGTAGGGTGCTCCACCTTCCGGTGCGCCTCCATAGACGCCTCGATCATATCAATAATGGTCAGATAGGAGATTTCTCTTTTCAAAAACTTGCTGACCGCCTTCTCATTCGCTGCATTAAATACGGTGGGCATGGTGCCTCCTGCCCTTCCCGCCTGGTAAGCCAGCTTCAGGCCACGGAAATTTTCCATATCCGGCTTTTCAAACCGGATATCCTGAAGACTCCAGAAATCCAGACGGTCTCCCGGAAGGAAACGACGCTCCGGATAATACAGGGCGTACTGGATAGGAAGCTTCATATCCGGTGTGCCAAGCTGTGCGATCACCGCTCCATCCTCAAACTCCACCATGGAATGGATAATACTCTGTGGCTGCACCACCACCTGTACCTGATCCATCTCAGTATCGAAAAGCCATTTGGCCTCCATCACCTCAAGTCCCTTGTTTACCATAGTAGAGGAATCGATGGTGATCTTCTGTCCCATTGCCCAGTTAGGGTGCTTTAGGGCATCCTCCACCTTAACCTTCGCCATCTGCTCCCTGGTCCAGCCGCGGAACGGACCGCCGGATGCGGTCAGCAGAATCTTATGGATCCGGTTTCCATGCTCCCGCTCTCCATTCTGACACTGGAAGATGGCACTGTGCTCCGAATCCACCGGAAGAATCCTCACGCCCTTTTCCTTGGCCAGAGGCATGATAATATGCCCGGCCGTTACCAGCGTTTCCTTATTGGCAAGGGCAATGTCCTTACCAGCCTCCATGGCGGCAATCGTGGGGCGGATGCCGATCATCCCCACCACGGCTGTCACCACGATCTCTGCCGAAGGCTCTGTGGCCGCCTGGATCAGGCCGTCCATGCCGGAAACTACCGCCACATCACAGTCTGCCACCATCTGCCGCAGTTCTTTTGCCTTATCTTCCTCCCACACGCAGACCAGCTTCGGGGAAAATTCCCGGATCTGCTGTTCTAAAACCTTTATATTCCGTCCGGCTGCAAGGGCCGTCACCTGGATATCGCCGTTATTGCGGACTACCTCCAGCGTCTGGGTCCCGATCGAACCGGTAGAACCTAAAACCGCTATCTTTTTCATCTGTGATTCTCCTTTTTACCGCTAACTTCCTACCGCAGAAATGTCAATGCAAAGTAAATGGCCGGAGCTGTAAACAGCATGCTGTCAAACCGGTCCAGCACGCCGCCGTGACCTGGAATCAGATGACCATAATCCTTTACTCCATGATTCCGCTTAATGGCGGAGGCCGCCAGATCCCCGATCTGGGAGATTACAGCAGCAATGCCGCAGGCCAGAGCGCAGGCCACCTTCGGGTTTTTCACCTCAGCCATATAGCCGCCGAAAAACAGGGCATAAAGGAAGCCTAACAGAGCTGCCCCAACTACACCTCCTACCGCGCCTTCGATGGATTTTTTCGGACTCAGCACCGGAGCCAGCTTATGCCGCCCAAACAGCATTCCCACACAATAAGCACAGGTATCGCATCCCCAGGAGCTTAAGAAGATCAGCCATACCAGATATTTGCCGTCTGCCATCATTCTGGTCTGGTACAGATAGGAAAACATCACTGCCACATAGAAAATGCCGAAAAACGCCACGGTCACCTGTTCTGTTCCATACTTTGGAAAAGTTACCACGTAGATGGTCATAAACAGCATCAGGGCCGACACTGCCACCAGCATAACAAACTGCTCCTGATGAAACCAGACCAGCCCATAGTAGGCCAGCGCTGCTGCATAGCCAACAGCTCCCAGCAGCCGCACCTCCATTTTCGTAACCCGGTACAGTTCAAACAGTCCAATGCAGGAAATCACTGCGGAAGCCAAAAACAGCAGAACTCCTCCTCTTCCCACGATCAGCAAAGCCAATATTACTAATATGATACCGCTGATGAGCCTGGTTGCAAACATACTGTGCTCCTCCCTTTCCCTTTTTGCTTCGATATTAAGCCTTCACCCCGCCGAATCTCCGCTCTCTGCTATTATACTGCACGACCGCCTTTTCTAATTCCTCCTGGTTAAAATCCGGCCACAGACAATCCGTCACATAGATCTCCGTGTAAGCAAGCTGCCACAGCAGATAATTGGACAGGCGGATTTCACCACTGGTGCGGATCAGCAGATCCGGATCCGGCATTCCCGCCGTATCCAGATAGGAGGCCATCACAGACTCTGTGATCTGAGAAGCATCCAGCTTTCCCTCCTGGCAGTCCTGCGCCATTCTGGCAGCCGCCCGGGTGATCTCATCCCTTCCTCCGTAATTCACTGCAATCACGAAAGTCAGGCCTGTATTATCCTTTGTTTCCCGCTCCAGCCGGTCGATCCCATCGATAATATCCTGGTCAAACCGACGCCGGTCGCCAATCATCTTTACCCGCACATTATTGGCAGATGCAATCTTTAACAGGCGAACCATATAGTACCGGAAAAGCTGCATCAGCGCCCCTACCTCCTCGGCAGAGCGCTTCCAGTTCTCCGTGGAAAAACCATATACAGTCAGATATTCGATGCCCATTCTGGCTGCGATCTCCACCGTCTTTTCTACGGTCTTGCAGCCTTCCTTGTGTCCCATAGTGCGGGGAAGTCCCCGTTTCTTGGCCCAGCGGCCATTTCCGTCTAAAATAAGCGCCACATGGCGCGGAATTGTCATATTTGATAAATCTGCCATATCCATTCTCCTCCCATCATGGAGATTTTTCATTTCTGCACTTCTGAACGATACCAAAAAGTAGGGCAGGATATCACACCTGCCCCCTGATTCATGTTTTCTACGCCTCGGCGTAATTATACGGTCATAATTTCCTTCGTCTTTGCCTCGATTGCCTTATCTACCTTCTCGATCATCTTATCGGTCAGCTTCTGAACCTTCTCAGTCATCTCATCTAAATCATCCTCGGAGATTTCATTGGCCTTCTCCATCTTCTTGAAGGTGTCATTAGCATCACGGCGTATGTTGCGGATCGCAACCTTTGCTCCCTCGCCTTTCTTCTTTACATCCTTTGCCAGCTCCTTACGGCGCTCCTCGGTCAGCTCCGGGAATACCAGGCGGATCACGCTGCCGTCGTTGGTGGGATTGATTCCCAGGTCAGAGGTCAGGATTGCCTTCTCGATCAGCTTTAACAGACTCTTCTCCCATGGCTGGATCACGATCATACGCGGCTCAGGCACGGAAATATTGCCAACCTGCTGCAGAGGGGTTGGGGAACCATAGTAGTCTACCTTCAGCTTGTCCAATACATGAGGATTGGCGCGGCCTGCACGGATAGTGCCGTACTCTCCTAACAGATTGTCAAGGGTCTTGTTCATCTTCTCTTCGTATACTTTAATTTCCTGCATCATGTCCTCCTGTTATGCGGTCACTATCGTGCCGTTTATTTTACCCTGCATCGCATTGGCAATGCCGTCTTTTTCATTCAAGCTGAATACAGCCATGGGCATCTTGTGCTCCATACACATGATGGATGCTGTCAGATCTACCACTGCAAGCTGCTGATCGATCACTTCCTGGATGGAAATGGTATCGTACTTCTTCGCCTCCGGATTCAGCTTCGGATCACTGTCGTAAACGCCGTCGATGGCCTTTGCCAGCAGGATGCAGTCTGCATCCATCTCAATGGCCCGCAGTGCGATTCCGGTATCGGTGGAGAAGTAGGGATGTCCGGTACCGCCGGCAAAGAATACCACCATGCCTGCCTCAAAGCAAGCATTGGCGCTGTCCTTGGAAAACAGCTTTGTCATGGAACCACATGCAAATGGTGTGAAGATCTCCGTCTTCATCCCTGCATTGCGGAAAATCTCAGAAACATAAATACAATTCATAATGGTAGCCAGCATTCCGATCTGGTCTGCCTTGGTTCTATCGATAGCTTCGCTGGTTCTTCCTCTCCAGAAGTTGCCGCCGCCGATGACGATGCCTACCTGGACACCAGCGTCAACGGAAAGCTTGACCTGTCTGGCTACTTCTTTTACCGTATCTTCATCAAATCCGGTCTTTTTGGGGCCGGCCAGGGCTTCTCCGCTTAATTTTAATAATACACGTTTCATCTTCATATTGTCAATCTCCCAACTGTTTATGTCTGCTGTGCTTGCTTGGCCTTGTTTTACTGGGCTTGGGGGTGTGCGGCTTTCTTGAATTTTTAGGGGCTCGCCTTCGCTTCGCTGGGCTCGCGGCTTTTTGACAGGGGTTGGCTGTTCTGCCCCGCAGTGCACACTCGCTTCCGCTTCGCTCCAGCTCGTTCACGGGCTTCGCCCTATGAAAAAAGGCAGATCCAAATCTGCTTTTATGCGAGCATAACGCAGATTTGGATCTGCCTTTTTTCGCACTGCTCATTGCTGACGTGGATATTATACCATAAATCCTTCCTAGAAAAAAGTACTTAATTCTGAATTTTCTGATTTTAATTTACAATACTTTTTACCAATTCGCGGATTCTGCAGTATCTGAGCATCTGCTGTTGGAGGAGCTTTTAGGGGGTTTTTAGGCTTCCATAGCAGAACCGCCATGTGCCGTCTGGAACGTGCCAGATTCCGGTCAGGTTTTCGTCTTGCAGCCAGCTGTCCTGGTAATATGCAATGGGGATTATGGCGTTGTCTTCTATTATAATGTCTTCTGCCTGATGAAGCGCCTGATAGTATGTGGTTCGGTCTGTGGCTTCTTTTGCCTGGCGGATCGCTGCATCTAGTTTACTGTTGGAATAAAGGCCATCGTTTCGGAGGTGATTGGTGGAAAACTGCTCCAGCAGGGAAAGGGGATCATCCATGTCCATCACCCAGCTTCCGCGGGCCACCATAAAATCGCCGTTGTGGCGGTAGGGAACGAAGTTCTGCCAGGAAACCTTGCGGGTTTTTACCTGAATGCCGAGAGGACTCCATGCTTTCTGGAGATATCTTCCAAGATCCAGATGATAACCGGCGTCGTTGGTAAGGAACTCTATAACCGGGAGGCCTCTTCCATTTGGATACCCTGCTTCTTCCAGAAGCTCTTTGGCCTGCTCCAGGACTGAGGGCATCTTGGCATCGGATCCTTCTGATTCATTTTCTTCATCGGATTCTTCCATTTTTTCCAATCCGCTTTGTCCTGGATGCTCCGCCGCTGCCTGTCGGAAGCCTTCTCCTGCCTTCTCATCGGAAATCCCCGGCCCGATCAGGGAATCGGCCGGAAGGACTTCTCCCTCCATAACCGTTTCTGCAATCTCCTCCTGATCCAGCATCATAGACAGCGCTTTCCGGACACGTACATCCTGAAAGGCTTCTTCCTGCATATTAAACATGAGATAGTAAGTTCCGCTGACAGGCACCTGGTATCCCTGCATAAGAGATTTTCCTTCCGTCTCTTGGTTTTCCTCCAAGGTGTCTGCGTCACACAGCAGCAGCTGGAAACGGCCCGCTTCATACCGTTTTTCCAGTTCCTCCTCTTTCCCGTTCAGCCAGAAAGTAATGGATTTCATGGAAACCGCTTCCTGGTTCCAGTAATGTTGGTTTTTCTCAAAGGTAATGTACCAGCCGCCTTTCCGCTCTGCAAGCTTCATGGGTCCATTCCCTACAAAGGCTTCCGCAGACAGGGACCAGTTTTCATCGGTGCCTGTCACATAGCTTTCCTTCAGCGGTGATAAGGCCGGATAAGCACAGATCTGAGGGAAATTTACCCATGGCTTTGAGAGTGTTACCACAAAGGTCTTCTCATCCGGAGCAGACACCCCCAGTCCTTCTCCGCCGTTTTCCGCCGCCTTCTCATAGCCTGCCACCAGACTCAGCATATCTTCCGCATAAGGAGATGCCGTAGAGTAATCCGCCAGCCGTTTCCAGGAATACACAAAATCGGACGCTGTCAGCTTCGATCCATCTGACCAGGCCAGGCCCTCGCGGAGGTGGAAAGTATAGGTCAGACCATCCGGCGAAACCTCAAAGGATTCTGCCTGCCCAGGCACAAGCTGATGATTTTCATCATAGATCAGCAGCGTTTCATAGGCATGCAGCAGCATTGTTTTCTCCGTAGTATAAAGTGCCTTTGCCGGATCCAGTGTCCGCAGGTCACCGCCGATCCACACGGTGATTTCTGAAACCGCTTCCTCTGCCTTCCCGCCAGAACCGACGCTGCCTCTTCCGTTATTGCCCTCCTGATCGCTGTCATTGCCTGCATTGTCTCCTTCCCAGTCACCGCCGGCAGCTTCCCCGCCTGGAGAGCCGCTTCCATCAGAAAGCTCCCCTTCCTGGTTATTCTGTGCCAAAGCTGCATTCTCACCTGGAACCGGCCCGCGTCCGCTGCAGCCGGAGCATGCCAGCAGGACTGCTGCAAGAATCACACATACTGCTTTTTTCATTGCCTTCCTTACTCCTCTGTTGAATTGCTTCCCTATTTGTAATGGTTCCGTACCCTTACCGTTACCACCGTTTTTCTTAACTCCAGGCTGCTCCTTTTTCGGCTCAGCCTTTTTTATCGTCCTTTTTATTTTACCCGATTCTTTCCGATATGCAACAATTATTCCTGTTTTTTCGACAAAAAAGTAAAGAGAACCCGGATACTGAATCTTTGCATAGAAAAATTTCCGCTATTCTGCAAAAGAACAGCGGAAATTTGTGGCAACATATTTTCTTTTAATCTTTAACAACCCAACTACCAATTTTCTTTGATCCAATTCGTTCAAGCCGTCCTATTTTTGACAATTCTTTGATTGCTCTCTGAATGGTACTTCTCGACAAAGAAGTGTATTCTATAATTTCTCTTTGTGTAATCGTTGGGTTAGCACGAAGTATATCAAGAAGTAACTTTTGATTTTCAGTTAAAGCTTCATTTAATGCCTCATCTAATGCTTCATCACTTGATGCTTTAAAATTCAGATTCGGAAGCTTTACCGTAAACTCTACTCGATTGGAATGGAAAGTCGGTTCCATGCCAGGCTGATAGTTTGCAGCACTTTCATACGCAGTACATATTTTACTCAAACCGCTGCCTTGACGTTCCATATATCCCAAGCGAGCAAAAACATCTGCAAGAATCGGATTTCTTCGGGTAGATGGAATATCATCAATATCTCGTTCTTGGATCTGCGTTCCGTCAGGCATTCCACCTGGAGAATAGATTACAAGTCGGTCATCGAATATATCAATGTGAACTTCGCTACCGTTAATCAAATAATCTCTATGAATCAGTGCATTGACTAAAGCCTCAAAAACGCTGCGTTCACAATAATCTGGCATTTCAATTCTGGAGTCCGGAATTTTTTTCCAAATTATTTTCATGTTGCGCTTCACAAAACTCATCCCCTCATTCAGAAGGATAATAAGGCTGCCAGTATACTCTGCACTATCCAATGCATCAATCTGACCACCACTCTTATCCAGCCCATTCCATCTGGTACAGAAAAGACGAGACCAGCGGATAGGAGCATCATCTGCAAGCAATGCTCCAGCATTGGTGAGGTGTCCCTGTGCATCTCGAATGCCGAAAGATTCAAAACATTTCTCGGTCATGCTGCTTCCAGCCCAGGATTTATATCGCTCCCTTAATTTACTGAAAGAGAAATCTTCATAGTTATACGGAGACATCAAAGAATCGTAGGAAGAATTTCTGCCACGCATAACCAAGCGTTTTAATTCAATCACATCAGTAATAACACTTTCATTACCAATACGAATGTACGCTTCAGTCACGCCATCGCCAATGTAATAATATGGTGTTTCGGCTCCTGCAGGAACATGAAGAAGCAGAAGTTCTTTGCCTTCTTCAGTTTTATGAAGTTTCATCACAACTTCCGGGAATGGTGAAATTCTCTCTTTGATTTTCTGACTGATAAACTCAGAGTCTGATTTTATATCTTCCAGTCCAACAATTTCTTCATCGTTTGTAATGCCGAAGATTAAAATTCCACCTGCTGTATTTGCAAAAGCACTAATGCTCTTTAACCAGCTTTTCACTTTTTTGCGTTCAACAGCTTGCTTTTTATCGTATTCTGTTGCTTCTCCAAGAAGATCTGTTATCTTCATGTGCAGTCCTCCCTTCGTGTTAAATTGGACATTTCCGCAATATTAATAGTATACCATACAAAATCAAGTTTTAACAGAATACAGCAAAAATACCCCTGCAGGCACAAAGCCTGCAGGGGCGCATTCATCTTTCGGCTTACATTCACATCCTGATGGATGGGATTTAGTTCTTGGAGGTATATCCGAAGAAGAAGTATCCCAGAGGAGTATAGTACATACCGTTGATCTCAGGATTCAGCATGTAGGTCTGGGTGTAGAAGTAGATCGGAGCCAGTACGCTGTCCTGACCGATCAGGATATCTTCTGCAGTGTGGAATGCCTTCATACGGTCTTCCTGAACGGAAGTAGCCTTAGCAGCATCGATCTGAGCATCGTACTCTGGATTGGAGTACTGAGCATCGTTGTTGCCGCCGTCGGTATACCACATATCTAAGAAGGTACAAGGATCATTGTAGTCTGCGATCCAGCCGTTGCGGGCGATCTGATAGTTACCCTGCTTTCTGTTCTCCAGGAATACGTTCCAGTCCTGGTTGTTCAGAGTAACGGTTACGCCTAACTGCTCCTGCCACATATTCTGAAGAGCCTCACCGATCTTCTTGTGGTTGTCAGCAGTG
>JAUNGG010000070.1 GCA_030524635.1 Lachnospiraceae bacterium
TAAAGTTTATTTGTTTTTATTGGGGGAATTTTATGGGTGTTTCACAGGAAGATTTAGATCAGTTTGGAATCTATCTAAAGAAAAAGGGCGTGGCCCGGAACACGATTATCGCTTATCAGTCTGCCGTCCGGCAGTATTATCTCCACTATCCGGAGCTTACCGTTGAACATCTTCAGGAATACAAGCGTGATCTGATCCAGAATTACCGAGCCAGCACGGTCAATGCCAAGATCTATGGAATCAATAAATATCTCAAATACTGGAACAGTCTCCAGGATGCCCCGCTTCTGTCCCTGGACAAATATCATGTTCCAACGGTCCGGCGACAGCAGAAAACCTTCGCTGACAATGTGATCTCCAATGAGGATTATGAACGGTTAAAGAAGCGGCTGAAAGAGGATCAGAATGATTTCTGGTATTTTGTGGTGCGCTTTTTAGGCGCCACCGGAGCCAGAGTCAGCGAGCTGGTCCAGATCAAGGCAGAGCATCTGAAGCTTGGATATATGGACCTGTACTCAAAGGGCGGCAAGATCCGCCGGATCTATTTTCCCGATGCCCTCTGTGAGGAATGCCTCCAGTGGCTGAAGGCAAAAGGCGTCACCTCCGGTTTTATCTTCTTAAACCGGCAGGGAAAGCAGATCACACCCCGGGGCATCAACAGCCAGTTAAAGCAGTTTGCAAGACGGTACGATATTGATCCGGCCACGGTCTACCCCCATTCCTTCCGCCATCTATATGCAAAAAATTTTCTGATGAAGTTTAATGATATCTCCCTGCTGGCCGATCTGCTGGGACATGAAAGCATTGAAACCACCAAGATCTATCTGACCCAGACCAGCTCGGAGCAGAAGGCACTGATTGATAAAATTATTCTCTGGTAATGATTTCAGGTAAGGAGCAAATGACAAATGATATTGTTTTTTCGATTTAAAAATTTCCGAACCTTCCAGCAGGAAACCCTGGTCAATATGCAGGCTGCAAGCTATAAGGAGCTGCCGGATCACCTGGCCGTCCTGGACTGCCCATCCGGCAGGAAAGGAGTTTCCGGAACCAGCAGCGTTTCCAAGGCTGCTGCTCATTCTGACAAAAAGCTGATTAAAACTCTGGCTGTCTACGGACCGAATGCCAGCGGCAAAAGCCACATCATCGCCGCCCTGCAGTTTTATTATGATTTCGTCAACCGGCAGCTTCTTACGCCGGCACCGGACGCACTGCAAATCCGGTCCCTTCTGAGCTCTTATCCCTTTTTGTCAGAAACACCTGCACCTGATCTTCCCAATCGTGCAGGGCTTCCTCTGTCCATGTGCATGCAGTTTTTCTTTCAGGGCTATCTATTTGAATACAGCTTCACCCTGTCCGATGGGGAAGTCACAGAGGAAGCCTTCCTGGTAAATAAAAAGGTGATCTTCCAGAAAAACATGGATGAGCTTCGTCCTGGCAAGATCTTTCAATCGGTAATCAAAAAAACCGTTCCGCTAAAAACAAAAGGCTCCTCTCTGGGAACCTTTTTAAACTATCACATGGATGAATTCACAGAGGCCAACCAAGCCTTTGTTTCCTTTTTCCAGCAATCCTTCCTCTCCTTCGATCACAGCTGTCTCTGCCGCATTAATCAATTTCCTTCCTTTGGTGCGGTTCAGGCGAAAAAAATCCTGGAGCTGCCATCTGTTGGTGATTTTATCTATCACCATCTCCTGGCACTGCAGGTGCCGGTTACCTTTTCCAGAGAAGAATTTGCTGATAAGCTGGATCCTTTGACCTGCTCTACCGGACTGACTAAGATCATCCTTCTGCTTTTCCGCTGCTGCTGCCTGCAGAAAACCGGCGGGGTTCTCATTGTAGACGATTTTACTGCTTTTCTCCATCCCAATGTCAGCCGGTATCTGCTGAAGCTTTTCCAGTCCCCTGACAGCCAGAACGTCCAATTGATCTTCACCACTCACGATACTGCGCTGTTAAACCGCAGCCAGTTCCGCCGCGATGAGGTGGCGATCGTCAACATGAACCACACCGGCCTCTCCCATCTCCACACGCTGGCTGATATCCGGGTCCGGGCAGATGCCAGCTTTTCCAAGGATTACCTGGCAGGGAAATACGGAATCCTTCCGGTATGGGAGGAGCCGGAGCAGTAGCGCACAGGTGCTGCTGCCGCCTTCCTTACAGAAGGCGGATATTTTTCACCGTCCCTGTCTTGGAAAACTGGGTCCACTCACAGATATTGACCGCATGATCCCCGATCCGTTCCAGATACTTGGCAGCCATTAAAAAGTCCATGGCATTGTCGATGCTCTCATCGTCCGTGCTGCTTTTCAGCATCTGCGCCACATCCTTTTTCGTCTGGTCAAACAGCTGGTCTACCTGATCATCCATGCGGATGATTTCCTGCGCCATTTGATCATCCCTGGCGATAAAGGCTTCAATGGAATCGTGGAGCATTTCCTTCACAGCCTCCTCCATCTCCGGCAGATGACGAATCATCTGGTAGCTGCCGTCCCCGTGAACCTGAAGGATCAGCTCTGCAATATCCGAGGCATGATCCCCGATCCGTTCTAAATCCGTCACCACCTTCAGCGCCGATGATACCACCCGAAGGTCGCCGGCCACCGGGGTCTGCTTTAAGATCAGGGAAAGGCATCGTGATTCGATGGCCCGCTCCATGTCATTGACCGTCCGGTCACCCCGTATGATCTCTGCTGCCAGAGTGCGATTGTGATCTGCAAAAGCCTGAACCGTCTGGCCGATGGCATATTCTACCCGACGTGCCATCTCCTTCAGCTCCCGGTTCAGCTCCTGGAGCTCATATTCATATGTTAACCGCATAGTAGCATTCTCCTTCCGCAGCCGCCTTTTCTCCTCGCAGCTGCATATTTTTTGTCTTATCATTCAACCAAACCGGCCGGTGATGTAATCCTCCGTCCGCTTATCCTTCGGCATGGAAAACAGTTCATCGGTAGGGGCATATTCAATCACCTCTCCTACCAGGAAAAATGCCGTATAGTCTGCGATGCGGGCTGCCTGCTGCATATTATGGGTGACGATGGCCACCGTATATTTCTTTTTCAGCTCCTCCATCAGATCCTCGATCTTTAAGGTGGAGATCGGGTCCAGGGCGGAGGTGGGCTCATCCATCAGAAGCACCTCCGGCTCCACTGCCAGCGCCCGGGCAATACAGAGCCGCTGCTGCTGACCGCCGGACAAGCCCAGGGCCGATTTTTTCAGGCGGTCATGGACCTCATCCCACAGGGCGGCGCCCCGCAGGCTTTTCTCCACGATCTCATCTAACTCCGCCTTTCCCCGAATCCCATGGATCCGCGGCCCGTATGCCACATTGTCATAAATACTCATGGGGAAGGGATTGGGCTGCTGGAACACCATGCCGATCTTCTTCCGAAGCAGTGTGGTATCTGCCTGGGGGCTGTAGATATCTTCCTCATCCAGCAGCACAGTTCCCTCGATCCTTACCCCGTCTACCAGGTCATTCATACGGTTTAATGTTTTTAAATAAGTGGATTTTCCGCATCCCGATGGGCCGATAAATGCGGTAATCTTCTTTTCATAAATGTCCAGCTGAATATCCTTTAACGCATGGTTCTGGCCATAGTACAGGTCCAGATTCCTGGTTGCGATCTTTGTCTTTGTCATGTTATCCTCCAAGCTTTATTTTTCGTAAACTGCTTCCTGCTCTCACAGTCACTGCTTTTCTACGTTAAACCGGTGAGCCAGATACTTTGCCAGGCCATTGATTCCCAACACGATCACCAGAAGAACCACTGCAATTCCAAATGCCTGATCATACTGCGCCTTCTGCATACACAGGTAAAGCTGGATGGTCAAGGTACCGCCGGATTCCAGAATCTTTCCAATCAGATTCTTCGGCAGGATGAAGCCGCTGCCGGCAGTAAACAGCAGGGCTGCCGACTCGCCTACGATGCGGCCGATTGCCAGGATGATTCCGGTAATGATTCCAGGCATGGCGCTGGGAAGAAGAATGGTGCAGATCATATACCATTTGGTAGCACCGATTCCCAGCGCCCCGCTGCGGTAGCTGTCCGGAACGGTCTTTAAGGCTTCCTGGGTATTCCGGGTGATCAGCGGAAGGATCATCAGAGAAAGGGTCAGGGATCCCGTTAAGATGGAATATCCCAGCCCTAAGGTATTTCCAAAAAACACCATTCCAAACAAACCAAAAATAATCGACGGGATTCCGGACAAGGTTTCTGTGGTAAACTCAATCAGGCGCACCGTTTTCCCCGGCTTTGCGTACTCATTCAGATAAATCGCTGCGCCCACGCCAAGGGGAATGGCAATGATCAGGGTCAGCACAATGATATACAAGGTATTTACTATATTTCCCAGAATACCGAAAGTCCCATTCAAGGTACTTGGCACCGATGAAAGAAATTTCCAGTTTATCATCGGGATCCCACGGAAAAACACATAGCCCATAATGCCTGCCAAAAGCAGGATGGACAGGGAAGCCGAAACATAGATCATCCCTGTAAGAATCAAATCGGAAGTATGAACCTGCTTTCCATAAATACTGCGGCTCACCACCGAATTCTGGTGGATTTCAATCGCGGATTCATTGGTCATACCTGTACACTCCTTTCTGGCTGCGATTCTCTCATGCTCTCTCCAGCTTTTCCTGCCCCGGATCCCTTCTTTCCGACTGGTTTGGCCTTGTCAGAATCATTCTGCTTCTTCAGGATCCGTGTCAGGGTAACATTGATCACCATAATAAATACAAACAGTACCAGTCCAATGGTAAACAGCACCTTCCGGTGAAGTCCTGACGCATAGGACATCTCTGATACGATAGCAGTGGTCAGGAAACGGACAGAGTTAAAGGGAAGGGGCAGATTCACCGCTGAACCGGAAACCAGGCTGATGGCCATGGCCTCCCCGATGGCCCGTCCTGTTCCCAGTACCACAGCCGTCACGATACCGGACTTTGCAGCCGGAATGATCACATGAAAGATCGTCTGGATATGGGTAGCCCCAAGTGCCAGGGATGCGCTTTTTAAATGGGCCGGAACTGCCCGGAGAGCCGACTCACTGATATTGATTACCGTGGGAAGGATCATCATAGCCAGCACCAGCACGGCTGAGATCAGATTCGCGCCGCCGGTAAACTGATGGGTAGTACTTCCTGCAAAAATGATCCGTTCTATCCGGTACATAAATGGATTCAGAATCAGGATTCCTAAAAGTCCGTAGATCACAGAGGGGATACCTGCCAGAAGCTCTACTGCCGGACGCACCACGCCTGCCAGCTTCGGCGGCGCCGCCTCTGCCAGAAACACCGCCGTTAGCACGCCGATGGGAACGCCGATGAGAATGGCCAGAAAGGTTCCCAGGATGGAGGTCAGGATCACATACAGGATACCGTAGCTTGCGCTGGCTGCCTCCGGCTGCCACACAGTGCCAAACAGGATATCCAGGATTCCCACCTGAAACAGTGCAGGGGTTCCGCTGATGATCATATATAATGTAATCGATGCGACAGCCAACACAGCGAAAAAGCCGCTGGCGGTAAAAATCACCTCAGCAGCCCTTTCCACGCCGGATTTGCTGCCATGATGAGAAAAGATGGAAAATGATTCATTCATGACGTTTCTCCTCTGTTCGCCTTTTTGCACGATCCAGTTTTTACCGCTGCATAAAGGTTTACTTGGTTGAAATCAGGCCTACAGCTTCTACTACCTGGGTACCCTCGTCGGAATAGATGAAGTTAAATAATTCCTGGATCAGCTGGCTCTGCTCTGCGATCTCTCCCTTGGTGGCCATAACAAAAGGACGGCTTAAGAAGTAATCGCCTGCCTTAATGGTTTCCGCAGTGGGTTCCACGCCCTCCAGCTTCAGCGCCTTAACCGTATTGTCCAGAACATCCAGTGACACATAGCCAATAGCACCTGGAGTGGAAGCTACCTTTGCCATCACCGCACCGGTGGAATCCAGCTCATTGCTGTACTTGCACTGCTCCTCCAGCTTTAAGATCTCCTCAAAGGCTCCTCTGGTTCCGGAACCGGCCTCACGGCCTACCACAACGATAGGGCTGTTTGTGCCTCCAACCTCACTCCAGTTGGTCACATTTCCGGCATAAATATCCGCTAACTGCTCTTTTGTTAAATCCTCCACCGTGTTCGCCGGGTCAACTACAACTGCGATACCATCAATGGCTACAATATTTTCTACAACGCCCTTTGCCTTCTCCTCATCCTTTAAGTTGCGGGAGGAATTGCCGATGTCGGCACTTCCGTTTGCCACCGCCTCAATTCCTGCGCCGGAGCCGACGAACTCTGCCTGAAGGGTTACATCCGGGTACTTTTCCATAAAGACTTCACTTAATGCATTAGCAAACTTTTCCATAGATGTGGAACCTACCATGCTGATGGAGCCGCTTAACTCCTTTGCTGCTTCCGTGCTGGCTTGTGCAGAAGCTTCCGGTGCTGCCTGGGTATCCGCTGATGCTGTGGTGACAGCAGCTTCTGCCGCAGTCTGATTCGCAGTTGTGGATGTTTCTCCGCTGCCGCAGCCTGCCAGTGCACTCATTGCCAGAATAGTAGTACAGATTACAGTGAATACTTTTTTTCTCATAACAAAATCCTCCATATTACAGCTTTTCAGCTATTTTTTCTTTCCATGTTTACATGTTGGAGTATACGAAATTTTGATGGATGGAGAAACCAGAATTGGGTATAAATATGGTAAAGGGCAGGTAAATTTGTGTAAGATTTTTGTGAGGTGGGGCGTTGAATAAGGTCCGCATCAGGCGGGCAGCCTCCCTGTTCAGCGCGCTCTCGCTCTGTTCAGCGCGCAGCGGTACTAAGGCGCATGGAAAACTGCGCCTAAGTGCCGGCGGGCTGAAAAGGCATTCACAGGGAGGCTGCCCGCCTGATGCTGCCGTGTTGGAAAAGCATGGGAAAAGTCCTGATTGATTAATAGAATCTGATATACAGATATGGTTCTGTTACCTAATATAAAAAGAAGATACGGTCAGGCAGTTTCGCTGTCTCACAGTATCTTCTTCTGAATTTTCCAAAAACAAATTTACTTTTACAGCATCGCCTTGCCGCGGCAGTAGGTCTGTACTACCTGGTAGCGGTCATCCAGGACTACGATATCTGCATCATATCCGGCCCGCAGATGTCCTTTGCGGTTGTCTACACCCAGGCATCTGGCTGGATTGGCGGTGCAGGAATTTAACGCGGCATCGAAGGGAACCTGTGCTTCTTCTACCAGGATCCGCAGACCGCGGTTCATGTAAAGGGTGCTGCCTGCGATGGTATCCGTTCCTTTTAACCGTGCCAGGCCATCTTCTCCGATCTCAATGGCATGTCCGCCCAGGGAATAGTTTCCGCCTGGAGGACAGTGCTTTGCCCGAAGGGAGTCGCTGACCATGATGGCGAAATCCCGGCCTTTGGCGGTGAAATAGTTGTTCAGTGCATTGACATCCGAATGGCAACCGTCGCAGATCACCTCGCCGTAGATCTCACGAACCCGGAATGCGGTGTTCACCAGGCCCTGCTTCCGGTGATGATAAGGAGTCATTCCATTGTAAACATGGGTCATGGAGGTTGCGCCGTTTGCGATTCCCATCAGGGACTGCTCATAGGTAGCAGCAGAATGTCCCATGCTGACCACTACGCCAGTTTCCTTGCAGTAGCGGGTCAGGGCAAAATCCTCATCCAGCTCTGGTGCCAGGGTAATATATTTAATTAAGCCCTTTGCTGCCTCCTGGTACATGCCAAACTGCTCTACGGTAGCCTTTGCGATCGCCTCAGGCGGCTGAGCGCCCTTGTACTCCATATCCAGGTACGGTCCCTCGAAATGGATTCCCAGAATCTCTGCACCCTCATAGCCTTCTTCTACTACCTTTGCCACATTTGCCACCGCTGCTGTCAGCACATCCGGCATCTGGGTTACTGTGGTAGGAAGGATAGCAGTTACCCCTTCCTCCGGAATCCGCTTCATCCAGTCCCGCAGCCCCTCCGGCTCGCCGTCATTGGTATCGAAGCCATAGGCACCGTGGGTATGCACATCAATAAAGCCTGGTACCAAACGCAGATTCTCATAATCAACATCCGCATCCATTTCCCCATATCCGTAGATCCGCTCAATCTTCCCGTTCTCTACTGCGATCTGTGCCGGAATAAACTGTCCTGCAATCCACACCCGTCTGCTCTGTAAAATCATGTTTGCTCCTCCTTCTGAGAATAAATTTAGAAAATTTCTTCCGAATTTTATCGACCTATAAAAAAAATCTCCTGTTGATACTAAGTATACCCAGTATCAACAGGAGAGTCAAGAAACATTTGATGAAATTATTTTCTGCTGCGGCTGCTTCCGCTCCGGTCATTTGCCTTCTCGATGCGCACCTTCTTTCCCTTGATCTTAGCATGCTCCATGGCACCTAATACCTGATCAGAGTACTTTCTCGGCACATCCACAAAGGTATATCCGTCGTACATATCGATGCTGCCAACCACGCGGCCCGGGATTCCGGATTCTCCGGCAATGGCCCCAAGGATATCACCAGGAGTTACATTCTGGTTCTTTCCAATGTTTACAAACAAACGGGCCATGTCATCGCCTACCACATAGTCCACAGCCGCCTGCTCCACAGAGCCTCTTCTGCGGCTTCTGCCTCCATCTCGCCTGCCATCCCGGCCATAGCTGTCTCGGCTATAGTGGCGGCTGCCCCGGCCATAGCGGTCTAAGTCATCCAGAGAACGGGCCGTCTCAAAGTTATCGATGATATCCTCATTGTCCTCGCCCATGCTCATCTTTAAGAGAGCAGCTGCCAGATCCAGGGCTGTGTAATCCTCCTCCATCAGCTTCTGCTCAATGATATTGACCATATCGCTTAAATCATTGGATTCCAGAATCTCCCGCACCTGATCCAGGGTCTTTTCTACTTTGATATCGGTGATATCATCCAGAGATGGGATGGCCTGGGGGATGATCTTGGTCTTGCAGTACCTCTGAATGTCGCGGAGCTTGTAAACCTCCTTGCCTACTACCAGGCTGAAGGCCTTTCCCACTCTTCCGGCACGTCCGGTACGTCCGATGCGGTGCACATAGTACTCATCATCCTGAGGGATATCGTAGTTAAATACCGCCTCCACGTCATCCACATCGATGCCTCTGGCTGCCACATCGGTAGCCACCAGGATCTCAGTCCGCCTGTTGCGGAAGCCGTTCATGACCCGATCCCTCTGCTCCTGCTTTAAGTCGCCGTGAAGTCCCTCTGCAAAGTATCCTCTTCCCTGGAGAGCCTGCACCAGCTCGTCCACGCCCTTCTTGGTGTTGCAGAATACTACGGAAAGCTTTGGTGAATACAGATCCAGCAGACGGCAGAGCACCTCCACCTTATTCTTCGGCTTCACCTCGTAATAATACTGGGTCACCTCCGGCACCGTCAGTTCCTTTTTCACTACACGCACCATCACCGGATCTGTCTGGAACCGCTTGGCAATGTCCGCAATAGCAGGAGGCATGGTAGCGGAGAACATCACCGTCTGCCGCTCTTTCGGCAGCTGGCTTAAGATGGTCTCCATATCCTCCAGAAAGCCCATATTCAGCATCTCATCCGCCTCATCCAGCACTACGGTGTGCACATGATCCACCCGGATGGTCTTCCGGCGCATGTGGTCCATCACACGGCCTGGGGTGCCGATCACCACTTGGACGCCGTCCTTTAAGGAACGGATCTGCCGCACGATATCCTGACCGCCGTACACCGGAAGCACCTTGATCCCGTGCATAAACTTTGCCAGACGGCGGATCTCCTCCGCCACCTGGATCGCCAGTTCTCTGGTAGGCAGCAGGACAATGGCCTGGAGCTTCTTATTCTCCGGGTCGATCTTCTGCAGCAGCGGAATACCGAAGGCTGCCGTCTTTCCCGTACCGGTCTGGGCCTGTCCGATCATGTCATGTCCTTCCAGCTGTGCCGGAATTGCCTGGGCCTGAATCGGGGAGGCTGCCTCAAATCCCATATCAGCCACTGCCCGCAGGATGGCGTCACTTAAATTTAAATTTTCAAAACGTACTGTTTCCATATATGATCTATCCTTTTCTAATCCTCCTTGCTTTCATGAGGATCTTCATAAAAAACGAGAGGAACTCCAGCCACGTAAGGCTTTTCATCCTCTCGTTACACACTAAACAACTTACTAAGCATAGCAGGAATTTAAAATAAAGTCAAGGGTAACGTCCAAGTCAGCGCAGAATAACCGGCAAAGTTTAGAATACTTTTAGAAACAGGGTATGCGATTTATGCTATAATGTTCATGTAAATCACAAACCTGCACAGGTATCCATTGGCCTGATGCAGCATGACAGGAGGCAAACGTTATGAAATTAAAAACCCGACTGGCAACTGCTTTCCTGACTATAACCATTGTACCATTATGTTTGATTTTCATGTGTGTACTCACCTTATCCAACTATCAGACACAGTCCTTTAAAAAGGCATATGGTCTGCAGGAGCAGGTGGAGCTTTTAAACGGCAACTCCTTGCAGATCTTCAACCGGCTGACCCAGAAGGCGCAGGCAGAGATCCGCCAAAGCCTGGTATCCCACCCAGAAAAATTTGAGGATTCGAATTATCTGACGCAGTTAAATGAACAGCTTCAGGCTCATTACGCTTATCTGATCGTCAGAAAAAACAAGGAGCTGATCTTCATCGGCAGTCCGGAGGAAACCGGCAGCACCACGTTTTACGAGATGCTTCCCAAATACGCTATTTTAAATTCCAATGTAGAGGGCGGCATCTACTTAGATGGTGACAGTCAGCATCTGATCAAGCAGATGGATTTCTTATTTCCGGACGAAAGTGAAGGCTCCGTCTTCATCGTGTCGAAGGTTGATGATTTCCTCCCGGAAGTCAAATCCATGGTTACGGAAATGTTTGTGGCCGGCATCTCCATCCTGATCGCTGCCGGCATGCTTCTTACCATGTGGATCTACCGCTCCATCTTAAAGCCCTTAAGCAAGCTCCAGGAAGCAACCAAGCAGATCCGGGACGGCAATCTGGATTTTACCCTGGAGGTGGACAGCGACGATGAGATCGGCCGCCTCTGCCAGGATTTTGAGGAGATGCGCATCCGGCTTAAGGAATCAGGAGAAGAAAAGGTACAATACGACAGGGAAAGCAAGGAACTGATCAGCAACATTGCCCATGACTTAAAGACGCCGATTACCGCCATCAAGGGTTACGCGGAAGGTATTATGGATGGCGTTGCGTCCTCGCCGGAGCGTCTGGATAAATACATCCGGACCATTTACAACAAGGCGAATGACATGGACCGGCTGATTGACGAGCTGACCTTTTATTCCAAGATCGACACCAATAAGATCCCTTACACCTACAGCAAGATCAATGTGTCTCAGTATTTTAAGGACTGCATCGATGAGGTGGGCCTGGATATGGAAGCCAAGGGCATCGAACTTGGCTACTTCAACTACGTGGATGAGGATGTTGTGGTTATCGCAGATGCTGAGCAGATGAAGCGTGTGATCAACAATATCATCGGAAATTCCGTAAAATATCTGGACAAAAAGAAAGGCATCATCAACATCCGCATTAAGGATGTAGGTGATTTCATCGAAGTAGAGATCGAGGACAATGGCCGCGGCATCGCCGCCAAGGACCTGCCGAATATCTTTGACCGGTTCTACCGTGCAGATTCCTCCCGCAATTCTTCCAAGGGCGGAAGCGGCATCGGCCTGTCCATCGTAAGAAAGATCATAGAGGACCACGGCGGACGGATCTGGGCCACCAGCAAGGAAGGAATCGGCACAGAGATCCACTTTGTCCTTAGAAAATATCAGGAGGTTATACAGGAATGAGCAGAATACTCATCATAGAAGATGAAGAGACCATTGCGGAGCTGGAGAAAGATTATCTGGAGCTGAGCGGTTTTGAGGTGGAGATTGAAAATGACGGATCTGTGGGGCTGGAGCGTTCCCTGAAGGAGGATTTTGATCTGTTTATTCTGGATCTGATGCTTCCTGGGACAGATGGCTTTGAGATCTGCCGCCGCATCCGGGAGGTGAAAAACATCCCTATCCTGATGGTATCCGCAAAAAAGGAAGATATCGATAAGATCCGTGGATTGGGATTGGGCGCTGACGACTACATCACAAAGCCCTTCAGCCCCAGCGAGCTGGTTGCCCGGGTGAAGGCTCACTTAGCCCGCTACGAGCGGCTGATCGGCAGCGGCATGCCGGTAAACGATGTGATCGAAATCCGGGGCCTAAAGATCGACAAGACCGCCCGCCGGGTATGGATCAACGGCGAGGAAAAGAATTTCACCACCAAGGAATTCGACCTTCTCACCTTCCTGGCCCAGAACCCAAACCATGTATTTACCAAGGAGGAATTATTTTCCAAGATCTGGGATATGGAATCCATCGGAGATATCGCTACGGTAACGGTGCATATTAAAAAGATCCGGGAAAAAATCGAATTCAACACAGCTAAGCCTCAGTATATCGAGACGATCTGGGGCGTAGGCTACCGCTTTAAAGTTTAACATGCCTTTTATCCGCAGGAACGTTCATCAAGCTTTCTAATATGACAAAAGAGTGCAGGCTCCCCCTCAAGGAACCTGCACTTTGTAATTATACTCCCCTTGTCCGCTTCTTTTTATCCACATAGAAGCGGGCAGCTTTTTGATTATTAAGATAACTGCTCCAGAACCCAGTCCACATCATTTGTGGTCTTTAAGGTTTCCAGTCTTTCCGGATCCTCCAGAAGCGTACAGAGCTTGCTTAAAAGCTCCAGATGCTCGTCACCGATACCGGCGATACCGAACACAAGCTGTGCCTTCTCTGCTCCGAAGTCAACGCCCTCCGGATACTGCAGGAACACGATACCAGTCTTCTTTACCGTACCCTTGGCCTGGGTGGTTCCGTGGGGAATGGCAACGCCCATGCCGATGTAGGTGGAAACCAGCTTTTCACGTTCCTGCATGGCAGTTACATAAGTTCCATCTACATATCCCAGCTTCTCTAACAGCTCGCCAGCCGCCTGGATCGCCTCCTCCTTGGTAACCGGAGCCTGACCCAGCTTAATTCCATCTGCGATAATCACCCGCTTTTTCACCGGTGCATCCGGAATCACAATATCTGTATTTTCTCCTGCCGGTGCAGCGGGAGCATCTCCTGTGGTCAGCTGTACATACAGGGCATCCAGCGCCGGATCTGCCAGGAAATTGCCGATGGTGATCAGCTGTGCCTGAGGCGCGGATTTCTTCGCACGTTCTGCCAGCGTAGTCTGCACCACTGCAATATCGCAGTCTGCCGGAATATTGTCTACTGAGGTGTTGATAACCGTAAGGTCAGGACGGTTGCCCTTGACACGATTGCGGAACTTGGTTGCGCCCATTGCAGAGGATCCCATACCGGCATCACATGCAAAGACGATTTTCTTAATTTCATCTGCCTTTTCAATGGTACCTGGAACTGCATTCTCCCCCTTGGCCTCAGCCTTCATGGCAGATACCTCGCTCTGAGCTTCCTCCAGGCTCTTGCCTCCGGCCATGCGGACAATCGGAGAAGCGATGGCAAAGGAAATGCCTGCGGAGATCAGCACACCTATGATCACCTTGATCATATCAGAACCTGGGGTCATCATCAGATAAGCAATGATAGAACCAGGAGATGCCGGGCCTACCAGACCGCAGCCAGTCATATTAAACCAGAAGATTGCAGCCACATTTCCGACGATCGGAGCGATAATTACCAGCGGATTCATCAGGATATATGGGAAATAAATCTCATGAATACCGCCCAGCAGATGAATGATCACTGCACCAGGTGCAGAATCTTTGGTTGCCTTATCCTTGCAGAAGATCATGTACGCCAGCAAAACGCCAAGGCCTGGACCTGGATTCGGCTCCAGCATATACATGATGGATTTTCCGGTCTCTGCTGCCTGAGCCGTTGCAATCGGAGTAAAAATACCGTGGTTGATGGCATTATTTAAAAACAGCACCTTTGCCGGCTCAATGAACACAGCAACCAGCGGCAGCAGGCTGTTCTGTACCAGAATATTCACACCTGCAGACAGGATTGCCAGAATACCGCTCATAACTGGTCCGATCACCACATAGCCCAGCATAGCCAGGATCATACCGATGATGCCCACAGAAAAGTTATTGATCAGCATCTCGAAGCCAGCCGGCATATGGCCGTCCATGGCATCGTCAAATTTCTTAATGCACCAGCCTGCTAAAGGTCCCATTACCATAGCTGCCATCAGCATGGTAATGCTGGTATTGCTCATAATAGCACCGATCACTGCAATTGCAGCAGTTACACGTCCACGGTCACCTCCGATCATACGACCGCCGGTAGAAGCAATCAGCACTGGGATCAGATAGGTCAGCATCGGGCCGACCATGCTGTTGAAGCCCTCATTTGGCATCCAGCCAGTGTCGATGAACAGTGCAGCAAGGAAGCCAAAGGCGATCAGCGCGCCGATGTTCGGCATTACCATTGCTGACAAGAATTTACCAAAACGTTGTACTTTATTTTTCACAAGAGCCCCTCCTTGATTCCATTCGTTGCAGCCGCGTACCCTTACACGCAGCAGCAGGCAATCAATGGAGAACTGATCAATATCACGGTTTTGTACCTTCACAGCTACAAAACTGCAACATCGTGCTTGCGGCATGCGGCAAGAAATTCCTCCGGCAGCTTTCCATCGGAAACCACGATGTCAATATCCTCCAGTCCGCCGATGCGGAAACTGCTTTTCACTCCCACTTTGGAGGAATCCATCAGAGCAATCACCTGCTCCGACTGCCGGATGGCGGTTTGCTTCAGGATCGCCTCATCATTGATACCACAGGTAAAGCCTGCGGAAAGCTGAAAGCCAGTGATTCCCAAAAAGGCCTGATGAAAATTTACCCGTTCCAGCTCCTTGATGGCAGAAAAACCAAACACACTCTGGCTGTAGCGGTTTAACTTGCCGCCTGGAAGCATGACGATGGGATTGGACAGATTCGCCAGCTCCGTCGCACAGCTTAAGCCAGTGGTATAGATCAGGTTGGATTGATCTGGAAACTGACGGGCAAACATAGTTGCCGTGCTTCCGGAATCCAAAAAAATCGTGGTATCCGGGTGCAGCAGCGTCAGCGCTTTTTCTGCGATTTTCTGCTTTTCGGGGATATTCCGGACCGATTTCCGATTCAGGAAATCATCCGTGCCAATGATGACCTGCACCGATTTTGCGCCTCCGTGGACACGCAGGATCCTCCTGGCTTCGTCCAGAAGTTTTAAATCGGTGCGCAGCGTCATTTCTGATACATTGGGAAATGCATCTTTGATCTGGGAAAAACTAACGGTTCCACTTTCATTGATCAGTTCAACAATCGCATTTCTGCGTGTTTCCATTGAATCCATTCAGTGCCCTCCAGTCTGTGCCGGGACAGACTGGAGCCTATCTCAACACGTCTTATTCGTTAATAAAATTAGCAAGCAGGTACTCTTCTGCTTCCGGACACCATAATCCAAGATGTGCATCTACAATATCAGCCAGAGCGATCAGACGTGCATCGTTCTCTGCCTCGCCCTTTGCACGCAGGTCAGTCAGTGCGGTTAACGGCATGTTCAGATGGGTATAGATCAGCTTCTTGCCGCCTGGGATCTTAGGCAGATTCAGTGTGGTTTCTGCTACAGCATCCAGACCGCCGATGTGAGTTACCATAACAGCCGGATCGATGCGCTTTGCAGCGGTCAGCTCCAGGGACTCGATCATATCATCCGTATTTCCGCCGGTGGTACCCATTACGTGAGTAGAATTGTAGTGTACATCATAGAAGTTCATGGTTGCGCTGAACTTGTTGTCAGTAGGACCAGCGAAGAAATTCAGACAGCCGTCACGGCCCAGAATATCGCTGGACTGCTTTACAACAGCAGCTACCGGAGCGTAGCAAAGTACATCATCATAGCCGGTGCCGCCGGAAATTCTCATTAATTCTGCTACCGGATCTTCAAAGTTTCCAGTATTTACAAAGTGAAGTTCAATGCCCTCCTTCTCAGCGATCTCTGCCGGCGGGAACAGCATCGCAGCGCGGTCTAAACGATCCTGATTTAAGTCGGTTACAACTACCATAGATGGACGGACATCACGATGCAGCGCATAGGTGAGAGCGCCCAGTCCCATTGGGCCTGCACCAGCCATGATTGCCAGCTTGCCGCCCTCTTTAATACCCATCTGGTGTGTATAAACACCCATCTGAGTATGGTATGCAGCATTAAATGCACCAATGCTGCAGGACATAGGCTCAGCCAGAGATGCCTCGTAGTAAGCACGGCCCTTGTACTCTAACAGACAGCCTAACTCCATAACCTCAGCCGGAATTACGCAGTAGGTGGTATCTCCGCCGAAGAACTCATAAGAATATCCTGGGCTCCACATGGTTCCCTTGTAGTTTAATGCTGGCTGCAGGGTAAATTTCATGCCTGGCTTAAAGGTATCCTGATGATTCTTTCCAACCTTAACGATATCGCCTGCGAACTCATGGCCCATGATAGCCGGATGCTCTGCCACATCATCATGAACACGCTTGTGAGCCGTACCAAGAATGGCGCATTTGTAGGTAGACATACAGATACTGTCTGATACCACCTTTACCAGGATCTCGTCATCTGTGATCTCCGGAAGTTCAAATTCCTCAAGTCTTAAATCATTTGCTCCATGAAGTCTAACGCCTTTTGCTTTCATAGTGAAACTCCTTTCCCAATTATAATTTGAAATATGTCTATTTGCAACGATTAACTTTCTTTTATATCAACAATCAATTCTTCCTACAGTCTGTGAAATACAACCTTGGAGATCAGTCCCTCAATCACATCGTACTCGGCTGCCTGGGTGCCGCTACACATTACATTTGCTGCGCCGGTAGCGGTGGAAAGGCGAACCGTCTCATCAAGGCTCATGCCGGACTCCTCTGCAACGGCGAGGGAAGCCACAACGCTGTCTCCGGCACCTACCGTACTTCCTACCGGAACCTTCAGGCCCTCAGCATAAACTGTCTCATCTGCTGTCACATACAGTGCGCCTGCGCCGCCCATGGAAACCACGATCTTTGCGATCCCGTGCTTTTCCATCAGACTGCGGGCTGCCTTCTCTAAATCCTCCGGAGTTTCCAGCGTCTGGCCTAAAAGCCCGGAAAGCTCGTGATTGTTCGGCTTGATCAGATACGGGGAAGCTTCGATTCCTGCTGCCAGCAGCGGTCCGTCTGCATCCAGGATCACCTTCGCGCCGGCCTCCTTACAGGCTTTCACCCAGGTACAGTAGGTATCCTTTGGAGCGCCCTTCGGCAGGCTTCCGGACAGGACTACGATATCTCCTGCAGCCAGCTTTGCCAGCAGCTCCTTTAAAAGCTTGTTTAAGATCTCCTCGGATACGGTCACACCTGGCTCATTGATATCGGTGTTGGTGTGATTCACCGGATCGATTACCTTTAAATTGGTGCGTGTCTCACCTTCCACAAACTGGAAGCTGGTCTCCAGCCCCATGGCCTCCAGAGCGGACTGGATCGCACGGCCGGTATCTCCTCCCAGAATGCCGGTTGCAATGCTCTTGCTTCCCAGCTTGCTGATTACCTTAGAAACATTAATGCCCTTTCCTCCTGGATCGGTCCGCATGGTGGTAATACGGTTGACACTGTCAACTGTCAGAGACGGAATCTCAACAGTCTTATCCAGAGCCGGATTCAATGTTACAGTGTAAATCATGTTAATCTCCTTTCTGACTTTTGTTTTAAAAGTCATTTGGTTTTCGTTTCAACTTCTTTAATCATATAATACCACAAATTCAACAATTGTCAACTGCTTTTTTAATATTTTTTTCACATTTTTCAGGCTATCTTTCGTCAAGCACTTTTATTTCAAAAGTCATGAGGCAGTGTTGTTTTCTCAGGCAAAAAATGCCAATCGAGTAGGAGGAATTTCTCTTAATAGAGAAATTCCGACCTCTCACACCACCG
>JAUNGG010000097.1 GCA_030524635.1 Lachnospiraceae bacterium
GTTAAGAAAGTTTTTATGAAAACGGTAAATTTTTGTGAATCATAGTAGGATTTTAACACAAATCAGCAATTTCTTTATGCACATCCAACAGATTAGCCTTTCTGAAACCGCTCCAGCCGGTATTCCGTAGGGCTCTGGCCGGTGATCCGTTTAAAGACCTTGGCAAAGTAGTTGGAATCGGCATACCCCACTGCTTTTCCAATATCCTTTACATTCACTGTTGGCTGCTCCAGCAGCTTTTTTGCCTCCTCCACCCGGTACTCGGTCAGATAAGAAGTGAAATTTTTCTGGAAGCACTGCTTAAACAGCTTACAGAAATAGGCCTCCGAGTAATTCATCTCCCTGGCCGCGTCCTGCATGGAAATATCATACATATAATTCTGATGGATGTACTGAAGGATCAGCTCCGTCACCATAGACAGCCGCACATTGCCCGGCTCTTCCCCCTCTGCCGCTCCATGCCCCCTGGATGCCTTCTCCTGTGTGTATCCTCTGCTCTCTTTCTCCTGAACATATGCTCCGGTGCCCTTCTCCCCGGCATCCCTTCCCGCATCCTGCCCGGCTCCTTCCTCTGTGCCGGAAGCAACCCCTTGGCCTTCCAGCCTTGCCGCCTCCCACCGGGCCCGCGCCATCGCCTCCTGCCGGCTCTCCTCGGTAAGGCGCATGGCCTCCTCCACTACCAGCATCAGCTCCTGCTCATCGTAAGGCTTCAGCAGGTAATCCAGTGCCCGGACCATAATGGCCTGTTTGGCATAGGCAAATTCATCATACGCCGTCAGAAAGATGATACAGCAGTTCTTGTCCTTTTCCCGGATTTTCCTGGCTGCCTCGATCCCGTTGATTCCAGGCATTTCAATATCCAGGATCGCGATCTGGATCTGCTTTTCCTCATAAATGCGGAGAGCTTCCCGCCCATTTTCCGCCTGGTAGATCTCACACTGATCCTTAAAATTCCGGCTTAAGGTTTTATATAAAACGGCTCTTTCTATCATCTCATCATCTGCGATCAACAAGCGAAACATACGATTCCCCCTATGCTTATATTCTGAATTTTCGTTCTGGCTTCTATCTCAAATTTTCTGCTTCCGGCTTTTTCATCTTCCATTTGCCTTTCTCCCCGCTGTCACTTGATCTTCCGATCCTTCTGTACCGTCTGCGGCACCGTAACCTGGATCACGGTTCCACGGCCTTCTCTGCCGTAGATTCTTACATCGCCGTCCTGATATAAGGTTTGGATTCTCTGGTAAATATTCCCAAGTCCAATTCCAACGCGGGCTGTTGCATGTCCCCTTAACGCCTGCTCCAGCTCCTTCCGCTTCTCCTCCGCCATCCCTAAGCCGGTGTCAGCTACCGAGATGATCACATTCTTCTCCCGCTTCCAGATCCGCAGAAACAGCCATCCCCCCAGTTCCTTTTTCGACAATCCATGAACAATGGCATTTTCCACCAGCGGCTGAAGGGTAAAGGACGGAATCATCACTTCCTCCGCATCCACCTCCAGGCTGCAGCCGTACTGGATCCTGCTTCCAAAACGCATCTGCTGGATATAAATATAATCCTGGGCCACCTTAAGCTCCTGCTCCAGCGGCACGATCTGCTCCTCTGTCTTTAAATTATAGCGAAACAGGCTGCTCATGCTGGTGATCATTTTTTCCGTGGCGGCGGCATCCTCCAGCTTTGCCATGCAGGCGATCATATTTAAGGTATTAAACAAAAAATGGGGATTGATCTGGCTCTTTAGAAATTCCATCTTTGCAGCATTCAACTGCTTTTCCATCTCGATCCGTTCCAGCTCCTCCTTGTGAAGAAGCTCCGCCATCTCATTATTGGCCTTTAATGTGTTGATATAGCCTTCTGTAGAATGCTTCATCCGGTTAAATGCCTGGACCAGCTCTCCCAGCTCATCCCGGTTCTCCACAGTCAGATCCTCCCCGGAAAAATCATTTCTGGCGATCTTCCGGCTGCTGTGGGCCAGCTTGGCCAGGGGCTCTACCAGCGTGTTAGATAGGAGCCGGCTTAAAAGCAGATCAAGAGCCAGCATGATAATGGAAAATACAAGAATCAGATACGGCGTAAAACGGATCACTGGAACCTTGTCCTGATAGGTTTTATTTCCATCTGTCAAGGTTGCCTGCACCAGCCGTCTGGCGTAGGACTGCAGATAAGACTGCATATCATATATCTTATAAAGCTTTGGAATATAGTTGGTCTCAAAAGGCGTCAGTTTAATAAACTCATCCCCACAGTTTTGCAGTAACATATGTTCGCTTATAGCTTGAAAGCCTTTTGTTTGGC
>JAUNGG010000013.1 GCA_030524635.1 Lachnospiraceae bacterium
CATCTCATAATAGAGGTGGCAGATATACTAAATATCAATGATACAACACACTAGAAGCAAAATTGAATATCAGCAATCGTACCTTGCGTACGCTGATAAAAGAAGTGAATCATTCCCTGCTTTCTCACGGGGCAGAAGTTGTAAGAAGGAGGGGGATCGGATACCGACTGGAAATCAAGAATGAAGCAGTTTTTGCATCCTTTCTGAACAAAATCGAAGAGGAAGAGAAAAGCGGAACCATAATTCCTGCAACACCGTCGGAGCGGGTGCAGTACATACTGGGTCTGTTGCTGCAGGCAGACCATTATATGAAACTGGATGAGATCAGCGATATGTTATATATATCAAAACGGGTCATTTCAGATGATTTGAAAGAAGTAGAACAGATTTTAAACGGTTATCATTTGAAGCTGATGAGACGGGCCAACTATGGAGTACGCATTACAGGGGATGAGCCAAGCTATCGGAGATGCCTGATTGAATGTGTATTTGAAAATCAGATGCGGCCGTTAAAGAATGATGCGGAACGGGAGCTGGATCAGATTGCTGGATTGGTTCGAAAAAGTGTAGAAGAACATAATCTGACCATGTCGGAGATTGCCATCAGGAATCTTGTGATCCATATTTATGCAGCAATTTGCCGGGTCCGCAACCTTCACTTTACTGCGGAAAACTGTAGGTTCGATAAAACACAGTATGGAGAGAATTTCCAGATTGCTTGTCAGATTGCAGATGTGATCAAGGAAATGTTTGATATCGATTTCCCAGAAAGTGAGATTGGCTATATCACAGTTCGGCTGGCAGGGCTCCAAACACTGAATGAAAAGGCAGGCAATGAAAATAACCTGATTGTGACACAGGAAATCAGTGATCTGGTTACGGAGATGTTGGAAAAGGTGAATGAGGCATTCCAGATTGATTTCAGTAATAATCTGGAGCTCAGGATGTCATTAAGCCAGCATATCGTTCCTATGCAGGTGAGAATCCAGTTTGGGTTAAAATTGAATAACCCGCTGCTCATTGATATCAAAAAGAAATTTGCATTGGCATATGCAATGGCCGGACAGGCCTGTACTGTAATCAACCGGCATTTTGATACGCAGCTGTCTGATGATGAAATCGGATATATTGCGCTGGTCTTTGCATTAGCCCTTGAATCCAGAAAAAAGAAGCCGGAAGGGAAAAATGTTTTAGTGGTCTGCGGCACTGGAAAAGGAAGTGCCAGGCTTCTGAAATACAAGTATCAGCAGGAGTTTGGCGATTATATCCGTCATATTGAGATTTGTGATGTTAATGAAATTGACAAGATCAATTTTCAAAACTTTGATTATCTGTTTACGACAGTGACGATTCCGATCGCAGTACCCATTCCGATTCAGGAAGTAAATGTTTTTTTGGGCCAGTCTGATATATCAAGGATAAAACGGGTGCTGTCAGAGGAAGCAGGATCTGGTATGAAACAGTATATATTTCCGGAACTGTTTCTGCCGGAGCTGGATCAGAAGAGCAAAGAAGAAGTATTAAAAGCCATGTGTACCATTGCAGAGCAGCAGGGCTTTGTGGAAGATGATTTTTATGAGGCAGTACTTAGACGGGAACAGCTGGCAAATACCGATTATGGCGAACTGGTGGCGATGCCTCATCCGGACCGCTGTGTCAGCAAAAAAACGTTTGTGTGTGTAGGTATTTTAAAGGAACCTGTATTTTGGGGAAAACAAAATGTACAGGTAATCTTTTTGATGGCCATATCAGACAGACCAGATAAAAGGCTGCAGACCTTTTATCAGACCATAGCCAGATATCTGCTTGATGAAAAGCAGATACAGGAATTGATTGAAAAAAGGGACTACCAGGAATTTGTACACCAGCTCAGCTGTGTGGAAGAGGAGGTTAGAAATGGAGGAAATTAAGATGGATGAAGAAAAGTATCTCCCTGCGTTTCAGATGATTATGAATGCCGGAAATTCACGTTCTAAATCGATGGAGGCATTGGAGGCAGCAAGAAACTATGATTTTGAACTGGCAAGAGTATGCTTAAAGGAAGCGGAAGACGAGCTGCACCAAGCTCATGAGGCACAGACTGAGATGATATCCGCAGAAGCAGGAGGAAATGCAGTAGAAGTCAATATTATTCTGGTGCATTCCCAGGACCATCTGACGATGGCAATGATGGCAAGGGATTTTGCAGAAGAAATGATTCATGTATATGAAGCAATGAAAGAACTGAAAGGAGAATAATTATGAATATTATGTTAGCATGTGCACAAGGGTTATCAACCAGTTTATTGGTGGAAAAAATGAAGAAATGTGCTGCTGATGAGGGGAAAAATTATAAGATCTGGGCAGTGGATCAGGCGGCAATCGAGGGAGAACTTGGAAACTTTGATGTGGTTCTGTTAGGGCCGCAGGTACAGCATATCAGAAAAAGAGTTGCAGCAATTGTTGGTGATGCAGCACCGGTAGCAGTGATTAAACCTACGGATTACGGCAGAATGAATGCAGCAGGCATTCTTCGCCAGGCAGAGGAATTGTGCGGAAAATAATACCAGGGGGATAAAAATATGATGGAGAAATTTACCGAGAAGCTGACTGATGCTGCAGCGGTATTTGAGAACAACAAGCATCTGATGGTGATTAAAAATGCATTCGTAGGGATTATGGGATTTATTATTGTAGGATCCTTTGCAACCCTTTTTAACGCAATTCTTTGTAGCACGACCACTGGTTTGGCCCGCTTTTCCGCATTTTCATGGCTGGCCAATTTATCTGGAATGTTTTCTACAATCAATAATGCAGCCATGAATATTCTGGCAATTATGATTGCAGTTCTGATGGGATTCCTGTATGGGAAGAAAAATAAGGTGAATGAAATTACAAGCGCAATGGTCTGCCTGGTATCCTTTTTATGTGTTTCTCCCATGTTTACAGAGGTAAAGGTTGGGGAAGTGGTTCAGACTGTGGGAAAGGTGCTCCCCTTTTCCTCTATTAATGCAGAAGGATTATTTGCTGCTATGTTGATTTCCATTCTGGCTTCGGAAATGTTTTACCGTCTGACAAAAGTAGAGAAAATCAAGATCAAGATGCCGCCACAAGTTCCCAAAAACATTGCAAATACTTTTAATGACCTGATTCCGGTGGCTCTGACCATTCTGGTGATTGCTGGAGTGGGAGAGGGAATCCGTGCGGTTACTGGTACGTATGTTACTAATATCATTTATAAGCTGGTTCAGATTCCGCTGCAGAAGGTAATTACTACACCAGTGGGAATTGTGGTTATGACCTTTGTTTCCCTGCTGTTCTGGAGCGTAGGGGTTCACGGAAATCAGCTGATTGCTTCTGTGAGAAGTCCGCTGGGTGCCAGTGCCTTAGCAACCAATATTGCCCTGGTAGAGGCAGGAATGGCAGCAACTGAGGTGTATACAGGAGCCATGTGGACTGTTTTCATTACCATGACCGGTTCTGGTATTACATTATCTTTGATTCTGGCAATTCTTGCTTTCTCAAAGAGAGAGGATTATCGTGCCATTGCAAAGCTGGGATTCGTTCCTGGAATTTTCGGGGTCAATGAACCGATTATTTTCGGACTTCCAATCGTATTAAATCCGCTGATGTTGGTACCATTCATTTTCTCCGGCTGTCTGGCAGCAGGCGTTTCCTATTTTGCCATCGCAAGTGGATTTTTGCCTTGTAACTACGTAGCAACACCATGGGGACTTCCGCTGTTTGTGAATGCCTTTATTGCTTATGGAACCTGGAAGGCTATTCTGGTACAGATCATCATTCTGGCCCTTTGCTTCCTGGTATACGCTCCGTTTGTAAAGGCCGCAAACCATATGAAGGAAACGGAGTAGAGAGGAGATAGTTTATGATAAATGGATTTCCGGAAGGTTTCCTCTGGGGAGGTGCACTGGCGGCAAACCAGTGCGAAGGAGGATATGCTGAAGGGGGAAAAGGAATGTCCGTTGCAGATGTGGCATATTATAAGCCGGATGTGGATGTGACAAACTTTAAAAAGCATAATGAAGTTACCAGTCAATCTATTCAGGCTGCGATAGCGGACCAGGGTGTTGAAAATTATCCGAAGCGCAGGGGAATTGATTTTTACCACCATTATAAAGAAGATATTGAACTATTTGGTGAGATGGGATTTAAGGTACTTCGGATCTCCATTGCATGGAGCAGAATCTTTCCAAATGGTGATGAGATAGAACCAAATGAGGAAGGACTTCGATTTTATGACAATGTGATGGAAGAGCTGGCAAAACAAAAAATTCAGCCGCTGGTAACCCTGTCACATTATGAAATGCCATTGGGACTGGTGGAGAAATACGGCGGCTGGTACAGCAGAGAAGTAATTATCTGCTTTGTGCGGTTTGCCAGAGTGCTGTTTGAACGGTATGGAAGGCAGGTAAAGTATTGGCTGACTTTTAATGAGATTGACAGTATTTTCCGCCATCCCTTCACAACAGCAGGAATCGTTATGGATCGTTATCCTCAAGAAAAGATCCGGGAAGTGATCTATCAGGCCCTTCATCATCAATTGGTAGCAAGCTCTATGGTTACAAAGCTGTGTCATGAGCTGATACCGGATGCTAAGATCGGGTGTATGCTGACTAAACTGACCTATTATCCTTATAGTTGTAATCCGGAGGAGGTGCTTCTGGCACAGTATAAGAACCGAAAAAACAGTTTTTACACCGATGTGCAGGTGTTTGGCGAATATCCCAGATTCATTCTTCAGGAATGGCAGCATGAAAAGATTACTGTTCAAATAGAAGAAGGGGATTTGACGTTGCTGAAAAAGCATACAGTTGATTTTGTATCATTCAGTTATTATATGTCTTTTGCAGCCAGCACAGATACCACAAAGGAGGCAACAGCCGGTAATACTGCCACCGGAACGAAGAACCCATATCTGGAAGCCAGTGACTGGGGATGGCAGATTGATCCGGAGGGGCTGCGGTACTCGCTGATTGAACTGTATGACCGATACCGTCTTCCGCTGTTCATTGTAGAAAATGGACTGGGAGCAAAGGATGTTCTCAATGCAGACGGTACAGTAGAGGATGATTACCGGATCGAGTATTTCCGCCGCCATATAGAAGAGATGAAAAAAGCAGTCTGTGAGGATGGCGTGGAGCTTTTAGGATATACTTCCTGGGGGCCGATTGACCTGATCAGTGCATCAACCTCCCAGATATCAAAACGTTATGGATTCATTTATGTAGATTGTGATGATTTTGGAAAAGGGAGTTTTCAGCGATATCGAAAAAATTCGTTTTACTGGTATCAGAAAGTGATTGCTTCCAACGGAGAGGATTTAGCATAATGAAACAATACCTGGCATTTGATATTGGCGGAACGTTTATCAAGTTTGCTGTCATGGATGAAGCCGCTCATGTGCTGATGAAAGGAAAATTTCCGACGCCCTCAAATGAGATGGAAATTCTCAGGAGTATGCAGAACATTTATCAATCCACACAGGAATATCAGATTAGAGGAATTGCGGTTTCAGTTCCTGGATTAACCGATGTAAAGAATGGAATTTTATTAACTGCTGGAACGGTGCATGGTCTGGACGGCTGTCACTTAGGAGAAAAACTGTCGGCTGTCTGTGACGGAAAGCCGGTTGTAATTGAAAATGACGGAAAGGCGGCAGGACTGGCAGAGGCTTGGCTTGGTGCGGCTAAGGGTGCAGAAAGCTGCTGTGTTCTTGTATTTGGAACCGGAGTAGGCAGTGTGAGCATTCGAAATGGAGAGGTGCTGCGGGGAAGCCATCTGATTGCAGGAGAGGCGAGCCATTGGATCATCGGCGGAACCAGGGAGCAGATCAAACCACAAAAGTTCCATTATTATGGAACAGTTCCAACGGTACATCGGATAGAGAAGCTTCTGCAGATGGAAAATAACTCACTTAGTGGGGAAGAAGTGTTCTGGCTTTACCGAGACGGTAATGAGATTGTACGGAATGAGATTGAAGACTGGTGGTATGCGATCGCACTGCAATGCTATAACATTTCTCTTATGCTGGATCCGGATGTGATCTGCATTGGCGGTGGTGTCAGTGAAGAGTCTCTGTTTGTAGATGGGATTCGAAAGTATGTTCATCTGATTTATCAGTCATCCAGGCAATTTGTAGAGCCGGAAGTGGTTCCATGCAGATTTCATAATGACAGCAATTTGATTGGTGCATTGTACCAGCTGCTGAGGGTTTTAGAAAAATAACACGAAAGAAATTGCCTTGTGCGGTTTTTGAAATAGATCTGCATTAGGTAAGCAAAAGGTGCAAAGAAAATAAGAAACACGCGAGCCTGCCTGTATGGAATGGTTTCCAACAGGCAGGCATTTTATTGTCTGTAAAATAGCAGATTAATCCCCGAAATTTATCTACAATCAGGAGAAATAGCGCAAATTAGTTGATTTATGTGGATAAAGTTGATAAGATGGATGCAATAGCACTTGATTGGTTTGCTGGAGTTCAGAAATTTGAAGGAGGATATGAGCTGCTGTTTCGACTGGAGGGAAATGGAGAAGAGGAAGGTGTCAGGAGCCTTAGGCAGGTGGTGAAGGAGGTTCTGTAGGATTAAGAAGAAAGGAGGTATAAGGACATGAAACGATTGGCAGAGATTTGCTGCGGGAGCTATTATGATGCAAAGCAGGCAGCGCTGGGCGGAGCACAGCGGATTGAATTAAACAGTGCTTTGATGCTGGGCGGGCTGACCCCCACAGAGACGACCCTTTCCATGGTGAAGGAGGAGCTTCCCCTGAAGGTGGTGGCGATGGTTCGTCCCAGAGGAGCCGGATTTTGCTACCTGGAGGATGAGTTCCAGGTAATGGAGCAGGAATGCAAGCGGCTGCTGCAGTGCGGCGCAGACGGGATCGCATTTGGGTGTCTGACGGCAGATGGAAATTTGGATGTGGAGAAAAACAGGCGCCTTCTGGAGCTGATCAAGGGCATGGGGAGAGAAGCAGTATTTCACCGGGCATTTGACTGCACGGCAGACCCCTTTGCTGCCTTGGAGCAGCTGATTGCCATGGGTGTGGACCGTGTGCTGACCAGTGGCCTGCAGCTGAAGGCCGCAGAGGGCCGGGATATGATCCGCAGGCTTCAGAAGGAGTATGGAACCGAGATTCAGCTTCTGGCGGGAAGCGGCATCAATGCGCAGAATGCGGTAGCGCTGATGGAATACACCGGCATTTCCCAGGTACACAGTTCCTGCAAGGCATGGAATTGGGATCCCACCACCGTGAGGAACGGAGTGTCCTACAGCATCGCCTCCGGGGAACATGCCATGTGTTATGATGCAGTCTCCGCGGAGCTGGTAAAAATATTGGTGGAGACAGTGAGAGGAAGTGAGGTTCAGGCATGATCGCAAAATATAAGCATAATGTAGTGGTGCGGCGCATGATCACCATTGTGGCAGTGATTGCCTCTGCGCTGCTCCAGGCCTTTGTTATCCAGACCTTTATCCGTCCGGCAAATCTTTTGTCCAGCGGTTTTACTGGAGTGGCGATTCTGATCGATGACATTGCCTCCCTGTACGGCAGAAGCTTTTCCACCTCGCTGGGAATGCTGGCACTGAATATTCCGGTTGCCATCCTGTGCAGCCGCAGCATCAGCGTCCGGTTTACCTTTTATTCTATGCTGCAGGTATTCCTGGCCAGCTTTTTTCTGAAGGTCTGCCGGTTTTCACCGCTGTTTGATGATATTCTGCTGAACGTGATTTTCGGAGGCTTCCTGTATGGGCTGGCCATCGCCATTGCCCTGAGAGGCAACGCCTCCACTGGAGGAACTGACTTTATTGCCCTGTATGTGTCCAATAAGATGGGACGTTCCATCTGGGAGTATGTGTTTGCTGGAAATGTGGTGATCCTTTGTATCTTTGGATATTTGTTTGGCTGGATGTATGCAGGCTATTCCATCTTGTTCCAGTTTATCTCTACCAAGGCGATTTCCGCATTCCATCACCGGTATGAGCGGGTGACGCTGCAGATCACAACCACAAAGGCGGAGGAGGTAATCAAGGCATACGTGGCCCAGTACCGGCACGGGATTTCCTGCGTGGATGCAGTGGGCGGCTACAGCCATAAGAAAATGTATTTGCTGCATACAGTCGTTTCCTCCTACGAGGTATCGGATATCGTGGCTCTGATGCACAGCCAGGATCCGCATATCATTATCAATATGATTAAAACTGAGAATTTTTATGGGGGATTTTATCAGGCGCCCATTGAGTGAGGACGGTTATGATTCCTGACTGGATTGGTTCTTGCTGTAAAAATCCGGTATTTGCTGATGCACAGCCAGGGCAGAGAATCCATACAGCCTATGGATTTTCTGCCCTTTTTGTTGTATACTTAAACCGCAGTATCATCATTGCAGTACCTTACACATAAAAAATAAGATAGGCGTAAGAAACGCCGGAAAGTGGAAAATTATGTATCAGATAGATTTTAATAAACCGGAAACCATCCATTTTATCGGAATCGGAGGCATCAGCATGAGCGGGCTGGCAGAGATTTTGCTGGACGAGGGGTTTACCGTGTACGGTTCCGATGCCCATAAGACTGATCTTACCGAGCATCTGGAGAAGAAAGGTGCCAGAGTGAATTACGGCCAGCGGGCATCGAATATTACCGATGACATCGATGTAGTTGTCTATACGGCCGCCATCCACCCGGATAATCCGGAGTTTCAGGAGGTGCAGAGAAGAAATATCCCCATGCTGACCAGAGCGGAGCTTTTGGGAGAGATGATGCGCAATTACAAGCATGCTGTCAATATTTCCGGCACTCATGGGAAGACTACCACCACCTCCATGCTGACGGAGATCTTAATGGCAGCGAAAAAGAACCCTACCGTTTCAGTAGGAGGGATTCTCCCTACCATTGGAGGAAATATCCGGGTAGGCGGTTCTGAGCTTTTTGTGACGGAGGCGTGTGAATATACCAACAGCTTCCTTTCCTTCTTCCCTACCATGGAGATCATTCTGAATGTGGAAGCGGACCACCTGGATTTCTTTAAGGACCTGGATGATATCCGTCATTCCTTCCGGCTTTTTGCCGAAAAGCTGGATGAGAAGGGAATCTTGATCATCAACAGCGATATTAAGGATCTGGAAGCGCTTACCGGCGGACTGCTATGCCGGATCATCACCTTCGGCAGAGAGCCGGAGAAGAGCAATTACAGTGCGGCGGACATTACCTATGATGCCTATGCGAAGGCTACCTACACATTGCTGATCGACGGAAAGGCGGAGGGAACGGTTACCCTGGGAGTTCCAGGTGAGCACAATGTGTATAACTCTCTGTCGGCCATTGCGGCGGCCAGAGAGCTTGGTGTTCCCATGGAACAGATCCGGGACGGACTGCTGCATTTTACCGGAACCAACCGGAGATTTGAGAAAAAGGGTGAGATCGGCGGAGTGACCATCATCGATGATTATGCCCATCATCCCCAGGAAATCGCAGCCACCCTGGCGACTGCCAAGAATTATCCACATAAGAAGCTGTGGTGCATTTTCCAGCCTCACACCTACACCAGAACGGCAGCCTTGTTAGATGACTTTGCACAGGCCCTTCTGGCAGCAGATGAGGTGGTTCTGGCAGATATCTATGCAGCCAGAGAAATCAACACCATCGGCATCAGCTCCAACGATATTGCAGAGAGAATCGTGAATGCCGGGGGAAAGGCGCACTATATCCCGTCTTTTGACGAAATTGAGACCTTTATTTTAGAAAATTGTGTTCCCGGAGATTTGTTGATAACTATGGGGGCCGGAGATATTGTAAAAGTGGGCGAAAAACTGCTTGGCATGTAAGTTATCCACATTATCCACATAGTTTTCAACATTTTATGTAAAGAGGCTATGTGGATTCTTTTATTTACATAAAAAATTAGCTGACAATTTTAGAAATCCTTGATTTTCCTATGTTTCGACAGGATTCGCCGGGAAAAAGAAACAGAAATCCACGATATTATCCACATTATCCACAATATCCACAGCAGATATGGTGGATAAGTCTGGCTATTTTCTTTTTTTCGACGATATGTTATGATGGACGGAGAAAAAGATTTGGTATCGCTGTGGATGAATCGTGACAGCGGCTGCTGTCAGGGCGGGAGATCAGATCGAAGATAAGGGATACCGAATGGATCCGGGAAGGCAGGCGGCATGTATTTTGCGTGCCGGAACCTGCAGCGTCATAGAACAGGAAGGATGAAACGGAATGGCGTGGGAGTTTAACAGCATGTTCCAGGTGAATGCCACACTGGTTGCAAATGCGTTTATTGATGAATATATGGCAGGAGCCAGCGGGGAATATGTGAAGGTGTATCTGTACCTGCTCCGCCACTGGGACACCAGGCCGGATGCGGCTGAGGTGGCAGAGGCGCTGCATTATACAGAGGGCGATGTGAAGCGGGCGATTGCCTACTGGGAAAAGATGGGGGTTTTGGTCTCCGGACAGAAGGCGGCGGCTTCCGCCCCGGTGGAGCGTCCGGCAGCGCCTTCTGCGCCAATCCATTCGAAGGACCAGGTAAGCCGGCTGGCAGATGATGAGGATTTTGCCCAGCTTCTCTATATTGCCCAGAAGTTGATGAATAAGGTGTTTACCCAGAGGGAGTGCCAGGTCTTTGCTTATCTGTACGGAGAGCTGAAGCTTTCTGCAGAGCTGTTAGAGTATCTGGTGGAGTATTGTGTGCAGAATGGGCATACCAGCATCCGGTACATGGAGACGGTCGCCATCAACTGGCATCAGAAGGGCATGGTGACGGTGGAAGCGGCCAAGGCCTACTGCGCCGGGTTTAACAAGGACGCCTTCGCCGTGATGAAGGCCTTCGGTCTGAATGACAGACGGCCCGGAGAGGCGGAAAAGCGGTTTATCGATACCTGGTTTGGGGCGTATGGATTTACCAGGGAGGTAGTTTTAGAGGCCTGCAACCGGACCATCGGGGCGACCCATTCCCCAAGCTTTCAATATGCGGACAAGATCCTTTCGGAGTGGAAGAAGGCGGGGGTGAAAAGTTTGTCGGATGTAGAAGATCTGGACATGATCCGCCGGAAGCAGGAGACAGAGCGGAGTGCTGCCGCAAAATCAGGCGCTTCTGAGGGACCGGGTGCTTCCGGAGGAGAAGGAGGCAGGGCCGGAAAGGGCGGCACAGGAGGGAGCAGCGTTAACAGCGGCAAGACCAGAAAAAGCGGTGCAGCCAACCGGTTCCATAATTTTGAGCAGAGCACCACGGATTATGATTCTCTTATGATGGAGCGTGTCCGGGCAAGGATGAAGGAGTAGGAGGGCGAAAAAACAGATGGCACTCAGCAATTCCCAGTATCAGGAGATCATGCGGGATTACCAGGCCCAGCAGCTTCGGAACAAGCATGAGCAGGATGAACGGGTGAAGGAGATCTATGAAAGGATCCCGGCCATTAAGGAGCTGGATCAGGCGGTAAGCACCCGGGCGGTGATTCGGGCCAAAGAGCTTCTAAATGGCGATAAGCAGGCGCTGGAACGGCTTCGGGAGGAGATCGGGGATCTGAGGGAACAGAAGACGCTGCTTCTGGCTTCCCGGGGCTATCCGGCGGATTACATGGAGATGAAATACCGCTGCCCGGACTGCCGGGACACCGGCTACACCGGGGAGGGCAGGAAATGCCATTGCTTCCGGCGGGCGCAGATCCGGCTGCTTTATGCCCAGTCTAATCTGGAGGCTGTGCTGAAGCGGGAGAATTTCAGCACATTTTCCTATGAATATTTTGATGACAGCCAGATCGAGCCGGCTATCGGGACAACGGTAGCCAAGTATATGAGGCAGGTATACCGCTGGTGTAAGGATTTTGCAGAGCAGTTTGATGAGAAGGGCGGAAATCTTCTTTTTACAGGAACCACGGGAAGAGGAAAGACGTTTCTCACCAACTGCATTGCCAGGGAGCTGATGGACAGCTATCATTCGGTAATCTATCTGTCTGCCCATGACCTGTTTGAGGTGTTTTCCAAGTACCGGTTTGATCATCAGACGGAAGAGGAGATGAAGGACATGTATCAGTTTATTCTGGACTGTGACCTTCTGATCATTGACGATCTGGGAACGGAGTTAAACAACAGCTTTACGTCCTCGCAGCTGTTCTTCTGCGTGAACCAGAGGCTTTTATCTAACCGTTCTACCATCATCTCCACCAACCTGTCCTTAGACCGGCTGCGGGATGAGTACACGGACCGGGTGGCCTCCAGGATCATCAGCAGCTACACGGTGATCCCGCTGTATGGAGCGGATATCCGGCTGCGGCTGTAAAAAGTGGCAGGAAAACGCCGGGATTAGCTTGACGAATAAAGTACATAATGATATAAAGGATACGTTGGCAGGATCAGAAACGTCCTGAAATGCAGGGAAATGTGAAAGAGGAATCCTGCCTGAGAGGGCATAATTTCTGTACCTGATTGTAAGGGCTTACAGTATTTCATAATTAAAATTAAAATAAATGGAGGAAAGACATGCTGTACGAAGAGAAGATCATTGAAACCATTCCGGTAGGGCCGTTAGGATTGATTCCGTTGAAGAGCTGTGCGGAGCTGGGCAAGAAGGTGGATGAGTATCTGGTAACCTGGAGAAAGGAAAGAGAAAGCGAGCATAAATCGACCATTGCATTTTCCGGCTATCAGAGAGACAGCTATATTATTGATGCTAAGACGCCCCGGTTTGGCTCTGGTGAAGGAAAGGGAACCATTGAAGAATCGATCCGCGGCGATGATTTATATATCATGGTTGATGTGTGCAACTATAGCCTGACCTATTCTCTCTGCGGCATGACCAACCACATGTCCCCTGATGATCATTTCCAGGATTTAAAGAGAGTGATCGCAGCGGCAGCAGGAAAGGCAAGAAGAATCAATGTGATCATGCCCTTCCTGTATGAGAGCCGCCAGCATAAGCGCTCCAGCCGGGAATCCTTAGACTGTGCGCTGGCTCTGGAGGAACTGGTACGGATGGGCGTGGAGAACATTATCACCTTTGATGCCCATGATCCTCGTGTCCAGAATGCCATCCCGTTAAAGGGCTTCGAGACGGTTCAGCCGATCTATCAGTTTATCAAGCACCTGTTAAAGCATGAAACAGAGCTGCAGATCGACAGCGATCATATGATGGTGATCAGCCCGGATGAGGGCGGTATGAGCCGTGCCGTTTACTTTGCCAATGTGCTGGGCCTGGATATGGGCATGTTCTACAAGCGCCGCGATTACACCAGGATCGTAAACGGACGCAATCCCATCGTGGCTCATGAGTTCCTTGGCTCTGATGTGGAGGGCAAGGATGTGCTGATCATTGATGATATGATCTCCTCCGGCGAGAGCATGCTGGATGTAGCCAAGGAATTAAAGAAGAGAAAGGCCAGAAAGGTATTTATCTGCGCCACCTTCGGCCTGTTTACCAATGGTCTTGCCAAGTTTGATGAATACTATGAGAATGGGCTGATCGACCGGATCCTGACCACCAACCTGGTTTACCAGACTCCGGAGCTGCTTTCCAGACCATACTACATTGATGTGGATATGAGCAAATATATTGCTTTGATCATCGACAACTTAAATCATGATGCTTCCTTAAGCGAGCTGCTGAATCCTACCAAGCGGATCAACCGCTGCCTGGATGCATACCGAAATCGGTAATCGCTGCGATGCGAAGGCTTTGCGTGTTAGAATAGTTGAAAAGGCAGGTTGATGAATGAAACGAGTGCTGCAGCGGCTGGGCATTCTGTTTGTGATTTTTATTGCGGCAGGTGCCGGATATTTTTACTGGATGCAGAACAGGACATCCAGGGGGGATACGTTATACATTTCTATGGAGGAAGGCTCTCTGCCCGTAGTCTATATGGACATGCTGGGGCGGGAGATGAATTGTCTTCACGGATATGTGCAGGAGATGGCTGATGCCGGATTGCGGGGCAGCCTTACGGTACTTCCCGAGGATCGAAACCTGAACATCCGGATAGCCCGCTGTCAGGGAAACGTGACAGGAATCTACTACGAGATACGGACGCTGGACCAAAGCCGGCTGATCGAGCGGACCAGTGTGGAAGGCTGGACCAGCGCGGAGGATGGAGTGAGGGCAGCTCTCCCCATCCAGAATCTTCTGTCCAGAGATCAGGAATACCAGATGACGCTGACGGTGGATACGGACAGTGAAGGCGCAGTCCGCTACTACACCAGGCTGATCTGGACAGAAGCGGAAGGGATCCGGCAGATGGTAGATCTGGCGGCTGACTTTTCTGCCAAAACCTTCCATTATGAGGATGCCAGAACACTGGTAACCTACTTAGAGAGCGACAATACAGGTGATAATACCAACTTAGGCCATGTGGATATCCATTCCAGCTTTTCTCAGATCACCTGGGGAGGCCTTGCCATGGAGCCGGCAGGGGAGGTATTTGTTACCTTAAATGAGCTGGACGGCACCATGGCCCAGGTCACTCTGGAGTACCTGGCTCTCCGTCAGGATGAGGAAGGCGTTTCGGAAACCTATGAGGTGGAGGACAGCTTCACCATGCGAAAAGGCCAGCAGCGGGTTTACATGATGGATTTTGACCGTCAGGCGGATCAGATTTTCCAGGGGGAGGAAACAGCATTTACCGGAAGCCGCATTCTGCTGGGTGTGACGGATGATCATAAGGTGCAGGCGGTGACTAGTGAAAATGGGAAGATCCGCGCTTTTGTCACCAATCATGATCTTTGGAGCTATGATGAGACGGAGCGTCAGGCGGTCAGCATTTTCTCCTTCCGCAGCAGAATGGAGGAGGGGATCCGGCCGGCTTACCGGGACCATGCCATTAAGATCCTGCGCGCAGGGGACAATGGGGACGTGGATTTCCTGGTTTACGGCTACATGAACCGGGGGCGGCATGAGGGGTGTATGGGAATTGCCATGTACCGCTACAGCCGTCAGAATGATGCCCTGGAGGAGCGGTTCTTCGCCCCGGTGACAGAGAGCTTTGAGAAGCTTTCCTTGGATATGGGAGAACTTTCCTATTTGAGCGGGGGAGATATGCTGTATCTGAAGGTTGGCTCCGGCATTTACGGCGTTGACTTAACCAGCAATGAATTTATGGCAGTGGCAGAGGGGCTTCCAGAGGGCGGCTATGCCATCAGCCAGAACGGACAGAGGATGGCCTGGCAGGAAGGAACCAATGTCTACCAGTCCAGACTGATCCATCTGATGGATCTGGAGACCGGGGAGAAGAACGAGGTAACCTCTGCAGGAGGTGACTGTCTGCGGGCCTTAGGCTTCGTGGGCAATGACTTTATCTACGGTCTGGCCAGAGCGGACAGCCAGTGGGTGATCAATGGCCGGATGGAGGAGCTTCCCATGTATGCCCTGGAGATCCTGGGGGAGGATATGATCGTTCAGACCCGGTACGAGAAGGCAGGCTACTATATTTCCGGCGTATCGGTAGGCGACAGCCGGATCCATTTAAAGCGGATCGTGCCCCTTGCCGGGGATGCATACCAGATGGTGGATGAGGATACCATCGTCTGCAATGAGGAGATTCCGGATGACAGGCTGGCAAACATCGGCTGGTATGCAGACAGTGTCCGGCAGAAGCTGTATTTTGTGCAGCTTGGCACAGAGCTGCGCAACGGACATCGGGTGCATTCCTCCTCGCCGGAGCGGATCACCTACGAAACCTCGGAAATTCTGAAGCTGGGATCTTCAGTGGCAGTTCCAGGCATGGAGTTTCTGGCTTACGGCGGCGGGCATCTCCTTGGGATCACCCAGGATTTCTCCCGCGCAGTGGAGTTAGCCTACCCGGAGATGGGAATCGTGACAGATGCAGACGGCCGGATTCTGTGGAGCCGGGTGAACCGTCCCTCTGCCAGCACCATCCGCAGCCAGAACGATGCTGCATCCCGGTTTATGAAGAACATGGCTGACTTTACCGGAAGCAAGGGATTCCCGGACGGAACCCTGCTTTTAGATGCCAGAGGCTGCAGTTTAAGCCAGGTGCTGTATTTCCTGGGACAGGGATACCCGGTTCTGGCTTACGGGGAAGGAGGCATCGGATATCTTTTAATGGGATATGATGCCTACAATGTGACGATTTACCAGCCGGAAACCGGCGAGAGCTGGAAGATGGGTCTGAATGATGCCACAAATTATTTTACATCGGCAGGAAATGATTTTATCTGCGGGATTTTTTCGGAGTAAATGTAATACAAAAGATGTCAAAACTGTGACAAAAAATTCTGGGTTTCCAGTTATAACCTTTACAAATTGCGTTTGTTTGGTATATAATGGCTTGAAGGCTTTTTTATATCATAGCTGTATTCTGTTTGACGTTAACGCATTTTAGGCAGCCTGGGGCTGCCTGTAAGGAAAGCTTAATTTGGTAACAGGGATGGTATCTGAGCTGTTACGATAGATAGTACGAGGTGTAAGATGGAACAATATATCATGAAAGGCGGCAATCCCCTTGTTGGTGAAGTTACCATAGGCGGTGCGAAGAATGCTGCCTTGGGAATCCTGACCGCAGCGATCATGACAGATGATAACGTATTGATTGAGAACCTGCCCGATGTGCGGGATATCAATGTAATGCTGGAGGCCATTCAGGAAATCGGTGCCGACGTAGATCGGATCGACCGGCATACGGTAAAGATTAACGCCTCAAATATTGGTGAAGTGTCCGTAGACGACGAGTATATCCGGCGGATCCGCGCATCCTATTACTTTATCGGTGCGCTGCTGGGTAAGTATAAAAGCGCCCAGGTTCCCCTTCCCGGCGGGTGCAATATCGGAAGCAGGCCCATCGACCTGCATTTGAAGGGCTTCCGCGCATTAGGTGCGGATATTTCGGTGGAGCGGGGAGCGGTAGTTGCCCACGCCATCGATCTGGTAGGTGCACACATTTATCTGGATAAGGTATCGGTAGGGGCCACCATCAATGTGATGATGGCAGCTACTCTGGCGGAGGGCCAGACCATCATCGAGAATGCGGCCAAGGAGCCTCATGTGGTAGATGTGGCAAACTTTTTAAACAGCATGGGAGCGAATATCAAGGGTGCCGGCACGGATATCATCCGGATCCGGGGCGTGAGAAAGCTTCATGGAACCGAGTATTCCATCATTCCGGATCAGATCGAGGCAGGCACTTTTATGTGCGCCGCCGCCATCACCCGGGGCGATGTGATGGTAAGGAATGTGATTCCCAAGCATCTGGAGGCGATCTCTGCCAAGCTGATCGAGATCGGCTGCGAGGTGATCGAGTTTGACGATGCTGTGCGGGTGGTAGGAAAGCCGGTTCAGCATCACACCAACATCAATACTCTGCCGTATCCAGGCTTCCCTACAGATATGCAGCCTCAGATTACCGTGACTCTGGCTCTGGCAAAGGGAACCAGCATTGTGACAGAGAGTATTTTTGAGAACCGCTTTAAATATGTGGATGAGCTGGCACGGATGGGCAGCAATATTAAGGTGGAAGGCAATGTAGCCATCATTGACGGCGTCAAAAGCTTTTCCGGCGCTTCTGTCAATGCTCCCGATCTTCGTGCCGGTGCGGCGCTGGTGATCGCAGGGCTGGCAGCAGATGGTTATACCACCGTAGATGAGATCGGCTATATCCAGAGAGGCTACGAATGCTTCGAGGAGAAGCTGAGAGCATTGGGAGCGATGATCGAGAAGGTGGATTCTGAGAGAGAGGCCCAGAAGTTTCGGCTTCAGGTTGGGTGATGCCAGACAGCGGCGCCAGGACAGAAAAGATTCTCATAAAAACACTTGACATGCGTATAAAAAACCCTTAGTATATGTCTTACAGCAGATGCTGTTTGCGATGGAAGATCAGGCGTAAGCGCATCTCTAAAAATTGAAAAGTTCGTTAATATCCCTTATTCAGAGTGATGGAGATACAAAGGATCTGTGAAGTCACGGCAACCCCGGTTAATCCGGTTGGGAAGAGGATTCCCGACAGAGGAAGGAGAGGGCCGGAAGGTGCCAGCCTGAGCGAGGGCAGACGGTGTGGGAAAGGTTCAGCTTTGTTTTACTGATTGGCTGCAGCTTTTGTCAGGCCGGCTGCGCATCGAGCAATAAGAGGATTTGAATGTTGTCTGCTTTCAAGTCCGCTCGTATGCGGACTTTTCTTTTTCACAGCAAAGGTCCTGCCGCCGGGGAGCGGCCTGGACTTGACTTTCTTTTATACAGGTGCCAAATCACCATAAATCGAACACAAGGAGGAAACGATGGAAAAATTATTATTTACTTCTGAATCAGTAACCGAAGGTCATCCGGATAAAATGTGCGATCAGATCTCGGATGCAATTCTGGATGCTTTGTTAGAGCAGGATCCCATGAGCCGCGTGGCCTGCGAGACGGCTGTTACTACTGGTCTGGTATTGGTAATGGGCGAGATCACCACCAATGCCTATGTGGATATCCAGAAGACGGTGCGTGAGACGGTACGGGAGATTGGATATGACAGAGCAAAATATGGCTTTGACTGCGACACCTGCGGCGTGATCGTTGCCATTGATGAGCAGTCTGCCGATATTGCCATGGGCGTGGATAAAGCGCTGGAAGCGAAGAAGGCGGAGGAGAACCAGATGTCCGAGGAGGAGCTGGATGCCATCGGCGCCGGTGATCAGGGTATGATGTTTGGCTTTGCTTCCAATGAAACAGAGGAGTACATGCCGTACCCCATCGCCCTGGCGCACAAGCTGGCTTTAAAGCTGACTGAGGTCCGCAAGAACGGTACGCTGCCTTACCTTCGTCCAGATGGAAAGACCCAGGTTACGGTGGAGTATGACGAGAACGGCAGGCCGGTTCGCCTGGATGCTGTGGTGCTGTCCACCCAGCATGACGAGGCGGTGACCCAGGAGCAGATCCATAAGGATATTAGAAAGTATGTGTTTGATACGGTGCTTCCCGGTGAACTGGTAGATGACGATACCAAGTTCTTTATTAACCCCACCGGACGGTTCGTTATCGGCGGTCCTCACGGCGACAGCGGACTGACCGGACGGAAAATCATCGTGGACACCTACGGCGGCTATGCACGTCACGGCGGCGGCGCCTTCTCCGGCAAGGACTGCACCAAGGTAGACCGTTCTGCAGCGTATGCAGCCCGCTATGTGGCAAAAAATATTGTGGCGGCAGGGCTGGCGGACAAGTGCGAGATCCAGCTTTCCTATGCCATCGGTGTAGCCCATCCTACCTCCATCATGGTAGATACCTTTGGAACCGGCAGGGTAAGCAATGAGCGTCTGGTGGAGATCGTTCGTGAGAATTTTGACCTGCGTCCGGCGGGAATCATTAAGATGCTGGATTTAAGACGGCCGATCTACAAGCAGACCGCCGCTTACGGACATTTCGGAAGAAATGATCTGGATCTTCCCTGGGAGAAGCTGGATAAGGTAGATGCGCTGAAGCAGTATTGTTAAGGATCATTAAAAAACCATAAATAGTAGAAAAAACTTCCTGTAAATTACTTGCAGGAAGTTTTTCTTTTCATTTATTCTGGGGAATGTTATAATTTATAAACCAGATATTTTTTTTAAACAGGAGAGTGCAAAAAACATGAAAAAACTGATATCCTGGAATGTTAACGGATTGCGGGCCTGTGTAGGAAAGGGCTTTGTAGATTATATGAAACAGGCGGATGCAGATGTATTCTGCATTCAGGAAAGCAAGCTGCAGGAGGGGCAGATCCAGCTGGATCTGCCTGGCTATCATCAATATTGGAACTATGCCCAGAAGAAGGGATATTCCGGAACTGCCATCTTTACTAAGGTGGAACCGGTTTCCGTGACTTATGGCCTGGGGATCGAGGAACATGACCATGAGGGACGGGTGATCACAGCAGAATTTGCCGATTACTATGTGGTGACCTGCTATACGCCCAATTCCCAGGACGGGTTAGCCAGACTGGATTACCGGATGACCTGGGAGGATGCCTTCCGCAGCTATTTAAAGAAGCTGGAGGAGAAGAAGCCGGTGGTTTTCTGCGGGGATCTGAATGTAGCCCATAAGGAGATCGACCTAAAGAATCCGAAAACCAACCGGAAGAATGCCGGCTTTACCGATGAGGAGAGAGGCAAGTTTACAGAGCTTCTGAATGCCGGATTTATCGATACCTTCCGCTACTTTTATCCGGACATGGAGGGAATCTATTCCTGGTGGTCCTACCGTTTTTCTGCCCGTGCCAAGAATGCAGGGTGGCGCATCGACTATTTCTGTGTTTCGGAGTGCTTAAAGGACAGGCTGGCAGGGGCGGCCATCCATACGGAGGTATTCGGCTCTGATCATTGCCCGGTGGAGCTGACGCTGCTGGATGAAGAAGACAGCGCAGAAAATGATTCAGCTCATAAGGATGCTGCAGAAGAAAAGGGGAGCGAAGCATGAACCTGATCACCATAGAGCATTTAACAAAATCATATACCGAGCGGCTGCTGTTTGATGATACCAGCTTTGCCATCAATGAGGGAGAGAAGGTAGGTCTGATCGGCATCAACGGCACCGGGAAGTCCACCTTGCTTAGGATTGCAGCTGGATTGGAGGAGCCGGATGAGGGCACTGTGGTGCGGGGGCGGAATCTGGATATCCGCTTTCTCTCCCAGACACCGGTGTTCCAGGAGGGAGAGACGGTTCTGGAGGCAGTACTCCGGGACAATGAGGGCCATGAGCATGTGTGGGATTTAGAGGCGCAGGCCAAGTCCATCTTAAATAAGCTTGGGATCACCGACCACGGTGCCGTGGTGGATACCCTGTCCGGCGGTCAGCGGAAGCGTGTAGCATTGGCCGGTGTCCTTTTGTCCACAGCAGATATCCTGGTGCTGGATGAGCCTACCAACCATCTGGACAGTGAGATGGCGGACTGGCTGGAGGAATATTTAAAGAAATTTAAGGGCGCGCTGCTGATGGTGACCCATGACCGGTATTTTCTGGACAGTGTGACCAACCGGATCGTGGAGCTGGATAAGGGAAAGCTTTACAGCTACCAGACCAATTATGAGGGATTTGTGAAGCTGAAGGCAGAGCGGCTGGATATGGCACTGGCCTCAGAGCGGAAGCGTCAGTCGATCCTGCGGGTGGAGTTAGAGTGGATGCAGCGGGGCGCCAGAGCCCGCTCCACCAAGCAGAAGGCACATATCCAGCGGTATGAATCCCTGCGGGACCAGAAGGCGCCGGAGTTTGATAAGCAGGTGGAACTGGAATCTCTTTCCAGCCGCCTGGGACGGACTACCGTGGAGGTGGAGGGATTATCCAAAGCCTATGGGGATAAGGTGCTGATCTCTGATTTTACTTACATTTTCCTGAAAGATGACCGGATCGGCATTATCGGCCCTAACGGGGCGGGCAAATCCACGCTGATGAAAATGATCGCCGGATGGGTGGAGCCGGATTCCGGCACCATTCAGATTGGGCAGACGGTAAAAATGGGATACTTCTCCCAGGAAAATGAAGAGATGGATCTGTCGAAGCGGGTGATCGATTATATCCGGGATGTGGCAGAGTATGTGAAGACGAAGGACGGCAGCGTAAGTGCCAGCCAGATGCTGGAGCGGTTTCTGTTCCCCTCTTCCATGCAGTATACCACCATCGGCAAGCTGTCCGGCGGTGAGCGGAGAAGGCTTTATCTGCTCCGGATCCTGATGGATGCGCCTAATGTGCTGATGCTGGACGAGCCTACCAACGATCTGGATATCCAGACGCTGACCATCCTGGAGGATTATCTGGACAGCTTCCAGGGAATTGTGATTGCCGTGTCCCATGACCGGTATTTCCTGGACCGTGTGGTGCGGCGCATCTTTGCACTGGAAGGTCAGGGAAAGGTGACGCAGTATGAGGGCGGATTTACCGATTATCAGGCGGCGCTGGCAAGAAAGCAGGCGGAGCTTGAAGAGGCGGCCGGAAACCGAGACTCAGGGGCCGGAGATAAGGTGCCCGGCAGCCGCAGCTTTTGGAAGCAGGATGCTCCGAAAAAATTGAAATTCACCTACAAGGAGCAGAAGGAATGGGAGACCATCGAGGATGACATGGCTGCCTTGGAGGAGCGGATCGGAGAGCTGGAAGCGGAGATGGAGCAGGCTGCCAGCAGCTACAGCAGGCTGCAGGAGCTGATAGCGGAAAAGGAAGAGAAGGAGAGCCTTCTGGAGGAAAAAATGGAGCGGTGGATGTATCTGAATGACCTGGCAGAGCAGATCGAGGCGCAAAAGCAGGGGTAAGGCAGATCCCTGCATCAGATAGAAGGACAGAATGATAAAAGATGGGAACTGTGAGGGTATTGAGCCATTACAGATTCTGATAGGACACAATGTGAGCGGCATAAGAAGGAGAGGGCAATGGAAGACTACAGAGTGATTCAGGATAATCGATGCTACCCGATGGGAACTGTGGCGGTTGAAGAAGGCGTACATTTTTCGGTTATATCCCAGGGGGAGAGCTGCAGTCTGGTACTGTATCAGGCAGGCGGGAAAGCTCCTGTAAAGCAGATCCCATTTCCGGAGGAAAACCGGGTGGGCGATGTGTGGAGCATGACGGTGACCGGAGATTTCCGGGGAATGGAATACTGCTTTGAGCTGGATGGAAAGATGACAGAGGATCCATTTGGAAAGCATTTTACAGGCAGAGAGGTTTGGGGAAGTGAAACGCATTTGAATCAGGTGCTCCGTGCATCCATCGTTCAGGAGGAGTATGACTGGGAGACAGACCGGCGGCCGGAGATCCCCTATGAGGACTGTATCCTTTACCGCATCCATCCAAGGGGTTTTACCCGGCATCCATCCTCTAAGGTGGAAAACCGGGGAACCTTTGCAGGGATCGCAGAGAAGATTCCGTACTTAAAGGAGCTGGGGATCACCACAGTGGAGCTTCTTCCGGCCGTGGAGTTTCAGGAGGTAATGACAGCACCAGGAACATTTCCGGAGAAATCCAGCCAGGAGCTTAAGCCCAGCGGAAAGCTGAATTACTGGGGCTTTGTCCCGGCACTGTACTTTGCGCCGAAGGCATCCTACTGCTCAGGAAAGGAGAAGCATCCGGAGCGGGAATTTAAGGATCTGGTGAAGGCGCTGCACCGGGCAGGGCTGGAGCTTGTGATGGACTTTTTCTTCACCGGGCAGGAGGTGGAAACCTTTGTGCTGGAGGTGCTTCGGTTCTGGGCAAGGGAGTATCACGTGGACGGCTTCCATCTGATCGGCTTTCCGCCCTGCAGGCTGATCGGCAATGACCCCTACTTAAGCCGGGTGAAGTTGTTTGCCCAGTCCTGGGACGGTGTAAACGGCGGCCGCAATAAGCATCTGGCACGGTACAATGACGGCTTTGCCATTGACATGAAACGGGTGTTAAAGGGCGATGAGGGCATGGTAAGCAGTCTGGCCTTCCATATCCGGAATAATCCAAAGGAACAGGCCGTGATCAATTTTATGGCTAATGTGAACGGCTTTACCCTGATGGACAACGTCTGCTACGACCAGAAGCACAATGAGGCCAACGGAGAGAACAATCAGGACGGAACAGATTACAACTACTCCTGGAACTGCGGTGTGGAGGGCCCCACCAGAAAGAAAAAGGTGGTGGATATGCGCCGGAAGCTTCTCCGCGATGCCTATCTTCTGACCTTCTTAAGCCAGGGAACCCCGCTTCTGATGGCCGGTGATGAGTTTGGAAATACTCAGAACGGAAACAACAATGCCTACTGCCAGGACAATGAGATCTCCTGGCTGAACTGGAATCTGACAGAGACCAACCGGGATCTGCTGGAATTCGTGAAGGCAGTGATCCGCTTCCGCAAGGCTCACCCTATGTTCCATATGCCTCAGGAGCCGAAGATCATGGATTATTTATCCTGCGGCCAGCCGGATGTATCCTACCATGGCGTGAAGGCATGGTGCCCGGAGTTTGAAAGCTTCCGCCGCCAGCTGGGGATTCTGTACTGCGGCAAATATGGAAAGCTGCCGGATGGAACTTGTGACGACTATTTCTTCGTGGTCTACAACCTGCACTGGGAGCCCCATGAATTCTCACTGCCAAACCTTCCAAAAGGCCGCTACTGGCACATTGCCATAGATACAGATGCCAAGGCGGTAAACGGCATCTACCCGGCAGGAGAAGAGCCTTTCTTAGAGAAGCAGAAGCTTTACCTGGTAGAGCCCCGGACGATCATGGTCTTTGTGGGCAAGGCTGCATCCCCTGAAATTCTTGCCAGACTGGAGGAGCAGGAGCGTCAGCGGGCAGCAGAGGAGAAGGAGAGGAAGGAAAAGGAGAAGCGGAGGAAGGCGGAAAACGCCAAGAAACGGCCGAAGGCGAAGGGAGAAGCAAAGATTAAGGAAGAAGCCGGGCAAAAGGCAGAAGCTGCAGAAACCAGGGAAACAACGGAAGCGGCAGAAGTCAAGGGAAAAGCAGAAGCTGGCGAACAGGAGTAAGTTAAACAACCAATAATAACAACAAGAAAAGAAAATGCGCGGAAGCCTTTCCAGGCAGCCGCGCATTTTCTTGATTCAATATGTCACTCAATCAGTCGTTTCCTCTGCAGATGGCGCGTTATTAAAAGCTTGTCCTGACAGCATGTTATTCCGGGTAAACCAGCCGCTCCTCTGTAATGGATTGAAGAACTTCTTTCAGATACCGGTCGGCCAGGTACTTTGCCATGGGCAGATTCATATCCAGATAATTTCCGCAGTCCCTTGCCGCAGCCCCAGGCACCTGCCCTTCAAAATCACGGATAAAGGAAAACATTTCCTTCATCAGCGGAACCATATCTCTGGATTCATAGTCCCCGTTCAATAAAAGATAAAATCCTGTCCGGCATCCCATAGGACCGAAATAAAGCACCTTATGGCCAAACAGCGGATGGTTGCGGAGAAACGTGGCCCCCAGATGCTCAATGGTATGCACCTCTGCTGTATTCATGACCGGTTCGTAATTGGGACGAGTCATACGAATGTCAAATGTGGTAATAACCGCATCCCCAGCCTGATCCTTTCTGGAAACATAAATTCCAGGAAGCAAAGATAAATGATTAATGGTAAAACTGGTAATCTTTTCCATACTAAAATCCTTTCTGAAATACGATAACACCCACATTATATCATACCACATCCAAAAGGAAAAGCCAAATCTTTTGTTCTGAATTCGTCCCACCTCCAATATGTATGATATCAGGATGAAAGGCGGAAATCCGATGCAAGCCTGCTTGCAAGAGGATTTTTGAACTTGGAACCCGCCAAAAACAGGAATAAGCAGAATGGAAACAGCAGCAAAAGGAAAGGCGGTGCTTGAAATGGAATGGTTTCGAATCCCATCAGGTCAGACACTGGAAGAATTAGGAAGCAGCCGCCAGGGACTTTCCCACCAGGAAGCGGCAGTACGGCTGATCAAGTATGGAAAAAATGTGCTTCAGGAAAGGCAGAAGAAAGCCTGGTGGCAGGTGTTCCTGGAACAGTTTCAGGATCTTCTGGTGTGGATCCTGATTGCTGCGGCTATTGTTTCGGCCCTTACCGATAATGGAGAAAGCTCTCTGGTCATTGGGGCGGTGCTCCTTCTCAATGCAGTTCTGGGGACGGCGGAGCATCAGAAGGCAGAAAAATCCCTGGAAAGCTTAAGGGCGCTTTCAGCACCGGAGGCAGAGGTGATCCGGGAGGGAAGGCGGGAAAAAATCCCGGCAGAGGAGGTGGTACCTGGAGACATTCTGGTTCTGGAGGCAGGAGATCTGGCAGCGGCGGACGGCAGGCTTCTGGAAGCGGTGGAGCTTCGGGTCAATGAAAGCTCTCTTACCGGGGAGGCGGCAGAGGTGGAGAAGGGGACAATTCCGCTGAAAGGTGCAGAGATTCCCCTGGCAGCCCGGAATAATATGATATTTTCCGGTTCTCTGGTAACAGGCGGCAGGGGGCTTGCAGTGGTTACTGCCGTGGGGATGGACACGGAGATCGGAAGGATTGCGGATCTGATGAATGCCACCGAGGAAAAGCGGACGCCCCTTGAGGTCAGCCTGGATGCTTTCTCCGGAAAGCTGGCAGCAGGGATCCTGGCAGTCTGTGTGATGGTGTTCTGGCTGGATATCTACCGGGGGGAGCCTCTGCTGGATGCAGTTATGTTTGCCGTGGCCCTGGCAGTAGCTGCGATTCCTGAGGCATTAGGCTCCATTGTAACCATTGTCCAGGCCATGGGGACCCAGAAGATGGCACGGGAGCATGCCATTATTAAGGAGCTGAAGGCGGTGGAAAGCCTGGGCTGCGTTTCTGTAATCTGCACCGATAAGACGGGAACCCTGACGCAAAACCGGATGGAGGCAGAGGAGATCTTTTATGATTTTCAGACAGAAGGGATTGGGTCAGAAAAGGGGAAGGCAGATGGAAGGGAGCTTTTGTGGCGGACGGCTCTGCTGGCGAACAATTCCTCCGGCGAGAGCGGGGAACCTACGGAGCAGGCTCTCTGCCGCGGCGGGGAAGCCGCAGGGGTGAGAGGCTCCCAGTTAGAGCGCCGGTATCTGCGGAAAGGGGAGATTCCCTTTGATTCCAGGAGAAAGCGAATGAGTGTGTGCTGTCTGGACCGGGAAACCGGGAGAGAGGAGATCTACGCAAAGGGAGCGCTGGAGGCGCTGCTGCCCTGCTGTGACCGGATTTTTGATCGGGGACGGATTCGGGAGCTGACAGGGGAGGACAGGAACCGGCTGAAGGAGGCAAATCAGCGCTGGAGTTCAGAAGGAATGCGGGTGCTGGCATTCGCCTGCCGGATTCTGGACGGCAGCGGGGCAGAGAGAACAGAACGGCCATCTTTTATAAAGGATTGGGAGCAGGGGCTGATCTTTGTTGGAATGGCGGCCCTAACCGATCCGCTGCGCCCGGAGACGAAGGCAGCCGTGGCAGCAGCCAGGGAAGCGGGAATCCGGCCGGTGATGATCACCGGCGATCATCCGGTGACAGCATCATCGATTGCACGAAAGGCGGGGATTCTTAAGCCAGGCGGCCTTACCATCACCGGGCCGGAGCTGGACCGGATGGGGGAGAAGGAGCTGGCAGAGAAGCTGGAGCAGATCGCAGTTTACGCCAGAGTGTCACCGGAGCATAAGCTGCGGATCGTGGAGGCATGGCAGCGAAAGGGGAGGATCACAGCCATGACCGGAGACGGGGTCAATGACGCACCTGCCTTGAAAAAGGCAGATATTGGAATTGCCATGGGCCGCTCGGGAACGGAGGTGTCAAAGGATGCAGCGGCAATGATCCTGGCAGATGACAATTTTGCAACCATCATCAAGGCGGTTTCTAACGGAAGAAATGTGTACCGGAATATTAAAAATGCCATTGGGTTTCTCCTGTCCGGAAATATGGCCGGAATATTCTGCGTCCTTTATGCATCCCTGGCGGCGCTTCCCATGCCCTTTCTTCCGGTGCACCTTTTGTTTATCAACCTGGTCACAGACTCCCTGCCGGCTCTTGCCATCGGAATGGAGCCGCCGGAGGAAGGCCTGTTAAAGCAGCCGCCCAGAAGCGGAAAGGAAGGGATCCTGACGGTCAACTTTGTGAAGGATCTGCTGGTGCAGGGATTTTTAATCGCAATTTGTACCATGGCAGCCTTCCGGATGGGGTGGGCCAGCAAAGCTGGACCGGGAATGGGCCTTGGCCCTGGCGGAGAGCTGGCTCGTGACCCGGAGGCAGTGGCAAGCACCATGGCATTTACCACGCTGACCCTGGCAAGGCTGTTTCATGGCTTTAACTGCCGCAGCGCACACTCGATCCTGCGGCTGGGATTTAGCAGCAATCTGTACAGTGTAATGGCCTTTGAGGCCGGTGTACTGCTTCTGGCGGCCGTTCTGTTCGTACCTGGCTTGCAGACGCTGTTTGCTGCGGCCGACCTGCGGTCCTACGAGATCGCAGCGGTTATGATCTGCGCACTGATCCCAACCATACTGATCCAGGCGCAGAAGATATTGAGAGAGGGCCGTACCTGATGGACGGTCCTTTATTTTATTCCGGGAACCCTTCCGTGAAAGGACAGTTTCTCCATCCGTTTCTGTTGTATGGATAAAATGGCAGAACAGTGGGAATGATAGGGAAGCGCAGAGAAAAATACAGGAGGTCTTATCGTATGAGGAAAACGTTGACACGGACATGGATCCTGGTGTGTGGGGCTGCTTTCATGTGCTGGGCATTGACTGGCTGTGTCGGCAGCCAGGACAGGAAAATCGTCCGGATCGGCCACAATCAGTCTACCAATCATCCGACTCACATAGCATTGACGGCATTCCAGGATTTTATTAACGAAAAGCTGGGGGACCGGTATGTGGTGGAGGTATATCCCAGTGAGCTGTTAGGCTCGCAGACAGATATGGTCCAGCTGACGCAGACGGGAGCCATTGATTTCTGTGTGGCAAGCAATGCGATCCTGGAAACCTTCAGCAAAAACTATGAGATTTTCAATCTGCCTTACCTGTTTGCCAGCACAGAAGCCTATCATCATGTAATGGATGATGCGGCGGTGACCGGGCCTATTTTTGACTCCACGGTAAAGGCAGGTTTTACGGCAGTGACCTGGCTGGATGCCGGCACCAGGAACTTTTATACCCTGAACCGTCCCATTGAGAGTCCGGCAGATCTGAAGGGACTTAAGATTCGTGTACAGCAGTCGCCCACAAACATCGAGATGATGCGGCTGTTAGGCGGCTCGGCCACGCCGATGGGGTTCGGAGAGGTATATACTGCACTTCAGTCTGGTATTATCGATGGAGCGGAGAATAATGAAATGGCATTGACGGACAATGGACATGGTGATGTTTGTAAATACTATTCCTATGATATGCACCAGATGGTGCCGGATATCCTGATTGGAAACAACGCATTTATGGAAGGATTGTCTGAGGAAGAACGGGCGATATTTGAGGAGGGCTTTCAGATCGTGAATCAGGTAGAGCGGGAGGAATGGATCAAGGCCGTGGAAGGCGCCAAGGAGCGCTCCGCCAGGGAGCAGCAGGTGAACTTTATTTACCCGGATCAAAAACCCTTTGTAGAAGCCTGCCTGCCTCTTCATGACAAGGTTTTAAGCAATAATACGGCGTTGCAGCCGATCTATGATGCAATTCAGGTCTATAATCAATTATATCCTGCGGCGGCAGAGTAGGAGGAGAGAATACATGAAGCAGTTTCGAAATCGATTGACACAAATATTACAGGCTCTTGCCGGAATCAGCTTCCTGGCCATGGTGGTCCTGACCTGCTGGCAGGTATTGACCCGGTATGTGCTGCAGAATCCATCATCCTGGTCCGAGGAGCTGGTTTCCTACCTGTTTGCCTGGATGGCTTTGCTGGGAGCCAGTCTGATCACCAGTGAGCGAGGCCACATGAATATCCCGGCAGTGGTGGAGCGGATGCCTGGCGGCGTTAAGACAGGCTTTTCCATCTTCGCGGAGGTGGTGGCTTTTATCTTTTCTGCAGTTATCCTGCTGTACGGCGGCGTGCAGATCACCAGCCTGGCTATGGGGCAGATGACCTCCTCCCTGGGAATTGCTATTGGTGTATTTTATGTGGTGCTTCCGGTCTGCGGTATTTTAAACATGGTGTTTACCGCCATGAACATATACGATATCCGGAAGGGTAATATTCCAGTGCTGCCAGGTGAGGAAAATCAGGCAGAAAATCTGGAAAAGGGGGAGGCGTAAGTGATGGCAATGCAATCATTGGCAATTATTATGATCGTTCTTGCAGCATTGCTGATCATGGGAATCCCGATCTCCTATGCCATCGGTGTTTCTGCCCTGGCAGCGATCCTGCAGACCGTGCCCCTTGACGTTTCTGTGCTGACGGCAGCTCAGAGAACCTTTGTGGGTATGAGCAAGTTCAGCTTGACTGCGATTCCCTTCTTTGTGCTGGCCGGCAATCTGATGAATCAGGGCGGCATCGCCAGGCGGCTGGTTGACTTTGTGCTTGCTATTCTGGGCAAGCTTCCCGGTGCGCTGCTGGTGACCAATGTGGGGGCCAATGCCTTGTTCGGCGCCATTTCCGGCTCCGCATCTGCAGCGGCTGCCGCCGTAGGAAGCATGGTTCAGGAGGGCGAGGAGGAGCAGGGCTATGACCGGGCTCTCTGCGCGGCAACCAACGGCGCATCAGCACCATCCGGACTTTTGATTCCTCCCTCCAATGCGCTGATTACTTATTCTCTGGTATCCGGCGGCACATCAGTGGCAGCCTTGTTTCTGGCCGGTTATCTTCCAGGAATCCTGTGGGCAGTCTGCTGTATCGCAGTAGCCGTTATCATCGCAAAACAAAAGGGGTACAGGGGAACCCCTGGGAAATTTAACTGGAAGAACCTGGGAACTGCAACGTTAAGGGCCATTCCCTCCTTATCCCTGATTATTGTGGTAATCGGCGGTATCATTGCAGGTGTATTCACTGCAACGGAAGGCTCGGCGATTGCAGTTGCCTACGCATTGCTGCTGGGCATCTGTTACCGGAATATCACCTTGAGGAGCTTCTGGAGGATCGTGGTAGACAGCGCCAAGATGAGCGGCATGATCGTGTTCCTGATCGGCGTGTCCAATATCCTTGGCTGGGTTATGGCATTTACCCAGATTCCTCAGGCCATCTCCGCCGCCCTTCTGGGCCTGACCAACAGCCGGATTATTATTCTGCTGATCATGAACCTGATTCTGTTGGTTGCCGGAACCTTTATGGATGTTACCCCGGCAATCTTGATCTTCACTCCGCTGTTTCTGCCTATTGTGAAAACCTTCGGCATGCATCCGGTTCAATTCGGCCTGATTCTGGTATATAACCTGTGTATTGGAAATATCACGCCGCCAGTTGGAAATACCTTGTTTGTGGCGATCAAGGTCGGAAGGACATCACTGTCGAAGGTAATGCCCTATATGTTGATGTATTATGGAGCCATTCTTGCAGGGCTTTTGCTGATTACCTATATCCCGGCCATCAGCATGGCACTGCCTGGTATGGCGGGAATGATCAAGTAATATGCAGAGGAGTTTCCGGCAGCTTCAGGCCGATAAGTCTAAGGCTGCCGGATCTTTTCTGTGGAAGATTTTGATGAAGACAAGGGGGAAGGAAAAATAAGGTAAAAATAATAAGAACCAGTTGCGTTTTTCACAGATTTTGCTATAATGGAAATATCTGGATGATTCGCATTCCGCATAGAAAACTTAAGGTCCTGTACGGGAAGATATAAGGCAGAAGGCCGAGCAGTTGCTGATTTCTGTGATCAGTTATAAGGCGGCAAATACAAGGTGGATGCTGCCCCTGTTTTGAATTCTTAACGGAATTTTTGACCAAGCACAAGGCGGAGGTGAGAAAGATGATTTTAAGCGAATACGATGAAGAACTGCATTTGAAGGATACGTATCATTGTGGGTATGAGGATGGGAGATCGGAAGGAGAAAGCCTATTTGCATCGCTGACAGCGAAGCTGATCGGAGACTCCCGGCTGGATGATCTGACAAACGCATTAAAGGATGAGGAATTCCGCCGTTGCTTATATCGCGAATATGGAATTAAGAAGGAATAAACAGCAGATGATTTGTTAGATTTATAGTAACTGTGAGGGTACTGAACAGTTACTACTTATAAATGAGAAGCAAACAGGCAGACCAACAAAGGGCCTGCCTGTTTGCGTTAGAAGGAATGAGCAACGCGAATATCATTTAAAACCATCAGTCACTCATTTTCTGATAACGTATTCTTACCCTGCTCTTTTTTCAGCGATTCCAGGCCTAAGCGTATCAGCTCTACTGTTGCCTCGGAGCGGGTCTGAAAACGGTTTTCAAAACGGAAATCTTCAATCCGTTTAAACAACTCATTGTCTACAGAAACCGTATATCTTGGCTTATCCGTTGCCATATTCATCACCTCACTTACTATTATGCACCAGTGATGCAGAGATGTAAAGATGTAATTTTAATTTTTTCTTGACAGTGAATCACTGAACCATTACAATAAAAGAGTAAAAGATTCACTGAATCACCAAATAAAACGCGATTCTGTGCTGGAAAAGGAGGAAATGGTATGGCTACGAACCTGAAACGATTTACAATATCGGTAACCCCCAAAATGGAGGAAGCTTTGGATGCGGTAAAGAAGGAACGTTACTATAACACCTCACATAATGAGATGATCCGGGATCTGATTCGGATGGGACTGAATGTTCTTAAGACAGAACACGGGGAAGACCGGTATAAGCAGGAGAGAACTGCGTAAGGATGTAGAGCGGTGCGGACTGCAACATCTGTAATCAGGAGAATCGGGATGGTTTCCTGGGTGATTCATGACAGTTAGAGGAGGAGAAAGCAATGGAGAAGAAAAATTATGAAAGACCTGTGATGGAAGTAATCCGGATGGAGCAGGAGGATGTGATTCGGACGAGTGATCCCAATGGAAACAGTATAAGCAGTACTAGTCTCGATGCATTTTAAACCAATGAAGTTTAACATAAGATTAGCCGGTTTAACAATCGGGCTGAACAGTGAATACCCGGCGCTTAAGGACTTCTGTCAGGATTATCTGGCAGAGGAAAAGGCGCCGGATTTTTCTGTTTCCATTACCCGAAAAGAATGTATGGAGGAGCAAAAGCACTCTTTTGAAGCAGGTCAGGAGTATTCCTTTGATTACCTGGCGCAGCTGGCGCTTCTCCGCCGGATTGGGAATATCCTTCCGGCTTATGGGCGTTGTCTGCTTCACGGGGCGTCCATCACCTATCAGAGCTCGGCATACCTATTTACCGCACCTAGCGGAACCGGGAAATCCACTCACATCCGATTGTGGAAGGAGTATCTGGGAAGTGGAGTGGAGATTGTCAATGGCGATAAGCCGATCCTGTCCTTAGAGGATTCACAGATTTGGATTCACGGAACTCCCTGGGCGGGAAAGGAAGGCTGGCAGCGGAACCGAAGCGCAGTTTTAAGGGGCATATGCCTGTTAAAGCAGGGAAAGGAGAACCGGATTGAGAGACAGCAGCCATGGAGTTGCCTGCCCCGTCTGTTAAAGCAGATTTATCTGCCCCAGGAGGAAGGGATGGCCGGTGAAACCCTCAGGCTTTTAGACCGGCTGCTGGATATTGTTCCGGTGTACCAGTTGGAATGTGACCGAGCAGAGGAGGCGGTTCGCTGCAGCTTTGAGGCGATGACAGGGCTGCCTTATAAGGAAGGGAGATAGGAGCATGAGAATGAAAAAAGGATTTGTCCTGCGGGAGGTGGCCGGACAGTTTATGGTGATCGCCACCGGGGAGGCCAGCAGGCAGTTTCACGGTATGATTCGTCTGAACCAGACCGGTAAAGAGATCTGGCAGGGACTTTCTGATGGGTTGACAGAGGAAGAGATTGCGGGGAAGCTTGTCCAATCCTATGGGATTGAGAAGAGTCAGGCAGCAGAGGATGTAAGGAACATGATTCGGCAAATGACAGAGGAAGGATTTTTGCAGAATGAAGAGCCATGAACATGAAATGGAGCCGGCGGTTAAGGCAGAAGAAGGCAGCAGAACCATAGAGGATATTCTGCAGAAGGAAGGGATATATGTAGGAACCACAGCCGGTGTCAGCATGTACCCCATGCTGAGAGACCGGCGGGATACCATCGTGATAAGGCCCTGCCGGGGGCGGCTTAAGAAGTATGATGTGCCGCTGTACCGTCGGGGAGATGCCTATATTCTGCACCGGATCGTCCGGGTGCTGCCGGATTCTTATGTGATCTGCGGCGATAACTGCCTGAGGCGGGAGTATGGAGTGACAGACCAGCAGATTTTTGGAGTTTTGACTGAGTTTTACCGGGGAGATACCTGGATCAACATGAACGGCCTGGCATACAAGGGGTATGTCAGGTTTTGGTGTTTTATATACCCGGCGCGCTTCTGCTGTAAAGTGCTTTTGGGCAGGGTAAAATGCTTGTTGAAGGGAGAAAGGATAGGATGCTGAAGCGAGTGATCATAATACTGACGATTCTGCTTGCGGCAGTTATGACCGTTTTTTTCTGGCAGGGAAGACGGGAGGAACAAAATAAGCAGGCTCAGTACCGGCAGATGGAATTGGAGGCACAGCCTCTGAATGTAAAAAAACAGGGAATTCAGCAGGAGATATGGCGGCTGGAGGCAGATTATTCGAAACAGCTGTCGCCCATGGGAACGGCTGTGATTTTATTTACCTCACCGGATGCGGAAGTGTATACGAAGTGTTATCCGGTGATGCGGGAGCACGGCTATCTGGGCGTAGTGGCATTGTCTGCGTCCAAGTTTCCTGGAGAGGAGGGCTGTATGACCCAGGAGCAGTTTGCAGAGCTGCTGCGGATGGGATGGCGCTTCTGTGTGATCTGGGAGCCGCCTGTGGAGCGGACAGCAGAGCGTCTGCAGTCTGCCGGAATGAGTTTGAGTGAGGTTGTTTATTTCCCGGAGGGGACTTATGCTTCTCAGTATGACAAGGAACTGAAGGAGATGGGATTTTCCGTGGCGGTTCATCATGGAGAGGAGAGCGGCAACATTCTCACGCTGGAGGACGAGGAGGAGATCTGGCACCCCGGAGCGGTAGGATTACGGGGAAGTCAGGCAAAATATTGGCTGAGAGAGGCAGTATCCCAGAAGGGAAATATGGTGTTTGCAGTAGGCTTTGAGCAGCAGGAGGAGCTGTACGATGAGCGGAAGTTTCAGAATATGATCGACAGCCTGGACAGTTATCGAACCGAGGGCAGCATTATGGTAACTGATTTTGCCGGGGCCAGGTCATTAAGCGGGGAAGCGGCCTTGAAAAAAATTACGTTGGAGCCGGAATATAACAAAAATCGAGAGGAGCTGGAGGAGGAGCTTCGCCAGGTCAATGAGGAGCTTGACGCTGTTTACAAAAAATATCTGGAAAATTAGAGAAATTGATGAAGACAATCAAATGGATAAACAATACAGTTGGGACAGCCAGGTGGCTGGTAGTGCTTTTAAGCCTGCAGAAAAGCCTGCTGGCATTATGCGGCATCGGATATGCTCTTTTTATGCGCCGGATCATAGATGACGCTGTTGCTGGAAATCAAGCCGGGTTTGTCAGATGGGCAGCAGCGCTGGGCGGGGTGATATTGCTTCAGCTTCTGATACAGGCAGCAGCACGTTTCTGCCTGGAAGAGAGCACATCGGCTGTGACAAATAAGCTCCGTCAGGCAGTATTTCATGGAATTATGACACAGGATTACCGGACTGTTGCATCATGTCATACAGGAGAGCTGATGAACCGGATCACCTCAGACGTTACGGCGGTGTCTGATGGAGTGACAGCGCTGATTCCCGATGTGATCTCCATGGTACTGCGGGTCATTGGAATATTGGCAGTACTGTATCAGGTAGAGAAGAGGCTGGCTGTTCTGCTGGTAATCGGAGGAGGAATTCTGACAGCGCTGTCATTTTTTCCAAGAAAACTGATGAAGAAACTATATCATTGGGTGCAGGAGCAGGAAGGAAAGGTGCGGTGCCTGATACAGGAATGCTTAGAAAGCCTGCTGATCATACATTGCTTTCAGTGTGAAGAGAAGATGGAAAAGGAAGCTGGAAAACAGATGAGAATCCAGCGGATGGTGAGAAGGCGGAGAGGAGCATTTGCCAACTTATTTAATATCGGGCTGAACGCAGCAATGCAGTGGGGATACCTGCTGGGTGCAGTCTGGTGCGGATGGGGAATCCTGCAGGGGTGGCTGAGCTATGGAACCATGATGGCTGTTCTTCAGCTGATTGGTCAGATTCAGGCGCCCTTTGTCAATCTAGGAAATGCATTTCCAAAGTGGACGGCGATGACAGCCAGCGGGGAACGCCTGATGGAGCTGACACTCCATTTACAGCAGTCAGAACAACCATCTGTAAGGCTGTCAGAGAAGCAGAGAGAGTTATATTCGGCACTTACAAGGGAAGAAATTTACCAGCAGATGGAATCAATCTCGTTCGAACAGGTATCCTTCCAATATAAAAGTGGAAGACAAGTGCTGGAGCAGGAATCTTTTCAGATTCGAAAGGGAGAGGTGGTGGCAATGACGGGTTCCAGCGGCATTGGAAAAAGCACGATCATGAAGCTTTTGCTGTCAGTTTATGAGCCGGACAGCGGCAGGATCGTACTCCGTTTCAACCATGCGGATGAATCCGGACAGATACCATCTATCCCGGTATCTCAGCTTCCACCAGGAATCTTTGCTTATGTGCCTCAGGGAAATTGTCTGATGAGCGGAACGATCCGGGAAGTGGTAGGCTTTTCCCAGCAGGCAGGAGCAATCGATCAAAGGGATGTGGAGGAAGCCTGCGGCATTGCATGTGCCCATGAATTTATTCAGCTTCTCCCGGATGGATATGATACGGTGCTTGGAGAACGAGGAGCCGGTCTGTCAGAAGGGCAGATGCAGCGGCTGGCTGTAGCAAGGGCGATCTACAGCCGCTGTCCCATTTTGCTTTTGGATGAAGCTACATCGGCATTAGATGGAGAAACAGAGGGAAGGCTGATGAATGCTTTGAGAGCATTGCCGGACAGAACGATACTGATTGTAACCCACCGTGCAGATACGTGGAAACGATGCGACAGAGTTTTAACTCAATAAGAAGGTTACTATAAAAGTCTGCTGTCGAATAGGCGGCTTACGTTCATTCGGGAAGAAGGGAATTGTAAAAAGGATGATAAGGGAGAAGAAAACAGAATTTAATTGGCCAGCGGGCCACTATCTGGTTTTTTTGATGGGGTGTGCTCTGCAGGATACATTAGGGAAAGAAAAGTGGAAGAGGAAACCGGAAGCAGTCACCTGGGAGCAGGTGTATGCATTGTCTAAGCATTGCGGAGTAGAAGGTATCAGTTACTTTGGCGTGAAAAAATTGGAAGAACAGGAGGGGAAGAAAGCAGATTTGCCTGCAGACCCGCTTATGAAGGCATGGAAGCAGGAGGCTGACCAGATCTGTTATCGAACCCTTTGCTTTGATGAAGAGCGCAATGCAATCTTAAAGGAAATGGAAGCCCAAGGACTTTCTTATTTGCCATTGAAGGGAATCCGTCTGGCGGAACATTATCCTCATCCGGGAATGCGGCTGATGGCAGATAATGATATTTTATATGGATTTATAGAACCGGGGCTGGATGGAGGATATCAAATAGCCGGAGCGGATGAGAGCAGCCGGGACAGATCGGTGCTGAGCGCTCAGAAGGTAATGCGGGAAATTATGAATCAAAAGGGATACAAAACGGAGAACCTGAAAGGAAACCATGATGTATATTTAAAAAAGCCCTTCTATAATTTTGAGATGCATCGTATGCTGATGGGAGAAGGGCAGCCGAATTATGAATATTATAAGAATCCATGGAAGCGGGCGATCCAGGATACTGCGAACCCATATGCCTATTTTTTCTCTGATGAGGATGAGTACTTGTATCTGCTGGCACATGCTTTTAAGCATTTTTATCATGGAGGCTGCGGAATCCGTTTTCTGGCGGATCTATATGTATTTCAAAAGAGTAAGGGAGATAGCCTGGACCGCAGATACCTGACGCAGGAACTGCGGAAGATGGGAATGGAGGATTTTGAGGCAAAGATGAGCCAGCTTTCTATTGCCGCGCTGGAAGGAAAACTGCTGAATCGAAAAGAAGCCGAACTGCTCCGGGAGCTTCTTGGATGCGGAACCTATGGAACCATCCGTACTCATGTAGAAAAGAAACTGGAGCGGCTGTCTGATTCTGACAACAGTTTCAAACATGCAAAATGGCGCTATATTTGGAAACGAATTGTGCCGGAGAAGGAGTTTTGTAAAAACTATTTTCCATTTTTTTATCGCCATCGGTATTTGATGCCGGTTCTTTTCCTTTATCGAGTAGGAAAGGGTGTGATTCAGCATCCAAAAAAGCTGTGGGCAGAGTGTAAGATTTTAATGGAGACCGGGAGGAAGGAAAAATAAGGTAAAAATACGAGAAGTTGTTGCATTTTCTGCAAATTTTGCTATAATGGAAATATCTGGATACTATGCATTCCGCATAGAAAACTTAAGGCCCTGCACGAGAAGATATGAGGCAGAGGGCCGAGCAGTTGCTGATTTCTGTGATCAGTTATAAGGCGGCAAACATAAGATTGCTTTGCCCTGATGGGAATTGGTTATAGATTCCTGAGTGATCGTCTTCGAAAAAATGATAATTCCAATTATTTCCACTCTTTGCAAAACAGACAGATTATAGTAAAATAAAAGGAGAACGTGCATATGACAGTTACAAAAGAGGCGGCAGGAAACCGTCAGCATAAGGATCGGCTGTTCCGCAGGATCTTTCAGGAGAAGGAAGATCTGTTAAGCTTGTATAATGCGGTGAATGGTTCTCATTATACCGACCCGGAGGAACTTGAGATCACAACCATTGAGGATGTCCTTTACATGGGAATTAAGAATGATATCTCGTTTCTGATCGATGATTATCTGAATTTATATGAGGCCCAGTCCAGCTGGAATCCCAACATGCCGCTGAGAGGAATCTTTTATTTTTCCAGCCTGTATTCCGGGTATGTGAAGGTGCGGAAGCTGGATCTTTATTCACGGAGCCGGATTATGATTCCTACTCCAAGGTTTGTAGTGTTTTATAACGGAACCCGGAGGGAACCGGAGAGAAGGGAACTTCGTCTGTCCGATTCCTTTATCAAATCCGACAACCAGCCGCCCAGCCTGGAGTGTGTGGCAGTGGTGCTGAACATTAATTACGGACAGAATAAGGAATTAATGAAAAACTGCCGGAAGCTGTACGAATACGCGTTTCTAGTCAATCAGATCCGGATTCATATTGGGAAGGGACTGACGCTGGAGGCAGCGATTGATGAAGGGATTGCAGTTTGTGTGGAGCAGGATATCTTAACGGAATTTTTGACCAAGCATAAAGCGGAGGTGAGAGAGATGATCTTAAGCGAATACGATGAGGAACTGCATTTGAAGGATACGTATCATTGTGGATATGAGGATGGGAGATCGGAAGGAAGAAAAGAAGGAAGGATAGAGGGAGAAATGAAGGGCGAAAGCTTATTTGCATCCCTGGCGGCGAAGCTTATAAAGGATTCACGGATGGATGATTTGACAAATGCATTAAAGGATGAGGAATTCCGCCGTCGCTTATATCGCGAATATGGCATTAAATAAAATGGAATCAATACAATAAAGCAAGCAGGCAGGCCAATCAGCGGTCTGCTTGTTTGATTTAGAAGGATTGAGAAACGAAAAATCATTCAAAATTTTGATGAAGACAGGGGGAAGGAAAAATAAGGTAAAAATAATAAGAACCAGTTGCGTTTTCTGTATATTCTGCTATAATGGAAATATCTGGATGCTATGCATTCCGCATAGAAAACTTAAGGCCTTGCACAGGAAGATATAAGGCGGAGGGCCGAGCAGTTGCTGATTTCTGTGATCAGTTATAAGGCGGCAAATACAAGGTGGATGCTGCCCCTGTTTTGAATTTTCTCATTGATTCAGGATTAATGATTCCTGAAATATAATCATTTCATTCATCCCCAGTCTTTGCAAAACAGACAGATTATAGTAAAATAAAAGGAGAACGTGCATATGACAAATACAAAAGAAGCGGCAGGAAACCGTCAGCATAAGGATCGGCTGTTCCGCAGGATCTTTCAGGAGAAGGAAGATCTGTTAAGCTTGTATAATGCGGTGAATGGTTCTCATTATACCGACCCGGAGGAACTTGAGATCACAACCATTGAGGATGTCCTTTACATGGGAATTAAGAATGATATCTCGTTTCTGATCGATGATTATCTGAATTTATATGAGGCCCAGTCCAGCTGGAATCCCAACATGCCGCTGAGAGGAATCTTTTATTTTTCCAGCCTGTATTCCGGGTATGTGAAGGTGCGGAAGCTGGATCTTTATTCACGGAGCCGGATTATGATTCCTACTCCAAGGTTTGTAGTGTTTTATAACGGAACCCGGAGGGAACCGGAGAGAAGGGAACTTCGTCTGTCCGATTCCTTTATCAAATCCGACAACCAGCCGCCCAGCCTGGAGTGTGTGGCAGTGGTGCTGAACATTAATTACGGACAGAATAAGGAATTAATGAAAAACTGCCGGAAGCTGTACGAATACGCGTTTCTAGTCAATCAGATCCGGATTCATATTGGGAAGGGACTGACGCTGGAGGCAGCGATTGATGAAGGGATTGCAGTTTGTGTGGAGCAGGATATCTTAACGGAATTTTTGACCAAGCACAAAGCGGAGGTGAGAGAGATGATCTTAAGCGAATACGATGAGGAACTGCACTTGAAGGATACGTATCATTGTGGGTATGAGGATGGGAGATCGGAAGGAAAAGCAGAGGGCGAAAGCTTATTTGCATCCCTGACGACGAAACTTATAAAGGATTCACGGATGGATGATTTGACAAATGCATTGAAGGATAAGGAGCTTCGCCAGCGCTTATATCGCGAATATGGCATTAAGAATGAATAAACAGCGGATAATCTAAATTCATGAATACAATAAAGCAAACAGGCAGGCTCACAAAGGGCCTGCCTGTCTGCATGAAAAGGATGACATAACATTCTCAGCCATTACACAACCGGATTAGAAAGAACACCGATACCTTCTACGATGCATTCTACCACATCCCCAGCTTTCAGGAATTTCGGCGGGTCAAAGCCCATTCCCACACCGGCGGGGGTTCCCATGGAGATGATCGTTCCTGGCCTTAAGGTCATTCCTTTAGAAAGCTCGCTGATTACATAGCTGATGTCAAAGATCAAAAGCTCTGTATTGCTGTTCTGGCGCAGCTCACCGTTTACTTTGGATTGGATGGACAGCTTTGGCGGATAGGGCAGGGCGTCTGCAGTTGTGATGCAGGGGCCCATAGGCAGGAAGCCGTCCAGGCTTTTTCCGAAGTACCACTGTTTATGGCGGTTCTGGATATTCCGTGCGCTCACATCATTGATAATGGTATAGCCAAAGATATGATCCAGTGCCTGTTCCTCCGGAACATTCTTTGCTTCCTTTCCGATGATGACAGCCAGCTCTGCTTCATAATCCAGACTGTCCACAATGTCGGCATGGCTCTGGATGCCCTCGCCTGGATTCACAGCCTCGTTTACGCGCTTGGAAAAGTAGATGGCATAAGGACGTTCACCGTTAAAGGCTTCCTTTTTGTATCGGGCTGATTCTTCAGCATGAGCCATGTAGTTGATGCCTAAGCAGATCACATCCTGCTTTGGGTTTGGAATTGGCGCTAAAAGCCTGGCATCTGAAAGAGGGGCGGCACCCCGGACCTGCTCCGGCTGCTGGGATGCGCCGTATGCGATTCTCTGCAGCTCCCCCTCGCTGATTTCTTCAATCAGCTGCTGCATGGATGGGTAGTCGATTTCAAATGATTTTAACGGGTAAACCCAGGTTTCATCGGCATTGAGAACGCCTAAAAGTGTATTAAAACGGTCTACCTGGTAGGTTACAAATTTCATAGTCATATCCTCCTGATTTTGTCAGTCTTCTGTTGTGATTCAGCTTTCATTCTTGCCGGCTGCCAGTGCCTTCCATTGGTATGGTGCAGGCAGAGGTTTCATCAGACGGCGCTTCGTTAGTTTTTAAACTCGGATAATCCGGAAAAATCTACATGGCAATAGCCTCCTGGGTTTTTTTCAAGATAATCCTGGTGATATTCCTCAGCCAGATAGTAGCAGGTGAGAGGAAGGAGCTCCACAGCCAGTGGGGAATCATATTTTTTCTGCTCATCAGCCATGATGCCTTTTAATGTTTCCAGATCATCTTCGTCTGTATAATAGATACCGGTGCGGTACTGGCTGCCTACATCGTTGCCCTGCCGGTTAACGGACAGAGGGTCGATAATTTTGAAAAAATGCTTTGTCAAGGTCTGCAGGCTGACGCAGCTTGGGTCATATTGAACATGGACAGTTTCTGCGTGCCCGGTTCTGTGGCTGCATACTTCTTCATATGTAGGATTTTCAGTGGAACCATTGGCATAACCAACGGTTACATCATATACACCGGGGATCTGGGAAAAGTAGGATTCATCGCCCCAGAAACATCCGCCGGCGTAGTAGATCTCCCGCAGGGAAGATGGATCTGCCTGTGTTTTCCATGCTTCCTCCTGGGGAGGGGCAGAGGTATCCAGTCTGCCGGATGTGCCGGGATTTTTTGTTTCAGAGTTATTTTTCTGGCGGAGATTTCCGGCGGCACAAAAAACGACACAGGCAAAAATAATAACTCCAAAAGGTTTCCATAGTTGTTTCATAGAGCCTCCTTTTTGCAAGAATCTTTTCGGTTCGTCATAGTGCAGATTATAGCACAGAACGGCTCCTTTTACTATCCTTCAGGTGAATTTAGTGTCTTGCATGCAATAAGACGGTTGCTGTGAACGCATGTGAAAGTAACATAAGACCGGTGCCCGGTCACAGATTCCCGGTGAGCATAACAGTATCCGCTTCCTCCAATCTCCCCTGGGTATACAGCGTCGCCAGCCGGATAAAGTATTTCTCCGGCTTTGTGAGATAGCTGCCCTTTAGGTAAGCCACACAGCGCATCCAGGTCTGGCGTGGCGCTACGGTAAAGTATACAATAGGTGCATCCGGATCCACATAAGACTGCGGAAAAAAGGCAGGGCTGACCTGGTTTTTTACAATATTGATCACCGTCATGGTGCTGGTGGATTCGAACAGGATCTTTGGGCGGAAGCCGGCATGCTCAAAGGCAATATCTACCATATCACGCATTCGTGTTTCCTTGGAGATCAGGGTAAAGCTTTCATCCCGGAGAAGGCGAAGATCGATCTCCGGAAAGGTTTCATAGCTTTTTTCGCCGGCCAGATAGGCCAGAGGGTGGGTTTTCGGCAGCCCCAGGATCATCAGCTCTTCTTTCATTTCCCAGAATTCCAGCTCTGGATTCCGGTGCGTTCCTGTGTAGGTGGTGCAGGCAAGGGTCACTTCTTTCTGGAGAAGGAGCTGCTCCATTTTCTTGACCCGGGCCTCATGGATCTTAAAGGAAACGTTAGGGAATTTTTTGTGAAAAATGGGATAAATATGGGAAAACATCAAAGAGCCCCGTTCCGGCGTATAGGCAACGGAGATTTCCCCGGTGGTTTCTTCTGAGATATCATGAATGATCTTGTAGGTTTCCCGCTTCATATCCAGCATCTGATGGGCGGTGCTTAAATAGATCCTTCCGGCAAAGGTGGGGATCATGCTGTGCTTCCTGCGCTCGAACAGCTGAACCCCCAGCTCCTTTTCTAATTTCAGAAGCTGCTGGTTTAAGGCGGATTGAGTGAGAAACAGTTTTTCAGCGGCTTTGGAGATGCTCTGCTCCTGTTCGATGGCGACAATATTTTCAATCTGACGCAGATCCATAATCTTTTTCTCCTTTTTTGTACAAAAAAATCTGGTTTCATCCGTTTTATGGAAAATCAATTGCGTTAAATAAATAACAAAAAGAAGGAATTATCAAACAATAATATCAAAAACAAATCCTGTACAAAAATTAACTGAAATGTAAGAACTTTCAATAAACAATGACGTGTCAACTTAAATGAATTAAGATAAAATATAAAAATCAATAAGTTGAAGTAAGCCAACGATTTTATTATAATCAAATTACATAAAGAGTTCAAGCTAATCAAGAAAAAAACATGAAAAATCAACAAAGGAGAGGGAAAGATGAGAAAGAAATTATTGGCATTGGCACTGGCAGGCATTATGGCATGTTCGCTGGCAGGCTGCGGATCCGGCAAAGGCAAGGGCAGCGATTGGGCAAAGAGCGTGGAGATCCAGGTTCCAGCAAAGGCAGGCGGCGGTACGGATGTTATGGCGAGAGCACTTGGAACCCAGGTGGCAAAGGATTCCGGTTCTACCATCACTATTGTAAATAACACCGACGGCGGCGGAGTGGTTGCCTGTGAGAAGGCGGCAGCAGGAAAGAAGGATGGCTCCACCTTGGTTCAGTTCCACACCACTCTGCTGATCAAGACGGCCACCGGTGTTTTAAAGAAATCGGCAGCAGATGATTTCACTGTTATCGCAGTTGGCGTTCCGGTTGATGAAGCAAATAACGTGTTAGTAGTTTCCGGCGATTCCCCGTACAATACTCTGGATGATCTGATTACAGATGCAAAGGCAAATCCAGGCAGCCTTTTAGTTGGAATCGAAACCGGCGGTACCACCCACGTTCAGGCAGGTCTGTTTGCCAAGGCAGCAGACTTGGAGGTAAAGTACGTTGAAGCTGGCTCGGATACAGAGAAGCTGACAGCATTAGTAGGCAACAGCATTAATGCAGCACTTGTGAATGCAAACCAGGCAAAGCAGTACATTGAGTCCGGCAAGGCGAAGGCACTGGCAGTTGTTTCTAACAGCTCAGAGGGCGGACGCAGCTCTGTTCTTCCAGATGTTCCTTCTTTTGTAGAGCAGGGAGTCGACTGCTCCTTCCAGATGTTAAGTGTTCTGCTGTTAGGACCGAAGGATATGGATGCTGAATTAGTGACCAAGATCCATGATTACTATGCATCCGCTGCTGAGAATGATGAGGTAAAGGCAACTTTAGCTCCGGCTGGTATGGAGATGACCTTTATGAGCGTTGAGGACGGCTTAAAGACGGTTCAGGATACACAGACCAGCATCAATGCAGTGGTTGAGGAATTAGGCTTAAAGCAGCAGTAATCGGATGCTGCAGGATGACGGAGGCAGGCATGCGGCGAGAGCCGTATGTCATGCCCTGCCAGGAAAGGAAGGAATAGAATGAAGATAAAAAGGGATCAGCTGACAGGAGCCGTTCTGGTGCTCCTGGGGATCGTGGTATTCCTTATGACCACCACATTTTCCATTCCCATCACCGCTTCTTATCCAGGACCAAGGATGCTGCCAAGCATCGCGGCCTTCGGATTTGTGGTGTGCGGTCTGGGAATTTTCGTGGAAGGAACCATGAGCAAAAAGGAAGAGAAGACCTTTCTGGTAAAGGAAGGCTGGATCCGGGTATTGTTAACCCTGGTAGTGATCGCAGCTTACATAGCAGGCATGACCGTGGTGGGCTATCTGATCACAACCCCGATTATACTGTATGTGCTGACCACCATGTTTGCAAAGGGAAGCAAAACCACCATAAAGGGAAGAGTAATCTTTTCAGTAGCGGTAGCGGTGATCATCTATGTAATTTATGTATTTGCCTTCGGCTTAACACTGCCGGCTGGCATGCTGTTTGATTAAAGGAGGGGTTATCCATGTTTGAATATATTCCATATATTGTAAGCCAGATTGCCCAGCCGTTTAATCTGGTTCTGTTATTTGCGGCTACCGTGATCGGTCTGATCTTCGGTGCGATTCCGGGACTTTCCGGAACGCTGGCGGTTATGCTGTTTATGCCGCTTACCTATTCCATGCAGGCCGGACCGGCCGTAATCTTCCTGATCGCCCTGTGGGTAGGCGGGTGCTCCGGTGCTTTTATTGGTTCTGTGCTGCTGGGAATCCCAGGCTCTGCCTCTGCTGTGGCAACCTGTTGGGACGGTTACCCCATGGCTCAGAATGGAAAGGCAGGCAAAGCCCTTGCCATCGGTATGGTTGCCTCCTTCTTAGGTACCTTCCTCAGCGCATTATTTGCAGCGCTGTTAAGCCAGAAGATCGCTGATATTGCATTTGCCATGGGTCCGTGGGAGTATTTCTCTCTGTGCTTTGTAGCGATTACCATGGTGCTGGCGATCTCCAAGGGAAATATGTTTAAAGGTCTTGCATCAGCAGCAATCGGCCTGCTGTTTGCTTCCGTAGGCTTTTCTCCAATCGATGCGGAGCCTAGATTTGTATTTGATAATATGTATCTGATGAGCGGTCTGGGAATGACGGTAGTGTTGATCGGTATCTTCGGTGTGGCACGTATTGTGGAGGAATATGGAAAAGGCTTCGGCGCTCTGCCGGAGGTGGATACCAAGTCCATCAAAGGTCTGGGTATTACCATAAAAGAGATTATGTCTCAGGGCGTCAACATCGTCCGCTCCTTCCTGATCGGTCTGGGAATCGGCTTCCTGCCAGGCATGGGTGCCGGCCTGTCCAATCTGGTTGCTTATTCCAGCGCAAAGAATGCCTCCAAGACACCGGAGCAGTTCGGTCACGGATGTCCTGATGGCATCTGGGCATCTGAGGTTTCCAACAATGCGGCCATCGGCGGTTCCATGATCCCTATGGCAGCTCTTGGTATCCCAGGAGATTCCACCACAGCTCTGCTGATCGGTGCTTTGACCATTCACGGCCTGGAAATGGGTCCTATGGTATTTAAAAACAGCGGCAACGTGGTTTATCTGATGTTTGCTACGGTTATGGTGTGCGCCATTGTGGTGCTGGTTCTTCAGGCACTGGGAATGCGAGTTTTCCCGCTGATTCTGAAGGTTCCTTATCATTATATGTATCCGGCGCTGATCATCATTTCCTTTGTCAGTGCATATGTAGATTCCAGCAGCTTATATAAGTGCGGAATGATGCTGGTATTCGTGATCATCGGTATTCTGATGAGCTACGGCGGACTTCCAACTGCTCCGTTGATTCTGGCATTTATTCTGGGACCCACATTAGAGAGCAATATGCTTAAGTCCTTCCAGTATTCCGGCACAGCTGTAACCTTCTTTACCAGACCGATTTCCTGTATCTTTATGATCATCGGTATCGCCTGCGTTTTCTCTCCGGTGCTGCGGATGGCAATGGAAAAGATGAAAGGAAAGAAGGCTTAAGACCTGTAACCCAAGCCCATATCAACATTTTTGATACCCCTATAAAGAGCACCGAAAGAGGAGCCATCCTCTTCGGTGTTTCTTTAAGAAGAAAGGAGCCTTTTTATGTCATTTCGATGTACCCCAGCCATCCAGCAGCCGGTGGCAAAGCTGGCCTATGAGCCATGGACCTTGTCCGTTCTGCCGTTTCAGGTATCCCCAAGAACCTGGTATGTGGCAGGACAGACCTGGGTGGGCTGTTATCTGATCGATTCCGGAGACGGCCTGATCCTTCTTGATACGGCCATCGCAGAGAGCGTGTACCTGCTGGTGGATTCGATTTACCGGGCAGGCTTTCAGCTGAAGGATATTAAGAAGATTTTGATCAGCCATGCTCATTTTGACCACTGCGGAGCGGCGGCAGCGATGAAGGCGCTGACCGGTGCCAAAGTTTACATGTCCAGAGAGGATTACGAATTTATGAAAACCTGCCCGGAGGAAACCATGGTGCTGGATCCGGATTCCCATCCCCAGATGTTTGAGCCGGATTGCTTTTATTCCGATGAGGAGCCGATCACATTGGGAGAACTCACCATTAAGACGATGCTGACACCAGGACATACCATCGGCTGCACCAGTTTTTTCTGGGAGGAAGAGAATCCGGTGAATGGCCAGCGGTATACCATCGCCATGCACGGCGGCGTAGGTGCCAATACAATGAATGATGAATATTATTCCACCAGCAAATATCTGACGCCGGCACTTCGGGAGCGGTTCTTTGCAGATGCAGAAAAATTAAAGCAGATCCATGTGGATATTGCGCTGCCAAGCCACCCCAACCAGATCGAGATCATCGACCGGGCCGGACAGTATACCCATGAAAGCCAGCCTTATCTGGATGATACGGTGTGGGCAGAATTTATCGATGAGCGGGTGCGCCAGGTGAAGGTGCTGATGAAATAAAAAAGAAGCCGCCCTGATGGATCAGAAACAGGGCGGCTTCATTATGTGCAGGACAGCTTATGCGTGTGTCAGAAAAAGCAGGCTGTCAGCGGCAGGATCAATAATTTTCCACCTTCCGCTCAAAATAGGACTTGGGATGGGCACAGCAGGGGCAGATCTCAGGTGCTTCATCGCCTTCATGGATGTATCCGCAGTTGCGGCACTTCCAGCCCAGAGGGGCATCGCCCTTAAAGGTTTTGTCGGCCTTCAGGCTTTCCAGGAGCTTTAAGTACCGCTTCTCATGAGCAGCCTCAACCTTTGCCACCAGCTCAAATTTTACGGCAAGCTCCTCAAAGCCTTCTTCTCTGGCTTCTCTTGCCATCCGTGCGTACATATCGGTCCACTCATAATTTTCTCCTGCTGCCGCGTCGATCAGATTCTGCTCTGTAGTTCCGATGCCGCCGTGCAGCTCCTTGAACCACATCTTTGCATGTTCCTTCTCCTGATCAGCCGTTTCCAGATACAGGGCAGCCATCTGCTCATAGCCGGCCTTCTTGGCAGCGGATGCGTAGAAGGTGTACTTGTTTCTTGCCTCAGATTCTCCTGCAAATGCAGTTTTTAAGTTCTGTTCTGTTTTCGTTCCTGCGTATTTGGACATTGTGGTTTCCTCCTTGTGATTTTATGTGTTATGTTGTAATAAAAAACGGGTGTCCGACTTCCGTCAGACACCCGGTAGTGATCGGCAATGAATTAGCCAAAGTATCTCTTTAATAAGCCCTGGAAAGCACAGCCATGACGAGCCTCGTCCTTAGCCATCTCATGAACGGTGTCATGGATTGCATCTAAGTTAGCCTTCTTAGCGCGGCCTGCTAAATCTAACTTGCCAGCGGTAGCGCCGTTCTCAGCAGCAACTCTTAACTCCAGGTTCTTCTTGGTGCTGGTGGTAACTACTTCGCCTAACAGCTCAGCGAACTTAGCTGCATGCTCAGCTTCCTCGAAAGCAGCGGTCTTGTAGTACTCGCCGATCTCTGGATAGCCTTCACGATATGCCTGACGGGACATAGCCAGATACATACCAACCTCAGAGCACTCGCCCTCAAAGTTTGCTCTTAAATCAGCGATGATGTCCTCAGAAACGCCCTCTGCCTTGCCTACACCGATCTCATGCTGGCAAGCCCAGGTCATCTCTGCTTCCTGTAATTTGAACTTATCAGCAGGAACCTTACATACTGGACATACCTCTGGTGGATTCTCTCCCTCGTAGATGTAACCGCATACTGTACATACCCATTTCTTCATAATGTTGTTCTCCTTTTCTTTAAATTGAATTTGTTGAATTTGAATTACATAGCAAGCTGTATCAGCTTTGTTTCTCATTTGCTGTAATCAAATCAGTAATGATTACTGATATCACTTTATCACATCCATAACACTCTGTCAAGTACTTTGCAGAAATTATTGAGAATATTTTTCTTTTTCCTAGTTCCTCAGGATTTTTTCTCCCTGCAGGTCTGACACAGTCCATAGAATGTGGTGGTGTGACTTTCAATGACCCCATCATAATACCGCTGTGCCAGTGAGTTGATCTCATCCAGAGGGCTCATGGGAAGATCGCTGACCTGACGGCAGCATTTGCAGACAAAATGATAATGGGGGGTGATCCGGCTGTCGAAATGATCGGAACCGTCACCAAAATTCAGCTTTTGGATCTCACCTAATTCTACCAGAAGGTTCAGATTCCGGTATACAGTTCCCAGGCTGATATTGGGAAATTCTTCCCGGATACTGGCGTATAAGGCATCGGCCGTAGGATGGTCGCAGCGTGCGGCGAGACAGTTTTTGATCGATTCCCGCTGTCGGCTATACTTCAGTGTCTTCATGTTGACTCCTTTCTGATAGTAATAATGATTATCATTTATAGTATAAACAAAAATCCCAGCGGTGTCAATATGGTTTTCGGCGGGTTTGGACTTTCGTTTTCCGGTTAAGTATGATATGATAGATGATAGCTGTGAGGATACTGAACAGTTATGATAGAAAGGAAGTGTTTTAGCATGAGCGAAGAGCAGAAGAACACAGAAGCAGCCCTGGAGACTGAGGTTACAGAGACCATGGCAGATTATGAGGCAGAGCTGGAGGCATCATTTAAGCGGGTAAAAGAAGGAGATATCCTGACCGGAACGGTGATCAGTGTGGAGGATGACCGGGTGATCCTGGATTTAAAATATTATGCAGAAGGAATTATTGCCAAGGACGATCTGTCCAATGACCCGGATTTCCAGTTAAAGGAGGAGATCCATCCAGGAGATGAGATTACAGCAACCGTGGTAAAGACGGATGATGGAGAGGGAAATATCGTCCTTTCCAAAAAGGAGGCCAATGATGTTCTGGCCTGGGATAAGTTAAAGCAGATGATGGAGGACAGGACCATCGTTAAGGTGAAGGTGGCCGAGATCGTCAAGGGCGGTGCAGTTGCCTATCTGGAAGGAATCCGTGCCTTTATTCCGGCTTCCAAGCTGGCAGCAGAGTACGTGGAGGACTTGGAGGAGTGGAACGGAAAGACCCTGGAGGTGACCGTGATCACCGCAGAAGAGGAGAATAAGCGTCTGGTACTTTCCGGCAGAGAAGTGGCCAGAGAGAAGCTGGCAGATGAGACACGTAAGAAAGTGGCGAAGTGCCAGGTAGGCGCTGTGGTAGAGGGTACTGTGGAAACCCTGAAGGATTATGGTGCATTCGTCACTCTGGAGAATGGCCTGACCGGACTGCTTCACATCTCTCAGATCAGCAGCCAGCGGATCAAGCATCCTGGTGTGGTGTTAAAGGAAGGCCAGACCGTGAAGGTGAAGATCCTTTCCGCTGAGAATGGAAAGATCAGCCTTTCCATGAAGGCCATCGAGGCGGAGGATGAGCCGGAGGAGGTATTTGATTATAAAGAAGAAGGCGCTGCCACAACAGGGCTGGGTGCGCTGCTGAAGGGATTCAAGTTTTAAGAGTTAAAGAGTTAAAATGTAGTAAGGAGAGACGACCAGATTGAAAAATGTCTTGAAAAGTCAGGAGGAAGTGGACCGATGGGAGGAGGCCATGTTCCTCTATGATTCCGCTTTAAAGAAGATGAAGCTTAAGGCGGAGATGATGAATGATGAATTTGTTCATCGGTATCGGTATAACCCCATTGAGCACATCAAGGCGCGGCTGAAAACGGCGGACAGCATTGTCCGGAAGCTGCAGCAGGATGGCTATGAGGTGACCATCGACAACATGGAAACCAAGCTCAGTGATATTGCCGGAGTGCGGATCATCTGCTCCTTTACTTCTGATATTTATCAGATCGCAGATGTGATCGGGCGGCAGGAGGATATCACGGTGCTGTATGTAAAGGACTTTATCCGCCACCCCAAGCCCAATGGCTATAAGAGCTATCATATGGTGGTATCTGTGCCCATTTTCCTGAGCGACAGCCGGAGAAATGTAAAGGTGGAGGTGCAGATCCGGTCGGTAGCCATGGACTTCTGGGCCAGCTTAGAGCATAAGATCGCCTACAAATTCGAGGGGGATCCGCCGGAGGCGCTGCTGCGGGATCTGAAGGCCTGTGCAGATATGGTGGACATGCTGGATAATAAAATGTACTCGTTAAATGAAGCGATCCTTGCCATTTCAGAGGAAAAGAGGAAGCACTGGGAATAGAAGAACACGAAGGAGAGGATTGGACAGAATGAAGCTGGTAAAGGAAAGCGTTCAGGTCATCAGGCTGAATTTTTTAAATGTACTTGGCTTTGAACTGCTTTACCGGTTTTTGACGGTTCCCTTGTTTTTAATGCTTGCAGACCGGGGGCTTGGCTTTGCGCTTAAGGCCTCCGGCTACAGCTATGTGACGGCCGGAAATCTGTTTGCCTTTCTGCTGAAGCCGTGGACGCTGCTGTTTCTGCTGGCTGCTGGCCTTATGGGCCTTTTCTTTTTGACTGTAGAGTGCGGCAGCCTGCTGACGGCTTATGAAGGAACCGTATACTTAAGAAAGGTGTCTCCTGCTGAAATGCTGGCCGGCGGTCTGGAGAAGATAACCGATGAGTTTGAAAAGAAAAGCTGGAAGCTGCCGCTGGTGCTGACAGGAGATTACCTGCTGATCAATCTGTTTTTGATCTACCGGATATTCAGCCATGTAAAGCCGGTGAATTTTGTTATGGATGAACTGGCTGCCACTTCATTTGGAAGCCCGGTGACGGCTGCAGCCGTGATCGGGCTGGCAGCGTTGCTGCTTCCTGGTACCTTTACCCTTCATTTTTCCATGCTGGAGCAGAAATCTTTTGAGGACAGCTGGTGGAACAGCTGCCAGCTGATGAAGCAGAGGTTCTGGCAGGTGCTGTTTTTGCTGGGAATGGGAAACCTGCTGCTGACGGCAGCCATGGAAGCCGTTTATCTTTTGACGGTGACCGTTTCGGCAGTGCTGATCACATGCTTTGTCCAGAAAAGTCTTCAGTTAGCAGTGCTGCTTGGAGTGACAGAACGGATCGATCTGGTCATCTTGTTTCTTTTTAGTATGTTTACCTGCATTTTAAACCTGGGGATTCTGACGGTGGCCTACTACCGCATGCAGGAGAGGAAGCTGGGGCGGCCCTTCTGGAGCTCTTCCGGGAGAGTGCTGGGAGCCGGTTATCGGAAAAAGCTTTTGTGGCTTGGCATGGTGCTGGCTTTTATCAGTGCGTTTTTCGTGTTTGACCTTTCTTATAACGGCTCTCTTGCCGGAAGTGACGCCCTTTTGGAGATTCAGATCACAGCACATCGGGGAAGCTCCGGGGCAGCGCCGGAAAATACCATGGCAGCGATCCAGATGGCTGTGGAGGAGATGGCGGATTTTGTGGAGATCGATGTGCAGGAAAGCCTGGACGGAGCGGTGGTCCTGTGCCATGACAGGAACCTGGAACGGCTGGCGGGCGTGAACCGGAATGTTAAGGATATGACGCTTGAAGAGCTGCAGGCTCTGGATGTGGGAAGCAGCTATTCTGCTGAATTTGCAGGCGAACCGATTCCAACTCTGCAGGAAGTGCTGGAGTATGGAAAAGGCCGGATCAGCTTTAATATTGAACTGAAAAATATCGGGGACCAGACGGATCTGCCGGAACGGGTAGCTGCCATGATCCAGGAGATGGATATGAAGGAGCAGTGCGTGGTTTCCTCCGTCTATATGAACTACCTGGAGCGGATGAAAGCGGCAGATCCGGATATTCGAACCGGATATATTGTTGCGGCGGCCTACGGCAATTATTATAAAAATGAAAACTGGGATTTTATCAGTCTACGGTCCAGCTTTGTCACCAGGGAGCTGGTGGAGCGAGTGCATGAGGCCGGAAAAGCCATCCATGCCTGGACGGTGAACAGTACTGCTGAGCTGGAGGAAATGAAGCAGGCAGGCGTAGACAATATTATAACCGATTACCCGGTACGTGCCAGAGAGATCTGCTTCCGGGAGGAGGCTACAGAAAATCTCCTGGAGTATATTCAGTTGATCTTTAAAAAATAGATAAAAGATAGATGAAAGGACGCGGCGGTGAAGGTACAAAAGCCGCTGTGAAAGGACATTAGGAGCAAAAGATGAAGGTAGTATTGCAGAGAGTCCGGGAGGCAGCAGTGGCTGTGGACGGGCAGGAGATCGGGCGCATCGGGAAGGGATTCCTTCTGCTGGTGGGCGTTTCCAATGAGGATGATGAACAAATCGCAGACCGGATGATGGATAAGATCTGTAAGCTGCGGATCTTTGAGGATGAAAATGGAAAAACCAATCTGTCTCTGGCAGATGTGGATGGCCAGGTGCTGGTAGTCAGCCAATTTACCTTGTATGCAGACTGCCACAAGGGAAACCGGCCAAGCTTTATCGGCGCAGGGCAGCCGGATATGGCAGAGGCTCTGTACGAATATATGATAACAGGCTTTAAAGAGCGGGTGCCGGTGGTACAGCACGGCAGCTTCGGAGCTGACATGAAGGTCAGCCTGGTCAATGACGGGCCGTTTACCATTGTGCTGGACAGCAGGGAGTTATTCCGGTAAGCCGGAGAAAATAGACAGGAAATAACGGAGGATAAGAACATGGCAAGAAAGACAAAGGGCCAGGAGCTGGCTGAAAAATTAACCTGGAGTGCACCAAATATTGCAAAGGATGCGCCGAAGCAGATTAGCAAGGCACAGAAATTCTGTGAAGGCTACAAGAAGTTTTTGGATGAAGGAAAGACGGAGCGGGAGTGCGTCCGCTATGCCGTGAAGCTTCTGGAAAAGAGCGGATACCGCCCATTCTGTGCAGACGAAAGCTATGAGCCTGGCGATAAGGTTTACTTTGTGAATCGGGGGAAAGCGCTGATTGCAACCACCTTCGGCACGGAATCCGTGGAGAAGGGTGTCCGCATTAACGGCGCTCATATTGACTCCCCAAGATTGGATCTGAAGCCCAATCCAATGTATGAGAAGGAGGACATGGCTTACTTTAAGACCCATTATTACGGCGGAATCCGCAAGTATCAGTGGGGAGCTACCCCTCTGGCTATGCATGGCGTGGTGATCCGCAAGGATGGAACGGCTGTGGACATCTGTATCGGCGAGAAGCCGGATGAGCCGGTATTCTGCATTACCGACCTGCTGCCTCATCTGGCAGGAAAGCAGAATGAGAGGCCGCTGGCAGAGGGACTTAAGGGAGAGGAATTGAATATCGTCATCGGCTCCCTTCCTTATCAGGATGAGTCTGTAAAGGAGCCGGTAAAGCTTCTGGCGCTGCAGCTGTTAAATGAAAAATACGGCATCACAGAGGCAGATTTCTACCGGGCTGAGATCGAGATGGTTCCGGCTGTGAAGGCAGCGGATGTAGGACTGGACCGCAGCATGATCGGCGCTTACGGGCAGGATGACCGCATTTGTGCTTACACGGCTCTGATGGCAGAGATCGATACCCAGATGCCGCCTCTGACCACCGTAACCATCCTGACAGACAAGGAGGAGATCGGCTCTGAGGGAAATACTGGCCTGAATTCCGACTATGTACTCCATTATCTGGAGGATCTGGCAGATCAGGCCTGCGTTCCGGTGCGGAAGGTGCTCCGCAATTCCACCTGCCTGTCCTCTGATGTAAATGCAGCATACGACCCTACCTTCCCGGAGGTATATGAAAGCCGCAATTCCTGCTATATCAACCGGGGCTGCGTGCTGACCAAGTATACCGGCGCCAGAGGCAAGAGTGCATCCAACGATGCCAGCGCAGAGCTGATGGCAAAGGTGATCCGTATCATGGATGCAGAGGGCGTGTACTGGCAGGCCGGTGAGCTGGGCAAGGTAGATGCCGGCGGCGGCGGAACCATTGCCAAGTATGTGGCCCACATGGACGTGGATACCGTTGACCTTGGGGTGCCGATCTTGTCCATGCATTCGCCTTTTGAGCTGTCCTCCAAGCTGGATGTCTGGAATACATATAAGGCGTTTAAGGCGTTCTATAAGTAGAAGGATTTTTTATGTGGCGAGAGTACGCATCGGACGGGTACCTCCCTGTTCAGCGCGCTCTCGCTCTATTCAGCGCGCAGCGGTACATAAGGCGCGTGGGAGACCGCGCCTAAGTGCCGGCGGGCTGAAAAGGCATTCACAGGGAGCTACCCGTCCGATGCTGCTTGACTGGCAATGAATGAGGAAAACGGTTTAGGTTGTGTTATTGGCTGACGAAATGGTGGTGACGGAAGGCTTAAATTTTTATGAATTTGATGGAAATGCTTTTTTTTCTGGACTTCCTATGTTATAACTATAGAACGTAGCCTGGGAGCTTGCAGATGAGACAGCTCTGGGCGATTGCGTTCTGCGTGCTGATTGTGAATACAGAGAAGCGGCCAGCATGGCAGGGGTTAGGAAGTGCATTGTATTTAGAAAGAGAAAAGGAATTGAAGTGATGAGAAAATTTACAAAGTTATGTTTATGCACCGTGGCAGCGGCGGCTTTGGCTGCCGGATGCGGGAAGAAGGATGTTCAGGAGACGACGGTGGCTGAGACTACGGCGGCCCAGACTCAGGAGGAGGTGCCGGAGGGCAAGGTGACTTTGGGTGAGTATAAGGGACTGGAGATCGCAGAGGTGGATACCACTGTGACAGATGAGCAGGTGGAGAACCAGATCAGCTATGTTCTGGACAGCAATCCGGAAGAGGTTGAGGTAACGGACCGGGCTGCCAAGGACGGCGATGTGGTGAATATCGACTATGTTGGCATGAAGGACGGAGAGGCGTTTGCAGGAGGTACTGCAGAGGGCTATGATCTGGAGTTAGGGTCCGGGACCTTTATCGATGGCTTTGAGGATGGGCTGATCGGTGCGAATGTGGGAGATGAGCTGAGTCTGAACCTGACATTCCCGGAGGACTACGGCAGTGCTGAGTTAGCTGGTCAGGATGTGGTGTTTGACGTTACGGTGAATGCCATCAAGGAGAAGAAGGATGCGGTGCTGGATGATGCTTTTGTACAGCGGATTTCCCAGACCAGCAAGACCGTGGAGGAGTATCGGGCAGAGATCCGGACCATGCTGGAGGAGAACGCCAAGGAGAACGCAGAATATCAGAAACAGAATGATGTGATGGATCAGGTGATCGCAGCAAGCAGCTTCGAGGGACTGGATGCCCAGGTGGACGCCGAACTGGAGCAGCAGCTGGCACAGATGCAGCTGGCTCTGGATCAGAGCAGTATGAGTCTCAGCGATTATGCATCTATGTTTGGCATGGATGAGGATGGATTTAAGGATTATATGCGTTCGGATATTGAGAACAGCATTAAGATCAGCCTGGTAACAAAGGAGATTGCTGCACAGGAGAACATGGAAGTGGATGATGATGCCAGGATGGACGTGGCTGCTATTTATGGACTTGACAGTCCGGATGAGCTGATTCAGACTTATGGACAGGAAGCATTGGATGAGGCAGCCCGGAATATTATGGTTATGAATTTCCTGGTTGAAAATGCAAAAATCGTAGAAGAGTAGGATACAGGGCAGAGGAGAAAATTCATGAAAGAGCTGAAGGACAGGATCCGCAGGGACGGAATCGTTAAGGCAGGGAATGTATTAAAGGTAGACAGTTTTTTAAATCATCAGATGGATATTAAGTTATTTGAGGCGATCGGACGGGAGTTTAAGCGGCGTTTCGCGGATGCAGAGGTTAATAAGATCCTGACCATCGAGGCATCCGGTATCGGAATTGCCTGCGTGGTGGCCCAGAGTTTTGATGTGCCTGTGGTATTTGCCAAGAAGACCCAGACCAAGAATATTGCCGGTGAGGTTTATACCACAAAGGTAGAGTCCTTTACCCATGGAAGAATTTATGACATTATCGTGTCAAAGAAATTTCTGGGAAAGGGCGATAAGGTGCTGCTGATCGATGATTTCCTTGCCAATGGAAAGGCTTTGGAGGGCCTGGTCCAGCTGGTAGAGGATTCCGGCGCTGAGCTGGTGGGAGCTGGAATCGTGATCGAGAAGGGCTTCCAGGTAGGCGGAGATGCACTTCGCTCCAAGGGAATCCGGATCGAATCCCTGGCGATCGTGGACAGCATGGATGAAGAAACAGGAACCATCGTCTTCCGGGGAGATGAACAGGATGAGCAGTAGGAAAGCACTGTTTTTTGATGTAGACGGAACCCTGCTCAGCGAGATCACCAGGCAGGTGCCGGAGAGCGCCGTAAAGGCGGTGGAGACGGCCAGAAGGCAGGGGCATCTGGTATTTATCAATTCCGGCCGGGTATCAAAGCTTCTGGATCCCATCCGGAAGCTGATCCAGGTGGACGGATATCTGTGCGGCTGCGGAACCTATATCGTCTTAGGAGATCAGGAGCTGTATGCCAGGAAAATCCCTCATGAGCAGGGCATTGCCATCAAGCAGGCGCTTAAGGTACATAAGATCCAGGGAATCCTGGAGGGAAAGGGCGGATGTCATTTCTTCAAGGATCTCTCCGGAATCCCCAGGCTGGAGCAGATGAGGGAGAACATTGGAAAAGAAGGAGCGGTTTCCCCTTATTTTATTGAAGATGACAATTACGATTTTGATAAATTCTGCTGCGTGACGGATAAAAGCAGTGATAAAGAAGGCTTTTTCCAAACCATACAGGAGGATTTTCAGATCATTGATCGGGGAAATGATTTCTGGGAATGTGTTCCAAAGGGACATTCCAAGGCCACTGCCATTCAGATGGTTTTGGATCATTATGGCCTGTCGCTGGAGGACGCCTACGTGTTCGGGGACAGCACCAATGACCTTCCTATGTTTACTTATGCAAAGCACACGGTCCTGATGGGACATCACGACAAGGAGCTGGAGCCCTATGCCTCCTTGATCACCAGAACGGTGGAGGAAGATGGGGTGGCCTACGCCATGAAGGCGCTGGGCATCATTAATGAGGTTTTTTATTCGTAACAAGATTTTGGACGCAGCAGGAGATCGGGGGAACGGACTTTTGCTGCGTTTTGTTTTTCGATGTTTCCGTTTTGGATGTCATGGAAAAGCATGAAGTTTCCAAAAAGAGTGAAGCTCTGGAAAAGAGGCTGTGATTGAAAAAGAGATTATACAGGATTCTGATGGCTGTGCTGTGGATCTGTTTTCTGGCAGCAGCCGTAAGGATTCTTTTTATTTTAGATCCCGGTATGGGAAGAAAACCGAATGGGCAGTCTGCCGCAGCGGAAACGGAATTTCCCGGAGGGGAGCTGGATGGTCCGACAGAGGAGAAGGGACATTCCGGTGGGGAGGACAAAAGCCATGCACAGGAGACCGGTGGCGAAGAGGCTCTGGCAGAGGAGCAGGAGAGTCTGGCAGAGGAAACCGGCAGTACCGGGCAGGAGGCAGATCCGAAGCAGGCTGCAGGCAGCTGGAAGACGGTCATCGAGGGGACCGCATCGCCCTCTGATGCGGCAAAGCGGCCTCCGTGCATCGCCATCGCATCGGATCTGCATTATCAGTCTGCCCAGACCACCGATTACGGAAAAGCATTTGAAAAATTTGTAAAAGAGGGGGACGGCAAGGTTAATGCCTACCTGCCTCAGCTTTTGGATGCTCTGATCGACGAGCTGATTGCCCAGAAGCCAGATGCATTCCTGCTGACAGGCGATATTACCATCAATGGGGAGAAGATCAATCATCTGGAGCTGGCTGAGAAACTGGAAAGGCTGAACCAGGCCGGAATCCAGACGCTGATCATCCCAGGAAATCACGACATTAATAATTACCGGGGGCGGCTGTATTTCGGTGATGAGGAGACGGAGGCGGAAAGCATATCTCTGGAGGAATTTACCCAAATTTATGCAGACTTTGGGTGGAACCAGGCCATCAGCCGGGATGCAGCGTCATTCAGCTATGTGTATCCTTTAAGCGAAACGGTGTGGCTGATGCTTCTGGATACGGCCCAGTATGAGCCGCTCAATATTGTGGATGGAGCGGTAAGGCAGGAAACCCTTCTGTGGATGAGGAAAAATCTGGAAAGAGCCAGAGAGGCAGGAATCCAGATGATCGTGTCCGGCCATCACAATCTGCTGCAGGAGAGCCGGATGTTTACCACGATGTGTGTGCTGGAGAACAGCAGGGAAGTGGTGGAGCTTCTGGAGGAGTATCAGGTTCCCCTGTATGTCAGCGGCCATCTCCATCTTCAGCGGATCCAGAAGCACAAAAGGGAGCCGGGAGCAGAAGGGTACGGGATCTGCGAGATCGTCAGTGATGCCGTCAGCATTCCGCCCTGCCAGTACGGGCTCTTATCCTGGGATACCAATGGTGCTCTTACCTATGAGACCCGGCAGACGGATGTGAGCGGCTGGGCAAGGCGGTCTGGACAGACTGATGAAAATCTCCTGGATTTTGAGGCCTATGAGAAGCGGTATGTGCGGGAATTAATCCGGGATCAGATCCTGGAGCAGACGGTCAGAGTGCCGGAGGCTATGGCTGGGACAATGGCAGACCTGTATGCAGAGATCTATGCGGATTACTGCGCCGGGATTCCCATCCACCGGCAGGCAGCAGAGCGCTCAGAGGGATATCAGAGCTGGGCCAGGTATCTGCCGGACAGCAATTCCTTCCAGGAAATCAAGGCTATGCTGAAGGACAGCCTGCAGGACAACAACAGCTTCATTCTTCTGGGGGAGGAATGGGACTAAAGAGCAGGTAAAAAGGCAGCAAAGGGAAAATGGCTGGCATGCGGGAATTTCTTCCTGTATGCCAGCCATTTCTTCTAATAAGAATTTTTAATTATAAGCTCTTTACTGCCTTCACAATATCTGCTGGGGTCAGGTTATACTCAGCCAGCAGGTCAAACGGCTTTCCGGACTGGCCGAAGCGGTCCTGAACGCCGATCTTCTTAAACTTGAAATCACCATTTCCTAATAATGCAGAAGCTACCGCGTCGCCTAAGCCGCCGATCACAGAATGCTCCTCTGCGGTCACTACCTTTTTGCACTTCTTTGCGTAGGTCAGGATGGTCTCCTCATCCAGAGGCTTGATGGTGTGGATGTTTACCACAGCGGCATGAATGCCCTCAGCCTGTAAGGTGTCAGCCGCCTGGAGAGCCGCTTCCACCATGATTCCGCAGGCGAAGATAACCGCATCGGTTCCCTCGCGGAGCACATTAGCCTTGCCGATCTCAAAGGGCATGTTCATATCCAGAACCGGGGATGGCATGCGGGCCATGCGCAGGTAAGCCGGCCCCTGCATCTCGGTCATTGCCTTTACTGCACGCTTGGCCTCATTGGCATCACAGGGAACGATAACGGTCATATCCGGGATTACGCGCATCAGGGCGATATCCTCGATGGCCTGATGGGTGCCGCCGTCCTCGCCCAGGGTTACACCTGCGTGAGACATGGCGAATTTTACATTAAAGCCGCCGTAAGCACAGCCGTTTCTCACCTGGTCGTAGGCGCGGCCGGTACCGAAGATGGCGAAGGTGCTGACGAATGGAATATATCCCATGGAAGCCAGGCCAACTGCCATATCCACCATGTTAGCCTCTGCGATTCCTGCATTGAAGAACCGCTCCGGGAATTTATCTGCAAATTTATAGGTCATTGTGGAGTGGGATAAGTCGGCGTCAAGTGCGACAATCTTGTCATTTACCTCTCCTAACTCTGCTAATGCCTCGCCGTAGGCAACTCGAATCGCTTTCTTCTCGCTCATGCTTAATCCTCCAATTCCTTTAACGCAATCTGACGTTCTTCTTCATTGGGGCCTTTACCGTGCCAGCCTACCTGGTTTTCCATGTAGGATACGCCCTTGCCCTTTACCGTGTGTGCCAGAATGCATTTCGGCTTGCCGGTAACGGCCACGTCTAACGCATCGCTGATCTGCTGTAAGTCGTTGCCGTCTGCCACCTCGATCACCTGGAAGCCAAAAGCTGTGAACTTGTCATTGATATTGCCAAGGCTCATAACCTGATCATTGGTGCCGTCGATCTGAAGACCATTGTAATCGATGATAACTGTTAAATTATCCAGCTTATAGTGGGCAGCCGCCATGGCAGCCTCCCAAACCTGACCCTCCTGCAGCTCGCCGTCGCCTAACAGCGTGTATACCTTGGCACCATTCTTAGCCAGTCTGGCGCCTAAGGCCATACCGACTGCGATGGAGATGCCTTGTCCTAAGGAACCGGTGGATGCATCCACGCCCGGACATTTCTTTACATCGGGATGTCCCTGCAGGATTCCGTTAATCTGGCGGAAACTCTTAAATTGTTCCTTATCAAAGAAACCGCGTTCTGCTAAAACGCCGTAGTAGCAGGGAGCGGCATGTCCCTTGGATAATACAAAACGGTCACGGTTCTCCATCCTTGGATCAGCAGGGTCAATGTTCATCTTGTCAAAGAACAGAGTAACCATAATCTCTACGGATGACAAGGAACCGCCTGGATGGCCGGAAGCAGCGTCCGCAGTTAAATTGATGATGTCGCGGCGCACTGCCCGGCAAGTTTTTTCTAAACTTGCAATGTTCATGGTCTTAACCTCCATCTCAATCGTAAATGTTCTGATGTTATTATTCTTGCTGTTATGAATGCGTATACAAAGATTCAGATGACATACGAAATATGTCGAAAAAAAACAGCGCAATCATACAAAGAATATCAAAAAAACGAAAGAATGTCAATGTGGCAGGTCGTTTTTTGGGAATTTTGTTGGGCTTTTTGTTACGGTTCTGATGCAAAATCAGTTAGTATGCGTTGGCAGTATATTATTTCGTGGCCGAGTTGTTTGCACCGTAATAATATGCTAATATGATTAAGAAAAATTCGGAAATAGACCAACAAAAATCAAACGAACCTGCATCTTTATAATAAATAACAATTTTCCAGGAGGGTCATTAAATGGATGCAAAAAACATCAAAGAAATAATCAGCATGATAAAGGGTAAAAACCCGCAAGGTTTTGAAATGCTTTACAATAAGTATTTCCGTTTTATGTTTGGGATTACGTATGCTGTTTTAAAGAATGAAAATGATTGCTATGATGTTATTCAAAATGTTATGCTGCGGCTTTATGCACTTGACGAAGCACTTTTCCCCACGGACCACGAATTCAAGTGGCTGCAGACAGTTGTAAAAAATGAAGCTCTCATGTATTTAAGAAGAGAAAAAGTCTCATCACCATTGGAAGATGCGTTTGAGCTGCCGATCCAAGATAAAGCGATTGAAGATTTTGTGGATATGGAATCCTTTTACTCTATGACGGCATCGCTGAACGAAAAGCAACGTACGGTAGTAACAATGAAGGTTTTGGGGGATATGACACATAAGGAAATATCGAATGTTCTTTCTCTTCCGATTGGAACTGTTCAATGGATTTACGCTACATCAATTAAGAAACTGCGCCATACACTAACAGCCCTGACCGGCCTTGTTCTCGGCTTTGGCGGAGGCTTTTGGTATCAGCTATCTCAATATTTTGGAGCGAACACAGAACAACCGGGAGATATTGGCATCAGCAGTATTCCGTCAGTGGAACCGTCCCTTTCCCCATGGCTAATTGCGTTTTCTATTTGTTTCCTTCTGACGGCTGCCGTCTGGATACTTTTTTTCAAATTTTCTGACAGGATACCAACAGATCGAAAGTCATAATGCATCTAAATAAATAGATACCCAACGAAACCAGAAAAACGGGTACTATAGGAGGACTTTATATGAGATTACAAAAACTTCTTTCACTTGGTATGACTTCTGCGTTAACACTTGCTATGATGACAGGCTGTACATCTGCTGCGGCGGAAGCCAGTTCCGGCCTGCAATTTGATTTCGCTCAAAATGACAGCGGTTTTACTCCGATTTTTGCAGACTATCCTTACGATGAAGGCGTGGAGGAATTCTACCAGTTGCAGCACCGTTATGGGGAGGTTCCGATCCCCGGCGCCGGAAACGGAATTTTTATTTCCGGCAATAATCACAGCGCCGATCTCTTTATGGGATATGTAAAAATGCTGGACGGTTTTGCACCAGCGAGGACTTACCATTTCACCGTGTCTTTCAAACTGGCAACCAATGTTGAAAGCAATCTGGTAGGAGCAGGAGGAGCACCCGGCGAAAGCGTTGCCGTGAAATGCGGTATTACACCTATGGAGCCTGTGGCTATGGCAGCAGAGAGCGAGGCTTTGAACTATTACCGTATGAACATTGACACGGGCAGCCAAGGCAGCAGCGGAAAAGACATGGTTGTTGTGGGCGATATGGCCAAGACAGAAAACAATCGCCCTGGCGAGTATGAGTTCAAAGAGTTCCAGGCTGAGTTTGATGTAGCTGCTAATATTCAGGGAGAGGTCTTTTTGATCATCGGTACAGATTCTGGTTTTGAGGCAGCTACCTCCTATTACCTTGACGATATTTCTGTCAGTTGGGAGGATATTTCGCAGCCTTGATAATGGGATTTCGATACAATTTTATATATAAATGGAATATTCTGGAAAACAGCTGCAGCATAATGAATAGAAAATTAAAAAATAGAAAAAAAAGGACAGCAATTTCAATAAAAAGGGTTTACAAAATGAAAAATCTGTGTTATCTTAATATTACAAAATAAACGCGCGTTCACAAGAAGGAGATATATGAGAATTACCAGTGAAGAAATTGCTAGATTAGCCAATGTCTCCAGGAGCACCGTATCCCGGGTAGTGAACAATTATTCGAATGTTCCGGAAGAAACCAGAAAAAAGGTTATGGATGTGATTGAAGCATATGGGTATGAGCCAAATTCCTATGCCCGTGTGCTTGCTGGGAAGTCCAGCATGGAAATCGCATTGTTTATATCCGATTATAATATTGGAGATGTGCGTTGGAAGGGAATGGCATCCGGATATTTTATGAGGTTAATTGCGGAACTGATTTCCAAAAGCAAGGAATATGGAAGTATGATTTCTGTCTTTATTGTTGCTGGGAAATCGGATTATATAAAAATTGAAAATATGTACTTAAACCGGCAGATCTGCGGTGGGATCTTTGTCGGGTTTGAGTTCCAGATGGAGCAGATCAATGAAATGATCGCAAAGGGCTTTAACATGGTAGTGATCGACCCGGGGAAGGATATGCTGGAAGCTGACAATGTCAAGGGCATCTACAGTGAAAATGAAAAAGCCGGCTATCTGGCCACGAGTTACCTTTTAAAGAAAGGATATCGTCATATCGCTCACATCAGAGGTGATAATCGTTTATCTGGCCAAGAGCGTCTGAAAGGATATCAGAGGGCCATGGAGGAGGCTGGCTTAAGGGATGAGATATGCGTCGAGACCGGATTATTTGAGCGGGATGTTACATATCAGGCAGCCAAAAAGCTTTTATCGGAAAAACAGATCGATGCTGTTTTTACAGCAAATGATATGATGGCGATTATGACCATGAAGGCAGCAGAGGATTTGGAGCTTCGGGTTCCAGAGGATGTTGCGGTTGTGGGCTGTGATTACTTTTCCCTTTATGAAGAAGTGGGATACCGGCTGACAACGGTTGAGATCTCTTTGCAGGAAACTGCCAGCGTGGCAGTACGGGCTGCACTGGACCTTGATAAGAGGAAAAAGGTAGTATGTAAGGCAAAAATACGAAAAGGGCTTACCGCCTAGGAAACTGGGCGGTTTATTAACAACTTACAATAAACGCGCGTTCACAACGCTGTTTTTGAAGGCAGGATACCAGACAAAAAGGAAGTCTGATCCGGAAAAGATCGCAAAGTCAAGGAGATTTTCTTGGCATTCTGTTTTCATCAAAATAAACGCGCGTTCAAACAAAGGGAGGAAATGTGAATGGCAGAAATCAGATTCAATGAAAAAACAATGGAATTTCATTTACAGAATGATCGGATCAGTTATATTTTGGGAGTATTGGAGAATGGTCAGCTGGGCCATCTGTATTTCGGGAAAAAGATCCGGCACAGAGATTCATTCCAGCATCTGATCCAGATGAGGACATTGAGCCACACAGCGTATGTATATGAGAATGATTATTTATTTTCTCTTGATACAATCCGTCAGGAATATCCATCCTACGGTACCACCGATTTCAGAGAGCCGGCTTATCAGATCGAGCAGGAGAACGGAAGCCGCATCACTGGATTTTGTTATCAAAGGCATAGGATTTATCCGGGTAAGGAATCGTTAAAAGGCCTTCCCGCCACCTATGCAGAAGGGAATGGAGATGCAGTTACTCTGGAAATCGTAATGGTGGATGCTTTGATCCAGGCGGAACTGACACTGCAGTATACAATCTACGAGAATTATGATGCCATATGTAGAAGCGCAAGATTTACAAATTGCGGAAAACAGAAATGGAAGCTGATGCGGGCCATGTCTCTGTCTGTGGATTTTTATGACAGTGATTTTGAGATGCTGCAGTTGGATGGTGCCTGGTCAAGGGAGCGGCATATTACAAAAAGGCATCTGGCGAAGGGTATTCAATCGATCTCCAGTGCCAGAGGAGCAAGCAGCTCGAATCATAATCCATTTTTCGTGCTGAAACGGCCTGCCACTACGGAGTTTCAGGGAGAAGCATATGGCTTCTGCCTGGTGTACAGCGGCAATTTTCTGGCACAGGTTGAAGTTGATCATTATGATACGGCACGAATCAGCATGGGAATCAATCCGTTTGCATTTTCCTGGATGCTGCAGCAGGGAGAAAGCTTCCAGACTCCAGAGGCAGTTATGGTGTATTCAGAGAACGGGTTAAATGGAATGAGCCAGCATTTCCATAATCTGTTTAATCAGCGTCTGGTACAGAAACGATGGAGAAACCAGGAACGGCCGGTTCTGCTGAACAACTGGGAAGCTACTTATTTCAATTTTAATGAGGAAAAGATTCTGGAAATTGCAGGAAAGGCAAAGGAGCTTGGTGTGGAGCTGTTTGTGCTGGATGACGGATGGTTTGGAAAGCGGGATGATGCTGCCAGCTCCTTAGGGGATTGGTTCAGCGACCGGGACAAGCTGCCGGAAGGAGTGGAAGGCTTATCCTGGAAGATTGCAGACATGGGCCTGCAGTTTGGATTGTGGTTTGAGCCAGAGATGGTGAATCCAGTCAGCAAGCTGTACGAGGAGTATGAGGAGTGGGTGATCCGTACTCCGGGCCGCTCCATGTCCTATGGAAGAAATCAGTTTGTGCTGGACTTTTCCAATCCGGAGGTGGTGGACCATATCTACCGGCAGATGGAAGCAGTGCTGGAGAATTCCAAGATTTCCTATATAAAGTGGGATATGAACCGAAATATTACGGAGGCGTACGGAGCGTCCCTGGAAGCAGAACGTCAGGGTGAATTTTTCCATCGTTATATTTTAGGCGTTTATCAGCTTTACGAAAAACTGCTGACAAAATTTCCGGATATTTTGTTTGAGTCTTGTGCCAGCGGAGGTGCCAGATTTGATGCGGGAATGCTGTATTATGCCCCACAATGCTGGGCCAGCGACGATACGGATGCTGCTGAACGAATCAAAATCCAGTATGGAACCAGTCTGGCCTATCCGATCTCATCGATCGGTGCTCATGTTTCGGCAGTTCCCAATCATCAGATCGGCCGCAGCACCAGCTTAAGCTTCCGGGCCCATGTTGCCTGCTTTGGAGCCTTTGGCTATGAGCTGGATCCAAAGCAGCTGACTGAATCAGAACAGGAGGAGATTAAGGAGCAGATCCGATTCTTTAAAAGATACCGGAAGCTGATTCAGTTTGGTGATTTTTACCGGCTGAAGGATCCTTTTGAGAATCAGGGAAATGCAGCCTGGATGGTGGTATCTCAGGACAGACGGACGGCAATTCTTGGGTATTACAAGATACTGGCAGCACCAAATCCGAAGCTGAAAAAGCTGCGGCTGGAGGGTCTGGATCCCAAGTGCCGGTACCGCTGCAGCAGAGCTGGCGAAACGTATTTTGGCGATGAGCTGATGAATTTCGGTTTCCTTCCCGATATGGAGTTTACCGGAGCGACAGCCAGAAGTTTTCGGGTTACCCGGCAGAATTCTGGAAGCGACAAGGGAGATTTTACTTCTCAGTTATATGTGTTGGAAAGTTGTGAGTAAATGGAAACATTTGGAGATGGAATCAAACAGCAGAGAGCGGCTTTAAGCGCAATTGTATTATTATTTTGGTTTTCTTTGTATGTATATGTTCCTTATCAGACGAATTATCTGACCTCGCAGGGGGTTTCCATGGATACGGTGGGGGTGATTCTGGGAATTTACGGCGGGATCCAGATGTGCTTTCGGATGCCCATCGGAATTTACAGCGATGTGAGAAGAAAGCATGGTTTTTTAATTGCACTTGGAATGGCCTTTGTAGGAACGGCATCTGTGCTGCGGGTGGTGCTTCCGGCAAAAACAGGTTTTTTTCTGGGGAATGTGCTGGCAGGCTTTGGTTCCGCCATGTGGAGCGCATTTATGGCAATGTTTCTGGGCATGTATCCGGTGACCCAAAAGAAGGAAGCAACCAGCCGGGTCATGTTTTATAACAATGTTGGGAAACTGGCAGCTTTCGTCTGTGCCACATTGTTTTATCCGCTGTTGGGAATGAAATTCCTATGCCTTGTATGTGTGGCAGGAGGATATGCCGGCATGGGGCTGGGAATCTGGCTGAAGGGAAAGCGTCCGCCGGAGGCTGTAAAGAAAGCAGGATTTTCGCTGCATTTTCTAAACTCCCGCCTCATCCTGTTTTCGCTGCTGACATTGATGCAGCAGGGAGTTCAGATGTCCACTGCAATGTCCTACACCTCTAAGGTGCTTGAAAATATAGGAGCAAGCCAGATGCAGATCGGCCTTTCTTCCATCATTTATATGGCAGCCTCCGTATATTTTTCCGGAATTGTGTCTACAGAAGCAGTAAAGAAGCGGGGGCCTCAGTTCTGGATTCCGTTCAGTTTTGTAACGATATGGCTGTACTGCTGGATTGTTCCGAATATCACAAATGTATGGGGAATCTGGCTGTGTCAGATCGCAGCAGGTCTGCAGACGGGATTGTTGTTTACCTATCTGATTGCAGAAGCGGTAAATGATATTGATGAAGAGCAAAGAGCCACAGCGCTTGCATTTTTTCAGATGACATATGCGGTGGGAATGACGGTATTCCCAATGCTTTCTGGAATGATTGCAGAGCACTGGGGGTTGAAGCTGGCATATGGTATGCTTGGGATCATGGGGATTTTGGGAGTGATAATTTCCAGCATATATTATGCAAGGATAAGGGGTAAAAAAGAATAATTGAAAAGGAGAGGTATCAATGAAAGGTAGTGTAGAAAAAAGAAGAGCGCCGTTTTGGAGAAATATGAAGGTAGTTCCCTATCTTTATATTCTGCCGAACATGATTTTGTTTCTGACATTTATGATCATTCCCATCTTTATGACGTTCTACTACAGTTTGGTCAAGTGGAATGGACTGGGAAAGCCGAAGTTTATCGGGCTGGGCAATTATTTATACATATTCAAGGATTCCGTATTCCTGAAATCTATCTTCAATACGGTATACTACAGTGCAGTGACAGTGCCGCTTCTGATGATTTTTTCCTTGTTTTTTGCGGTATTGCTGAATACGAAAATTCCGCTGCGAGGTGTGATACGTTCCGCGATCTATGCACCGGCAGTTGTGTCCACGGTAGTTGTCGGCACCGTATTTACCTGGATCTTCCAGGACCAGCTGGGGCTTGTTAATTACCTGATTACCCTGGCAGGAGGAACCGGAATCAAATGGGCCAATGATCCGCGGTTTGCAATGATCATGATTATCGTAGCTACCTTATGGCAGAAAACAGGTTATAACATGGTAATTTATCTGGCTGGGCTGCAGGGAGTTCCAAATGAATTGATGGAGGCGGCTACAATTGACGGAGCAAATACCTGGCAGAAATTTCGCTATGTAACCCTGCCGCTTTTAAAGAATACCCATATATTCGTACTGCTTACCAGCCTGATCAACAGTTTTCGTTCCTTCGATCTGATTTATACCATGACTCAGGGAGGACCGCTGAATGCAACCAAAACAATGGTTATGTATACTTATGAGCAGGCATTTACCAAGAATTATTATGGAAGAGCGGCAGCAGCAGGCGTTGTACTGTTTGTGATCATGGTAGTGATGACAATCATACAGAAGAAAGCGGAAAAGGAGGATTAATTGATGGAAGGTTCAGGACGTATGGGGATGGACAAGAGAAAATATATGGTTATGCAGGTTGTAATCTTTCTCTTTATTTTTGCAGTTGCGTTAGTTGCGTTGTTTCCGTTTTATTGGATGTTTGTAACAGCAGTAAAGCCCATTGATGAGATCTTTGCATTTCCTCCTAAGCTTTGGCCGGGAAAATTCATGTGGGAAAACTTCGCATTGTCGATGCAGCGGGCAGAATTCGGAACTTATTTTAAAAACAGTTTTATTGTAACAACCGTATCCACCTTGATTACCATCAGCATCAATCTGCTGGCAGGCTTTGCCTTTGCAAAATATGACTTTAAATTTAAAGAATTTTTCTTCATGATTGTATTAAGCACCCTGATGATTCCCCTGCAGGTGACAATGATTCCTAACTTTATCATTGCATCCGGTCTGGGAATTCGGAACACCCTGTGGGGAATTATTATACCGCCCTGTGCAGAGGCATTCGGATTATTCATGGCAAGACAGTTTATCAGTGATATTCCGGATGAGCTGCTGGAGGCAGGAAGAATTGACGGTGCCACAGAATTTCAGATCTTTACAAAGATCATTCTTCCAAATGTGAAGTCGCTGATCAGTGTGCTGGTTATCTTTACCGTTATGTGGAGATGGAATGATCTTCAGTGGCCATTAATTATGATATCAAGTGATAAATATTATACAGTTCAGTTGGGATTATCCATGCTGAATGGCGCTTTATATGTAAACTGGAACGATATGATGAGTGCTTCCCTGATTTCGATTCTGCCTGTGCTGGCTGTATTCCTGATTTTCCAGAAGCAGTTTGTACAGGGTATGGCATCCAGCGGAATCAAGGGATAAACGTAACGGTGGAGGAACGAACCGTTACGGATCAGTAAAGAACGCATATGCACATGTGTGTATAAAATAAAGGAGGAGAATATTATGCGTAAGAAAGACGTAAAAAAAGCAATGGCAATGGCACTGACGGCAGGTATGGTATTGGGGCTTACAGCCTGCGGCGGAAGCGGCTCTTCTGAATCAGAAAAGTCCGACCGTGATGGGGCTGCAAAGCAGGAAGAGACACTTGGGGAAGTAGGAGGAGAAGCTGGAGAACTGGTTGCAGAGGAAGGCGCAGAAATTGAGATCGCATATTGGGAAGGCTCCACAGCAGAAGAAGCTGCATGGGATGCAGTTCTCACCGCTCTGCAGAAGGACCATCCGGAGATCAAATTAACGCTTCAGACCTATCCGTCTACCGAATTCCGGGATATGCTGGATACCCGAATTGCCGGTAATGACTGGCCGGATGTTGTCCGCTATTCCTATCAAAGACTTGGCAAGTTTAAGGCTGCAGATGTTATGATGGATCTGTCTCCATATATCACACAGGAGAGCTTGGATGACATATCACCTGCCTTCTTATCTGCAGGAACCTATGAAGGACAGTTAGTTGCAATGCCTCATCATGTAGATACCATTGCAGTGTTCTATAATAAGAGAATGTTTGAAGAGGCTGGTATCCGGATTCCATCCAGTATCGAAGATGCCTGGTCTTGGGAAGAGCTGACGGATATTGCAAGAACACTGAAGGAAAAATACAATCTGCCTTATGCATGTGCCGGAATCTGGGAAACCGGAAGCAGCTACCGTTATCTGCCCTTTGTATATATGAACAATGGCGCTGTGTTAAATGAGGATCAGACAGAGATTACAATGAACACTCCTGAGGTACTGGAGGCAATTAAGCTATATGAAGATTGGCGGAAGGAAGACCTGATTGCCAATACCGCATTCTCCGGTGCGGCAACAGCGAATTCTCTGTTTGTGGCAGAGCAGATTGCCTTTGATTTCTGTGGAAGCTGGCATTGTTCTTATATGGAAGAAAATATGGCAGGCAACTGGGGAGTAACCTATATGCCGATCAGAAATGGTAAGACAGGCTCTGATATGGGCGGTAATGCATTATTTGCTTACAAGGGAACCAAGTATCCGAAGGCAGCGGCAATTGTAGTAGATTACATTACAAATGCGGAGAACATGCAGAAATTCTGCGAGACCGGAAACTTTATTCCAGTAAGAACCAGCCTTCTGGAAGGCGAATTAACCTATACCCAGTTTGCAGATGAGATGGAAGTTTTCAGCGAAATCGTTGCAAATATTGATCCAAAGCTGGCTGCTGATGAAACCTCTGTACCGTTCCAGCAGATCAATGAAATCTTCACGGAAGAGATGGATCCATTAGTAGTAAATGGTTCGGCAACCGCGGAGCAGGTGGTAGAGCAGTGCCAGGAACGCATGACGGAAATTTTGAATGAATAGGATCATTTAGAAAATGAGCAGAACGATTATGCAAATAAGCTAAATGATCTCACAGAGAAAAAATGGAAGGGACAGATTTTTTGGAATCTGTCCCTTCCGGTTTGTTTGCGCGCCATGGGCGCGCTCTAACGGGTGAAAGTCCCGAACACGCCTA
>JAUNGG010000014.1:0-31678 GCA_030524635.1 Lachnospiraceae bacterium
GAATATAACAGCGATGGAGGCGGATATGCAGCGTGGGAGGCTGTGATTCAGGATGACAATATCCAGGATATTTTCCAGTACCATCAAAAAATCTATGCTGCACGAGGAGGAGAAAATGATGAGTATGATTATGCAGTAGTGAGCCGCGAGGATGAGCCGGGAATTATTTTGCATATACGTATCAGCCGCCTGTGATTCTGGACGAAAATCAGATTACGATTGAAAATCTGCTGACAGGCTATAAGATGGAGATGGATGGAATTATCCTGATTACAGACGGCAAAAAGGTATTAAGCTCCAATGATCGAACCTTGCGCGGAGAAGACGTTTCCTCCTGTGCATTTATAAATGGAAAACGCAGTCCGGTTTCAGAAAGGCTTTTCACGGTAAAAACGGATGGCGGATTATATTACGGAGGGGAAGCAAGAACAAAAGGATATCATCTTTATGTGTTTTATCCTTCTCCCCAGGTATTTACACAGCGGACAAACGTAATGCTGTATATGCTTCTGATCTATATTATGTTCTGGCTGGCGATCCTTTTTATCCGACATAAATCGACCCAGAAGTATATGGGGGAATTGAATAAAAGATATGATATGGAGTTGGAATACCAAAAGAAGCTTGAGCAAGCCATCAAGGAAGCGGAACATGCCAATATGGCAAAAACGGATTTCCTGAGAAGGATGAGTCATGATATCCGGACACCGATCAATGGAATTCGCGGAATGATCGAAATTGCAAATCATTTTCCGGAGGATATGCAGAAACAGCAGGAATGCAGAGAGAAAATATGGGAAGCTTCCGGCTTTCTTCTGGATCTTGTCAATGATGTGCTTGATATGAACAAGCTGGAAGCTGGAAATATCCATCTGGAGAAGGTACCGTTTTATTTAAAGGATGTACTGCATGAGGTGACGATGCTCATAGAGATTCAGGCAAAAGAGCACGGCCTTACCTTCCAGACGGTTCAGGAAAGCGGCACCCACTGGAATCTGATCGGCAGCCCGCTGCACTTAAGACAGCTGTTCATGAATGTGCTGAGTAATGCGGTCAAGTATAATAAGAAAAACGGCTCTGTTTCCATATCCTGCAGAGAGGTTTCTTCAGATGAGGAAACGGCAGTGTTTGAGTTTGTCTGTGCTGACACCGGAATTGGAATGGGAGAAGAATTCTGTAAGAAAGTATTTGAGCCATTTGCACAGGAAAATGAGGCTGTGCATACTTCCTATTCCGGAACAGGACTGGGACTTTCCATCGTAAAGGCTCTTGTTGAAGGAATGGAGGGATCCATAAGATTTGACAGCGAAAAAGGAAAAGGCACCACATTTTATATTACGCTTCCATTTCAGATTGATAAGAACCCTCCCGCAGAAGAAAAGGAACCGGAGGAGATCTCCTGCGGCACAAGTAAGCTGGAAAAGATTCAGATCCTGTTGGTAGAAGATAACGAACTAAATATGGAAATTGCAGAGTTCATGCTGGAGGATGAGGGGGCACTGGTCACAAAGGCATGGAACGGCAAAGAGGCAGTGGAGATTTTTGAAAAGTCCGCCCCCGGGACATATCCGGTGATCCTGATGGATCTTATGATGCCTGTAATGGATGATACTGGAAGAAAAAACAGCCGTAGGAATTTCTGCACGGACAAGCAACACGGCCCCTGATATGGGAGCAGTGATCGGCGGTCTGTGGAACCGCTTTTTTGGTGAAGGCATTTATACCTCTATTTCAGGAAAGGCAAATGGTAAAGCACTTGGCATTTATACGGACTATGCAGGGGATGAGAAAGCCGATTATACGGTAATGGTGGCTTGTGAGGCTGCTTTGGAAGAGAATGCAGAAAAATATGATATCCGCAGGATCCCAGCAGGTCCCTATGCCAGATTTGTGGTTCGGGGGGATATGCACCAGGCGGTGGCGGATGCATGGCAGCAGATCTGGCAGATGGATCTGCCAAGGGCGTTTCAGTGCGATTTTGAGGAGTATCAGGATGATAACATGGAGGGAGATGCAGAGATTCATATCTATATTAGCTTAAAAGAAATCAGATAAGTAGAGAAACCACATTTTTCACAATCCGGCAATTTCTGCCGGATTGTTCTTTTTTCCAAAATATGATATGCTGTACTATATTTATGTGGAAGATACCAGGGGCAAAATGCTTTGACCCCAACATCATTTTGAATACAAGGATGGAAATAACAAATGGCAAAAGCATTGATGATACAGGGCACCATGTCCAATGCAGGCAAAAGCCTGATTGCAGCGGGATTATGCCGGATCTTCCGGCAGGACGGATACCGGGTGGCGCCTTTTAAATCTCAGAATATGGCATTAAATTCCTATATTACTCAGGATGGCCTGGAGATGGGGCGTGCCCAGGTGGTTCAGGCGGAGGCGGCCGGGGTGGAGCCGGATGTGGCGATGAATCCTATTCTGTTAAAGCCAACCACGGATGTGGGCTCCCAGGTGATCGTAAATGGGACGTCGATTGGAAATATGAAGGCAAAGGATTATTTTGCTTACAAGAAGAAGCTGATCCCGGAGATTAAAAAGGCTTATGAGAAGCTGGACCGGGAATATGATATCATTGTGATCGAAGGAGCGGGAAGCCCTGCGGAGATCAACCTGAAGAAGGATGATATTGTAAATATGGGAATGGCCCGCATGGCGAAAGCTCCGGTGCTTCTGGCAGGAGATATTGACCGGGGCGGGGTGTTTGCCCAGCTTTATGGCACCGTGGCGCTTTTGGAGCCGGAGGAAAAGCAGATGGTAAAGGGGTTGATCGTAAATAAGTTCCGCGGTGACTCTTCGATTCTGGAGCCGGGGATCCGGCAGCTGGAGGCGCTCTGCGGCCTACCGGTAGTTGGCGTGGTTCCGTATATGAAGGTGGAGATCGATGATGAGGACAGCTTAAGCAGCCGTTTGGAGTGCAGCAGCGGGAGAACTGCTTCCGGGGCAGTGGTAGATATTGCAGTGATCCGTCTTCCAAGAATTTCGAATTTTACAGATTTTACCGTATTTTCCTGCATTCCCGGAGTATCGCTGCGGTATGCAGGCAGCGCATCGCAGCTGGGAACTCCGGATCTGGTGATCCTTCCCGGGACGAAAAATACCATCAGCGATCTTTTGTGGATGCGGCAGAATGGCCTGGAGGCGGCCATCCTGAAGCTGGCAGACCAGCAGGTGCCCATCTGGGGGATCTGCGGCGGATATCAGATGCTGGGAGAACGGCTGGAGGATATGCAGGGACTGGAAGGAGAAGCAGGAAGAAGCATCGCCGGAATGGGGCTGCTTCCTGCAAAGACTATGTTTGAACCGGAGAAGGCCAGAGCACAGGTGGAAGGAGCCTTTTCAGAGGTGGAAGGGATCTTCCAGGAGCTTTCCGGAAAGTCCTTTGCCGGGTATGAGATCCACATGGGGCGCACCGTGATTGACCGGGAGCATGGGCCGGCAGATACTGCCAGGTTTTTCCATAGAAAATTAGAGATCTGTCGTCCCTTGTCTTATCTTTTGGAGGCGCAGAGCCAGTCAAAGCAGATGCATCAGGAGGGCTGGAGCCGTGGAAATGTGTACGGCAGTTATGTCCATGGAGTATTTGACGGCGAGGGGATCGCAGAGCTGATCGTAAATGCACTGAGAAAGGCAAAGGGACTTCCGAAGCTGGAGGATCAGCAATTTGATTATGCAGCCTACAAGGAACAGCAGTATGATCGGCTGGCAGACGGGCTGCGGGAAAGTCTTGATATGGATGCAATTTACCGGATTTTGAATGAAGGGAGCAAGGAGTAGCAGAGGATATGGAGGAAACTATACATTTGGAGCAGGTGCTCCCGGAAAAGATCGAGGAGAGAAGCTTTGCCATCATCGGAGAGGAGCTGGAGCAGATGGGAATCCATCTGAAGCCAGATGAAGAATTAATCGTCAAGCGGGCGATCCACACCACAGCGGATTTTGATTATGCGGCGAATCTGGTCTTTTCGCCGGATGCCCCTTCTCTTGGGATCCAGGCGCTGAAGGAGGGAGCCGTCATTGTGACGGACACGAATATGGCCTGGTCGGGGATCAATAAGCGCAAGGCGGAAAGCCTGGGCTGTCAGGTCGTCTGCTTTATGGCGGATGAGGAGGTTGCCAGGGCAGCAAAGGAGCAGGGCTGTACCAGAGCTGCTGCCAGTATGGAGAAGGCTGCCAGGCTGTTCGGCGGTGTGCAGACAGCAGCAGATGATGACAGAAGGGATGGAAAGCCTTCAAACGATACAGAGAATCAAAAAAAGCCGCCTGTGATCGTGGCGGTTGGAAATGCGCCCACAGCGCTGGTAAAGCTTTACCAGCTGATAGAGGAGGGGCGGTTTCACCCTGCGCTGATCATCGGTGTGCCGGTGGGCTTTGTCAATGTGGTCCAGTCCAAGGAATGGATCATCAGCCGGACCGATGTGCCTTATATCGTTGCCCGGGGAAGAAAGGGAGGCAGCAATGTTGCTGCAGCCATTGTAAACGCACTTCTCTACCAGACCAGCCCGGGCAGATAAGACAGATGGCAGGGCAGAGAAACCGAATCACAGCAAAGGAGAGCAAACAGAACATATATGGAATATCAGCATGGAGGCGACATTTACAGCCAGGAAATTTTATGGGATTTTTCAGCAAATATTAATCCTCTTGGGCCGCCGGAGGGCGTAAAGGAGGCAGTCCGCCGGTCTGCGGATTCCTGCGGACATTATCCGGACAGCCAGTGCCGGAGGCTGGTGGGGGAGCTGGCCCGGCATCATCAGCTTCCGAAGCAGGAGATCCTCTGCGGAAATGGGGCGGCTGATTTGATTTTCCAGATGGTATTTGCAGAGCGTCCAGGCCATGCATGGCTCATGGCCCCTACCTTTTCCGAATACGGGCAGGCTTTGCATGCGGTGGGGACTCAAATTCATCCCATACTGTTGCGAAAGGAAGCGGGTTTCCGGCTGGATGCAGATGGTGTGATCGATGCTGTGCAGGATGAGATGCGGAATCCCAGCTTTCTTTTCCTCTGCAATCCTAACAACCCCACCGGTGTTGCCCTCCGGCGAGGGGAAATGCGAAAGCTGGCAGCCTTTGCCCAGCAGAAGGGGATTCGGATGATCGTGGACGAATGTTTTCTGGATTTTTTAGAGGAGCCGAAGGAATATTCCATGATCCCGGACCTGCAGGAATTTCCTCATCTGGTCATCTTAAAGGCATTTACCAAGCTTTATGGGATGGCTGGCCTCCGGCTGGGATATTGCCTGACAGCAGACAAAGACCTGCTTGAGAGGATGGAGCAGGTTCGCCAGCCCTGGTCGGTATCATCGGTGGCTCAGGAAGCAGGCCAGGCTGCATTGGGAGAAAACGAGTATCTGGAAAAAACAGGAAAAATTATCCGAGAAGGCAGAGCACAGCTGAAGGATGGGCTGAAGGATCTGGGCTTTTGGGTCTGCGATTCTCAGGCAAACTACATTTTTTTTCAGGACACAAGAGCAGGTGCCCAGGACGGACGGCTTGGCAAGGCGTGCAGGGAAAGGAAGCTTCTTCTGCGGTCCTGCGGAAACTACCAGGGGCTGGATCAAAGCTTTTACCGGGTATGCGTAAAAACAAAGGAAGAAAATGAGCACCTGCTGCAGATGCTGAGGGAATGCTGCAGATGAATGGATCAATGAGCATGAATCGATAGACAGAATCAAGTCAAGGGAAGGATGAATTCCATGGATCTATACAGAATTATATTAGTGGATGACGAGGAAGAGGTCAGAAAAAGTATTATCAAGAAGATCAACTGGGAGGAAGCCGGCTTCCAGGTGGTGGGAGATGCGGAAAATGGTCAGGATGCCTTAGAGCGGATCGAGGCGCTGGAGCCGGATGTGGTTTTGACGGATATCCGAATGCCTTATATGGACGGTCTTACGCTGGCAGAGCGGATCCGGCAGAAGTATCCTTCTATTAAGATGGTAATCTTCTCTGGCTTTGATGATTTTGAGTATGCCAAGCGGGCGATCAAGCTGAATGTGATCGAGTACATCTTAAAGCCTGTCAATGTAGAGGAGCTGACTGCGATCTTAAAGAAGATTAAGAACACCCTGGATGAGGAGATCGCCCAGCGGCGCAATGTGGACCTGCTGCGGGAGAATTACCGAAGAAGCCTTCCCATTATCCGGGAGCAGTTTTTAAGTGATCTGATTCGCCGGCGGATCCCGGAGCAGGTGGCGGTTCTGCGGCTTCGGGAGTATGACATTGATATCCTGAATGCAAAGAAATGGGTGGTGGCTGCTGTGGATGTGGAGCAGGGGGAAATCAGCAAGGAGCGGGGTCTTTCTCTTCACCAGGAGCGGGATCTGATTCCCATTTCTGTCCGTCAGATGATTCTGGAAATGCTGGACGGCTACTGCCGCATTGCTCTTTTTACCTCATCCCTGGAGACAGAGCAGGTGATGATTGCCGCTATCGATGAGGGAGGTACCCAGACCGGCCTGATCAATGTGCTTGGGGATGTGTGCAAGGAGGTAAAGCGGGTTTTGGAGGTGCCGATCACAGTGGGAATCGGTCATAGCTGCACCAGTTTGGAGGATATCCATTCCTCTTACCGGTCTGCCATCGATGCACTGGGCTATAAGGCCATCGTAGGAACCGGCGGCACCATCTATATCAATGATGTGGAGCCTGTGAATCTGGGAAAGCTGGTGTGGGAGAGCCGGGATGAGGCAGAGCTTTTTGCGGCAGTGAAGTTCGGACCAGGGGAAAAGATCCAGCAGATGGCTGCCAGTATCCGGGAGCGGATGGAAAGGGCCAGAGTACATGCCAGCCAGTATCAGATCTTTATGCTGAGCATCATGAACAGCATGATCCAGATCGTGCAGCAGTATGACCTGGATGTTACCGAGGCGCTGGGCGGGGAGAACAGCTATCAGGAAAGGCTGAACCTTGGAAAGATGCTGAAAAAGGAGGACTTCTGTGAATGGCTGCTTCAGGCTGCCCTCCGGGTAAATCAGGCGATGAACCGGGAGAGGGAAAGCTCCATGAAGCATGTGATCCAGGAGGCAAAGCAGTATATTCTGGAGAATTATCCCGATCCGGAACTTTCGGTGGAGAAGCTCTGCCGCCATCTGCACATGAGTCCGGCTTATTTTTCCACCATGTTTAAGAAGGAGACCGGACAGGCTTATACCGCATACCTGACAGAGGTGCGTTTAAACAAAGCAGTGGAGCTTCTCAATAAAACGGACGATAAGACCTATGTGATCGCTGCCAAGGTAGGCTATCAGGAGCAGAATTATTTCAGCTACGTATTTAAAAAGAAGTTCGGAGTGTCGCCGTCAAAATACCGGGGAGCAAAATGATGAGGAAGATCAAGCCAAAGAAGACCAATCAGGGAAAAAGCATCCGATATTCCATCTTTACCTATTTTACTGTGACTGCACTGGTTGCCATCGTGCTGATCGGCCTGTCGCTGTATGAGCGGTTTTCCAGCCAGCTTACGGAGGCGATCCAGAAGGAAAATCAGATCCTGATGACCCAGGTCAACCGGTCGGTTGATTCCTATCTGCGGAATATTATGAAGCTTTCCGATGCCCTTTATTACGGCGTGGTAAAAAATACCGATATTTCCAACGATTTGATTTTTGACAAGATGAAGCTTCTGTATGACAACAATGATGATTCGGTGGAGAATATTGCGCTGTTTTCCAGAGATGGGGAGCTTTTAAAGGCAGTGCCTGCGGCGCGGCTGAAATCCAATGTGGCGGTAAAGGAAGAGGGCTGGTTTCAGGAGACCCTGGAAAAGACGGAAAACCTGCATTTTTCCACGCCCCATGTCCAGTATATTTTCGACAATATGGAGAACCAGTACCGCTGGGTAATCTCTGTATCGCGGGGAGTGGAGGTAACAGATGGGGCATCCGTCAGCCAGGGCGTTCTCCTGATCGATATCCGCTACAGCAGTCTGGAGCAGCTTTTAAACAGCGTGACCTTGGGGGACGGCGGGTATGTGTATCTGATCAGCAATGATGGGCAGATCATTTACCATCCCAAGGCACAATTGATCGATTCCGGGCGGGCGCAGGAAAATCACGGGAAGGCTTATGCCTGCCGGGATGGAAGCTATGAAGAATGGTTTCAGGGAGAGCAGCGGTACGTGACGGTCAAGTCGGTGGGCTACACAGGATGGAAGCTGGTGGGTGTGACGCCGGTGCAGGGTATGTCCTTCAGCGGGATCAAGACCAGGCTGTTTATCATCTTTGTGGTGGTGCTGATCCTGTCTATTATGGCGGCCATCAATTACTACATTTCTTCTAAGATAACCAATCCCATCCACCAGCTGGAGGAGTCGGTGAGAGAGCTGGAGGAGGGAAAGCTGGATGCAGAAGTGGCCATCGGCGGCTCCTATGAGATCCAGCATCTGGGACGGTCCATTACGAATATGGCCAGGCAGATTCAGGTTCTGATGCAGGATATTGTGACGGAGCATGAATCCAAGCGGAAAAGCGAATTTGACACCCTGCAGTCCCAGATCAATCCGCATTTCCTGTACAATACGCTGGACATCATCGTCTGGATGATCGAAAATGAGAAGAAGTCGGAAGCGGTGAAGGTGGTGACAGCTCTGGCCCGGTTTTTCCGGATCAGCTTAAGCAAGGGCAAAAGCATTATTACCGTCCGGGACGAGCTGGAGCATGTGCGGAGTTACCTGATGATCCAGCATATGCGCTTTAAAAATAAATTTTCCTACACCATTGAGGCGGAGGATGAGGTGATGGAGATGGCAAGCCTGAAGCTGATGCTGCAGCCTCTGGTGGAAAATGCCATCTATCACGGGATGGAATTTATGGACGGTGACGGGGAGATCCTGATCCATGTTTCTCTGGAAGCCGGGGAGCTTTGCTTCCTGATCCAGGATAATGGTCTGGGGATGAGGCCGGAACAGGTGAATGCCTTGTTTACAGACACATCTCATGTCCCATCCGGGCGCGGCTCCGGCATCGGAGTCCGGAATGTAAATGAACGGATCAAACTGTATTTTGGAGAAGCTTACGGTCTTCAGATTACATCGGAGCCGGATGAGGGAACAAAGATCCAGATCCATCTTCCGGCAGTTCCCTACCAGGAAATCCTGGATCAGGAGATGGGCGAGAAAAGAGAGAGGAGGAAGGAGCATGGAGCAGTTCAAAAGTAGGATGCTGTTTCTGATTTCTGCGGTTATCCTGGTGCTGCTGTATCTGATGTCCTCCACCAATCTGATCATTCATGAGAAGAAAACCGAGATCTACCCGGTTTCCGTGATCGTGGAGGATTCCTCGGATGAAGATTATGAAAAGCTTCGGAAGGGGATGGACCGGGCGGCAGAGGAGTTTCATGTGGACTTAAGCTTTATCACCTTATATGAGCCCAATGACCAGGAGCAGCAGATCAGCCTGATTGCCCGGGAGATCTCAGATGGGGCCGAGGCCGTGATTCTTTCTCCGGCAAGGCCTGCCCAGGCGGCAATGAGCCTGGATGATATGATGCTGAACAGCCCTATGGTGGTATTAGGGGAGCTGTTTCCCAATGAGAAGGTGACTACCGGCATCTCCATTGATTACATGGAGGCTGGGAGGCTTCTGGGGACTGCGGTAAAGGAGGACGGAGCGGCTGGCCCGGTCTATCTGATCTCAGAGGGGCTGGATTATGGTTATGCCAGGGAGCTTAGTGATGGGGTTGTACAGGTGCTTGGAGAGGCCGGGTATGAGACGAGCCTGCGTACCTTATATACAGAGGAGGACTGCCGGAATCTGATGGAAGGACTGGCAGCTTCCGGGGAGCAGAGGGCGGTTTGGGTGGCTCTTGATGAGAACAGTCTGGAGACTGCTGCCCGGATGATGGACAGCAGCAGCGAGTACTGCCGGCAAGTTAAGGGGCTTTACGGCATTGGCGGGACGAACCGGATCCTCAACTATCTGGATAAGGGGATCATCCGCGGCCTTGTGGTCCACAACTGGTTTGATGAAGGCTATTTAAGCGTGGAAAAGGCGGTGGAGGCGATCCAGGGCGGCGGTATCAAGGAACAGATCATCATGGATGCCTACTATATAACAAAAGAGGATATGCGGGATCCGGCTTATGAAAAGCTGCTGTATCCCATTGATTGACAGGGGGACGTATGAAGAAAAAAGTGTGGTGTGCAGTTTTCGCTGTGCTGGCTGCGGGGATCCTTGCAGGAACCCGGTTGGCATGGAGCAGGGGAAAAGAGGAAATGCAGCAGGAAAAAACAGCGATCCGTCTGGGGATCCTGCTGTACCGGGGGGATGATACTTTTATCAGCAACGTGCGCCAGGCGCTGGAAGAGCAGGCAAAGCTGTATGAGCAGGAAACAGGGATCAAGGTGGTTTTAAATATTGAGGATGCCAAGGAAAATCAGATCACCCAGAACAGCCAGTTGGAGCGGCTGATCTCCCTGGGCTATGATGCTCTGTGCGTCAACATCGTGGACCGCTCTATGGCTTCTGCCATGATCGATGATGCCATGGCGGCAGATGTTCCGATTGTGTTTTTCAACCGGGAGCCGGTGGAGGAGGATCTAAGACTTTGGGAGAAGCTGTATTATGTGGGAGCGGATGCCAAGGAATCGGCGGTGCTTCAGGGCAATATTGTGGCAGAGCTTTATCAGAAGGATCCTGCTAAAGTGGACCGGAATGGGGACGGCAAGGTTAATTATGTTCTGCTGGAGGGAGAGACCAGCCATCAGGATTCTCTGATCCGGACGGAATGGTCCATCCAGACCCTGATGGAGGGAGGGGTTCCTTTAGAGAAGCTGACAGGCGGGATCGCCAACTGGGAGAGAAGTCAGGCCTCTGCCATGATGGAGCAGTGGCTGGAGCAGTTTCCAGGTCAGATCGAGCTGGTTATCAGCAATAATGACGATATGGCGCTGGGAGCCATCGATGCCATGGAGCGGCTGGAGATCCCGGATCCGATCAATGTGGTGGGGATCGACGGCACGCCTCAGGGCGTCCAGGCGCTGGAGCGGGGAATGCTTCTGGGAACAGTCCAGAGCGACCGGGCCGAGTATGCCCACGCGATCTTTACCATAGCGGCGGCTCTGGCGCTGGATGAGGACCCAAAGAAAGATATCCAGCTGGTGGATGAAAAATATTACTGGACCCACCAGACGATCCTGGTTCAGTGATTTTTTCTGGACGAAAATGGAGATTGCACGAAAAATAATGCAATATACACATAGGATAATGAAAAAAATTATTAAAAACATCGAAAAAGTAAAAAAAATCAAAGAAATTTCATATTGAATCGAAAAAAATCTTATGGAAAAATGCATAAACGAAAGGTATAATGTAGGTGTTGATATGGTAAAGATGCCAGTCAGCAAAACTATATCCGTACAGGGAGGAGATTAACATGAGATTATTCAAGAAAGTTATGGCAGTTGGTTTAGCATCCACCATGGTACTTTCCATGGCAGCCTGCGGAGGCGGTTCTACCGAGACAACAGCAGCAGCTACCACCGCAGCACAGACTGAGGCTAAGGCGGAGGAGACGAAGGCAACAGAGGCTGCTGAGACCACCGCAGCGGCAGCAGCAGAAGCTACCAGCGATTTTGATGCTTCTAATGTAAAGGTTGGTATTTCTATTTATAAGTTTGATGATAACTTCATGACCTTATACCGTACCGAGCTGGAGAGATACTTAGTTGATGACTTAGGCTTCAGCAAGGATAACATTACCATCCAGGACGGCAAGGGCGATCAGGCTGAGCAGTCCAACCAGATCGATAACTTCATCACTTCCGGTGTTGATGTTCTGATCCTGAACCTGGTACAGGCTTCTTCCGCTCCTCAGATCACTGACAAGTGTAAGGAAGCTGGCATCCCGGTTGTTTACATTAACCGTGAGCCGGATGCAGAAGAGGAAGAGAGATGGGCTTCTGAAGGAATCAACGCTACCTACGTTGGCTGTGACGCAAGACAGTCCGGTACCTTCCAGGGCGAAGAGATTTTAGAGACCTCCAACAAGGGTGATATCAACGGCGACGGCAAGGTATCCTACATCATGATCCAGGGCGACCCGGAGAACGTAGATGCTCAGTACAGAACCGAGTTCTCTGTAAAGGCATTAACCGATGCAGGCGTTGAAGTAAATGAGCTGTTCAAGCAGCGTGGTGACTGGGATCAGGCTAAGGGCCAGCAGTTAACTCAGGACGCTTTAACCCAGTTTGGTGAGGAAGTAGAAGTTGTATTCTGCAACAACGATGCAATGGCTCTCGGCGCATTACAGGCAATCGAGGCTGCCGGACGTAAGGTTAACGAAGATATCTACTTAGTAGGTGTTGACGCTTTAACCGAGGCTGTTCAGAACGTATTAGACGGCAAGATGACCGGTACTGTATTTAATGATCATATTGCTCAGGCTAAGTCTGCTGCTGACATCGCTGTTATGTACTTAAAGGGTGAGGCCGTAGATCCGGTTAACATGGTTGACTACCGCAAGGTTACTACTGAAAATGCTCAGGAAGTATTAGACGCTCTGAAGTAATCAGATTAAGAATTTGCTTGTATAGGGTGTATCTAAGGATACACCCTATTTTTTGAAAGGAGACGAAGGGATGGCAGAGTACAGGCTGGAAATGGATAATGTATCGAAAAGCTTCCCGGGTGTAAAGGCCTTGGACGGTATTCACTTAAAGGTACGCCCTGGCACGGTTCACGCTCTGATGGGGGAAAACGGTGCGGGTAAGTCCACACTGATGAAATGTTTGTTTGGTATCTATAAGATGGATACCGGATCGATCAAGATCGATGGAAAAGATACGGTAATTGAAAATCCGGATGATGCACTTCATAAAGGTCTGGCGATGGTGCATCAGGAGCTGCAGCCCATTCCGGAACGGACAATTGCAGAAAATATGTATCTGGGACGATATCCCATGAAAAAGGTAGGGCCTTTCGGCATGGTGGATCATAAGACCATGAATGAGGAGGCAGAGAAATGGCTGAAAGATGTTAAGATGGATTTTGATCCCAAGGCAAAGCTGGGAACCCTGTCCATCGGTCAGATGCAGTCTGTTGAAATTGCAAAAGCAGTTTCTCAGAATGCAAAGCTGGTGATTTTGGATGAACCGACCTCTTCTCTGACGGATAATGAGGTAGATGCCTTGTTCCGCATTATCCGGGATTTAAAATCCAGAGGTGTTGCAATGATATATATTTCCCATAAGATGGCGGAGATCCGGCAGATCGCTGATGATATCACCATCATGCGGGATGGTACATATGTAGGCTCCTGGGAAGTGAAGAATATTTCCGATGATGAGATCGTTCGTCAGATGGTAGGCCGTGAGCTGACTAATGTATATCCTCCAAAGGAAGATTACCGGACAGATGAGGTGGTGCTGGAGGTAAAGGATCTCTGCTCCATTCATGAGCGTTCCTTCCAGAACTGCTCCTTTAAGCTTCGCAAGGGAGAGATCCTGGGCTTCGGCGGCCTGGTAGGTGCCCAGAGAACTGAGATCATGGAAGCGATTTTCGGTATGCGCGGCATTGCCAGCGGTGATATATTGATCAAGGGCAAGAAGGTAACGATCAAGCGCCCTGCTGATGCCATCCGGGAAGGAATCGGTATGATTACCGAGGACCGCCGGGGAACCGGTATTCTGGGTGTGCTTTCCATCGCAGATAACGTTTCCATCTCCTCCTTAAACCAGTATCTGGAAGGCGGAGTGATGCTGAACCATAAAAAGATTGAAAATCTGGTTCAGGAAAATGTAGGCAAGCTGAGTATTAAGACTCCAAGCAGCAAGACTCTGATCCAGTCCTTATCCGGCGGCAACCAGCAGAAGGTTATTATCGCAAGATGGCTGGCAAATAATCCGGATGTGCTGATCATGGACGAGCCTACCCGCGGTATCGACGTAGGTGCCAAGTATGAGATCTATCAGATCATGATCGATCTGGTGAAGCAGGGCAAGTCCATCATTATGATTTCATCTGAAATGCCGGAGCTGTTAGGTATGTCCAACCGTCTGATCGTAATGTGCAACGGACATGTGACAGGAGAGCTGGAAGGCGATGAGGCAACTCAGGAGAAGGTTATGAGTTTTGCAACTCAGTTCGATAAGTAGGGAGGATAAAAGAATGAGCAAGAAAATGGATTGGAAGCAATTCCTTATCAATTACGGAATCATCTGCGTACTGGGCCTTCTGGTAATCTATACCGGAATTATGAGACCAAAATTCTTCACACCGCAGAACTTAAGAAGTATCGCACTGAACGTAGCACCTCGTTTTATCATCGCAGTAGGCGTATCCGGATGTCTGATCACCAAGGGTACCGACCTTTCCGCAGGACGTCTGGTAGGTCTGGCGGCATGTATCGCAGGTACGCTGCTTCAGAAGCCGGATTACTCCGGAAGATTTGAACTGACCCAGAATCTACCTGCATTCGGCGGCTGGTGGGTATTTGTTGTCCTGATCATTGTTATGCTGGTCTGCGCCATCTTCGGTCTGATCAACGGCGTGGTAATTTCCTTCTTAAGTGTTCCTGCCTTCATCGGAACGCTGGGCATGCAGCTTATGGTTTACGGTATCTGCCTTGTTTACACCAATGCAACCCCTATCGGCGGCTACCGCAATGATTATACCTATGTGGCAACCGGAAGCTTTCTTGGAATTCCTTTCCTGTTCTGGATTGCATTAGTAGTCGGCTTCTTAATGTGGTTCTTATACAACATGATGCCCCACGGCAAGTATATGTACGCAATCGGCGGCAACGAGCAGGCGGCAGAGGTTTCTGGTGTTGACGTAAAGAAGACTAAGATCATCATCTACATCATGGCAGCTATGCTGTACGCTCTGGCAGGCTTCCTGTTAGGTGCAAAGGCCGGCGGTACCTCCGTTAACATGGGCCAGGGCTACGAGCTGGAAGCAATCGCAGCTTGTACCATCGGCGGTGTATCCGTAAACGGTGGTGTTGGTAAGATCTCCGGCGTACTGATCGGTGTATTGGTATTCGAGCTTTTGAAGTCCGCAATGCAGTTCTTAGGTCTGGAGACCAACTATCAGTACATTGTACAGGGTATCGTTATCATCGTGTCCATCGCGCTGGATATCCGGAAGTACATTGCAAAGAAGTAATAAAAGCAAAAAAATGTGATGAAAGAAAAAAGCGTCGGCAGTTATCTGCCGGCGCTTAATTTGCTGTTCTGGTATTCTCCGCTGAAGGTCACATCCTGGCCGAACCAGGCAGGAGGCGTAAACTGCTGGGCTTCCTCCAAAGAAGAAAACTCCACCTCAGCCAGAATCAGCCCGGCATATACGCCTTCAAAGATATCCAGCTCAATGATCAGGCCGCCCTCCAGGGGAATCAGGTACCTGCGCTTGGTCAGCACGATTCCGTCTGCCTTCTGGATCAGATGCTCATAAGCCTCTTTGGTCAGAGGAAGATTATACTCCTCCCTTGCCAGAAGTCCCTTTCCCTTGTAAGTTAGATAGTATTCGTCATCTGATTTCCGCACACGGACCACCGGAGACGTGCAGAGATAGCCCTGTTCAATATGATGGGATGGAAATGCTTTGTAATTTTCAGGCAAGCATTCCGGCCTGTCGATCAGATATTTGCGCTCAATTTCCATATAATTTCCTTTCCTAAGTTTTGTTTGAACCGTTTTCTGTATCAGGTTCTGCATATATATATACCACAGTTGAAAGAAAAACGTAAGAAGTATCTGGGATCTTTCTATTTTCACTGAGAGGACTTTGTGATATACTGACGGTAGATGTGAAAATTTGGCAAAAGGAGGCTTACTATGTGGACGAGAGCTGAATTAAAGGACCGGGCCAAGGCCGGTCTGAAACAGTATTATTGGTATGGGCTTTTAGTTGCTTTTGCAGCAGGAATTCTTGGAGCAGGAGAAAGCACCAGTCTTCCAAACATTTCACTGAGAGGAGGAACCACTTCTCAGACCAGAGTGGGAGCGGAGGTGTTGGATTTCTTCCAGGATCCTTATATGAATCTGGGCATAACATTGTTTGCGGTATCCACTGCGCTGGTCGTGTTTCTGGCAGTCATCTGCTTATCGGTGTTTCTGTCCGGCGTAGTTGCCGTGGGTAAATGCCGGTATTTCACCATGAGTACCCTGTCCCAGCAGAATGCCGGCTTTGAGGAGCTGTTTGCCTGCTTTAAAAAAGGCCGGTACTGGAACGTGGTGAAGATTCAGTTCCTGCGGGGGCTGTATGAATTCTTATGGAGCCTGCTCCTGATCATTCCGGGCATTATCAAGCATTATGAATACTATATGGTCCCCTACCTGACAGCGGAGTATCCCCAGATGGACCAGAAGGAGATCTTCCGCCTGAGCAAGGAAATGATGGATGGAAATAAGTTTGCAGTCTGGGTGTTGGAGCTTTCCTTTATCGGATGGGATCTGCTGGGGGTTCTGCTTTGCTGCATCGGTTCACTTTTTATCCAGCCCTATAAGGAAGCCACTTATGCAGAACTGTATCTGAAGCTTCGCGAGGAGCGGCTGGGAATCTGCAGGGAAGGAACCCATGAACCGGATCGGGACGGAGCCGTCTTTACCCAGCGGGCAGAAGCCAGCACCGCTTTTGATCATGATTGATTTTACACAAGGAGGATATGAAAATGAAAGCAAAAGTTTATGCCTGCGTGGCAGAAGGATTAGAGGAAGTGGAGTGCCTGGCGGCTGTGGATGTGATGATCCGGAGCGGCATTGATGTGAAGCTGATCTCCATGTCAGGCCAGCCGGTAGTGACCGGTTCCCATGGAATCAAGATCGTAACCGATATGCTCTGGGAGGATTCCCAGCCCGGCGAGGCCGACTGCATCTTCCTGCCTGGCGGCATGCCGGGAACGAAACATCTGGCAGAGCACAAGGGCCTGGCAGAAGCACTGGAGCAGGCATTAGGTGAAGACCGGAGGGTTGCTGCCATCTGTGCCGCCCCCAGTGTCCTGGGCGGCCTGGGCTTTTTAAGAGGCAAAAAAGCCACCTGCTATCCCGGCTTTGAAGACAGCCTTGCCGGAGCAGAATACACAAACCAGGGCGTCATAACAGACGGTCTGATCACCACCGCCAGAGGCTTAGGCTACGCCCTGGACTTAGGCCTGGAGCTGTCCAGACTCTTAGTAGGCCAGGAAACCGCCGCCAAGGTCAAAGCCTCCATCCAGTATGATCAGGTTTAATTCCATTAAACGATAAATGATTGAAAATCAACTAAAAACAAATCAAATTTCCAAAAGACCAGCCAAAATCCATTTATTTATCTAAGGACTCTGTCTGGTCTTTTCTATTTTGCTTGCCAATTCAGCAGCATCGGAAGGGGAGCCGCCCTGTGAATGCCTTTTCAGCCCGCCGGTACTTAGGCGCGGTCTCTTACGCGCCTTATGTACCGCTGCGTGCTGAATAGAGCGAGAGCGCGCTGAACAGGGCGGCTCCCCTTCCGATGCGGACTTCTTGCCAATTTTCCACACAAATTTTTTATTTTTAGGGCTGGTATTTGCCGCCTGGATATGCTATAGTATTAAATTGAAGTGTAACGCCCATAGGCCAGGCGGTTCACATATAGATTAAGGAGGAACCCATAACATGAGTTTACAAGTAGAAAAATTAGAGAAGAACATGGCGAAACTGACTGTGGAAGTTTCCGCCGAGCAGTTTGAGGAGTGCATCAAGACCGCATACAAGAAGAATAAGAACAGATTTGCGATTCCAGGCTTCCGGAAGGGTAAAGCTCCATTAAATATGATTGAGAAGATGTACGGTGTTGGCGTTTTCTACGAGGATGCAGCAGATGAAGCGATTAATGCAACCTACGCAGATGCCATGAAGGAGAGCGAGCTGGAGATCGTATCCAGACCTGAGGTGGATGTGATTCAGATCGAAAAGGGCAAGCCATTTATTTACACCGCTACCGTAGCAGTTAAGCCGGAAGTTACCTTAGGCCAGTACAAGGGCGTAGAGGTAGAGAAGGCTTCTGAGGAAGTTACCGATGAGGATGTTGCTGCTGAGTTAGTAAAGGTTCAGGACCAGAACTCCAGATTAGTTACGGTTGAGGACCGTGCAGTAGAGGACGGCGACCAGACCGTGATCAACTTTGAGGGCTTTGTAGACGGTGCACCATTCGATGGCGGCAAGGCTGAGGACTATCCTCTGACCATCGGATCTCATTCCTTTATCGACACCTTTGAGGAGCAGCTGATCGGCAAGAACATTGGCGAAGAGTGCGAGATTAATGTTACCTTCCCAACCGAGTATCATGCAGAGAACCTGGCAGGCAAGCCAGCTACCTTCAAGGTAACCGTTAAGGAGATCAAGAAGAAAGAGCTGCCGGAGATCAATGATGAGTTCGCAAGCGAGGTTTCTGAGTTTGACACCTTAGAGGAGTACAAGGCTGACTTAAGAGCTAAGTTAGAGGAGAAGAAGAAGAAGGAAGCAGCAACTGCTAACGAGGATAAGGTAGTTGAGGCAGTTGTGAACAATGCTTCTATGGATATCCCGGATCCAATGGTAGACGGACAGGTTGAGAACATGGTTCAGGACTATTCCCGTCGTATGCAGAGCCAGGGTATCTCCTTAGATCAGTACATGCAGTATACCGGCATGACCATGGATATGCTGAAGGAGCAGATGAAGCCGCAGGCCGTTAGACGGATCCAGACCAGACTGGTTCTGGAGGCTGTTGTTAAGGCAGAGAACATTGAGGTTTCCGATGAAAAGCTGGATGAAGAGCTGCAGAAAATGGCTGATGCTTACAAGATGGAAGTTGAGAAGCTGAAGGAGTACATGGGCGACTATGAGAAGGCTCAGATGAAGCAGGATCTGGCTGTTCAGGCAGCAGTTGACTTCTTAGTTGCAGAGGCAAAGTTAGTATAAGATAATCAGGAGGTTGCAGCAGTTTCTGTCAGCCGGCAGAAAACGGCTGCAACCTTCCTGATATAGCAGGAAGCAGACTTCCTGGTTATGCCCCAGACTGGTTCCGGGGCTCATAGAAGCGGAAAGGAGAGGTTTCCATGAGTTTAGTACCTTATGTCATTGAATCCACCAGCCGTGGAGAGCGTTCTTATGATATTTATTCCCGTCTGTTAAAAGACCGGATCATTTTCCTGGGAGAAGAGGTTACGGATGTGTCCGCCAGCCTGGTAGTCGCACAGCTTCTGTTCCTGGAATCAGAGGATCCCAGCAAGGATATTTCTCTGTATATCAACAGTCCCGGCGGTTCTGTATCAGCCGGACTTGCTATTTACGATACCATGAATTATATTAAGTGTGATGTTTCCACCATCTGCATCGGCATGGCAGCCAGCATGGGTGCATTCCTGCTTGCAGGCGGCACCAAGGGCAAGCGTATGGCGCTTCCAAATGCAGAGGTGATGATCCATCAGCCTTCCGGCGGCGCACAGGGTCAGGCTACGGAGATCAAGATCGTGGCAGAGAAGATCTTACAGACCAGAAAGAAGTTAAATGAGATTTTGGCTGCCAATACAGGTCAGCCTCTGGAAGTGATTGAGAGAGACACAGAGAGAGACAATTATATGACAGCAGATGAGGCGATGGCATATGGCCTCATCGATAAAGTAATCACCAGCCGCTGATGCTGGTAGAAATGAGGTGAAGGTATGCCTGTCAGAACAGATGACAAGGTCAGATGCTCTTTTTGCGGAAAGACCCAGGATCAGGTGAGAAAGCTGATTGCCGGATCGAATAATGTATTCATCTGTGATGAATGTATCGAGCTTTGCTCCGAAATTCTGGAAGAGGAATTTGCAGATGCAGAAGAAGAGGATTTCTCTGAATTCAGTGAGATCAATCTGATGAAGCCCAAGGAGATCAAGGCATTTCTGGATGAGTATGTAATCGGCCAGGATGAGGCGAAGAAGGTGCTTTCCGTAGCGGTATACAATCATTATAAGAGAGTTACTGCGTCAAGACACATCGATATGGACCTTGCCAAGAGCAATATTCTGATGTTAGGCCCTACCGGTTCTGGTAAAACCTATCTGGCACAGACGCTGGCAAAGATATTAAATGTTCCATTCGCCATTGCAGATGCAACTGCTCTTACAGAGGCTGGTTATGTAGGCGAGGATGTGGAGAATATCCTTCTGAAGTTGATTCAGGCAGCGGATTACGACATCAGTAAGGCAGAGTATGGCATCATCTACATTGATGAGATTGACAAGATCACAAAGAAGTCAGAGAATGTATCCATTACCCGTGACGTTTCTGGTGAAGGTGTGCAGCAGGCTCTGTTAAAGATCCTGGAGGGAACGGTAGCAAGCGTGCCTCCTCAGGGCGGCAGAAAGCATCCCCATCAGGAGCTTCTGCAGATCGATACCACCAATATTCTCTTTATCTGCGGCGGTGCCTTTGACGGACTGGAGCGGATCGTGGAGCAGCGTCTGAATTCCGGCTCCATCGGCTTTAATGCTCCCATCGTGGATAAGAATAAGGCGGACATTGATGAACTGCTTCATCAGGTCCTTCCCCAGGATCTGACCAAGTTCGGCCTGATCCCGGAGTTTATCGGCCGTGTGCCGGTAACCGTATCCTTAAATATGCTGGATAAAAACACATTAGTCCAGATCCTGTCCAAGCCGAAGAACGCATTAACCAAGCAGTATCAGAAGCTGTTTGAGTTGGATGATGTGAAGCTGGAGTTTACGGAGGATGCGTTGATGGCGGTAGCTGAGCTGGCGGCGGAGCGCAAGACCGGTGCCAGAGGACTGCGTTCCATCCTGGAGAAGGTGATGAATGACCTGATGTATGAGATTCCATCGGATGACACCATCGGTATTGTTACCATCACAAGGGAGGTCATCGTTGGAGAAGGTGAGCCGGAGATTGTTTACCGGGATACTGCAGTGCCGAAGGCCGGTGCCTCCAGAAGATTTAAGAAGAATCAGCCTGGAGAGATTGCATAATTCCAGATAAAGATAATGTAACTGTGAGGGTACGGAACAGTTACAAGTTGAGATACGAGGGGAGGCGCTGCATCTTTCATGGGTCGGTGCTTCCCTTTTCATGATGATGCCGGGGGCGGAAGGTCATGTATGTAAAGTGCTTTTGTCTCCAACATCTTCATGATACAAGCAGGAAGGATAAACATGGAACAGAAAATATATACAATGCCGGCCATTGCGCTTCGGGGGCTGACGGTGCTTCCGAAGATGATGATTCATTTTGACATCAGCCGGAATAAGTCGATTGCGGCCGTGGAGAAGGCCATGGTGGAGGATCAGAAGGTGTTTCTGATCACTCAGAAGCAGGCGGATGTGATGGAACCCCAGCGGGAGGATCTGTATCAGGTAGGCTGTATCGCAGTGGTAAAACAGCTGGTGAAGCTGCCGGATAACATTATCCGGGTCATGGTGGAAGGTCTGGAGCGGGCCGATCTGATCGATATGGATTTTGACGGCTCTTATCTGATCGCAGAGGTGGAGACCGTTCCTTCTGCTATGGAGCTGGAGCCTCTGGACTATGTGACCATCGAGGCCATGGTCCGGGTGGTGAAGGATAAGCTGGAGGAGTACGGCCGGATCAATCCCAGACTGGTGAAGGAGATTCTTCCCAATCTTTTGCTGATCCGGGATCTGGAGGAGCTTCTGGATCAGACGGCCATTCAGATTCCCTGGGACTACACCCTGCGCCAGGAGGTGCTGGAAAGCTTGTATCTGACCATTCGCTATGAGCATGTGGTACATAGCCTGGTAACGGAGATCGAGGTGGCCAAGATCAAGCGTGATTTCCAGGCAAAGGTGAAGGCAGCCATCGATAAGAATCAGAAGGAATACATTCTGCGGGAGCAGATGCGGATCATCCGTCAGGAGCTGGGAGAGGATAATCCTGTATCCGATGCAGATGAATATAGAAAGCAGCTGAAAAACCTGAAGGCCGATAAAGAAGTAAAGGATAAGCTGACAAAGGAGATCGAGCGATTGAAGATCATGCCCAGCGGAAGCCAGGAAGGAAATGTGATTCGAACCTACATCGAGACACTTCTGGAGCTTCCCTGGAAGAAGGCATCCAAGGATAACAATGATATCCGCCATGCGGAGGAGATTTTAAATGAAGATCATTACGGCCTGGACAAGGTAAAAGAGCGGATTCTGGAGTATCTGGCAGTACGCGCTCTGACGGACAAGGGCACCAGTCCTATCCTCTGCCTGGTAGGCCCGCCAGGAACGGGAAAGACCTCCATCGCCCGTTCCATGGCCAGAGCATTAAATAAAAAATACGTCCGCATCAGTCTGGGCGGCATCCGGGATGAGGCGGAGATCCGCGGTCACCGGAAAACCTATGTAGGTGCTATGCCGGGCCGGCTGGTGGAGGGACTCCGCCAGGCTGGTGTGTCCAACCCGCTGATGCTTTTGGATGAGATCGACAAGGTAAGCAGCGATTACAAGGGCGATACCTCCTCTGCCCTTTTGGAGGTTCTGGACGGGGAGCAGAATGTGCGCTTCCGCGACCATTATGTGGAGGTTCCCATTGACTTGTCTCAGGTAATGTTTATTGCCACGGCCAACACGACCCAGACCATTCCGGGACCGCTGCTGGACCGTATGGAAGTGATCGAGGTCAACAGCTATACCGAGAATGAAAAGTTCCATATTGCCAAAGAATATCTGGTAGGGAAACAGTTGGAGAAGAATGGATTGACCGCGGAGCAGGTGTCCATTTCCGAGCATGCTCTGGAGAAGATCATTCATAATTACACCAGGGAAGCCGGTGTCCGGAATCTGGAGCGGCGGATCGGTGATATCTGCCGGAAGGCGGCCAGAGAATTTTTAGAGGACAAGAAGAAGGCAATCAAGGTAACTGAGGGCAATCTGGAAAAGTACCTGGGTAAGGAGCGGGTGACCTTTGAGGATGCCAATGAGGAGGATCAGGTGGGAATCGTGAGAGGACTTGCCTGGACCAGCGTAGGAGGAGATACTCTGCAGATCGAGGTCAATGTGATGCCGGGAAGGGGGAATCTTCAGCTAACCGGTCAGATGGGCGATGTGATGAAGGAATCCGCCCAGACTGCATTGACTTACGTCAGAAGTGTTTGCCCCCAGTATCAGGTTGCAGATGATTATTTCGAGAAGCATGATATCCATATCCATATCCCGGAGGGAGCTGTGCCCAAGGACGGCCCCTCGGCAGGCATTACCATGGCCACTGCCATGCTGTCGGCTGTGACCAATAAGAAGGTAAAGGCCAAGGTTGCCATGACAGGAGAGATCACCTTGCGTGGGCGCGTCCTTCCTATCGGCGGCTTAAAGGAAAAGATATTGGCTGCCAAGATGGCTCATATGAAAACCGTTCTGGTTCCGGCTAAGAACCGGCCGGATATCAGCGAGCTTTCCAAAGAGATCACCAAGGGGCTGGAGATCTGCTATGTCAGCCAGATGGAAGATGTGCTGAAGGCGGCTTTTGCAGAGGAGTAGCGTTTTTCGCTTTTCAGCCTGGTGTGCTGCAGCAGCGAGGAGAGAAAGAGGAACGACATGATTATAAAGAATGTAAATTTGGAAACCGTGTGCGGAGTGACCAGCAAGCTGCCGGATCATAAGCTGCCGGAATTTGCCTTTGCCGGAAAGTCCAATGTGGGAAAATCATCTATGATCAATGCCATGATCAACCGGAAGTCCCTGGCCAGAACATCATCTCAGCCCGGCAAGACCCAGACCATTAATTTTTACAACATTAATGACGCCCTTTATTTTGTGGATCTTCCCGGCTACGGCTACGCCAAGGTGTCCGCAGAGGCCAAGGCAAAATGGGGAAAGATGATTGAAAATTATCTGAAAAAATCTCCAGTCCTGAAGATGGTATTCCTTCTGATCGATATCCGCCACGAGCCTTCGGAAAATGACAGGACGATGTATGAGTGGATCGTATACAATGGATACCGCCCGGTGATCATCGCCACCAAGCTGGATAAGCTGAAGCGGAGTCAGGTAGCCAAACAGATCAGGCTGGTCCGGGAAGGTCTGGGAATGGAGAAGGAAGATATTCTGATCCCATTTTCCGCCGAGACGAAGCAGGGCCGGGAGGAGATCTGGGAGCTGATCGAGGGCAGTATCGGATTGGAATGCGGAAGTTTGGACGAATCGGCAGATTCATAGAACCATGGAAATAAAAAAGAGAGTGCTGATAAACTCGTAAATCTGGTAGGAGGTGAGTTTGGTCAGCGCTCTCTTTCTTGCGTAGGTCATGAATCGAAAGCTGCAGCAGTTCCCTATCCCGACTGCTGCGGTTATGCCTGAGGCTCTTCTGAAATGGTGTCAGATTCTGTATTCGTAATGCTTTCGATTGGATCGGACTGCTCGGTCTGTTCTGTCTCTTTTTGCTCCTGGTCATCTAAGGACGCAGTTGGTTTCTTCGTTTCCGTTCGGATTTCCGACGGCACCTTCGTTGCAATCTGCCGAAGCTTGATCTTTACATAAGTTTTTACCACCTTAACCGTCAGGATACTGGCGAAGATGGGAAGGATAAACAGAACAAACAGATAGATCTTATAATATTTTCGTTTCCGCTCATAACGTTTCCATTTTTTGCAGGCAAGCTGAATCGCTTCCTCCCATGGGGTCATCGGTTCTTTTTTGGCAAATTTCCAGGGCAGCTTCATCCTATTTCCTCCTTATTCCTTGCTCATCAGAGCTTTCATGGCAAATGCGTAGATCTCCTGGCTTTTCTTCCGCCAGTTGCTGCACATGTATTCCGCCTGGGTCTTGTCCGGGACCGAAAGGTTTAACTCGATCAGCGGAGATTTCCCTTCCCGAACCTCACAGTGGACAATGTAATCCTGGCTGGTGGATTTATAATAATCTGAGATCACGCCAACTTCATCCCGGAGCCGGAATTTATTCTCCTTCAGGTACTGGTCAATGTCTGCAATGATGGCAGGTGAGATCTTGTCGCCAAAAAAGCTTAAGGTATCAGAACCTTCCGGGGTAATTTCATAGCGGGTGCTGTTGCGGATCGTCTCCTTCTGGATCAGTCCGGCTTCCAGCAGTTCGCTTAAGGCCTGCTGCAGGGTGAAGTAAGTGGTATAGTCGTGTTCCAGGAAAAAATTAGTAAGCTGTGCGTTGGTCAGCGGGAAATTCACCTGCTCCAGCATATACAGATTCATTAACTTATAAAGGGTTATTGGCTCTGATAACATTTGATTTACCTGATTCCTTCTTTGTTCTACTTTATCATACATTTAATATGATATCAACTTAACTCTTTTAAATCAAGCAGAAATATGATAGAATAAGTTGATTATAGGGAGATTTTGGGTGACAAATATGAAAGAACGAATCAATCGATTAGCCAGAGGTATTCTGGATATGGATATCCCACAGATCGTGGTGATGCCGGGAAAGATAGAAGAAACGGTGCAGGCGGGAAAGACGATAACCAGGGAATTTCATGTAAACAGCGGAAATGGACTGCATATCAAGGGCCTGGTCTACACCAATCATACAAGAGTTACCGTGGGCAATCCGGCCTTCGGCGGCCTGCGGAACCGGATCTCGTATCAGGTGGACGCAGGACATCTGGAGGACGGAGATGTGATCAACGGCGAGTTTGAGCTGGTGACCAACGGAGGGGAGATGAAGCTTCCCTTTGTTTTCCATGTCCAGCTTGGCGTTTCCGGTCAGACCCTGGCCGGCCTTAAGACGGCAAAGGACTTTGCCGCGATCGCAAAGGAGGATCTGGAAACGGCACTTCGCCTGTTTAATTACCAGGATTTCACAGAAACTCCATTTATGCAGGACATGCATACCAGAGCGATTTATGATGGGCTGAAAGGATATGCAGACTGGGGAAATCAGCTGGAGGAGTTTCTGGTGGCGCTGGATGTGAAGGAGCCGGTGACCCTGAAGGTCTCCCAGGAGCCTCGCCGGTATGAATATCCGGATGGGCCGCTGGAGGATGTGATTGAGATTCAGAAGAACCAGTGGGGCTATACAGCAGTGGATGTGCAGGTGGACGGTGCTTTTCTGGATGTGCCGCTGAAGCATTATGGCAGCCAGAATTTCGTGGACGGCATCTGCCGGATTCCGTACCGGATCCTGCCAGGGCGGCTTCACCGGGGAAAGAATTTCGGCTGCATCCGGCTGAATACGGTGAAGGAATCGAAAGTGATCCCCATCCAGGTCCAGGGAGATCCCTCCAGGGATCCGTCCCATGTGGATACCTCCCGTTTCCGCAGAGCCCTTGGTCATTTTCTGGAGCTGAAGCTGGATGAATTCACCGGTCTTTATAATGGCGCAAAGCTTCGGGAACGGATGCTTCTGGAGCTGGATGTGATGCGGAATGTGCCGGGAGATAAGAACCTGGCGGCGCTCTGGATGGCGCAGACCTTATTTGCTTCCGGAAAAAAGGAGCAGGCAGCGCTGGCCCTGGATGAATGCCGGGATGATATCCTGATGTCCAGACGGGATCAGATCGAGGAATACTGCTTTTACCAGTTCCTTCACCAGAAGATCCAGCCCAATATCAGTCAGAGGGATTCGCTGCTGCGGCTGGTGCGCAAGTACCTGGCGGAAGGGGAGCATCCTTCCCTGTTCTTTATTCGGCTGGAGCTGGATGCAGGGATCTTTGATACGCCGCTGACGCTGCTGGAGGATATGAGAAAGCTGTATGAAAAGGGATACCACAGTCCATTTTTGTATCTGGAGGCATTTAAGCTGATCCAAAAGCACCCGGAGTTTCTGCAGCGTATGGACCTGTTTATGATACAGGTACTGGATTTTGCAGCGAAGAAGGAGCTGGTGGATGAGGAGCTGGCGGTACAGATCGCCGGCATGGCGAAGCTGGAGAAGCATTATCTGAAGCGGTTCCACCGCCTGCTGGTAAAGCTGTATGACAGCTATCCAAAGGATAAGATTTTAGAAGCGGTCTGCTGCATGATGATAAAGGGCGAGTGCAGGAAGCCGGAGGATTTCCGCTGGTATGAAGCTGCGCTGGAGAGAAAGATCAGCCTGACCAGGCTGTATGAATACTATCTGTACGCTCTGCCGGACAATTACAGCCATCTGCTGCCCAAGGAGGTGCTGCTATATTTCTCCTACGGACATGATCTGGATGAGCACAGCAAGTCTGTTTTATATAAAAATATCCTGCTGTTTATGAATCCTTCCACCAAGCTTTACCAGGAGTATGAGCGGGATATGGAAATCTTTGCCATGGATCAGCTGTTTGCCTCCCGGATCGACAGCCGGCTGGCTGTGATCTATGACCATATGATATTTAAGGATATGATCGATGAGCGCATTGCGGCGGTGCTTCCGGCGGTGCTGAAGTCCTACCGGATCTCCTGCCGGAACCGACAGATGAAGTATGTGATCATCCGGTATGAGGAGCTGACCCAGGAGGATATGTATCTGCTGGCGGATGGAGTGGCGTATGTGCCTCTGTTCTCCGACCGGACCGTGATCCTGTTCCAGGATGCCTTTGGAAACCGGTATGCCGATGTTCCATATCTGAAGACACCGGTGATGGATAAGCCGGAGCTGGAGAGGCGCTGCTTTGAGGTTAATCCGGACCATCCCATGCTGTGTCTGACAGCCTGCCGGGAGATTGCAGCTGCCAGGGACGTGAAGGAGAGCCAGATCCATATCCTGGAGCGGGGAATGAAGGAGCTGTCCTTAAATTCCCTTTACCGGAAGGTGCTGCTGGAGCGTGTGATCGAATATTACCGGAAGCTGGCAGGCAGCGAGGATGCAGAAGAGAGCGAATGCGGATACCTGCTTACCCTGGATACCGAGGCCATGAACCGCCAGGAGCGGCTGGCAGTGTGCGAGACACTGATCAGCCAGAATTATCTGGAGGAGGCCTATGGAATCCTGAAGACTTATGGCTGGGAGGGAATGGAAACCGGGCGCCTGGTGAAGCTGTGCGGCAAAACCATCCTGCTGAATCTTTTTGATGAGGACGAGTTTCTGCTGCGCCTTTCCGCAAAGGTGTTTGCCAGAGGAAAAGCAGACAGCGTGATCTTAGACTATCTGTGTGAGCATTATAACGGCAGCTCGGAGCAGATGTTCAAGCTGCTGTCCCAGGCAATCTCCGCCAGAGTGGAGACCTATGATCTGGAAGAGCGGCTGCTGTGCCAGATGATGTTTTCCGGCAGCATGGGACATCTGGATCAGACCTTCCACTTTTACTCAAAGAGAAAGAGAATGAGCGACACGGTAATGAAGGCTTACTTCACCGTGAAGTCCATTGGATACTTCCTGAAGCATGAAACGGCAGAGGGAGATGTGTTTGCCTACCTGGAGGCTACCGTCAACCAGGCAGACGACCTGACCAGAGTGCCGGTAATCAATCTGCTGGCCCTGACCCGGTACTATTCCCAGTGCCGGACCCTGGAGGAGGACCAGAAGGCGCTCTGCAAACGGATGGCGGATTATCTGATCGGGGAAGGGCTGATCTTCCCATATACGAAGAAGCTTGCTGCCTTTGTGCCGATTCCCCAGGATATCCAGGATAAGGCAATGATCTGCTATGAGGGACGCAAGGAGGATCGTCTGGAGCTGTTTATCCGTATCCTGCCGGATGAGGAAGGCTTCCACCGGGAGGAGCTGAAGCGGGTCTACCAGGGGATCTATGTGTGCCAGAAGGTCCTGTTTGAGGGAGAAACCCTGGAATACCAGATCTACCGCCATGAGAAGCTGGGCAGAGGCCGGGAAAAGGTGGCAGAAGGAACGATCCTGTGCGAGCTGGCGGCAGGAAACTTAAGAGAAAGCCGGTTCGCCAGTTTAAACGATATGGGGCTTTGCCTCAGCATGAAGGAAGAGGCAGGGCTGAAGAAGAGCATGCAGGAGTATCTGATGCGGAATGCTGCTCTGGAGGAGCTGTTTCCTCTGGTGAAATAATACATGGTTCGGAGCGCAGTGCAGATCCGGGTCTGCACTGCAGGATCAATACAGAATAAAGAAAATGGAGGCTGTCTATGGACGGACTTGTAATTGGTTTGGATTTGTGTGATGCATATGCCCAGATTAACTGCGGCGGGAAGGATAAGGTCTGGAATCTTCCTACGGTGATATGCCGGAAGAAAAATGAGGACCAGTGGTTTGCGGGAGAAGATGCATACGGGGCGAATCTGGCTGGAGACGGGGTGATCGTGGATAAGCTGGTTAGCTTTGCACGGAAAAATGGGACAGTTGCCATTGGGAATACAGAGTACAGCGGGCAGGAGCTGCTGCAGCGCTTTTTAAAGCAGGTGATCGCCCTGCCTGGAAAGGAGTACAGAACGGAGCGGGTGAATCAGATGGTAATCACCCTTCCAAGCGTAGACAGCCGGACCATGGATTGCCTGCTGTACTGTGCGGATTACCTGGAAATTCCCAGGAATCGGTTCCATGTGATCAGCCACAGCGAAAGCTTTTTATATTATGTGCTGAGTCAGAAGAAGGAAGTCTGGTCCAGCCAGGTAGGGCTGTTCGATCTGTCTCAGAATGGGCTGCGCTACTATGAGATGAAGGTCCAGCGGGGGCTTCGCCAGACTACCATTGTTTCCGATTATGAAGTTTTAGACGAAGGGATGAAGCTGGACCGGCTGGATTCCGCCTCCGGAGCGAAGCAGGCGGATAAGCTGTTATGTGCCAGCGGAGAACGGCTTCTGGCAAAGAAGATGTTTTCTTCCATCCTGCTCACCGGAAGAGGATTTGATAAGCCGGAATGGGCTTCTGATTTTATGAAGCTGATCTGCAGGCGGAGAAAGGTGTACGGAGAATCCAATCTGTTTGCCAAGGGAGCAGCCTACAAGGCTCAGGATTACCTGACAGAGGAAACCTCCTTTCCTTATGTGATGATCTGTGAAGGGCGGCTGAAGGCAACGGTTTCCATGGAGGTGCTTCACGATGAGAAGCCAACACAGCTGGTAATTGCAGCCTCGGGGGACAGCTGGTATGAGGCGAAAAGCACCATGGAGTTTATTCTGGACCGCCAGAATGAGCTGGTATTTCAGATTCAGCCGGTGGATTCCAGGAAAAAGGCAGAGGTCCGGATCCCTTTGGAGGGCTTCCCCAGCCGTCCCAACCGGACCACACGGATTCAGATGAAGGCCGGGTTTGTGGATGAGAGAACCATGGCGATTATAATACAGGATAAAGGCTTCGGAGAGCTGTACCCGGCTTCCGATGCTGTAATACGCAGGGAGATAGCATTATGAGTTTAATTTTATGCCGGATGGAACCGGTCAGACATCCCTTTGAGGTGCCGGAGCTGGGAGTGCATCTTTACTCCTCCCAGGAGCTTTGTTATGTGATTTATGAAAATCCGCTGCTGGTCATGGACGACTTTGTAGATGACCGGCTGATCCAGTTTATCCGGGAGGACTTAAATATGGAATTCCTGGCAGGAAAGCTGGATAACTGGAGAAAGAGCGGGGAAAATTCCGATAATATGCTGCTTTTGATCCTTTCCGAGTGCACCTATTATACCGCTGCGGAGGTGAGCAAATACCGCCAGACACTGATCCAGATGCGGAAGAAGCACCCGGCAGAATACGGGAAAATGAAGGCAGATTATCTGTTCGAGCGGAAGCAGTACGGCAGGGCCATTCCCATGTACGAGAAGCTTTTGGATATGAGCCGGGATCATGTGGCAGATAACCGGTTTCTCAGCAAGGTGTGGTGCTGCCTGGGAGCCTGCCAGGCCAGGATGTTTCAGTTCGAGAAGGCGTATCAGGCCTATGATAAGGCATTTTTTTATGATGGGCGGAATGAGGAGATCCTGGAGCGGATGTACTATCTGAAATCGTTTTGTCCCGGTCTGGATGTGGCACAGCGGTATCAGGTGATCTGGAACGGCGTGAAGCAGGACCAATGGGATCAGAGGATCGAGGACGCCAAGAAGAACGGCCGGGAGTCAGAGGCCGTGAAGGAGCTGGATGAACTGTTCCTGAAGGATCCTGTGAAGCGGCTGGAAGGCGCGGCAGCATTAGTGAGAGAGTGGAAGCAGGAGTATCGGGGGATGGTATAAATTATGAAGTATCAATATTGCCCGCAGTGCGGGGAGAAATTAGTTGAGAAGGAAATCGGGGACGAGGGGCTGGTGCCTTACTGTGAAACCTGTAAGCGCCCCTGGTTTGATGGTTTTTATACATGCACCATTACATTGGTGATCAATGAGTTTGATGAGGTGGCGTTGATCCGTCAGGGGTATATTTCCGATCAGTTTTATGTTTGTATTGCCGGGTATGTGAAGTGCGGGGAGAGCGCGGAGGAGACGGCGGTCAGAGAGGTGAAAGAGGAGCTGGGGCTGGATGTGGAACAGATCCGGTATACTAGAAGCTATCCCATGCCGGAGAGAAGCCAGCTGATGCTGGCCTTTGAGGCTCATGTGAAAAAGGCAGACTTCCATATTTCCGGAGAGGTGGACCGGGCAGACTGGTTTACCTATGAGGAGGCCCATAAGAGGATGCGGAAAGGAAGCGTGGCGATTCAGCTGTTAGAACATTACTATACGATGAAAGTGTCGTCCGGCGGCTGAGCAGCGTTGCAAGCTTGCTTGCATAAGCGCTCAGACATCGGACGACCAAGCCAGTATGAGGAAGTAGGGCGTCAGCACGGATTCCGAATGCTGGCGGCGATTGTGTGAGCGCCGAAGGCGCGGAGCAATCGACTTTCAAAGTGTGATCCGGCGGCTGAGCAGCGTTGCAAGCTTGCTTGCATAAGCGCTCAGACATCGGAC
>JAUNGG010000014.1:31778-71567 GCA_030524635.1 Lachnospiraceae bacterium
GACATAAAAACAAAACAGGCAGGTGAGTGCAGATGGCTGGGAAGAGCAGCTGTGACAGTTGTGTGAATTATGTGTATGATGAGGAAACGGAAGATTACTGGTGCATGGTGAATCTGGACGAGGATGAGATGAGCCGGCTGCTGGCGGATCGGCGGTATGCATGTCCCTATTATCAGCTTTATGATGAGTATAAGATCGTTAGGAAGCAGATGTAGCTGGATATAAAATACAAAACAAAGCAGGCAGGGAGACGAGATAAAATGGCATTTGAGCAGGCGAAAGCATATTTGGAGCAGAAAGGATTTGGAGATCGGGTAAAGGAGTTTGCAGTTTCCAGTGCTACTGTGGAGCTGGCGGCCCAAGCAGTAGGATGTGAACCGGCCAGGATCGCGAAGACATTATCCTTTCTGGTGGATGGAAAGGCAATCCTGATCGTAGCGGCAGGGGATGCAAAGGTGGATAACCATAAGTATAAAGAGAAGTTTCATACCAAGGCGAAGATGCTTTCGACGGAGGAAGTAGTGGAGCTGGTGGGACATGCGGTAGGCGGAGTGTGTCCCTTTGGCGTGAAGGACGGCGTGATCGTGTTTTTGGATGAATCTCTGAAGCGGTTTGAGATCGTGTATCCGGCCTGCGGCAGCAGCAACAGTGCGGTGGAACTGACGATTCCGGAACTGGAACTGTGCTCCGGGTATGAGGAGTGGGTGGATGTTTGTAAGGGATGGATGGAAGGGTGAGAATTCTGGTATATGAGGGGTTCTGTCTGTATAAAGATCGTAGGAAAAGAAAGAGGGCTGTTGGGAAAAATAAAATAACGAAGTGAAATTAGAGGGACCTAAATGTGAAAATGTAGAAATTAGGTCCCTGTTTTTATATTCAGGCTGATAACTGGGAGGATATGAAACTGCAGCCCAGGTCCCATCGGGGAAAATCAGACAAAAAAGAATCTGTAAAATTACCAGAATATATGATAAACTTTTTTAATATAGCTTATGCCTAAAGGAGAGAAATACTATGGACAGAACAAGAATATCTGAAAATAACATGAGTTTTCTGGAGGGAAAGGAACGGTCCCCCAGGGAACTGGTTGCTTTTTTAAAGAAAGGCGCATTATATCGAAGCTTTGATCAGGTTCTGTCCCGTGCCTGCCCGGATGAAAAGATGATGGAAAAGCTGATTCAGGGTATGATAGAGATTACAGGGGAAAAGCCGGACAGCGTGGCAAGAAAGGTGCGGAACTGGCTGAAGGGGAAAAATATACCGAAAAATCGGAAGACATTGTTCCAAATCTGTTTTGCATTGGGATTAAATGAAGCGGAAACCGGACGAGTGCTGGGTGCAGCAGCCGAAACAGGGATCCACTACCGCAATCCGGACGAGCTGGTGTATGCGTTTGCTCTTCGAACCGGAAAAGATTACCAGTATGCGGAGGATTTGAGAAAGAATGTGCAGAACCAATACGGTTTTATGTGGAGCAGCCGGGATGAGGAATCAGAAGAAGAAACAGACAAGGCAGTCGGAAAAAAGAAGGCCAAAAAGAATAACAGGGAGAACTATGTGAAATTAGAACCGGTTTTTACCAGGCAGATATGGAATGAATTTAGTCAGGTAACAGATGAAGCCAGCCTGATGGAGTTTTTCCAGGAACATGGAAAAGATTTAGGAGTACTGCATGAAACCGCATATCAGAAATTTATGGAATTGATGGATTATCTGCAGCAGCCGGAAGGATTAAACGGAAAAGCAGAGGAAAAATATACCATGGATGAGATCATGGATACTTATTTCCAGATGCATATCCCAGAAGGCAGAAAAACAGCAGATTATACCTGTCTGCAGAAATTAGTTCGGAAATATTGGCCAAATGAAACCAGCCTTTTAAATATGAGAAACCGGAAGGAAGATGTAAGCCGGAAGGTGATGGTTCTTTTGTACCTGGTTACAGAGGAATTTGATTTTTGCCGGATGAATGAGCAGGGTATGGATGAGCAGAAGGATTATTATATGGATGACGAAGAAGAGGATGCAGATACGGTGCTGGAAAGACGGATCAAGCAGATGAATCTGTTTCTGAAGGCTTATGGAATGAATCCCCTGGATCCTGGCAATCTGTTTGACTATCTGGTGCTGTACGCAATGAAGGCCCGGGATGGGGAGCCGGTCAGTGAGCGGATGGAGCAGGTACTGGAGATTTTGTTTGAGGAGGAAGAAAAGCAATAGAACAGAAGATGTTGTGAAAGGACGAAAACGTTGTTACGGAAAAAAGTTACAGATGAGATTCTTTTCCGATGCTATCATGTTATCATAAGAACTGCCATAAGGCTTACTAATCACTGACGAAAACTGTATGGCAATGAAACAGGTAACGGTGAAGGAGACGGAACCATTACTGAAAAAGAGGCTTAGGAGAGGGCGAATGAAGGAAAAACGACAATTTCGGAAAAAAGGAGAACTGCTGAGGCTTGGCGGTGTAGAATACCGGTTGGAGTCGATGATTGGCTGTGGGGGCAGTTCGGTGGTGTATCAGGCATCTTACGAAGACCAGCTAAACTGCGGCAGCCGTCATCAGGTTCTGATCAAAGAATTATACCCATGTCATTCACGGGGATTGATCTATCGGAATGAAGCTGGTGTGATCTGCTGCGAGGGAGACGGCAGAGCAGTGATGGAGCGCTGCAGGAAAAGCTTTTTTAAGGGAAATCAGGCCAATCTGGAACTGCTCACAAAGCTTCCGGAGAAGATATCAGGTAATCTGAATTCTTATGAGAGCTATGGTACCTTTTATTCGATCTTGACGGTTCACGGCGGGAGAAGTCTGGAGGAGCTGCTGGAGGAAGGCAGTGAATTTAACCGCTTGAAAACAATTGCAGAAGGGATGATGAAGATTCTGGATGCGGTGGACTGCTTCCATCGGAATCGGATTCTGCATCTGGATATCAGCCCGGACAATATTTTGATTCTGCCGGAGCGGGCACTTCTGATTGATTACAACAGCATCTGGCAGATGGATGATCTGGAGGAGAATTGCTTTTTCAGTGAGAAGGAAGGCTACACGGCGCCGGAGGTCTGCCTGGAGGAGGCCTGGGATGTAGGACCAGCATCCGATCTGTATTCGGTCTGCGCCGTTTTTTTCCGCATGCTGACAGGGAGAATTCTCTCGGAAGCAGAGACCACCGGAAATGGTTTGAAGCGATGTTTCCCGAAGGATCTGGAAATATTTCAGGGCGAACCGGTATCTGCAGCTAGAAAGGCGGTGCAGATTGTCACAAAGGGCCTGCACACTTTGGCACGGAAACGGTATCAGTCGGTGGATGAGCTGCGTGATGAAATCAGGGAGCTTCTCAGGCGGATCGACGGCAAAGGAATTTCTCATAGTGCGGTCTGGGAAGGGAGCCGCCGGAACTGGAAAAGGCAGCGATGCCCGGAGGAGCGGTACCAGGAAAGAGTACTTTCCTTTCTATCAGATCGCGGCAGACCATTCACCCAGGAGGAAGGGTTTCAGCTTCTGGAGCAGGGGAAGCTTTTGCTTCTGACAGGGGCTGGGGGAATGGGAAAAACCAGACTTTTGATGGAGCTTTGGGGAAAAACGGTTAACGACTATGTTCCCAGCCAGCCGGTGACCGTCTATATTCCCCTGGCCAGTTATCAGGAAGCAGAGCAGAAGGCAGCAGGAGAAACTTTTTATATAAGAAAATATATTCTTCGTTCCCTGTATTTTTGGGAGCAGGTGGATGGGATAGAGGATGGGCTTCATGAATTGGAACGTCTGATGGATCAGGAGGACGGCCTGCGGCTGATTTTACTTTTAGACGGTCTGAATGAAGCAGGAAGCCGCCAGGCGGGGCTGTTAAAGGAGATTGAGAAGCTGGGAACAAAACCAGGCGTTGGGATTTTGGTTACAGATCGATCAGATGCAGTGCGTTCTTACGGGCTGCGGGAGTTTGCAGCGGCAGAGCTTCTGCCTTTTTCAGAAGCTATGGTGAGACAGAGCTTGGAGCAGGCGGGACTTGCCTGCCCGTCAGATCAGAAGCTGCTGAAGCTTCTGCAAAATCCCATGCTGCTTTCGCTGTATCGAAAAACCATAGCGCTGTCCAGGGAAAATGGATTTATCGACCAGGAAACAAGAGATGAAAAAGGTCCGGTGCGCTTGGCAGAAGTCACCATGGAGGGTATGATCGGACGGTATCTGGAAAGCCTTCTGATCCATGAGCAGCGTGTGGATTCCGGAAACCAGTCGGAGCAGCTTCGCCACCAGTATCTGCTGCACCATTTCCTGCCGGAGATTGCCGGAGAACTGAAACGCCGGAAAAGGACGCTGCTGACTACAGAAAACCTGTATGATCTGGCAGAGAAAAATTACCAGAACTTAAACCGGAAAAGCTTTTCTCTGGCATTCCCGGAATTTTTAGGGAGATCCCGGCTGATGCTCCAGGGGATCAATAATGAGAAGGAATGGTTTGATTATGCAGTAACGGAACAGCTGACCCAGCATCTGAATCTGCTGGAACGAAGCAGTGACGGAACATACCGGCTGGTTCATGATAATTTTTTGAATTATCTTGCAGAGGAGGACCGGAAGAACCGGCAGAAGGAGCTGACATTCCGAAAAAAGGAATGGGGACGAAAAGGAATTATGGGAATTCTGGCTGCGGTTATAGTGACTGCCGTGGGAGGCATGCTTTGGAAAACACAGATGCCTCCCAGGATGACAAAGGAGCAGCAGGGTGCGCTTGGCAATGCTCTGAAGTATATGGAGGGCAATCTGGCAGTACTGGGAAAACAGATCGAAGCTCAGAAGGAGATTTTGAAAACAGCATCGGATGATTCGGTATTAGAAGGCAATGAGACAGGAATCCAAAAGTTGGAAGCTTGTATGGAAAAACAGGAAAAAGATCTGGAAACGTATTTATACATGAGAGGGGACCGGAATGATATCAGCCAAGCCCTGAAGAATGTCAAGGCAGATGTTCCTACAACCATCATTCAGGATCTGTATACCAGAACCTTTGAAATGGACACCATCATGGAAGAAGCCCAGAGACATTTGAAGGATAAATTATGTGATGCTGACAGTGTTTATATCGGAGCAAAGAAGCGTGAGCCGCTGGTTTGTGCATATGAAAACTACTTGGATGTGTACGCTACTTATACGTATCTGGAACTGAATTGCCTGATGATCCAGTTAGATGAGGAGAACTTAAAGGAGGTCAGGGAAACGGTATCCAATATGCCGGTATTTCAGCAGTATTTGCTACAGTATCCTATGTCGAATTTGTCAGAGCAGGAAGCAGAAGAGCAGGTAAAGCAGGCCAAGGACAATCTGAAGGACGCGGCGAGGGAGATGAAAACTCAGAATTATAGGATACCGGAAGTGAAGTATTAAAAGAAAATAAGAGATGGGAGGAGTTCAAATGAAAAAAGAATCGGCAGCAAGGAATCAAAGAAAGGGGAAGAAGGCGGCAGTTTTCGGTATATTAGGCGGGATGGTAATCGTGCTGTCAGCCTGCGGATCAGGAAGCAGAAAAAAAGAAGCGGAGGATCGGAAGGCCATTGCAGATGATTACGCTCAGATTATGATGCTTCAGGATCAGGACAGCCAGGTCTATGATCAGGTTCTGGAAGAGATCGGCGTATATCTGGAGCAGCCCGCTCCGGATAAGCAGGAGCAGCTTCTGGAGCTGATGGAAAATACCATTCAGGATATGGAGGAATTAACCGATTCCTATGTGCCTTACCAGGTGGATCAGGAGTTTGCAAAATTGCTGGATGAAAATGGAATCAGCTCTGCCGAGTATGAGATGAATGCAAACGGAAGATATCAGATGCTTGCCATGTACATTCAGGATCTAACGATTCTGGAATTTTATGTAGAAAGCGCGGATTACGATGAGATCGCCATGGACGAGCTGGATGAGGCTTATAAAGGATATGTGGAGAATCAGAAGGATATGCGGGGCTATAACTATACAGGCGTGAATTACTGGTTTGCCGGATGGGAAGCAGAGGATGTGGAATACGTAAAGGAACAGGTGCTGGAGCAGTTTTTGTCCTTCTCTGTAGAAAACCCAGTGTGGGAGACAGAGCGGGACGCTGTGGAGGTGAGGATGAATACCTACCTGAATCGGATCGAAGAACGTCTGGATCAATCTGCGGAAAAATTAGGAGAAAAGCAGGAACGGCTGTATGAATTGGAGAAGGAAGTGAAAGGGATGGAGAGATAGGGATTATTTTTAAAATTTAACTGAAAGCGGCTTAGTTAAAAACCTCTGTATTTTGTTTTAGGTGCAAAATACAGAGGTTTTTCGTTGTTAGCTATAATTGTTTGGCTAGTCCTTTCATATAGGCAAGGGCCAACTGCTTATCCTTCTCTGGAAGTGCGGTAAATAAGGTAAGGCACTGGGATTGTTCCTTGGTAAGCCCGCTTAAGCTTTTGTCAGGCTCGAAGAAATCCGTTACGGAAATGCCAAAACCGTGACACAGCTTCTGCAGCGTAGGAAGAGACGGCATATTTTGTTTATTGATCATCGTGCTTAAGGTGGAGTAGGTAATGCCGGAGGCTTTTGCCAGTTGATAATAGGACCAGTTCCGCTCGGCACAGAGTTCTTTGATTCGCTCCAAAGGATTAAAATCGTCCATAAAATTCCCTCTGTTTTCTAAAATTGCATGACTTTATCATAGCTGAAATGAAATAAATCGTACAGATACTATATTACGATATAATAAGGACGTTAATACGTCACAAAGAAAGTTTTTTGTTCGTTATTATGAATATATCCTTAGTGGACAAGGGTACGGTACTGTTACAAAAATCAAGTAATAATCAGGCGTCAAGAGTTTAAAATTTGCAGATGGAAAAAAGATTCAGTTTTTGCAATGAGCGGATAGTAAAATGCAGAGAAAAGAAGCAGGAATGAATCGTTGCTGTACAAAAAAGAAGGGAATCGTAGAATGAATCGGAGAATCAGGAAGCTATGGATAAAGGGATTAAGTGGGTCAGCTGATGCTTACTGCAGGCTGGGGATCCTGTTCTTGAACGGTCTGGGATGCCGGAGAGACCGTAAGCTGGCGGGGCTGTGCCTGAGACAGGCAGCAGAGCTGGGAAGCGAGGAAGGGTATTTGCTGTATCATAAGTTTTTTTCAAAAGGAAAACGAATAATTGACAATGATTCTTATGTGGAAATATACAGAGAGTACGAAAGAGAGACTGATGAGAAAAAAAGAAGAAAATTAAGGAAATATTTGAATTTGGGAACAAAATGGCAAAAATTACAAATATTTCTTGCGAAATAAGACGAATTTTGGTATAACGTTTATAAGACTATATTATAACGTAAAAGCGTTACGATAAGAAATTGGAAGTATGAAAATCGGATGTGAATCAAAAGAAGGTAACGGTACACAAGGATGCCGAAAGGCAGAGAGGAGACAAAGGATGATGGAGGAACAGGGGTACACCAGTTATCACGGGATGGTAGCGGAGGTTAATACCGCTATGACGGAGCTGTCAAAGCTTTGCGGGCAGCTTGAGATGGAGGAAAATCAAAGGAGCATTGACCAGAGCAGAAAAAAGCTGGCGGAACACAAGTTTTCTGTTGGGATTATGGGAGAATTTAAGAGAGGAAAGAGTACCGTGATAAATGCCCTGTTAGGAGCGGAAATCATGCCGGCGGATATTCTTCCCTGTACGGCAACCATGAACCGCGTTACCTACGATCTGACGCCCCATGCGCAGGTGATATCCAGTGATGGAAGCGCTATCGACGTACCGGTGGATCAAATTAAGGATTATGTTACGAAGCTGAATGAAGAAAGTGATAAAAGGTCAGAGAGCGTGGATGAGGCGATCGTATATTATCCGTGTAAGTTCTGCCAGAATGGTGTGGATATCGTGGACACCCCGGGTTTAAACGATGATGACCGGATGGATCGGATCAGTGAACAGGTGATTCCCAAGCTGGATGCTGTGATTATGGTAGTGGTGCCTGGAGCTCCATTTGGGAAAAGCGAGGCAGATTTTGTACGAAATAAGTTGGTAGGAAGTGACTTGGGACGGCTGATCTTTCTGGTAAACAAGATCGATACCATTCGTCCCAAGGAAAGAGAGCGGTGCGTACAGGATATCCGGAATCGAATTCAGACGGCAGTACTGGATAAAATGGCAGAGGTTTATGGGAATGGATCAAAAGAGTACCAGGATGCAAAGGCAAAGCTGGGAAGCATCCGGATTTTCCCTATTTCAGCAGCAGATGCACTGGACGGCCGTCTGGAGGGAAACCAGGAATTGATAACGGAGAGTGGAATTGTTGCCTTCGAGAAAGAACTGACGTATATGCTGACAGTGGAACGAGGTGCGTTGGAGCTGGCAGCGCCATTGTCCAACCTGCTGCGGACATCAGAGGAGGTGATTCAGGCTGCTGAAACCAGGAAAAACAGCCTGAGCCTGTCTGGAGATACGTTTCGTCTGAAACAGCAGGAGGCTTTGGAGAGGATTAACCGCCTGAGAAATGACAAGCGTGCAGAAAACAAAAAGATTAAGGCAGCAGGTCAGGAAATTCGGGTTTCTCTTTTGCCTCAGGCGGCAGAATTTTATCAGGAGCTGGAAAAAAAGCTGTATGACGCAATTGATCAGGTCAAAATTGATGAAAAAACATTAGCCCTGGATGCCGGCAAGGCAGCGGCGGCTCAACGAATCGAAGAGGCAGTGCAGAGCACATTGCAGGAGCAGATGAGCTATTTTTGTGAAAGAATGAAGAGCAAGGTCATGGAATCTCTCGGAAAGGAAGCATCACGGCTGACTGATTTTACGTCCAAAATGGGAATGGATACGCAGCAGATCCGGATGGACCTGTCTGGTATGACTTCAAAAAAATCAAACGGTCTGATGATGGATATCGCCAGCATCACCATTGACACACTGACAAACAGCTTTGGTATTCTTGGGCTTTCCGGTGCGTTTAAAGGATACCAGCTTGCAGGAGGGAAGGGCGCTGCAGTTGGACTGGGAGTTGGTGTCGCTACCGCATTTGGCGTAGCGGCTATAGCAGGACCATTAGGCGTTGTAGGACTTCCGCTTTGTTTGATAGCAGGTATCGCTTCCCAGAAAACAGGCGGAATGGCGGTAAAAAAGCTGTTTGGCGGAAATATTAACCATAAGGCATATTTAGAGATTGTGGATACGCTTCGAGATAAAGTAAAGAATATGGTTGTTTCTCTTAGGCAGGAACGCCAGTTGGAACGTTATATTGAGAAGCTGGTGGACGAAGGCTTTGGGCATTTGTCTGCTGTTATGGAAGAGGAGTGTGAAAAGCTTCTGAAAGATACAGAGCAGACCATTGATTCCATTAAGCGGGATTTGACAAAGAATGAAATGCAGAAGGAACAGGAATCCAAACGATATGACGCTGTCATTGTGTCTGTAAACCAGATTATGAAGCAGCTGCTGCCTATGTTGGAAAAAGTGAACAGCAGCCGAAGCGAGGCGTGAACGTACATAAGGAGGAAAAGATGAATACAGATTTCGCAGAACGAAACTCCCCGCTGGCAAGTGTGGACAGCAGCTTTGGAAATTATCTTACCAAGAAGAAAATGATGGAAAGCAGGCGGATTGACGGCAATGGAATTCCCAATTATGCGTATGAGCTGGACTATGAGAGCCGCAGAAAGCTGGATGCGATTCCCGGCTTTTATGAAACGGCAAAAACGATCACCAGACCCTCGGTCAGCCGGGAAGTACACGAATATATACGCACGTCTCTTGCGGTAGGGCCAAATCAGTTTCCCGAAATTTATCAGATTGCCTGTGAGTGCGCCAGCACTCTGGGGATTGCAATTCCTAATGTCTACATTAAAAATGCACAGGATGTTAACGCCTGCGCCTATGCAGTGGATGATATAGAACCAACTGTAATTGTGAACAGCGGAATGCTGGAACGGTTTACCCTTCCGGAGCTGAAATACGTGATTGGACATGAATGCGGACATCTCCACAATTATCATGGCGCTTACAAGGTGCTTAGCAGTATGGTCCTTGGCATCGGTGTGGCCGGCATTTCGGCAGGGATCTCTTCTGTGCTGGGAGGGCTGCTCAGTGCAGGAAGCATGGTGCTTTTAAATACCTGGAGCCGGGCCAGTGAGGTAACAGCCGACAGAGCCGGACTTTTATGTGCAGATTCTCTGGAGGATTGTCATAATGCAATGGCAAAGCTGATGTATGGAGGCATCATCGGTTCGGAACATCAGATCGATTTTGGAGATATCCGCAGGCAGCTTGATGATACCATGGAAAGTGTGGCAAGGTACAGTGAGATTATGAGCACCCATCCTGCCACGGCAAGAAGGATCGCTGCCATTTCCGAATTTGCAGAGTGCGCAGTTTACTATGAATGGCGTCCGGAACGGAAAATGCCTGGAGCCCTCATGCGCAGCAAGCAGGAGACGGATATGCGCTGCAACCGGTATATTGATCTGAGAGAGAAGAGGTAGAAAAATGAGAGTAAATTTGGAGGAACGTGTCTACTATGATACCGGTAAAGTAATGCAGGATATGGAGGCGGCACTGGACCGATTGAAGCCTTTTCAGTATGACAGCAAATACCGGGAGCTGCTGGGAGATCATCTGATCGATAAAGTTTCTTTCTGGGAAAAGAATATTCGAAGGCGCAGGGAAGATCCCTTTACCTTGGTAGTGTGCGGGGAGTTTAAAAGAGGAAAATCAAGTTTGATTAATGCTTTTTTAGAGGAAGAGGTGGCCCCGGTGAATGTAACCACAGAAACGGTGACAATGAACCGGATTTCCTATGGGATTCATAAAAACGAGGCGATTCTTTCCGGCGGAAGGAGGATGACACTGAGGGATGAAGAGCTTAGCCGATCTAGCCTGGAATCGATCATGGAGGCAGTAGGAGAGCCCATCGAACGTCTGGAGCTGCAGCGCCCCATTGAGCTTTTAAAACAGATTACAATTATTGATACGCCAGGATTGCAGGATTCTATTCGGGATTTTTCCAATCTGGTGGCAGATGCGCTGCAGCAGGCTGACGCTGTTATTTATGTTATGTCAGTTTCCATGCCATTATCAAAAAGCGAGATGCTGTATTTAAAAACCGGAATTTTACCCCAGAAATACACCAGCCTGTTTCTTGTGTCTAATTTTGCAGATATGTTGAGCTCGGAAAAGGATCTTTCCCGTGTAAGAGACAATATGGAAAAAAAGTTGGAGGGAATGCTGCCGGGGCAGAAGATCTGGATGGTCAGTGCGTTAGATGAACAGTGCCGCCAGCGTCAGGAGGAAAGGCCGTGCCGGATGCTTCAGGATATCCTGGCGGAAGAATTTTGCAGGCTGAGGAGCAGCATATCCAATCGAATCAGCGGGAAAAAAGAACATGTAATTCCGGATCGTATGCAGAGGATGGTCGGCATTATGGCAGCAGATATCGGAGATGATCTGACGGCGCTGGAGAAGGGTGTGGAGATGAGCAGCCAGGAGGCAGAGGAAACGGCAGCTGCTGTAAGGCGTTTGAGCGAGCAGCAGGCAGAACGTCTGGACGAGTATTGCCGGAGAGTTGATGACAGGATCAGGCAGATGCAGAATGAGGCAAGCGTCTGGATGGGAGAACTGATCCGCAGAATGCAGGAAGAAACAAAAGATCTGGATCAATATTCAGTAGACCAGCTTTCACGATATTATCCGTTTTTCTGTATCGATACCATGCAGGATGCCATCAGAAAATGCATCGATGTTCATATTGACGAAATTTATGAAATGCTGGAGGAAATATCTTCAGAGCTGGGTAAGAAGCTGAGCCGGGAATATGAAAAGAAAAATTATAATTTCCGCTTTGCAATTACCGGAAGAACCTGGACCCGGGGAGACAGCGTGGGCTTTATGGGCTCTGTAATGGGCAATGGACTAATCAGCCTGGCAGCAGACGGAATCGGCGGTATTATGAGAAAAAGAGAAATCAAGGACAGAAAACCAGAACTGATTCAGAATATTGTACGCCAGTATGATGCACTGCAGCTTTCTGTCCAGAGGTGCATGGAGGAGGCTTATGGACAGCTTGGAAATAAGGCAAAGCAGCTTATGACCGAATATGTGAACGGGCAGCTTCTGAATTCCCAGGCGCAGGCGGATCAGTCCATGGCGGCTGCGCGGGCGGATCAGAAAAAGAAGGAGGAGATCCGTCAGGCTGTTGTACAGCTTAAAATGGTATTGGAGAATATTGCAGGGGGAATACATATATGATACAGGCGGGCGAAATTTTATATGGAAAAAGCGGCAGAACATATCGTGTGAAGGATAAGCTTGGGGAAGGCGGAGAAGGTATTGTATATAATATCGATGATCCCTCCATGGTGGCAAAGGTTTATAAAAAGCCAAGCCATGCAGTGGAAAAAAAGATACTGAGCATGCTGAAGGATGGAATTGTACTCAGTTCCCCAGGGGGAATTCCGCTGATTACCTGGCCCCAGGACGCCATATATTACGGAAGCGGATTTGTGGGTTATGTGATGCCGCGGGTAACAGGCGGATTTCCCATATGGAAGATGGGGCGTGAAGACGGGCGGCAGGAGCTGTTTCGGAATCAATATGACTGGTCGAAGGCGCTGGTGGTTGCGGCAAATCTTGCGTCTCTTGTGGCATATCTCCATGACCGGAAGATTGTGATTGGGGATATGAACAGCAATAACATTTCCGTGCACCCAAACGGATATGTGACAATCATGGATGTGGACAGTTTTGATATCAGAGACAGGGACACCGGTGAGCATTTTAAATGCACGGTAGGGCGTCCGGAATACCTGGCTCCAGAATTGCAGGTGAGGCGTAGCCTTGCCGATGAAGCGTCCGAATTTACGGAACAGACAGATGATTTTGCACTGGCGGTTCATATTTTCCAGCTTCTTTTTCATGCGCATCCGTTTAATATGAAAATGATCGTATCTCCGGCAGGTTCCAAAGGAGAGAATCAGCAGGCGGATGCCATTGTAGAGGGAAATTGCCCCTTTGTGAAGGCGGGGAAGGAAGGAGATATTCAGCCGGGCATCCCCTGGTTATCCATGCTGCCGGATTATCTGCAGCAGGATTTCCGGGAAACCTTTGATTATCATGCGTTAAACAGTATCGAGTGTAAAAACAAGAGGACGAAGGCCAGAGTCTGGTATCAGGATTTAACCAGGCTGTATCAGGAAAAAGGGAAAAGCCTGATTCCCTGCGAAGCAAATACCCAGCATTATTACATCAATGACGGACGTGGGTGTGAACTATGCAGAGCGCAGAAGCGGCTGGAGGATCATAACAAGAGGATGATCCGATGGGATATTGAGGGCGGTTATGTGAATGAAGACCCATCTGATTTAACAACCAGTTTAACCACCATTGATTCCAATAAAAAATGGTATTCTCACTATCTCGTAAAAAATTCTCCTCTTTCCATGGAGATGCCGCTGGCTGTGCGTTATACCTACGCTGACGGAAAATCTTCCGTGACCAGACCCCTTCCCAAATATAAAACAGGAGACAGCATTTGTGTTGAGGGAAGGCTGGAGGGGCCGCCTGGTGAGCAGGAGGGGCTTTGCAGGATCGATCTGCTGGACGGAAATCAGAATGTGGTCGCAAGTAGCAGCGTGGAGATCAAGGCCGAACAGCCGCATCCAAAGAAGCCGGAAGAGGAGGCAGCCGCGGCAAAGATCAATGTTGTAAAAAAGCCGTTTTATAAACGGATGGGATTTGCTGCGGCGGTATTGGCATTCTTCATCGGAGCTTCCGTTATGATAGCAGCAAATATGGAAAGCAGTAAGCCTTCTGCATATGCAGCAAGGGATTATGCAGAGATCTCCACTGCAAAGTCAAGGAGAAGCCAGACGGAGGAAGCAGCAGAGACTCATGCGGAAGAAGAGAAAGCAGAAAACCACACAGAGACTCGAACGGAAGCACGGACAGAGGTCCAGACAGAAACATCAAAGGAGCCTCAGCCGGAGAGCCAATCTGGGTCGCCGAAAGCATATGATTTTGTGGTTGGGAAGCCGGATCGCAATTTTCTCCGGATTATTAATATGTCAGAAGCCAATATTTATCGGTTATACCTGTCAAAATCCAGTTCCACAACATGGGGAGAAAGTTGCTTGGGTAAGAAGATTCTGGGCGATCATAAATATATAGAGACAAATCTCGACTGGTCGGAAAGCTGGGATATGGCGGCAGAGGATATGGATGGAAATCGCTGGGAATTTATGAGGCTGGATGGGGATATGATCAAATACGGGTCAGAGGTGGTGATCTACGCTACAAACAATGGGAAAATGCTGGCAATTACAAGTAACACTTCAGATGGCGGCATGACGGAAAATTATGCAGACGCGAAGACAATTGTTCCTGATCGGACTCAGCAGCAGACGACACAGGCCGCTGCCTCATCCAGCTCCGGCTTTATCCTGCCGGAGTCAGACAGCCGGTATTATACCGAGGCTGAGCTTGTGTCACTTTCTAAATCCCAGCTTCGCCTTGCCAGGAATGAGCTTTACGCAAGGCGGGGCCGCAAGTTTAATTCAGAAGATCTGAACGCGTATTTCAATCAGTTCGACTGGTACAGCCCAACCATAGAGCCGGAGGATTTTAACGATGACAGTATGTTCAACAAATATGAGAAGGCGAACCGGGATCTGATCAAATCAATGGAATAAGCGGGACACGGGAAACAAGATGGAGGGATCAGTATGGATCTAATCAATACCTTTCCTCCCCTTCAGGAGGGAAAGGCGATATATAATTCGGAATTTTCTGCATTTGCAATTTCTCTGCAGGGACTATCTCATGTGAAAAAAGGTACCCCTTGTCAGGATTACAGCGATGTGCGGATAATGAAAAACCGGGGACTGGTGATCGGAGGGATTGCCGACGGACTGGGGAGCTGCCCTTTGTCTCACTGGGGGGCCTATATTGCGGTAACAGAAGCACTGGATTATGTAGAAAACGCGGTCAGAATGCAGGGATCACACCTTGAAGAGGAGCAGATTCATGTAATTTTAAATGAGGCGTTTGAAACGGCAGCCAGGAAAGTGGAGGAAGCTGCTGACCAGGCGATGCAGGCTGTGCGGAATCTCCAGTCAACCTTAACGGTGGCCCTGTATGACGGCAGCAGCCTGTACTGCTGCCATGTAGGAGATGACGGCGTTGTGGCGCAGACTCAAAGCGGCGTGGTCAAGCTTGCCACCCGGCGCCTGAAGGGAGAAGAGGCAAGCAGTGTTTATCCTCTTCAAACTGGAAAATGGGAGATCACCAAGCTGACCTCTGTAGCAGGCTTTGTCATGGCTACAGACGGTGTACTGGACGCCTTTGCCATGATGTATCCTGACTTTAATAAGATCAATTATTTCAACCGGATCTATTACCCATTTATGGAGCCTGCAATCTACGGGCTGGCAGGCAGAAACAGAAAGGCTGCGGCGGAGGATACGCTGGAGTACTATAAAAGATACTTAAGCAGCAGGGGCTATCAGTCGAAGATTACAGATGATCTTACGTTGGTTGCGGTCATTGCGTCAGATACTCTTTCCAGATCAAAGCATCCTGAATTCAGCATTGATACCTGGAACCGGATTGAAAAAGAAAGTGAAAGGAAAAAAGCGGAAGCGCTGGGGTATGTAAGGAAGCGTGAAAGAGAAAGGAAAGAAAGGGGCGTGATGGAGGAAGGAGAGGAAACCGGTGAGGAGGATAGGTCAGAACGGGAAAGAGAGATCGAAAGGAAAAGAAGTCAGGAAGAAATAGAGCACCGGATGCAGCGCACCGTGGGGCAAAGACCGGCTTATGATTCTGACAGAAAAAAACCTGGGAATCCGCCATATTATGCGGAACCGCATCATAAAAATCGGTGCAGGAGGAGAACAAATAACGGGATTCCAATGTTTGCTGTGGCTGGCGGCGTGTTTCTGACCAGCCTCATATTGGGCGGAATGATCGGGTTTGGGATCGGCAGACATTTCGAGAAAAAGGATGGAACCGCAGATCAGGTTACGGTCGCCCAATTGCAGACTGGCGGAGGGCAGGAGACCGGACAGACGGACGACCGGAAAATAGAACCCGTCGAAAACAAGGAAACCGCCGATGAAAGCGCAAAGGTAGATGAGGCGGATGAGGCGAACCCCAAAGCGGCCTTGGATGAACCGAAGAAAAAAGAACCGGTATTTGAAATCGAGGGAAAAGATCCTGGTCCTGAGGATGAGATACAGGCTGAAATCAGGGAGAAGATCGGCAGCATGACAGATGAAAGTAAGGCGGCGCAGCTGTTTCTTCTTTCTCCGGAAGCTTTGACAGGAGCCACGACAACAGTGAAAAAAGCTAAAAAAACCACAAAGGAAGCGATTCAGAAATATCCGGTATGCGGCTTGGTCTACCACAGCGAAAATCAGAGTAATCAGGATAAATTTAATGAGATGCTTTCAAATACCCAGTCTTATTTTATGGAGTTCTTAGAAATTCCGGCTTTCCTGTGTGGGGAAGAAGAGGAAATAGCAGGAGCCGGGGAAGCTCAGAATCAGTTTGAAGCGCTGGGGCTAAATGCGGTGCTGCGGAAAGCTTCGGAATCGGGGGAAACAGAGGACGGAAGCAGGAATTTCCAGCAGAATCAGGATGGATCTGACAGGGAGGTTATTATGACCGTTCAAAATCTGGATGAGCTGAATATGCTGAGGGATGAAAACGGCTACCAGGGCATGATTGCCTTCAGGCTGGAAGGTGAAAAAGATCCTGAAAAAGCAGCGGAAAAAGCGGTGAAGGCAATTACTTCAGGAGCGGATCTGCTGTTTATTGAAACGAATCGGAAGGAGTTTGAAACCGTTTATCAAGCAGTATTGCTGGCAGTAACAAACAATACCATTACGGAAGAGCGACTGAATCAGTTGTTGGAGAGGATGTTCCGCTTGAAATGGAAATGGAAGGAAAAGCAGGACAATGCTGCCTGGAAAATGGACGGAGAGACGAAAATAGAGACAGAAGTTACAAACTGAATAAGGAAAAGGAGAGAGCAGTAATGGAAGATAGAATGCCCTTTGATTTTGAATCAATGATTCCTCAGAATATTGGAGATAAGCATATTGCATGTGTTTTGTTGGTGGATACTTCAGGCTCCATGGCGGGTGCTCCCATCAATGAGCTGAATACTGGATTAAGAGAATTCGGAAAAGCGCTGGAACAGGATGCGCAGGCGAGAGGCTGCGCCGATGTGTGTGTGATCAGTTTTAATTCCTATGTGCAGATGGAGGTTCCGTTTTGTCCGGCCATGAATTATAGTGCTCCGCAGCTTACGGCAAGCGGTCTGACCTCGATGAATGAAGCGATTATTGCCGGACTGAATGCATTGGAGGAGAGGAAAAATCTATATAAAAATTATGGGATTCCCTATTACAGGCCATGGATCTTTCTGATGACAGACGGCGAGCCTACTGACACAAATCGAGAGGGGATGGCCAAGCAGATGCTGGGGGATGCGATCCGGAATAAAAAAGTAAACTTTTTTCCAATGGGGATCGGAAATGCCAATATTCAGAAGCTGATGTCTTATACAGAAGGCGGAAGCCGGATGGTTCTCAAAGCAACTGCTTCTAATTTCAAGGAAGCTTTTGTATGGCTATCCAGCAGCATCAGCGCTGTGACAAATTCATTTGACGCGGAAAAGGTATCCATACCGTCTCCACCGCCGATGATTGAAATTGAAGTTATATAAGATTGGGGCAGAAGCAAACAGAGATTGGGGGGAATAGATAAGAATGCATTGGAGAAAAAAAGATGTCCCATGTGTTTTAGCTTGCTTTTTGGTGCTGCTGTGGTGCTTTCCGGTATGGGCTGCTTCATCCCGGAGCAAAGCGTCAGATGCCTGCAATGGTGTGGTTCGAATTTTGACTCTCTACGAAGATGACTGCGCCAGCGCTGGCTCTGGATTTGGTGTGGGGAAAGCAGGAACAGAAACTGACATTTATGTGACCAACTGGCATGTTGCCGTGCAGCCCTGCGAGCATGGATATTCGCCGCTTGATGTATATATTTTACTGGATGACCATGCCGTCACTTATCGGGGATTTGACGAAACCCGTGCGGTTCGGTGCACCATGCTGGCAACCACTACTTCGATGCTGGGGGTGCCGGATTATGCAATTCTGCAGGCAGACTGCAAGATTCCTGATCGTGTTGCACTTCCTCTTTTGTCTGATGCAGAATGTGAGGTTTCGGATACGGTCTATGCACTGGGCTTTCCCGGGAATGGAGATATTGCCAACGGAGGAGAATATCTGGCAGCTATGGCTTCGGAGGTGACGCTGACAAACGGTACCATTTCAAGGTTCCTGGATAATTTTTCCGGAGTTCCTTATGAGGTAATTCAGCACAGCGCTCATATTAATCATGGAAATTCCGGCGGTCCGCTGGTGAATGAAGATGGGGCGGTGATCGGGATTAATACATACGGCTTTGGCGATAGTACGGTAAATATGTCGGAAGGCTCCGCAAACGCAAGCGAATATGCAGTTGCAGTATCCATTCATTATGTGATGAACTCTCTGGACAAGCTGGGGATTTCCTATGATACTCATAGAAGACGGTCATATTTATGGATGATCGTGCCGGGAATGCTCATCGTGCTGGGAGCAGCGGCCGCGTATCTTGCAATTTGGAAAAAGAAAAAAGGAATGAGGGTTGCTTCTGCCAATGGAAGGAATACAGGAGGAACGATCTCTTCCGCAGCATCTCCGGTACAGCAGCAGAAACAGCAGCCGAAGATGATTCGAACCGACTTAAAGCTGAAAGGTGTCAGCGGTTATTTCAGCGGACGAATATTCGCATTCAGCGGCGATCTATATCAGCTTGGAACCGGCTCTGCCTGCAGGCTGAAATATCCGGAAGGGACATCAGGAATCAGCTCTATTCATTGCATGCTGCTGATTCAAAACGGGGCGCTTTATCTGAGGGACGCAGGTTCTCAATATGGAACTTTTTTAAATGGCAGCAGGCTTATACCGAATAAAGAATAGCGGTTAAAACCAGGCGACATGTTTTTTCTGGCCACTTCACGGGAATCCTTTCAGGTGGTGCGAAGCTGACAGCTGACGGAGGCGGAGGGAATATGGAATTTAATTACAGGTCGTATGAATTTCAGGCGTATGATCTGATTCGTCAGATGGAAAAGCTGCTTTCTGAGGAAAGCAGCGTCCATCAGGCAGAGCTGTGGAGCAGACAGCTCGTGCAGTCCAGGAGGAATCTGGAGCAGAGGCGGTTTCGGATCGCTGTGGTGGGGGAATTTAACAGGGGAAAAACCAGTTTTGTGAATGCACTTTTGGGGAAGGAGATTCTTCCAGCAGACTATATCCCAACTACAGCAGCCGTAAACCGGATTACTTACAGCGATGAGCCGGGAGCCTATCTCCTTTTTAAAAACGGGAAGAGAGAAAGTGTTCAAATATCGGAGCTGTCAGGATATGTGACGAAGCTGACAGAAGCGTCTGCAGAGCAGGCTTCAAATCTGAAGGAAGCTGTGGTGGAATATCCGTCTCTGCTGTGCAGAAATGGTGTAGATTTGATCGACACGCCGGGAATGAATGACGAGGATGCCATGAATGCAGTTACCATATCGAAGCTGATGGATATTGATCTGGCGATCCTTGCAGTTGATCCCTCCATGCCCTTTAGCATGACAGAGTGTATGTTCACGGCACAGATGCTGGAAAGTCAGCAGATTTGTCAGATCATTGTGGCTGTTACAAAAATAGATATGGTGCGGGAAAAAGAGAGGGAGAAAACAGTTGCTTTTATCAAGCAGCGGATTCAGGACAGTGTGAAAAAATACCTGCTGCAGTATTATGAAGAGGAAAGTGAAGTTTTGAAAAAATATCACCAGATCTTTGACGATCTGCAGATCTTTCCGGCAGCATCCTTGGGAGCGCTGGAAGCATTGGCATGTAATGATATGGAAGCCTATGAAAGAAGCGGATTCCGGGAGCTGAATGATCGGCTGCCTCTGATTATTTTGAAAACACAAAACAGAAGCGTTATTTTGAATACAATCCGGGATCTGAAAAAAACAATAGAACAATATCGGGATCAGATTCAAGAAAAACAGAAGCATAATCCTTGTCTGCTCCGGCAGCTTCAGGCGCTAAAGCAATCATTTGAGCAGTACAAAACTGCACAGACCATAAAGCTTTTTGCACCTCTGGAGATGGAAATTGATTCGATATTGCCCAACGCAGAGAAGGAGCTGCTTGCAAATCAGGACCGTTTTTTTCAGGTGATTGGAGCAAAAAGACGATTCCGTTTTGAAGAGCTGGAGGAAATCATTGCCCCGGTCATGGATGAGCTTTCCATGGAATGGAATGAAGCGTTTCATGCAAAGGAGGAACGGTATCTTGACAGCTACCAGCAGGGAACCCTTTCTCTTGCAGGAAGGGAATGCTGCCGGAAGCTGGAGGAAATACTGCGGCCCGTTTCCTCCCTTCATTTGGCAATGAATCCGGAAATCTCCAGATTCTTTCAATCCTTTTCTTTGATTCGAAATGAGGAGCAGGCAGAGTCCTTTCGATGGGTGGTCAGCCCGGCTGCCAGACCTGAAACCCAGGGGGAGAAGCTGAATTTTGCGGCATCGGTAAGGCTGGCGATCCTAAGAAGCATTGAGGATTACCGGGAGCGGAGAGAAGGACAGCTCAGGAAGATGATTGAAGAATCCAGGCAGAGGATGGATCGGGAGATGCAGAAACTTATGGAAGTTCTGCATAAAAACATAGAGATATTGACCGGAAACATAGAGAATGAAAGTCAGCTGCAGCAAAAGTTGGAAAAGCTGCAGCAGACAGAATGTGATTGTGACCGGCTATATGATCAATTTTTGAAAGAAATGTCATAAATTTAGGGAGGAATGGATATGGGAGGATTCCGGGTCAATGGGTGTGGAGTAACCGATCATTTCAAAAAGATCAAAAGTCTGGGGACACATGTTTGCCCTGACTGTAAAAATCCAGCGGAGTTTTTTCTGGAAGAAGTAAAGCAGAAAATTGATATTATATTTATTCCTACTCTGACATTAAAGTCCCAATATGCAGTTATGTGTAAAAAATGTCGCAGAGGATCATTTTGTTCCACAGAATGGGCCGGATATCTGCTTCGGCAGACAGAAGATCCGAAGGTGATTTTCGAGAGCGATGCAGAAGCAAAGGGATGGTCCAAAGAATTTGGAGGATTTAGCAGTAGGGAGAGACAGGCAGAAGAACCGTCTTTGCAGATGACGGCTAAGCCTTTGCAGGCTGTGCAGCCGCAGGAACCGGTGCAGTCTGGAAAAGTTTGTCCGAAATGCGGCAATCGAGCAGAGACAGCAGTGCTGTTCTGTCCCAGATGCGGAACCTGGATGGGATAAGGGAGGAAGCGAAGGATATGAAGAGATGTTTCAGGAAGAAGGAAAAATTGATTTTCTCAGGATATTGTTTTCTTTTATGTTCACTGGCTGCTGTCGGCTGCGGGGCGAAAGACGAAGTGGCTCGTCATCCGCAGCTGTTGCAGACACAGCTTGCTGCGGACGGCGAGCCGGAGGCTGAGGAGAAAAAGATTGCTTTGGGAGCCGATCACGCAGAGGCAGAGTCATTGATGGAAGCCACTCCCTCTGACGCGGAAGAAATAATTGCAGAAATCTCACCACAGGAAATCAGCCTGAATCCAGAGTGGGAGTATGCGGAGTTTTCAAAGATTACTGAGGGAAGGGCAATACTATATTATTCGTCCAGTCGTACCCATAGGGACAGGATCGTATGTGTAAATGCCGGGCATGGGACGGAGGGCGGAAGCAGTGTTAAGACCCAATGCCACCCGGACGGTACGCCAAAGGTAACCGGAGGAACAACGGGAGCCGGGGCATATACAGCGGTTGCGGTTTCTGGAGGTATGACATTTACGGACGGAACACCGGAGGCAGAGGTAACCTTAAAAATGGCGCATATTCTGAAAGATAAGCTGCTTGAAAACGGCTATGATGTTCTGATGATTCGAACGGAGGCGGATGTGCAGCTTGATAATGTTGCCCGCACTGTGATTGCCAATCATTGCGCCGACTGCCATATTGCTCTGCACTGGGATTCTACAGAAAATGATAAAGGGGCTTTTTATATGAGCGTGCCCGAAGTGAAATCCTATCGGGAAATGGAACCGGTAGCATCTAACTGGGAAGAATCGGAACGGTTGGGAGATTGTTTGATTGCTGGTTTAAAGGAGCAGGATATTAAGATTTTTTCGGGCGGAAGCATGGATATGGATCTGACTCAAACCTCTTATTCAACTGTTCCGTCAGTGGATATTGAGCTGGGAGACAAAGTGTCTGATCATTCTGATGAATATCTGGAAAGGCTGGCAGAGGGACTGGCTGTTGGAGTAGAACAGTTTTTTCATGATGGGACATAAGATTCAGAGTAGGATGGGGTGAGGGTGTATTCTTTTTTAAGAGTATGCCCTTCTATACATAATCTGACAGATGTTATGCAGCGGAGAAAGCTTAAAAATGCAGAGCAGAAGACAGGATGGAAATAAGTTTTAGGTTATGAAATTTTGTTGTGTATAGTAAGAGTATAGTTACAAAACAGAAGATGTTAAAAGAGATATATTCTGGTTGCGGAAATAATTATTATTTTTTGAAAATGAAAATGTTATGCTTAAGAAAAACGAGGACAATGTAAGAATTATGAAAAAGAAAGTATTACAAGGATTGAATCAAGAAGAGTATATTCATGATGAGGAGCTTGCGATTATGTTGGGGACATCTGATGACATAATTCATAAGGGTCTTGATAAGATAAACGATATTAGCGTTGCTTTAATGAGAAGGATGACATTGGGAAGATATATTGCGGTTGATGAAAGCAGCGCACCGGAGTTATCTGAAATCGTAACGTCAGTTTGCCGTATTTTAGATTATCCTGAAGTTCCTAAGATATACATCTGCCATCAAGCTGCTCAGACAATTTTCTGTGCAGGGACGGATACTATGATAATTGTTATTTCTGATTATATAATAGAAAATTTCGATATGGATATGCTTTACTACACAATCGGAAATACGATTTCGATGTTTAAATCTGGGCATGTAAGTATGGTGACGGCTTATGCAATTATGCCCGAGATGTTACTGACAGCGCCTGTAGAACTTGGAATCAAAAAATACCTCAGAGCAGCCGATATGACGTCTGATCGTGGAGGATTACTTGCTTGCCAAAACATATCAGCTGCATTGAAATGCATCTTATGGGAAGCAGGAATTCCGTTAACTGAAATAAGATATTTGGATGAAAAAGAAACAATACAATTAGCCAGATCGTATATCAAAAGCGTAGAGAATATTTCTCTGGATTGTGTGACAGGATTAGCGGCGCATCTGAAAGAGTATAATATGGATTTTATGCCGCATCCATATCGAATTAATGAATTGTTGAAGTGGTATGAAACAGGGTATCAAGAGCTTATTAAAAAACGAGGGGGATGATATTTCATGGATAATAGAATATTGCTTCAAGAGTATCTCCATCCAACAGACAGGGCATTATCGCAGCGAATTATGGAATTCCCTGTCATAAAGCAACTACTGAATATTATCTTTGAAAAAAAGTTGGATGCCGTTAATTATTATCTTTACAATTCGTCATGTATAAAGCTTCCGGGAGAACACCCTGCGGTGAAAGCCTTTCAGGATGGAAAAAGGCGGTTTGGAATTAATACAGCTGATCATGTGTATGTGGTTCGCAGCTATGATTTTGACGTTAGAATTGTTGGATATACAGAGCCTGTGGTTTTAGTATCATCCAGGTTGATTGAGGAAAATGATTCTTTTTTATTAAAAGAGAGAGTAGCCACTTCTTTAGCGGCTATTTCCGCCGGTCATCATAAGTTGGAGTTTCTGCTATGGATTTATGAAAATTTTAGCGGCATGATTCAATTGCCTGTATTAAGTACTGCTTTAACTGGTTTAATCAGTGAATGGCAGAGAAGCCGTCAATATACATTAGATCGGGCGTTTCTTCTTTATACAGGAAACTATTTAATGACTAAAAAAAATATTCTTTATGGCACGATTCCATATAGTATTTTAAAGAATTTTAATTTCGGTGGAAACGACACATATTTTTTACAGGTATGTGACTTTTACCGCCAAAATAATCTGGTTGATATCGCAGCTTCTGTTTTTAGCGTGCTGCAGCATGAAATCTGGATTCCGGCTCGATACAAAGAAATACAAACTTTTTACCAGGGAGGAGGTGAAAAACATGGAATGGATATGCAGCACTCCAACAATTGACAATTTGATTCATCCTGATGAAAAAGAAGCTTTGCTTTCCATACAAAAAAGTAATTTTTATACAGCCGTAGCACAGTATTGCGGCGATATTGTCGCTAATATGGTTTCTATTCCGCATATGGTTTTAACAGAATATCCAGTCACAAAAGAAAGTGCGCCGCGTATTTTCAGATGTTATAAGAAGGCTCTTTCCCGATTGGGCTGCCGAGAAGAATACCCTTTATATGTGGATTTTGGCTATGAGCTGAATGGAAAGATATATGGCTCAGATGAAAACGGTTATCATCTTGTTATGAACAGTGAATGCGGAGAAAAGCTTACGGATGATGAATTAACTGCCTTTTTAGGGGGTGAAATTGGTCATATACTTGCCGGTCACCCGCAAAATTATGGATTGCTGGATCACTTGGATGTGATAACAAAAAGAATACCGTTTGCAGGTGAATTGGTAAAAAATAATATTGTGGGATTATTTGCGTCCTGGATTATTGCATCGGAATATACGGCAGATCGCTTTGCGCTGCTTGCAGCAGAGAATATTGATGCGCTGATATCTCTGCGAAAAAAACAAATGGGGTTTGATACCGTAGAAACAAAATATATTTTAAATCAAGCGCAGAGGGAGCCACCGGAAAATCCAGGTATCTATTATGTGCTGATGGCACAGGAACTACCGATCCTTGGGGCGGTAAGTCGAATCCAGCAGCTTTGTCGTTGGGTTAACACAGAGGATTTTGCAGGCAGATATACGCCTCTTCTATATAAGTTGTGTTTAAACAGTAAAGAGCTGCAAATCAAAAGTAATGAATCACTGCTTGGATGGCATCGCAAAGCGGCAGAAAATGATGTTTCTCAAATGGAGATCCTTGGAGAAGCATATTTATTCGGAAAAATGGGCTTGCCTCAAAGTGCCGTTACCGGGGAAAGTTTCCTGAGACAAGCTGCATTTCGAGGCAGTGCAAGGGCAATGTTTCTGGAAGGCGGCTGCCTGGAGTTTGGAATTGCTGGAAATTGCAAATGTCCGAAACATGCGCAAATGCTTTATCGCGCAGCGGCAAGCAGAGGAATTGCAGGTGCCGGATTAAAAGTACTGACAGAAGGCCGGAAAAATCCGCCGCCGCAGGTTCTTTCCGCAGCGAAGGAGCTTTGTAAGACGGTATCCGAGCAGTATTGGATATCATTTTCTGCAAAGCCGATAGATAAAGAACTAATTTTTACTGCTCTTAATCGTTTTTGGGCTCCCATCAATGAAGCGGTGCTTGCATTGGATGTTGGCATAGCTGGCGATGATTTGCTAGGTGCAATCGTAACTGCAGGCGGAATATATGGACGGTTAAAGGAAAATGATCTCCCATTTTATATTTCATGGCCTGAATATCAAGAATTACCATTGGCACAAATGGAATTTGATGAAAAACGCTGTTTATACTGCGGTGATTTACCATTTTATTTTTGCAAATCCAATATTCGAGGAACAATGGCGGAGTTGTTTATAAAAATAAAAAGCAAAATGAATGCATATTAACATTGCACAAGGAATTACAGGGAGGTTAAGTAATGGGAAAAACAAAATTAGGAAATTTTTTTGCGGTTTCAGTTATAGTAGGAACAATAGCTGCGCTGACAAAGTTGCTTGAATACCTAAATGAGCAGGAATCAAAATATTGTTTGGCGGAATTTAAGGATTTGTTGGAAAATCAAAAAACGGTTGATGTGTTAAATGCGCGGGAAATTACAGATTGGATTAAGAATATCAAAAGTGAGAATGATGGAAAACTTACATATATTCTTGCGTATCCAACTACTGAGATTCTTAAGAAGTATCGGTTAAAAGGATTTCCGGAGAATATTGACAAGAAGCATACTATGATTTTCTTTGCTGTTTATGAGCAAACCGGATCACCTGTAAAAGTTCAGTTAATTAGCTTTGGGACGATAGACAGCACGATTGAAGCACAATTATTTAACGGCGAAGATTACGCTGTTGTGGAGGAGTAAAGATGCACATTTCAATGGTTACATGGATTGTTATTGTTGCCGCCATAGTGGTAGGCTGCGGAATCGGCGTTTATTTAGGAAAGAAAAAAAATAAAGCTTTCGGTGAGAAGAAGCTGGAACAGGCGATGGATCGTTCTGCTTTAAAAAAAGAAGAGAACACGTGGAACGAATTGATGAAATCACAAAAATCATTGGATCAGTTAAAAATCGCGGATATTTTGGACTGGGCCAATAATTATAAAAATGAATTAAAAAAGGATGATTCATATTTTTTGTTCAAAGCAACAAAAGCTAACATCGAAAAGCTTGGATTTATGTACCCGGAACAGATTGATAGTGAAACAAATGTGCTTGCATGTGTAATTAATACAGAATCCGGAAATGTTTCACATGTTCAATTATTTACATTCGGAACCATATCGGATCATGTAATGGAATTATTTGCTGGATTTGATTATGCAGTAATTACTCTTTGAAGGGAGGTGTACCAATGCTGCTATGGTTGCTATTAGGGGCATTGATAATTGGATCTATTGCAATTACAGTAAGTTATATGCTTACACGCTACAATCTGCTTGATACAGTTAAATCTGCATTAAACAATGCCGCCACAGATGCTGCAAAACACGCCTTAGCTAGTGAATTTAAAGCAGTTATAAAGGAAAAAAAGGAAAATGTCGTAAAATTAGATGTCCTAATGGAAAAAAGCGAGAGACTGGAAGTTACTATAAATTGTAATGGAGTTAATGCAGATATTTATGATGGCATGATGTTGAAAAATGTTATATAGTATCTAAAATAAAATGAGAAAGGATAAATATTATGGAAAATTTATTTGAACAGTTTGAGCGTGCTCTTTATGAGAAGGTCCTGGCGAGAGATGAATATGTTATTACAACATTTAAAATGGCAAATGCATGGAAGTTTTTTATGGAGTGTGCAGAAAAAAATAAGAGCGTTAAAAGCTGCGTTCTGGATATTGAACCCAAGGGCAGTATGTATAAGGTTTCTCAGCTAATGCTTGACGAAGCTGGAATGCCTGTTTATGCAAACAAGAACAGCTATGTAGGCCGTGTTATTAAGGCTAAGGTTTTAGATGATGACGTGATCGAATATATGAAGGGCGATCATCGTCAGGTTATGAAAATGCCGTATTAATACATTACAAAATTTTAGGAGGAAACGGTTATGTTGATTGCTATTTTGGCTCGTATTATTGTTTTTTTAGGAGTAGCTGCCCTTGCTGCGATTATTGTTAAGCTTGTGATTATAACCTTTAAAAAGTTTATCAGCATTATCAAAGAAAAACTAAGAACTAAAATCGGCGGCACGGTAGCAATAATTGAAATTAAACGTGTGGCAAATGAAGCAATCGCTGAAGCGCATCGAACGGGAAACAAAAAGAACCTGGCGGAGCTTGAGCGAATGGCGGAAATGGAAGGATTTGCAATGGCTACGCAGGATGCAAATGGAAACATTTCATCCAAGGATGTTGAAATATACGAAGGTGAGAAAATGGATGCGCAGATTTATGGAGCTATGGATGAGGATGGAATCCTGATAATCGAAGCTTAGATCGGAACGGAGTAAGGAGCGATAATGACAAATATACAGATTGTAATTCTTTTTGCAAAGCTTAGTGATTTTTCAGATGAAATGAAAGAAAAAATCAAGATGATTGTAAAAGAAGAATATTGCAGTGTGTTTGGCTGTGAAAAAGAAAAGGTACAGACCATCTTATATGGTGGAAATGCGAATGGAAAAACCACAGATATCCATTTATTTATAGAATCCGATGAGCCACATTATAATGAAGGTGCGCTTAGATTAGAGATGCGGAAGGCGATATCTTCCAGGTTAAGACTTCTTTTTCCAAGCAGTCTTGGATTTAACGGGGTAGTTACTGCCGCAGATGGAAGTGGGAAAATCAGCGGTTCTGTTGATGAAAACAAGAAGCACCATCAGCCATCAGATTCTGAAGACAGTACTCAGGCAGGTGATTTTAGTGATATGGAAAAGCGCGCCAGGATGTATGAGGCGGTAGAGCCTAAATATTCATTTGATATGGTGCGGCTTCCGCAGGAAACAATAGAGCAGATTAACCGTGCTTTAGGACGGATTGAGTTTGAAAAAAAGGTGTTTGATGAGTGGGGGCTATATGCAATTATGCCAAGTCCGGTTTCCGCACTAGGATTCTTTGGCCCGCCAGGAACAGGTAAAACTCTCGCTGCAGAAGCAATTGCCAGCAAAATGGAGAAAAAAATTGTCCGCGTAAGCTACGCTGATATTGAAAATAAGTATGTGGGCGAGGGACCTAAAAACGTTAAAGCAGTATTTTATGCCGCCGAAAAGCAGAATGCCGTTTTATTTATTGATGAAGCAGACTCTCTGTTATCAAAAAGGCTGACAAATGTATCGGATGGAACCGGACAGGCTTTTAATTCAATGCGCAGTCAGTTATTAATGTCATTGGAAAATTTTCATGGGATTGCCATTTTTGCTACCAATCTTGTTGTAAATTATGATAAAGCTTTTTTGTCAAGACTGATTAGCGTGGAATTTAAGAATCCGGACGCGGCGCTTCGGCATAATATTTGGGAAACCCATTTATTGCCGAAGGTGATGAATGGCCATCAGCTTTCAATTCCTTTGTCAGAGGATGTAAATATTGATGAGCTTGCTGTTAATTACGATCTTTGCGGCAGAGATATAAGGAATGCGGTCGTGGATGCTTGTGTAGAAGCATGCTTAAAAAATAAAAATGTGGTTGACCAGGAATGTCTTCGGTTTGGCGCACAATCCCGGGTTGAAAGTAATTTAGCGATTGCAAATGCAAATGATCACACTAAAACGGAGACGAAAAATCCTGCGGCGTCAGTTATTGCGAAAGCAATGGAAGAAAAGCTTAAGTCTAAGAATCATCAAAAAATAAACATTGACGAACTTGATGGGAAGAATGAGGAGGAGGTCACATGAATACGGTAGAATTAACGCAAGGCGGGCAGATAAAATCAACACTATTTTTTAAAATCGATGAGACGCTTAATAAACAGCCTTTGATTCGATGTATTGCAACGGCCTGTGAAAAGCAATGTATACGTTGCAATGTGAATTCACAGAAGCTGGGAAGAACGAGATCTTAATACATAGTAAATGGCGTATAATGGTGATGAAAAGACAGAAAACTATTATACGCCGAAATTATAATAAGGAATTAAAATTATGGAACGATTCGGTGTTGTTATTCAAACAGATTCTGGAAATTACTATGCGTACAATATGGCGACAAATCAGATCATATCAATCGATAGAAGCTGGTATAAAACAATTTCAGGTTTAGGAAATGATGAAAGGGTATTTAAAGAATTATCTGATTACGGAATCGTCATCGAAGGGGTTCCTGACATTATTGAGTGGGAATTAAGCGACAAAGCGTATTTAAAAACCATCGATGAAGCGATTCCTGCTTTAATATTGGAATTAACTCAGGAATGTACATTGCGCTGTGAGTATTGCGTCTATTCCGGCAATTATGAAAAAATACGGACACACAGCAAAAAACATATGAGCTATGACGTGATTAAAGATAGTCTTGAATACTATGCAGAACATAGCAAGGCCCTTAATGCAGCAAATATTTCGTTTTATGGCGGCGAGGCATTGATGCGGTTTGATGAAATAAAATTCGCTGTGGAATATGCCCGTAAATTATTTTTTAATAAACAGCTTTATTTTCGTATTTCTTCAAATGGAACCACATTAACGGATCAGATCATTCATTGGCTCGATCAAAACAAAGATGTGTGCGTTACTGTTACTGTAAACGGTTTTGCCCATGATAAGTACAGAAAATTTGCCTCAGGTGAAGGAAGTTTGAACGTGATAACTGCAAATCTTGTAAAAATAAAAAATAATTATCCTGATTTATGGAAAAGAGTTGATTTCATTGCAAATGTAGCTACTCTTCAAGAACTGCTTGATTTGCGGCGATATTATTTGAAATATATTGAAAAACCTCCTCTGCTTATAACTGGAATTTTAGAATATGGAGGAAATGACAAAATAAGGGAAATAGTGAAAGCCCAAGATTCCAGTGATGTGGTTAATGAAGTACAAACCCTTCTTTTTGATAATCTGGATGATTATATTTTGCCGTATTATAAAAATGAGTTAATAGACATTAATACAAGGGATATTGGACAAAGAAGCAATAGGTGTATAGAGACTGCTTCCTGTATGCCATTTACAAGCTCTTTGTTTGTCTCCGCAGATGGAGAATTTGGAGTATGCGAAAGAGCTGGTGAATGTAATCAACTGGGCAATTTGTCTCAGGGTATAAATACAGAATTTGTAAGTAAATTAATTATGGAAATGTCAAAAATCATCAATAATCAATGCAGAACATGCTGGTGCCAGAGACTTTGCTCTATGTGTATCAAAGATTTTGCCATATCGAAAGAGGGAGAAATATCTTTCGATGAAGAAATCTGTTTCGATATAAGCAATAATATTAAATCATCGCTCAAGCTGTTTTGCGAGATTGCAGAACATAATCCAGATGCACTGGATAAGATTTAATAGTGAAGCTTGCCGAGTCAGACTAATCAATGGGAAAGCAATGCCGTTTTTCCCCCTGCAGGAACATGCTGCAGGGGGAAACGGAACCAGGAGGCACGGCAGAACCATCGATCAATTTAATCGATACTTCTTTGCGGAACCTCTGCCGATAATCTTAATCAGTCCATACTCTCTCATCTGACGGGCAAGCAGATAGGCTCGTGTTTTTTTCACATTCAACAGCTCTTGCAGTTCTTCGTCATTCATTTCACCGTACTCTGCCAGATAATCCAAAATCGTTTTCATCTGCGGTGTGACCGCAGGCGGAGCCGATTTATTTACAGCAGATGCCGGTTCCAATGCTTCGGTCTCAGTATTCATATTAGGCAGAACCAGTTTGAACGTGTTTGGTGTGACTTCGATGCGGGGTTGTACGGAACAGTTTCTATAGAGATTAAAAATCTTTCGAATTCCGGTGCCGTAAGATTCAATCAGCTTCAATCGATGGAAAATCTCTGCCAGTTTGCGGTTGCGGGGCTGAGAAATGCCGCTGCGTATATCCTCTGGAGACAGACCAGGCAGAAGACCGCCAATGGAGATAAACTCTATGCAGACATCATTGATGTTAATGATAATGCTCCCGCTATAGCTGTAGTCTCGATGAACAAGGGCATTTAGTAATGCTTCACGCAATGCCTCTTCGGGATAATCTGATTTTTCGATTCTTTCCAGCCCTTTGAAGGCGGCTGTGGTACGGTTGCACAGCGACAAATAGGCATAGCTGTCGTCCAATTGATTGAAGATGGAACCGCCGAATTCTTTTGCATCCTTAAAGATGGTGTTTTCAGAATCACCGAAAACAGCAATTTTTGTAGTATGCTGGCATTGGTCGGAAAGAATCAACGCAAGATTGGTATATTGGTCGTCATGAATGTTGCGAAGCCCCAGTGCAATGTATTTATCTTCGGAGAATTCTACATGATATCGCTTAAAAGCATGTTCTGCATCTTCAAAGGTCAGTTCCTGCTGCACAGTGCGCATTTCTTCAAATACATCGCCGTCAGCTTCCTTGATCATTCTGCGAATTTGTTCAGGAGAAGCCGGTACACTGGATGCACCCTGCCGGACATAAACTCCCGTGGGTTTCAGACCTTTGGATTTGAGATAATAAGGCTTGTAGCTGCCTTCGCCGACTTCCATTCGGATTACCCTGTTTTCTTGGAGGATATACCGAACAAACATGGTCACATCTGGCTGGATAGCATCACGGATGCCGTTGGTCAGGCGAGTGTAAGTTTCATCTACATTGTCGATGCCAGTCAAATTGCCCTGATCATCGATGCCAATATAGATGATACCGCCGTCGGTATTTGCAAATGCAATGACTTCCTTGTAAATATCATTAAGCATCTGGGATTTATATTCAATGTGTTCGCTCTCATATTGCATATACAGGTAGCTCCTTTTTTATTTATATTATATCCCTTTTTTTTATTTTTTCAACAGCATGAAGTGAACATTCACTTTTTGTTCACTTGCGAAGTGAAAATTTTCAAACGAAGGGTCCAGGTTGTGGGAGGAAAATGCTGCATGAAGGAAAGCGGGGAAACAAGTTCCATAGAACGAAACGCGTTCCTAATATAATAGGGTCATAAATAATAAAAAACAAGGAGGACATTATGAAACGAACAGGCAAAAACATGAAAAACCATCTGGCAGGCTTTATCCTGCTGCTGTTCCTGCTTGTCACAGGATTGTCTATGAATGCAATGGCAGGAAGCACCCGCTCCTATACCATGTCGGTAGGGGATACGAAAACACTGAAATTCAGCGCCGGAAGCAAAGTAATCCATTCTGCTTCCTGGTACAGCAACTCTATGGCAGTAGAGGTTGTGAGCCCTGGAGTTACCTCTTGTTATATTAAGGTTAATTCTTTTATCAAAAGTACGGTAATTGTCCGATGCGATTATTACTACTGGCTGAATGGAAGGCTGAAATCGGATTACGCGGATTTCTATATTACCATCCGGGAATCTGGAACCAACTCTGGTTCTGGGTCTGGAAGTTATTCCCTTTCTGCAGATCCTTCGACCGTCAAGCTTGATTTGGCAGGAGAAACCAACTCACAGGTTACGGTAAAGCTGACTGGTGCTGTCCCGGAAAATTGGGATATCCGTGCAGATGCCGGTTCCAACAGCTGTGTGAGCGTTGGCACCACAGGAAAGCAGGCTGATCGAGTCAATCTGATTCTGTTTGCGGAAAAAACAGGGAGTAAGAAGCTGACGTTAGAGCTGTGCGATCATGTCAGCTCCTCGAAAACGATTATTCGTGGGAAGACAACTCTTTCTGTCAAGGTTACCTGCTCCCACGCTTATGACAACGGTGTGATCACAAAGGAACCAACCACAATTTCAAAGGGCACAAGAACCTACACCTGCCGGTTTTGCGGGGACACAAAGAAGGAATCCATTCCCCGGCTCGAAGAGACGGAGGAGGAAGAAACAGAAGCAGAGCCAGATGAAGAACCAGATGAGAGATATGATGATGAATCGGACGAGAGAGATGATGACAAACTGGATGAGGAGCCGGGAAGGGCTGATATCGAATTGGAACCGCCGGTTGAGAATCCAGATCCGGTATATACAGAGTATCTTCCAAACAATGCAGCGGATTCATGTGGTGAGCTTTCAATGGAATGAATCAACGCAAAGACGTTGTAAATATTATGCGGAATTGATATAATTTACACAAAACGGAACTGATATTGGGACGAGGAAAAAGAAGTGGGTCAGCAGGGAGGTATCAAGCAGCCATGGCCAAAACGAAAATTCAGCGCTGCCGATCCGCAGTAGAAAAGGAATTAAAGGCGGTAAAAAAGCAGGAGGAGGCTCTGCTGAAAGCAGCAGGAAGGCAGGAAGCGCCAAGGTGGAAGCAGACTCTGGAAGAGAAAATTCCGGAAGGCGTATATCAGAATCTGCAGAAGGCGTTTGGCAAAGCGTTTTCCATTATCTTTACGAAAGGGACGGGGATCATTGAGAAGAGCTTTCATCGGGAGGCAATCCAGGAGGATCATCAGGTTCAAAGCTTTGCCTTCCAGGTGAAGGCCAGCCAAAAAGCGTTAAAAAGGGTTCGAGGAAGTGCGGGGGCTGCAAACAGAATGAATCTGGCAGTTACCGCAGCAGAAGGGATCGGATTGGGCATTTTCGGAATCGGCCTGCCGGATATTGTGATATTTGTTGGTGTTCTGCTGAAAGGGGTGTATGAAACCGCGCTGCATTACGGATTTGATTACACCTCTGACGGGGAACGGTACTTTATTCTGAAGCTGATGGAAACGGCTATGCTGAAAGGAGAGGTGTGGATAGACAGCAATGCACATATTGACCAGTTGATTGACGAAGGTATTTCCAAAGAGCATCAAACTGACAATATCGATCAGCAGATTCATGAGACGGCAAGCGCATTTGCAATGGACATGGTATTCATGAAATTTGTTCAGGGGCTTCCGGTTATAGGTATCATTGGCGGTGCAGGAAATCCGATGTACTACAGCAGGGTTATAAAATATGTGGAATTGAAGTATCGGAAACGGTATCTTCTCAATATACAGAAGCGGCTGGAGGAGGAAGAACTGTGCAGGTGTAACTACGAGAGTCCTTGAATGGAGGGTGCAGATTATTTTTAATAAGGAGTATGCAGCAGTAAAAGGGAGAAGATGGAATGAGGAAAGATTTAACAGAAAAACTGGCAGTAATCGATGCCGGCTTAGATAGAATATTCCCAGGCAGAGGACTTGATTGGGAAGGATCGATGCGACCGGATTTTCTTTCCTCATATAGGCGCTGGGCATTTCCATTTCCCACTACATATAAAATTTCTGTGGCCTTAAGGCCGCAGATCATGAAACTGCTGAATAGGTATCAGAAGAATATACAGGAGCACTGGTATGTATATGGAATGTATCTGCGTATCGAATATATTCGTAAAGAGATTCACAGGGCGGCAGAAGAAAACGGAGGAGCTCCTTAAGGATTGCTTCGATTACTGAGTATCAAGATGAAGGAGGTACATCAACTATGACGGGAAATGAAACAGAGTACAGAGCAGAAAAGAAGCGTTGCGAGAATGCAGTCAGAGGCTGCATGGTGGGTGGCGGCGCAGGGGACGCCCTGGGATATCCGGTGGAATTTTGGTCGGAGAATGAGATCCGCCGTGCATATGGAGAAGCAGGCATTATCTCCTATCAGTGTTCTCCGGAGGAAGGGCTGGCAGTGGTATCGGATGATACACAGATGACCATGTTTACTGCCACCGGCATTCTTTATGGTTATACCAGAGGCTGGATGCGGGGAATCATGGGACCAGTTTCCGGCTATGTGTATGAGCACTATCTGGACTGGCTTCATACCCAGGAGCCGGAGATGGAGGGGGCCGGCATGTCATGGCTTCGGGAAATTCCATCGCTGCATGTGCGCCGTGCCCCGGGAATGACCTGCCTGAGCGCACTTAGAAGCGCACACCGGAACAGGCGTTGGGGAACCTGTCAGGACCCCTTAAACCACAGCAAGGGCTGCGGAGGCATTATGCGTGTGGCGCCGGTGGCACTGCATGTCTGCGATTATCATGAGTCAGGGCTTTCGCTGGAAGAGCTTAAGAAGCTGGACCGCGACGGGGCGGAGGTGGCGGCCATTACCCACGGCCATCCGCTGGGATATATTCCGGCGGCAGCCCTGGTGCATATCCTGAACCGGATTGTATACGGCGGCTGCACCATGGGAGACAGCCTGTATGATATTACGGCGGAATGCCGCATGACCATGGAGCAGCTGTTTGAAGGAGAGCCGTATCTGAAAGCATTTTTAAGAAAGCTGGACGCTGCGGTAACTCTTTCAAAGAACAGCGCCTCTGATTCCGAGAACATCAGACAGCTTGGAGAGGGCTGGGTAGCAGAGGAAACCTTTGCAATCGCCCTGTACTGCAGCCTGCGGTATCCTGATGATTTCTCGAAAGCCATTACTGCATCTGTGAATCACAGCGGCGACAGCGATTCCACCGGAGCGGTTACTGGAAACATTGCAGGGGCGCTTGTGGGATATGAAGGAATCGATGAAAAATGGAAGCGTCAGCTGGAATTTCATAAGCTGCTGCTGGAATTGGCGGATGATCTGTGCTATGGCTGCCCTATGTCAGAATACAGCGAAGATGTGGATGAGAATTGGGTCAATAAATATATGATGGGAAGAAGAACTGCCGGACGGTAAGGGGAAAGGGAAGTGCCGGCTGAAATGGAATTTGCTGCGGCTGGAAGGATAAAGCATGTGAAAGGAAGAGAGCATATGACAGATAAAATATTGAATGTTGAGAAGAACGATAAAGGTCAGGCAGATCCGGCCTGGCCCAATGAAGGGAATCAGGATTCCGGACAGCCGGCGCTGGTCTGCATCCCATATGCAGAGAAAGACAGCGCTAAGAAACGGATCATTGTCATGGGCGGTTCCTTCAATCCGCCTACCCTTGCACACTTCCGTCTGATGATGGCGGCAGTGGAAGCGGTGGGAGCGGAAAAAGGAATTTTTACGCCATCGAATCACACCTATGTATCGAACAAAATGCGGCGTCAGAAGCGGCAGGAGGAGGTTCTTTCTGAACAGACCCGCCTGGATATGCTGAAGGCCATGTGTGCGGAGGACGCCCGCCTTGGGGTGGATACCTGTGAATACGGCAGGGACAGCAGGGCAAAGACATATGAAACCATGGAAACCATTCAGGAGAAGTATCCAGATGCTGAGTTGTATTTTGTGGTTGGAGGAGATAAGCTGTCTATTATTCCACGTTGGCACAGAAAAAATGAGTTTCTTCAGCGGTTTAAGCTTCTGGTGGTTAAGCGGGATGGAACGTCTCCGGAGGATATGATTGCCGGAAATCCATTTCTGACCCGTTATGCAGACGCGTTCGTTCTCCTGCGGGAGCCGGATGGATTGGAAGGAATCAGCTCCACCAGCGTCCGTGACCTTCTGCGGGACGGAAATGAGAACGGGGCAAAGCAGGTGCATCCCAAGGTGTGGAAGCTGCTTCTTGAAGAAGGATGGTTAAAGATGGATATTACAAGTTTCAGAGGAGATTATCATTTTCTCAGTAATTTTTACGAAGCTCCGGTGGAATACGGCGGCTTGATCTACGGCAATAATGAAGCGGCTTTCCAGGCCCAGAAGTGCAGGACAGAGGAGGAGAGGAAGGCCTTTACAGAGCTTCGTCCAAGTAAGGCGAAGCGGGCCGGGCGGCAGGTGCAGCTTAGGCCGGACTGGGAGAAGGTAAAGGTGGGACTGATGGAAGAGATCGTCCGGGCTAAGTTTGCCCAGAATCCGGATCTGGCTGGCAGGCTTCTGGCCACCGGTGACCGGAAGCTGGTGGAGGGCAATACTTGGGGAGACACTTGCTGGGGTGTTGACAGCAGAACAGGACAGGGGGAAAATCATTTTGGAAGGATCCTGATGAAAATTCGGGATGAATTAAGAGATTAATCGAATGAAGAAAGATTTAACAGAAAAACTGGCAGTAATCGATGCCAACCTAGATAGAATAAAAGAAATCTGGAAGAGGGAGTTCACAAACCAGTTTGTTATCGTTCCTATGAGGCTTCGTTCGGAATGGAATGCACATTTTGGAGCGATGAATCGCATACCTGGAGGACGGTATGGCCTGGCATTTAAGCTTCCGTTTCTGATCCGGCGTCCGGAGGAAAATGAAAAATTGATTTACAGCTTTGTTTATCCGGTGCTGCAGGAGATTCAAACCTATGTGCTGGCCCGGATAAAGGGCGTGGAACAGAAATTTACCACTCCAGATAAAGCATATGAGCTGCTTATGGATCAGGTTACTTCCCAGGCAGAGGAATTGATTGGGAAGGATCGATGCGACCGGATTTTCCAGGCTGCCTCTTTGTATGAGCAAAATGAGAAGGCTTTATGGCTTTCCCGGCATAGAGGATTTATCTGTGAGCCAGATGAAATCTGGAATCAAGTCAGACCGGCTTTTCTTTCCTCATATAGGCGCTGGGCATTTCCAGTTCCTACTGCATATAAAATTTCTGTGGCCTTAAGGTCGCAGATCATGAAACTGCTGAATGTGTATCAGAAGAATATACAGGAGCACTGGTATGTATATGGAATGTATCTGCGTGTGGAATATATTCGTAAAGAGATTCACAGGGCGGCAGAAGAAAACGAAGGAGTAACTGTTCAGTAGGTCTTCGCAGGATGTGAGGATACTGAACAGTTGCACGGAGGAGCTCCTTAAGGATTGCTTCGATTACTGAGTATCAAGATTAGGGAGGTACATCAACTATGGCGGGAAATGAAACAGAGTACAGAGCAGAAAAGAAGCGTTACGAGAATGCAGTCAGAGGCTGCATGGTGGGCGGCGGCGCAGGGGATGCCCTGGGGTATCCGGTGGAATTTTGGTCGGAGAATGAGATCCGACGTGCATATGGAGAAGCAGGCATTACCTCCTATCAGTGCTCCCCGGAGGAAGAGCTGGCAGTGGTATCGGATGATACACAGATGACCATGTTTACTGCAACCGGCATTCTTTATGGCTATACCAGGGGCTGGATGCGGGGAATCATGGGACCGGTTTCCGGCTATGTGTATGAGCACTATCTGGACTGGCTTCATACCCAGGAGCCGGAGATGGAGGGGGCCGGCATGTCATGGCTTCGGGAAATTCCATCGCTGCATGTGCGCCGTGCCCCGGGAATGACCTGCCTGAGCGCACTTAGAAGCGCACACCGGAACAGGCGTTGGGGAACCTGTCAGGACCCCTTAAACCACAGCAAGGGCTGCGGAGGCATTATGCGTGTGGCGCCGGTGGCACTGCATGTCTGCGATTATCATGAGTCAGGGCTTTCGCTGGAAGAGCTTAAGAAGCTGGACCGTGACGGGGCGGAGGTGGCGGCAATTACCCACGGTCATCCACTGGGATATATTCCGGCGGCAGCCCTGGTACATATCCTGAACCGGATCGTATATGGCGGCTGTACCATGGGAGACAGCCTGTATGATATTACGGCGGAATGCCGCATGGCCATGGAGCAGCTGTTTGAAGGAGAGCCGTATCTGAAGGCATTTTTAAGGAAGCTGGACGCTGCGGTAACGCTTTCCAAGAACAGCGCAGGGGATGCTGAAAATATCCGGCAACTGGGAGAGGGCTGGGTAGCAGAAGAAACCTTTGCCATCGCCCTGTACTGCAGCTTGCGGTATCCTGATGATTTCTCGAAAGCCATTACCGCATCTGTGAATCACAGCGGTGACAGCGATTCCACCGGAGCGGTTACTGGAAACATTGCAGGGGCGCTTGTGGGATATGAAGGAATCGATGAAAAATGGAAGCGTCAGCTGGAATTTCATAAGCTGCTGCTGGAATTGGCGGATGATCTGTGCTATGGCTGCCCTATGTCAGAATACAGCGAAGATGTAGATGAGAATTGGGCCGGTAAATATGTGGCGGGAAGAAAGAGGTTAATCGAATGAGGCTGGATCAGGTGAAATGGGATAAGGTAAGCGCTGTGATTCAGGAAGTGTTTGCAGAACGCATAAGAGATAGAAAAGTAAAAAACAAGGGAATGAAAAAATATATATTGACAAGCGCAACAAAAAAGATTAGCTTTTCTTCCAAAACGGTAATACTGCACCGTATCCAGGCAGTTACAGCATTTGGGACGGTTAAGGCCGGTGACTTTGGCGGCTGGATTGAGAAGGAAGAAAATCTCTCTCATGAGGGAGAGGCGTGGATATACGGCAACGCTCAGGTATTCGGAGATGCTCAGATTTACGAAGACGCCATGATTTATGGCAGGAAGACCAAGGTATATGGCAGAGCAAAGATCTATGGAGACGCCCAGGTCTGCAATAACGCCCAGGTCTAC
>JAUNGG010000015.1 GCA_030524635.1 Lachnospiraceae bacterium
AACACAAATAAAACACTATATTCAGTGCTTACCCTCTTATAAAATTTAGTTGTTCTTTGTCATTACAGAAACAATTAACATCCACATACCTGCTCTTTCTTGAAATATAGCTCTATATTAGCTTATAACTTTATCAATGTCAAGCATTTTAGTTTGGATATGGATACCATAAAATAGTGTATTTGAGAAGATTACTGCTTTCTTTATTTTCCATATTGACATGTATAGATGTCCGATATATACTCTTATATAGCTTATCTATATAAGCATGATGTATCAACAGTTCTATAGAGAAAGGTGGGATTCCCATGCCAATTGACAAAAAACTGATATCCGGCAACACATCGATGCTTCTTCTGCAGCTCCTGTCCGAAAAAGACATGTATGGATATGAGATGATCGAAACTCTGGAACAGCGGTCTCATTCTGTTTTCCAGCTGAAAGCCGGAACCCTCTATCCGCTTCTTCACACATTAGAGGCTCAGAAACACCTGACAGCCTATGAAAAAGAAATCCAGGGAAAAGTTCGCAGATATTATCGAATTACGAAGGAAGGCCGGAAGGCGCTGGATAAGAAAAAGGAGGAATGGTCTGACTATGCAGAGGCTGTTTCTCAGGTGATCGGAGGTACTGCCTATGTCAACGGATAACAACCAGAAAAAGCAGGATCCAAAGCTGACCGCAGAGGAGTACCTTTCCATATTGACCGGGCAGATCCGCAGCAAAAAAGCTCGTTTTATGGTGGGGCGTGAAATCCAAAATCACATTGAAGATCAAATTGCAGCCTATCAGGATGCCGGCATGACATCAGAAGAAGCTGCCCAGCAGGCCATCCGCCAGATGGGAGACCCGGTTTCGGTAGGAATCGATATGGATCGGATCCATCGACCACGAGCAGGATGGAAAATAATCGGTATCATCCTGCTGATCAGTATTCTGGGATTGTGGGCGCAGTATTTCTTTTTCTACCGCTTTGCTGATGACCTGCAGCTCCACCAAGCCTTATCCCACAGGCCCGCTATTGTATTTTTACGCCAATGTCAGTTTACCTTGATGGGGTTTGCTGTTATGATCCTGATTTATCTGACAGATTACAGCATCCTCGGAAAATACGGTAGGCAACTGGGAATTTTATTTCTCTCAAGCCTGGTAATCCTATGCCAGCTCCCTTTTCTTCCAATTATGAATGGATCGCATTGGTACCTGAAATGCATCATGTACCTGTTTGTCCCATTATTTGGCGGTATTTTATATCAGTACCGTAATACAGGTCTTTATGGCATCGCCAAAAGTCTGCTGTGGCTGTTAGCTGCCTTTTTCGTAGGGGTAAAATGGATCGGAGGCGGCCTGGCATAACCTTAGATATGGTAACAGCCTGTTATATATTAATGCTGCTTGCAATTAAAAGGGGATGGTTTTCTTCTTCAAAAAAAATACCGCAAATCCTAACAGCCATCCTCCCCCCAGCCCTGGCATGCTTATGGCAGCTTTGCAATTTAGCGCCTTATCAGCTTGCGCGGATCCAAGTGCACCTGCATCCGGATGAATATGCATCAGAAGGTGCATTTCTCCTGACAACAGCGCGCAGAATCCTGTCTCATCTCAGCCTGTCCGGTTCCGGCTGGAAATACCTGTTGGAAAACCAGCAGCTTCCCATGCAGCAGCTTCCAGGAGTTTCCTACGATTTTATCGTGCTTCAAATTGCAAGTATTGGAGGAATTGCTTCTGCCGCTCTTCTGATCCTGGTCCTTGGTCTCTTCTATCTCTATTTGACGCGCATGGTGATTCGGCAGAAAAACCAGCTCGGACAGCTGACCGGCATTGGGTGCGTTATGGTTTTAATATTGGAAACAGTTCGGAATCTGCTGAATAATTTCGGCTTCTACACCATGTCCACCGGAGGGTTTCCCTTCCTTTCCTACGGAAGAAGCCATACCATCATGCTGTATGCCCTTCTCGGTGTGCTGCTCAGCATTTACCGGTATCAGGATTTGATTTGGGAAACAAAGCCTGCCCGATCCTCTGAAGGCTCCCTGGTTCTGCTGAAATTAGGAAACTGCCGTCTTCGGCTGGAATGGATGGAAAAGCCAAAAAGACCAGAAAAGTTATTCTAACCGAAAAACAAGGGGCTGTCAGAAAAGACAGCCCCTTGCCTCAGTTTTAATCCTGCCAGTCAATCACTGCTTATCCCAGGTTAATTCCAAATACAAATCTTTATATTGCTTTGCAGAATGATCCCAGGACAGATTTTTATCCATATCCCTCTGTACCATTTCATCCCAGCGCCAGCGATTGGTGAAATACAGGGTAATATCATAATTAGAATAAGCCATACCCTCCAAAGCACAAGATCCCAAGCACCGCCGACAGCCCGATCACCTTCGGCACCGACCACTTAAATTTCAGGATCAAAACCAGCATCACAGCCCCGATCCCCAGCTTAAAGAAATTCACAGATGTCCCATCGAAATAATTAGTCTGGATCAGGCTGATGATAACGCTGAGCAAAAGCCCTACGCACACCGGCCGGATCACCCACAGGATCTGTTCAAACACACTGCTCTTTTTAAACCGGGCAAAACAGGCGGCAGCCGCCAGAGTCAGGGAATAGGACGGCATCAAAACCCCAAACACCGCCATGATTCCTCCCATCACTCCTGCCACCTGCATCCCGGCAAAAGTAGCGCAGTTCAGTCCAAATGGCCCCGGGGTCATCTCTGCAATGGCAATAATATTGGACACATCATCCGCCGTCATCCACTGATGGGTAAGCATCTCCTGAGTGATCAGCGGAATCATGGACATGCCGCCGAAGCTGGTAAAGCCGATCTTCATAAAGGTTACAAATAAATCAATGAGCACCATGCTTCTTCACCTCCATCCGAATCAGAGCCACAGCCAGTCCTGTCAGCACCGCCCCGATATTGCTGAAGCCTAAGAAGCTGCACAGCACAAAGGTAGCCAGACAGACTGCAACGCAAAAGGCATCCTTCAGGCCTGCTCTGCCCAGAGAGATCACCGCCGATATGATGATAGGCGCCACCGCGCACCGGATTCCGGTGAGGGCATACTGGACCCACTGATTGTCCCGGACAGCCTGATAGCATAAGGTCACCGCCGCCAGGATCACCACAGCCGGCGATGCGATTCCAAACAAGGAGCAAAGCCCTCCGAACCAGCCGGCCACCTGATAGCCGAAGATCATGCTGATATTGGTGATCATGATTCCGGGAACCGATTTTCCCACCGATACGATATCCAAAAGCTCTTCCTTGGTGATCATTTTCCGCTTATCCACAAATTCCTGCTCCATCTGCGCCAGAATGCTCCACCCTCCTCCGAAGGTAAAGCAGCCGATCTTTGCAAAAAATAAAAACAGCTGGATTCCCTGTTTTACATTGTTTCGGTTCATTGTCAAATATCCTCCCCTTCTGTCTCATATCTATTACTGTAACCCAGCTGTTGACATTTGTAAAATATATGTTATATTATCAAAAAAATAGTTTTAAACTATAATTGATTCAAACGCCAAATGAATCGGACAGGAGAAGCTTATGAACTGGAACCAGTTAAATTACGTTGTCACCATCGCACAGGAAAAGAATATCACCCGGGCTGCCCACCAGCTCTACATCTCCCAGCCATCTTTAAGTCTCAGCATCCAGTCCCTGGAGCAGGAGCTTGGCACAAAGCTTTTTACCCGGTCTTCCGGGGAGATGCAGCTGACCTATGCCGGAACCTTATTTTATGAATGGGCCAGGGCTACCCTGCATTCCAAAAACCAGCTGTCCTTAAAGCTAAATGACATCTCCCAGAATGTGCGCCAGATGATCCGTCTGGGCATCAGCCCCCACCGAAGCGTTATTATGCTGCCTCCTATCCTGGAGGCTTTTTACCGGGAATGTCCCAGCTGCGAGCTTCACATCATTGAAAAGCCTACCTATGTCCTCCGCCAGATGCTGGCAGACAATGAGGCAGACTTGATTATTGATACTCCTAATTCCGATACCTTAACTTATCAAAATGATTATCTGGCAGAAGAACAGATTCTTCTTGCCGTCCCTCAAACCATGGTGCAGAAGCTTGCTGCTTCTGATCCTTCTGTCCTTTTGCCAGAAAATTCCAGGCAGCAGAAATCAATCCCTCTCTCCAGCCTGGATGGAGTGGGCTTTATTTTGCTTTCTGAACAGCACGGCATCGGAAGCATAGCCCGGCAGATCTGTGAGGCTTCCTACTTTTATCCCACTGTGCTGATGGAGTGTGCCCAGATCGAAACAGCACTTTCCCTGGTCAGCCGCCAGATGGGAGCCGCTTTCGTCCCGGGAATCTTCGCCGTTCAGAATGATCGGTTTCCCGGCATCTGCTATTTCCAAATCCAGGATTTCGCAGAAAGCCGCCAGATCTGCCTGGTCTATAAGAAAAACAGCTACCGAAGCCGCCAGTTAGAGCTGCTGATCCAGCTGTTTACCCAGCTGGTTCCAAAGCTGTACTGCCAGTAGGGAACCTCTGCCGGCAGTTTGCCGCTGCTCCAGGAAATCGCCTACTTTCTCACCTTGGCTCCTTCATAGATCCCCTCAGAATCAGCCTGATCAATCACCTCATCTCCTTCCTGCAATCCAGAGGCGATCACGGTCTGGATCCCGGTCTGATATTCGATTTCCACCGGCATCTTAACTGCCCGGCCGTCCTGGATCTGATATACAAAATACTGGCCCTCTGCCTGAAATACCGCGCTGGAGGGAATAGTCAGGCAGTCAGCTTTTTGATACAGAAGAAATTTCAGGCTGACGCCGTAGCCGTCTTTGTGGCTGAAATCATCTGCTGAGGGCAGCGCCACTTTCACATGCACCCGGTATTCATCCAATCCCAGGGAGGAGGTCCCTCTGGAAGCATAATCATAGATCTGGCTTACCCTTCCCTCATAGACCTGATCCTTCCCACGCAGCTTCAGCACCGCCTCCACCGGATCACCTTTCTTTATGTAAGGAGCTATGTTGGTCAGCACATCCGCTTCCGCCTCTGCGCCTCCTCTGCCGTTTAAGACTGCCCCTGTCTGCCCCTCTTGGATCACGGACAATGTTTTGACCGGAAGCTGGGTGATGATGCCCTTCTGCTTGGCCCGGACCTGGCATTTTCCAATCCGGTCCTCAAGCTGGCTGACCGCTGTCTCCTGAGCCTGGATCTGGGTGGTGAGCTGACTCTCCTCACTGCGGTAAAACCGTTCATTGATGGTATCGGAATCAATGCCGGCCTCATTCAGACTCTTTAAATACTGCTCACTTTCCTCAAACCGGCCTTTTGCTTGCTGCCATGCTGACAATGCAGCCTCATAAGCGGCTGTGTCTGCCTCCAGCTGAACCTTTGAAATATCTCCAGAAGCAAAGAGCACCTGATCTGCCTGGTAGACCGATTCTGCCGAGCGGTACTGAGCCTCACTGGCAGCCAGTGCCTGCCGGACGGAATCCAGATATTCTCCGGGAGAAACAGTCATAACCTGATTGATGCGGCTGAATTCCAGCTGAGCCCTCAGCCCTTCCAGGGTGCTTTCCGCCAGCTGTTTCTCATACTGATAATCGGTGCTGTCAATGGTAAACAACAGCTGCCCTTCCTCTACCAGATCATTTACATCCACCAGGATCTCCCCTACCAGTCCTGACGCCTGGGCCATAACCTGATATTCCCCTCCAAAGGTAATGACGCCTTCTTCGGTATAATAATCCTCCACATCCATCCGCTGTGCCAGTGCAGTCTCCACCTTCGTGCCTTTCATGCTTCCTGCTGCCAAGCTGATCACCGCTGCTGCCAAAACGGCTGTCCCGACTCCCAGTAAAATCAATTTTTTTCTTCCTGCCATGTCTCCTTCTCTCCTTCTGACTGCACACGCTGCCATATTGCCTGCTTGTTCTTCTGCGGATGCTTTGTCCTGGCATCCATATCGTTCCGTATTTGTAACTTTCCGTACTTTCACAGTTACCAGCAAAAATCCATGGTTACAGCCTCTACTCCCGTTCCTTTAAGATATCCGTCAGATGGATCCCTCCTATAAGCCGCATCTTGGCCGCCCATGCCAGCATTGTGATGCCAAAGCAGATGAAAAAGGCCATCCCGTAAGAGGCCGGGGTGATATTCATATGGACGGAATAGGATTCCGACATTACCAGCTTCTCGATCAGTATTTTAATCCCTCTGCTTCCCGGAAAGCCCGCCAGGATCCCCAGACCAAAATAAATCATCTGCTCAAACAGCATCATCCGGCCGATCTCCCGGCCTGACTCTCCCAGTATCATCAGGGTGCCAAGCTCCGTGATCCGGTCCCGGATATTGATCATGGAAATGTTGTAGATCAGGATTCCGCCGGACGCCACCGACAGAAGGGCAAACATATGGATCATGGCCATCATACTGCCCATCATATCCCGATAGCTTTCCAGAATCTTTTTTCCGTCGGCCAGCCAGGTCACCTGGCTGGTGTTTAAAAGCAGCTTCTTCACTGCCTCCCTCTTTCCCCTTTCTGCCCGGATCAGCACCGTATTAGCCGCCGCTGTACAGGAAAAGGTTTTTTCAAAGCTGGAAAGCTCCATATAACAGCCGCTTCCAAAGCTCTCCTCGATCACCTGAACCACAGGAACCAAAACCGCTTCCACCGTAAATCCAGGACAGGTGATCTCCACCAGATCGCCCTGCTTCACATGAAGCCGGTCCGCCGTCCGGTTATTGATGATCAAGCCCCTCTTTGGCGGCTGATAGTAGGTTCCGCTGCTGTCCATGATCTTCCACAGCCTGGAATCCTGATTCAACCCGTAAAGCATGACAAACTGGGAAAGATTCTCATTCTTCAGAACCGCCGATGTGGTGCAGACTGCCTCCGCCTCCTCCACTCCGTCCAGAAATTCAGCTCCCTGAACGGCCCGCACCGGGCTGACATACCGGTCAAGAGATGCCTGAAGGTCGTAAACCTGTATCTTTTCAAACTGGTTCATAAACATCTGATCCGCCACATCCTGAAAGGAAAACAACACCGATGACATGGAAAACGGGAACCCAACTGCAAGGATGATGAGAAAGCCCCGGAACGGATTCCTGGCGATGGATCGGCAGCCCATCCGCTCCATTGGCCCCAGATGCGTTACAAGCCAGCCTGGAAGCCTTACTGCACCTGCTGCAGCCGGAGCCTTTGCCCGCATGGCCTGGGCCGGTGTAATGGTAAGGATATCCCGAACACCCAGAAACACCGCCCCAAAGCCGGTCACCAGCGCAATCATAAATCCGGTCACCCGGCTTCCCAGATAATTGTGATACACCGTATCCGGCAGATTGAAAAAATCCACATACATCTGGAACATATACTGTCCGAAGGGAATAGCAAGAAGGCTGCCCAGAACCGCTCCCGTCCCGCCGATCACCGCCCCTTCAAACAGATACGCCTGCATCAGTTCTCCATCCGTCAGCCCAAATGCCTTCATGGTTCCGATCAGGCTCTGGTCCCGGTCGATCATTTTCTTCAGCGCCACATACATCATGAAAATGGAGATTGCCATAAACATCACCGGCAGGATCGTCCCTACGGAAACCAGCTCCCCAATCTCCCCGTCTACCATGTCAAAGCTGACCTGATCCTCCCTTGCTGTCAAGGAGATCAGCCCATAAGGCTTTAACCGCTCCGAAAGAGGGAACCGCACATCCTCGTAGGTATATCCCGGCTTCAGGGCAAATCCCAGCTCATGAAAGGAATCCTTCTTCCCGGTCAGCGCCTCCATCCGCGTCAGCTCCACAGCAGCAATATCATAAACCTGCCCGTCCGGAACCATAGCCCCGCCAGGCGGAATGGAATAAATGTAATCCGGCGCGTGGCAGACACCGGCAAACTGAAAAGCAACGGCCTCTCCATGAATCAGCAGACGCAGCGGCTCCCCCACTGCATAGCCATATTCTCCTGCCATCCTTCCCCCCAGATACAGGCTGTCTTGCTGCATTCCGGCGCCGGACAGGCTGATCCGGTTTAAGGGATCCTCCTCATCGTAAGAAAGGAGATGAACGGTCACCAGCTCCTCCTGACCTTCTGCCAGCAGCCGGACATCCTCCGCCATCCTTCCTGATACCTGGCTGATCCCCGGGATCTCCTTAAGCCGCTCTAACTCTGCCGATGAGATGCCTGACACTTCAGCAAACACATCCGCCAGTCCATTCTCCTGGTAATAACGTTCTACCTGGCCCTGCAGATTTTTCAGCGTGTCCATCATAGCCACATAGATGAAAATGCCGATAGCAATGATCATCATGGCGCCAAGGAAGGAACCTTGATTCTGCCTTGCCAGACGGAGCACATTTTTCTGAAAATGCTTCACCGCCAGTCCACCTCCTCCGGGCACAGCGGCCTTTCATTAACCTGGATCCGCTCCAAGCAGCCATCCTTAAAGAAAAATACCCGGTCTGCTATCCTTGCAATATTTTGATTATGGGTGATCAGCACCACCGCCTTCTGGTATTTTCGGTTAAAATCCAACAAAAGCTTCAAAATCTGAATGCCTGTCTGGCTGTCCAGCGCCCCGGTGGGCTCATCGCAGAGAAGAATATCCGGGTTCTTGCACAAGGCTCTGGCAATGGCTACTCTCTGCTGCTGTCCTCCCGAAAGCTTGCTTGGGAAATGATCCGCCCGGTCAGAAAGCCCCACCTGTTCCATCAGTGTTCTAGGATCCAGCGGATTCTCCCCCAGCTCTGCCGCCAGCTCCACATTTTCCAAGGCTGTCAGCCCCGGCATCAGATTATAAAACTGGAACACAAAGCCTACATGTGCCCTCCGGTATGCAGTCATCGCTTTCTGGTTCCTCCAGTCCAGCGGGCGGCCGCCATAAACGATCTCGCCGCTGGTAGCGGTTTCGATTCCTCCCAGAATATTGAGAAGGGTACTCTTGCCGGAACCGCTGGGACCTAATATTACGATCAGTTCCTTTTTATCGATTTCAAAGGACACATGCCGCAGGGCATGGACCGTCACCTCGCCCAGTTCAAAATCCTTGCAGATATCCGTTGCTTTGATTAAACAATCCATGGTTCCTCCTTGCCGTAAAATCAGACCTTGTTTCCTTAATTATACAATATTCAGCGGCAAGATAGGGAAAACTAACTGAGTTTTTTTCTCAATTTTCTTCACTCTGCAGAAACAAAACTGACCGAAACATACAAAAGCATCCAGAGGGATCATCATTCTCTGATCATCCCTCTGGATGCCACATTTTAACAGACTGTGAAATATGTCATTTTAAAACAAACTGCCGCTTCAGCGGATCTTCCTCTTTTCCTTACTGCTGCTTCCGGCTCAGATACGCCTCCCGGCCCTGCTCATACAGATTATTTCCCTGGCTGTCGATGATCACTACCAGCGGCATATCCACCACCTCCAGCTTCCGAAGTGCCTCTGCTCCCAGATCCTCATAAGCAATCAGTTCAGAGCTTTTAATGGATTTCGCCAGCAGTGCTCCCGCACCGCCGATGGCGCCGAAATAGGTTCCCTCATATTCTTGAATGGCATCCACCACCTCAGGAAGTCTGGCTCCCTTTCCGATCATGCCTCTGGCTCCCACCGACATCATGGCAGGCGCGTAAGCATCCATCCGCCCGCTGGTGGTCGGCCCTGCTGAGCCGATCACCTGGCCTGGCTTGGCTGGAGTAGGCCCTACATAATAGATGGTGGCATCTGTGGGGTCAAAGGGAAGCTCCTCGCCTCTTGCCAGCGCCTCACACATCCGCTTATGTCCTGCGTCCCGGGAGGTATAGATGGTTCCGCTTAACAGTACCTGATCTCCCGCATGAAGGGTTCTGGATAATTCCCTAGTAAGGGGCAATGTAATCTTTCTTGCCATCTTAAATCACCTCCGTCTTATGTCTGGTCACATGGCAGTTAATATTAATTGCACATGGCATACCGGCAATGTGAGTGGGCATGGTCTCGATATTAAGACCAATGGCTGTGGTCCTGCCGCCAAAGCCCTGGGGACCGATTCCCAGCTCGTTGATCTTCTCCAGCATTTCCTTCTCCAGATCCGCATAATAGGGATCTGGATTGCTGCTTCCCAGATCACGGATCAGTGCCTTTTTCGCCAGAAGGGCTGCCCGGTCAAAGGTTCCTCCGATCCCCACGCCTACTACAACAGGCGGACATGGATTCGGCCCTGCTGCCTCCACCGTCTCAATAATAAAATCCTTGATTCCCTGGATTCCGGCAGAAGGCTTAAACATGCGGATGGCGCTCATATTTTCACTGCCAAAGCCTTTCGGCGCTACCGTAATCTTAATCTGATCTCCGGGAACGATCTCGGTGTAGAGAACGGCAGGTGTATTATCTCCTGTATTTCCGCGGCGCACCGGATCCTTTACCACAGACTTGCGAAGGTATCCCTTATCATAGCCTCTCCGCACGCCTTCATCTACTGCCCCTCGAAGATCGCCTCCGATAATATGTACATCCTGCCCGATCTCCATAAATACGCATGCCATGCCAGTATCCTGGCAGATGGGTACCTGTTCCTTTTCTGCAATCTCATAATTTTCAATAATATTATCTAACACTCCCTGTGCAATCTCCCAATCCTCGCAGGCACGGCACCTCTTGATGGCGCCCTTCACATCCTCCGGCAGGAATTGACAGGCATCGATACACAATTTTTCGATCACATCGATGATCTGATCAACGGAAATTTCTCTCATAGGTCCTCCTTTTGACTCCTTTCCTCACTGCTTTCTGAGGGAAAAGCTTTAATTTTTATCTTACTTTATGGGGTAGGGATTGTCAAGGGTAGAGGAATTCTGATTTTACCATATGTCAGGGCAGATTAAATGCGTATCACCCAATTATGCAGATTCTGGAAATTTCGATTGACGTTTCTGTTCGAGTGTGATACAATTTAACTGTAAATATTTTACTTATTTTTCTTTTTATTTCCAGCTGTTTTAATTTCATGGTTGCCATTATTTCAATTTTTCATTATAATAAAAGGAGATTACTGCATGAATGAGAAAAAACTGCAATGGCATCCCGCTTTTCAGGCTGCTATCCAAATTGAGCTTTCGGAAGAAAAAGATGCACTTCAGTTTCTGTCAGAATACAACTTAAGTAAAAAGCCGCTTGCCATTGATACCCTGATCATCAAACTGGAACCTGGCCGTAAAATCAAAAAGAATTTAGGACAAATTTTTCGTCAGCATAATATCGTCGAATACAAAAGTCCTGATGATTACTTTAGCATTAATGATTTTTATAAGGTGCTCGGTTATCTCTGTTTGTATCAGTCTGAAACAGAGCAGATTGTGGAGATTCCACCAGAAGAATTAACCATAACAATGGTCACCAACCACTATCCTCACAAGATGATCAATCATTTAAAAAAACGTTATCATGCTGTAATCACCAACCCATTTCCAGGTATTTATTATGTAACAGGACTTTTATTCCCTTTGCAACTTCTGATCAATCACAAGCTGTCAAAAGAAGATAACTTATGGCTTAACAGCCTGCGCCAGGATCTAACAGCCGCTGATGATATCGCGCCACTGGCAAAAGCATACAGAGGCAAAGAAAAAAGCCCACTGTATGCTGCATTTATGGACCTGGTTGTACGTGCAAATAAAAAGCAATACGAGGAGGGGCAGAAAATGTGCGATGCATTAAGAGAACTGTTCGCTGATGAATTAATAGAACGAGAAGCCGCTGGAGAATCCAAAAAATTAATTTTGATGATCTGTAAAAAACTCCGAAAGGGCAAAACGCCAGAAACCATCGCTGACGACCTAGAAGAAGATCTCTCCACCGTTTCCGAGATCTGCCAGGTTGCCAGAAATTTTGCCCCAGATTATAACTGCGGCAGCATTTATGAAGAGCTTCAAAAGCGCAAAAAGTAACTCTTAGTTCCACTAAGCAAATTCGAAAATAGTGCCAAGTACAGGGAAACTGCAGGGAGTGCTGCTTCTGACCTAAAAAGATTCCGATTCCAGTTCAGAGACAGCACTCCCTATCCTAATTTCTTTTTAATTTCACACCTGCATAATATCCGCATTCTCGATTCAACGATTTCAGAAATATAACTCCTTATTCCACGATCTCCAAGGCACCAACCGCAATCAATTTCCCGGATTTCCGGTCATTTAGAAGAATTCCGTCTCCTTCAAAATCAAACCGAACCTTCTCTCCAATCTGATAGGTCACTCCGTCGAACACCACTCCAGTAAGAAGAAATTCTCCTACCCGAAGCTTTAGGGTGGACTCCATCTGGTCATGGGGCACATAGACGAAGGTGCTTCCCGCTCTGCAGCGCCCGAATCAGATCACTGGCTGTCCTTGCTTCCCAGTCGATCTTCAGCAGCCTCTCCTTCACATTGCTGAGTCCAAAGGAGATATTCTGGTAAACTGTCATATTAGGCCACAGGGCATAGTTCTGGAACAGGAAGCCTACCTTCCGCTTATTAGCCGGCACATCAATCCCGGCATCGCTGTCAAATACCACCCGGTCACCGATCCTGATCTGGCCGCTGGTGGGCGTTTCCAGTCCGGCAATCATACGGAGGATCGTGGTTTTTCCACATCCGGAGGGTCCTAATAATGTAATAAAAGAATTGTCGGGAATATCCAGGCTTACATCATCTACCGCATAGAATTTTCCCCACCGCTTTGTAATATTTGTCAATTTAATTTCTGGCATACTTACCTCCATCCGCCGCATGGTAACACGGCGTTCTTAAAACAGATCTGTACTAATTTCCGCCGATTCCATCATCCAGACTGGCTCCTGTCAGCTTATACAGCTTGTCCCTGACATTCCAGGATCGGCAAATGCAATCTTTCCCTTCCATTTATCCGTCAGAAATTCTCCCCAGCTCAGCGGGACCTCCTCCTGATTGACCAGTTTATTATTATAGATAAAGACGATGGGAAGTTCGGAAAATACGGTCCAGTAGCCCTCTGCAGAGGAATAGGTATCATCCAGCACATCCTTCTGAGCACATTGGTAGGGCGTAAAATATTCCCGGTAGGCATCATAGCTTTCCACGCCTCCGCCAAACATCACATCGCAGGTCTGCTGCCCTTCCTCCCCGGCGATGGCCTCCAAAAGCTCCGTTGTCCCCCCGGCACGGACCTGCACCCAGATTCCGGTCCGCTCTTCAAATTCTCTTATAATGGGTCCGTACACTTCCTCCTTGTGGGAGGTATAAACGATCAGCTTATTCTCTTCGCTGATCTGGCAGGAGGACTGACTGTTCTGCCTCTCCTGCTGCCCCCGCTCCATTCCTTCTCCCTGCTGGCCGCACCCTGCCATACAGGCCATACAGGCCAGCAGTGCCGCAGCCAGGGCTGCCAAACAGCCAATACGCCTATTTCCTATGTATTTCATACTGCCGTCTCCTCCATGATTATCGTTCTGGTGTATAGCTGTTCCATATTTTCACAGCTAATCCTGTTAATGCTTTATTATACCTCCCCCAGTTCTGCAAATCAACCTTACCTCACGCAATGCCATCTTAATACAAATTTAATGCCGCTTCCCACCATGCTAACACACATTTTATAGCAGGTATGCCATAATGTAGGTGTAAAGAAACATTACAAAGAAACTGCAGCCGGAGGAAATGATGTGAACAAAATCAAAAAGAAATTATCCTCATCCCAAATCATCATACTTGGCTTTGCCGCTGTGATCCTTTTAGGAAGCCTGCTCCTTATGCTTCCCATCTCCACCCGAAACGGTCAGGGGGCCAGCTTTCCAGATGCGCTGTTTACAGCAACCTCTGCCGTCTGCGTCACCGGCCTGATCGTACAGGACACTGCAACCTACTGGTCCTTCTTCGGCCAGATCGTCATTATCACACTGATCCAGATCGGCGGCATGGGCGTAGTGACCATTGCAATGGCGCTCTTTGCTGTCTCTGGGCGGAGAATCAGCTTAAAGCAGCGCAGCACCATGCAGGAAGCCATCTCAGCTCCCAAGGTGGGCGGAATCGTCCGGCTGACCGGCTTTATCATCCGAATGACCATTCTCTTTGAGCTGGCCGGCGCAGCAGTCATGGCACCATCCTTCTGCAGTGAGTTCGGTCTCTTAAAGGGACTCTGGTACGCCTTGTTCCACTCCATTTCCGCTTTCTGCAACGCCGGCTTTGACCTGATGGGCTCGAAAATGCCCTGCTCATCCCTTACATACTATGCAGACGACCCTGCCATTAATCTTGCCGTTATGTCCCTGATCGTGATCGGCGGCATTGGCTTTATGACCTGGGATGATATTAAGATTAACCGACAGAATTTCAGAAGATACCGGATGCAGAGCAAGGTGATTCTGATTACCACCCTGCTCCTGATTCTGCTTCCCGCCCTGTACTTTTTCCTGTTTGAATTTTCCAATGCTCCCCTTGGCAGGCGCACCTGGCTTTCTCTGTTCCAGTCCGTCACCCCAAGGACGGCAGGTTTTAATACCGCCGATCTGACGCAGTTTAGTGAAGCTGGTGTGGCTATTATGATCATTCTGATGCTGATAGGCGGCTCCCCCGGCTCCACTGCCGGCGGTATGAAGACGACAACACTTGCGGTTATGTTTTCCGCCTCCCTTTCCGTGTTCCGGCGGCAGGAGCATCCCCACTTCTTTGGGCGCAGGATCGATACGGATACGGTCCGAAACACACTGACCATCCTGACCATGTATCTGGTTCCCTTCCTGACCGGCAGTTTTCTTATCAGCCGCATGGAAAGGCTGCCCCTTTTAACCTGCCTGTTCGAAACAGCCTCGGCTATCGGTACCGTAGGACTGACCCTTGGCATCACCCCGGATCTTGGCCTGGTTTCCCAGGGTATTTTAATTCTTCTTATGTATTTTGGAAGAGTTGGCGGTCTGACTCTGATTTTCGCCGCTTTATCCGGCAGCCAAAGCCAGACAGCAAGACTTCCGCTGGAAAAACTGACAGTTGGATAATGAAGGAGGATCATTATGAAATCAATATTATTAATCGGACTTGGACGGTTTGGCAGACATATTGCCATGAAGCTGAATGACCTGAATCATCAGGTCATGGCCGTGGATAACAAGGAAGAACGGGTGAATACGGTTCTGCCCTTTGTGACCAATGCCCAGATCGGTGACAGCACCAATGAGGAATTCCTGTCTTCTCTCGGCATCCGCAATTTTGATGCCTGCATCGTAGCCATCGGCGATAATTTCCAGAATTCTCTGGAAACCGCATCTCTGCTGAAGGAGCTTGGTGCGAAAAAGGTGATTGCCAGAGCATCCCGCGGCGTGCAGGAAAAGTTCCTGCTGCGAAACGGCGCAGATGAGGTGGTCTACCCGGAAAAGCAGCTTGCCTCCTGGACTGCGGTCTGCTGTACCTTTGACAACATTTTAGACTATATCCAGCTGGACGGGGACTATTCCATCTTTGAGCTGTCTGTTCCCGATGACTGGAACGGCAAAACCATCCTCTGCCTTGATATCCGGAAAAAGTACAGCATCAACATTCTGGGCATCCGGGAAAACGGAAGGCTGAACCTGGATATCACGCCAAACACGGTGCTGAATACTGGTAAGTCAATCCTGGTTTTAGGGCAGCAAAGAGCCGTTCAAAGGTGCTTTCATATTTAACCATTCTCTCACAGACAGCCCTTTACAGCTGACAGGAGGTGCGCCGGATGAAGGACGTAATTTTGCTCTGCACCACATTTGCCATTTTCGCATTCGGCTATTTTCTTATGGGCAAGGTAGATGAATTTATAGATAAAACCCAGTTCTTGTGATAAAATCAATTAACAAAACCAACTGGGAAAGGAGGCGGCGGATCCAATGAACCAGCATCAGAAAGGCCATCTGAAAATTTTCTTCAGCTATGCAGACAGCATCGGCAAGACACAGGCCATGCTGAAGGCGGCACAGACGGCAAGGCTTCAGGGCATCCATGTGCTGGTAGGCTATATGGCTCCCCACACCTCCCCGGACACCCTTCTTCTGCTGGAGGGGCTGGAACAGCTTCCGCCTCTCATCATGGAGGGAAGGGAAGAATTTGACTTAGACCAGGCGCTGTCCAGAAGACCGGAGCTGATCCTGATCGATGAGCTGGCCCATTCCAATGGGAAGGGCTGCCGTCACCGCAGACGCTGTCAGGACATTGACGAACTGCTGAAATCCGGGATCGATGTCTACACCACCGTTCTGATCGGCAACATCGAAAGTTTGCAGGATGCAGTGGCATCTATCACCGGCATTACCACCTGGGAACGGATACCCGATTCTGTTTTCGACCATGCTGACCAGGTGGAGCTGATCGATATCGAGCCTCAGGAGCTGATCCAGCGTCTGCAGGAAACGAACACCGCATCGTCCCAGATCACCGTGGAGCAGCTGACTGCTCTTCGGGAGATCGCCCTGCGGCGCTGTGCAGACCGGGTCCGGCGGCTGTCAGAGCCCCTTCGGAGGAAAAACAGCTTTCACACTGACGAGCATATCCTAGCCTGCCTTTCCTCTGCACCCTCCAATGGAACAATCATCCGCACCGCGGCAAGAATGGCCCGTGCTTTTAACAGCCAGTTTACCGCCCTGTTTGTTGAAACCCCGGATTTTGGAGTTGCCACTGCAGAAAACAAACAGCGGCTGCGGGACAATCAAAGGCTGGCCGAGCAGCTTGGCGCCACAATTGAGATTGTTTACGGTGAGGATGTGGCCTATCAGATCGCAGAATTTGCCCGCCTTTCCAGCGTTACCAAGATCGTGCTGGGACGAAGCGCCGTCACCCGCAGACATCTGTTTGGGAAGCCATCTCTCACCGACCGGCTGCTTTCCTATGCCCCTGAGGTGGATATCCACATTATTCCGGATCAAAGCGCAGGCAGGACATACCGCCCCCGAAGAGCAAGAATCCGCAGCAAATATCATATCCTCTTAAACTCACTGAAAAGTGTGGGGATCCTGTCCGGTGCAACCGGGCTCAGCCTGGTTTTTTATCATCTGGGCTTTACCAATGCCAACATTATCATGGTCTACATCCTTGGCGTGCTGCTGACCTCCATCGCAGCCTCCCACCAGATATACAGCCTAATCTCATCCGTAGCCAGCGTGGTCGTGTTCAATTACCTGTTCACCGATCCGCGCTTTTCCCTGACTGCCTATGAGCCAGGGTATCCGGTTACCTTTGTTGTCATGTTCCTTACCGCCTATATCACCGGCACCTTCGCTCTCCGCTATAAGAAACAGGCAGGGCAGTCTGCCAAGCTGGCCTACCGGACCAAGATCCTGTTTGATACCGATCAGCTTCTGTCAAAAGCAGGGAGCCGGGAGGAGATCCTGAATGCGGCGGCGGCTCAGATCATCAAGCTGCTGGGAAGAAATATGGTGATCTTTGAGGCCACGGACAGCACATTATCAGAGCCCCGGCTGTTCTCCTCGGATACCAGCAGCCCCACAGCCATCCAGCCGCCATATGATCCGGAAAAGGAGCTGGCTACCGCAAAGTGGGTGCTGAAAAATAATCATACTGCCGGAGCCACCACCGACACCCTGTCCGATTCCCAATACCTGTACCTGGCCCTGCGGGTCAGGGAACGTGTCTATGGCGTGGTAGGCATTGAGGCCAGGCAGAATCCTCTGGATGCCTCAGAATACAGCATCCTGCTGTCCATCCTCAGCGAGTGTGCCCTAGCGCTGGAGAATGAAAAGAATGCCCGTGAGAAGGAATCGGCTGCGATCCTGGCGGAGCGGGAGCAGCTGCGGGCCAATCTGCTGCGGACCATTTCCCATGATCTCCGCACTCCTCTGACCACCATTTCCGGCAATGCCAGCAATTTGATCAGCAACAGCAGCGGCTTCGATGAATCCACCAAGCAGCGGCTTTACTCCGATATCTATAACGATTCCATGTGGCTTATTGATCTGGTGGAAAACCTTTTATACGCTACCCGAATCGAGGAAGGCCGCATGCAGCTGCAGACCACCACAGAGCTGCTCAGCGAAATCATCGATGAGGCTCTGCAGCACATCCGCCGAAAGGCAGCTGCCCATCCTCTTTCTGTGGTCTATCAGGATGATATGCTGTTGGTAAAGGCTGATGCCAAGCTGATGGTGCAGGTCATTGTAAATATCATAGACAATGCCGTCAAATACACTCCGCCTGGGGCCTCTATTACCATCACGCAGGCAAAAAGCGGCGATTTGGCTGAAATCCGGATCGCAGATACCGGCAGGGGTATTCCAGATGAAGAAAAGGCAAGGCTCTTTGATATGTTTTACTGCGGCACAAATAAAATTGCGGATAACCGCCGCAGCCTGGGGCTGGGACTTTATCTGTGCAAGGCGATTGTGGAAGCTCATGGGGGCACAATCCATGTGGCAGACAATCAGCCACATGGAGCGGTTTTTTGCTTCACGCTTCCGCTGGAGGAGGTAATTTTACATGAATAAGCTTCAGATATTGGTGGTAGAGGACGATGCCCCGGTGCGCAATCTGATCACCACCACCTTAAAAGCACATGACTATCGTTTTATCGCCGCTGCTGCTGGTGAAGCAGCAGTGATGGAGACCGCTTCCCACAATCCGGATATCATCCTGCTGGATCTGGGCCTGCCGGATATGGACGGTGTAGATGTGATCACCCGGATCCGAAGCTGGTCCAATGTGCCTATTATCGTGATCAGCGCAAGAAGTGAGGACAGCAGCAAGATCGATGCTCTGGACGCCGGCGCAGATGATTACCTGACAAAACCATTTTCTGTGGATGAACTGTTGGCCAGGCTGCGTGTCACCCAACGCCGCCTGGCTCTGATCCAAAGCAGTAATTCCCAGCAGGCGGTTTTTGTCAACGGGCAGCTGCGGATCGATTTCGCCTCCGGATGTGCTTATCTTAACGAGGAGGAAATGCGCCTGACCCCTATTGAATATAAACTTCTCTGCCTGCTGGCGCAGAATACCGGCAAGGTGCTGACCCACAAATTCATTACCCAGAATGTCTGGGGCAGCAGCTGGGAAAACGATGTCGCTTCCCTGCGGGTGTTTATGGCAACCCTCCGCAAAAAGCTGGAGAAGGCTCCCGGATCACCGCAATACATTCAAACCCATATCGGGATCGGATACCGGATGCTGAAGATCGAATGACGACAACAGCCCCATGGTTAAAAACCATGGGGCTGTCTGAAAATGAAATAGTAGGAAGGAAAATCGTAATCCATTTAATTGCAGGTCGTCCATCCGCCGTCGGTAGGCAGAACCACGCCGTTAATGTATTTCGCCTCATCGGAGCAGAGGTAAACCATGGCCCAGGCGGAGTCCTCCGGCTTTCCAAGCTCCGGGAACGGGGTCACAGCCTTGAACCAGCCAAGAGTTCTCTCATTCTCATACAGGAAGGCAGTCTTTGGAGTCCAGACAAAGTTTGGAGCCAGACAGTTGAAGCGGATTCCGGTAGACGGGCTTACCTGCTTTACCATGTTCAATGTACCGTTCTTGATGGCAGCCTTGGACATGGGATAGCCCTGGAAGCCGGAACCATTCCACCCTAATGCGGTGGAGGAGGTAAAGTTTAAGAAGTTGCCGCGGATCTTATGGTCAACCATGTAGCGAAGCACCGTCTGGTAGGAGTGAAGCAGCGCGTCCACATTGGAATCCAGCACATTGTGCAGCGCTTCCAGGGTAATGGTGTCCCAGTCACCGCTGTTCTCTCCGATGGAGAACACGGCAGCGCCGTTCACACAGATATCAATGGTTCCGTAATTGTCAATGGCAGCTGCCAGCAGCTTATCCCAGGTCTCCCGCTTGGAGGCGTCGCCTACTACTGCGATGGCCTCTCCGCCCTTTTCCCGGATTTTGGCGCACTGCTCCTCCACATGAGGATCAATATCGTTCATAATAACCTTTGCGCCCTCCTGGCAGAAAAGCTCACAAGCCTTTCCGCAGATTCCTCCGTCTGCTCCGGTAATAATCGCTACTTTATTTAACAGTCGATTCATATAATCTCCTTTCTGCAGATTCTGTCTGCAAACCATTTTTTTCTAAACGGACATGTCTGTTCCTGCAGGCATTGCCGCCGTGTATGAAAGTCTCGTTTCTGCTATTCAGCCTTTTTTCTCATGCAGCGCAGAGAATTAATCAGCACGCCGTAGTCAAGACGCAGGGTCTCGATGCGCCATACGCCATCCTTGCACTTTAACAGGTCATCTACATACATGCCGAAGCCGGAGTAATTCTCACCGTTATCGGTGTAGGTGTGATAGTCGTTCATGCGGGTGAGAAGCTGTGCATGGTTATCATCAAGGAAGCGGACGATCTGGTTATGGCCGAAGTGCATGGGAACCATGTCTCCCTGGCCAATGGTAAATTTTACGGAGCCGATCTGCGCCTCGATGCTGGCGGAACCGGGATTGCCGTTCCAGAAGGTGCGGAAGCCATTCTCTCCCTCCTCGGTAAATACATCCCGGAGCACTTCATAGTCATTTAAGTCATTGCCCCAGAAATAACGTGCCTTCACGTTGAGAATGCGCGGGATCTCCTTCAGCTGAGCCTCCGTATAGGGCTTGCCTGCCTCCATCAGAATTTCATGTGCCAGTCTTGTAACCTCACTGCTGTAGTTAAGCGTCATAATCGTTTCTTCCTTTCTATAAAGTATTATGATAAATAATTTTTATTTTCTTTCTCAGATCTTCTGCACCGCCTCATAGGCTTCATGGACTGCCGTTAAAATATTGCGGCACTGGTTGCTGTCTCCGATGGTGATCACCTGGCAGAGATCCTGGAAGCTGTTTCCTTTCTCAGCGCTGGGGGCGCCGCCCATGGCGAGAAGTACGGTATCACAGGCGACGGAGATCTGGCCGTCGGCATTTTCTACTACAACGCCTTCCTCTGTTACCTCCATCAGCTTTGTGCTGGTCATGCAGGTAATATTCGGATTGGAAAGCATCTCTCTCATCATGTTGTCGTTCATCTTAAAGGATGGCTGAGGCATCATCTTTTCTGCCATCTCCACCACAGTAACCTGATGACCGCTGTGGGCGAAATGCACTGCTGCTTCTGCTCCTACCTGGCCGCCGCCGATGATGGCAACACGTTCTCCTAATGGCACCAGATTACACAATGCATCCTCACAGGGATATACATTGTCCCGGTCCAGCCCCGGAATGGACTTTGGCCGCACCGTATTGCTGCCTGCTGCCCAGATCAGCGCATCCGGTGCAAATTCTGCTACAGTCTCTCTGGTAGCCTCCTTCATAAGCCGAACGGGAATGCCCGCCTTCAGAAGCTGGGTCCAGTAATAATTGGGAAGCCGGTTCATATCAGTCTTCATATACGGTGCTGCTGCCGGAAGGAGCTTTCCGCCGATCCGTGAAGCTTTCTCCCACAGTTCCACCTGATGACCGGCCTCCTTTGCCATCAATGCCGCCGTGCAGCCGCCTGGGCCGCCGCCTACTACCAGCACCTTCTTCTCTGCTTCCGCCTTCTTGGGATGACGTTCCCACTCAAATCCGGTATATGGATTCACAGCACAGGACAGGTGCACGCCCTTTAACACATTTCCGATGCAGCCTTCGTTGCAGGAGATGCAGGGGCGGATATCCTCCGGGTGTCCTTCTGTCAGCTTCTTCGGAAGCTCCGGATCTGCCAGCAGGCCGCGTCCGATCACAGTGAAATCACAGATCCCATTCTCCAGGGCTGCCTCTGCCTTGGACACATCAGCCAGACGGCCATGGGTCAGAACCGGAAGGGATACATGCTCTTTTACCGCTTTTGCTGCCTTCATCTGCAGCACCGCCTCCTGATAAAATACCGGCGGCATGGCAAGCTGCCATTTCTCATGACATCCTACATCCACATGGAGCGCGTCAATTCCCTGGGCTTCCAGATATTCCGCTAATTCCAATCCCTCCTCCAGCTTCCGGTAGCCAGGATAGGGTACCCCGTGATCCGGGCAGAATTTTACGATAACCGGGAAATCAGCTCCGCCCTCTTCCTTTATGATAGCAGCCTGCTCCAGAAGGAAGGTGGCTCGTCCCTTTACGTCCCCGCCGTACTTGTCGGTGCGGGTGTTCCAGGCGGCGGTCAGGAACTGGTCATTTAAGTAGCCGCCGTAGGCATGAAGCTCACAGGCGTCAGCACCGGCTGCAACTGCCAGCTTGATAGTCCGTCTCATCTCTGAAAGGAGAATATTGATTTCCTCAATGGTCATCGCATGGCATTTTACATTGGGGGCATAGAGCCAGCCGCAGTCGGAAGCACTGATCGGAACCGGATACATCTTGGCAGGTCCTGCCATCCGCCCGCAGCCAGGCATCAGCTGGACGCAGACCTTACAGCCAGCCTCATGGGCGCGGTCACACAGCTCCCGGAACAAGTGGATATTTTCATCGGTCAGCACCAGAGAGGCGGAGGTGTCCTCAAAGTATCCGGTCACCATCATGTTGACCATGATCATGGCAGCGCCGCCCTGGGCACGTTTTACAAAATATTCCACCGCCTCCCGGTTGATATCCGCAAAATGAGGACCCATAGGGGCAAAAATAATACGGTTCTTTAATTCTAATGCTCCAAGCTTTCTGGAATCTGTAATCATTGGCATACGATTTCCTCCTTCTATTTCATTCTTGATCGTTTCTTTTTATGTTGTTAATCATGCAGCCTGTCTGGATGCCTCCCCCTGCTTTACTGCCAGCACAGCCGTAGCTGCCAGGCCAAGGAAGATCAGGATAAATACGATCCAGGCTGCCAGGTAAGAGCCCATGGCGGTGCGGATACCGGAGGACAGCAGCGGGCCGATCATGCAGCCGCCCATAAAAAAGGTATTGCCCAGCCCATAAATGCTGCCGAAATCCTTGGTGCCGAACACCAGACTGGTTAAAAGCGGCGGCCCTACTGAGGTGATGCTGGTTCCGATTGGGATGATGGCCAGCCCGGCAAATGCGGCGGCCGCCCCCATTCCCGGCACCAGCAGAAGAAGTGCCAGCCCGGCTGCCCCAAACAGACAGGTGATCATGGTTCCCTTCTGAATCCCCAGCTTGTCGATCAGGGGACCGGCGATCAGCTTTCCTATGATCATGGCTCCGCTGGATACTGCCATCACCGGAGCGTAATCCACCCCATTTTCAATCAAATAGGTAGGAGCCTGGGTAAAGATGCCGGCTGCGGCAATCCCGCAGCAGATCAGACAGAGGGCATACAGCCAGAACGCCTTTGTCTTAACCGCCTCCGCCTTGGATAAGCCTTCCCACTGAGGCTTTCCGGAGGATCCGGTTTTCTTTTCCTGTCCTCCTCTGCGGTCACGGTAGGGCTCCAGCCCCATCTCAGCCGGACTTTTCCGGATCAGCAGAAACGCGATCATCACGGTCACTATGGTAATCAGAGCGGTGACCCGGAATCCGGTGCGCCAGCCCTGATTGGCGATGATCCCGGCTGCCAGGCCGGAAAACAGCATTCCGCCGATGCCGCTGCCGGTAAAGACAATGCTGGTCACCAATCCCTTCTTATCAATAAACCACTGTGAGATCAGGAAATTGATGGGAACATAGGTAATGGCAGAAAGTGCAAAGTTTACTACAAAAAAGGTAAGGTAGAGCTGCCAGATCGCGGTAATGCAGCTCTGAGCCAGAAGCGCCGCCGAGCCGACCGCTCCGCCGACCAGCATCCAAAGCCTGGTATTTCCCCGGCTCACCTTTCCCGCCAGCGTCAGACTGAACAGCATGCCTGCAACCGTTGATGCAATATTGGATATGCTGAACTCCACATAGCTGCAGCCGAATTCCTCACAGATCGGCATCTGGTAGTAGGAATAAAAGTTGCTGTAAAACGCCATAGGCAGCATAGTGATCAGAAATAAGCATCCCATAATCACCCAACCATAAAATGGTTTGTTTCTCTTTGAACCCTCCAAATGATCATCCTCCATTTCTTCCCGGCGTGTCGTGTGGAATCACCGGATTGTTTTGTTTTTGTCAATCTTCTTCTGCACGCTCCCGCTTTTGTTACTCAAAGCATACCACATGCCTCACCTTGCCACAAATGACCCTTCCTGTACAATTATGTGCAATCCCATCCTGTTTTGCCTTTGTTGCCTCAATTTCAGTCAAATTGAATCATGTGAATGCATGAAAATTGCCTTCCTGTATCCGTCATTTTTCACAGCCAACGCTTGAAAGCTATAGATGAAATATGATACTATTACTATATAGTTATTTTTTTGACAAATCGGCCAATGCTGTGGTCTTTTGGGAGGCAATTATGACGTTCGGACAAACATTAAAGCAACTACTATCCATCAGCGGTGTGAAATCCGCCGCTCTTGCTGCCAGGCTGGGATACGATACTTCCTACATCAGCCGGTGGATGAGCGATATCAAACTGCCGTCACTGAAAAACAACAGCCGGCTTCTTTCTCAGATATCCCAAATTATTCTGGAGGAAAGTGACAGCACCGCCAGAGAACGGCTCCGTCAGACCTACTGCCAGGACGGTTCTGATTCCCTGCTTGAAAAAGCGATTGAAGATACCCTTCAGCTGGCCTTTGGCCGCTCTCTCCCTGCAGCCCAGCAGCAGCCGGCAGCAAACCGAAACGCCATCTATCTTCCGGATGGAATGTACAAAAACGGATACGGCATTTATGTCAATGCCATCATCCAGTACGCACAGGAAGCCGGCACAAGTGAGATTCCCTGTATCTCCGCTGCACCGCTGAAGGCCTACAATAACCGGGACACTGCCTTCTGGAATACCATCCTGTCTGCACCCCAGATCCTTGACAAGCTGCATATCACCATGCATCAGCTGGTGGACAGCTCCGATTTTTCGGCAAATGTGGACAGCTACTGTGCCGCCATGTGCACCTTTTCCCATTACCGGAAAGGGGTTCAATATGAATTCTATGAATACAAGGCTGCGGCAGATCTTCATTCGATACAGTTCACACTCATTGCCGACAAGCTGTTGTGTCAGAATCTGGTGAATCCCTTTACCGGCACCGTGGAATCCGTTCTCTGCAATGATGCCTCCTCCCTGTCTGACCTTTGGTTTTCCATCTGCAAACAGCTTCAGCTGCTTCCCAAGCTGATTTCCCGTTTATCCTGCAGTACCAGACAGTTTCATCATTATCTTTATGATTATGTGATGGGAGGCAGCCTATGCTATCTTCTGAACATCATGCATCCCATCTGCATCACGGATGAATTTGCAGAAGCTTTGATTCAGCAGTACGTTCCCAGGCTCCAGCAGGAAGAACGTTCCTTCTGCACCTACTACAACAACCTGTGTTCCAGGGCTGTAAAAGAAGTAGTCATCTTCCGTTCCGCCCTTCTGGAATATATTTACAGTGGAACCATTCTGTTCTGCGGCACTCTGATCAAGATTGGCCGGGAACACCGCATCTGCCATTTAAAGCAGCTACTGGAACACATCAAGCAGCAGGATTTCAAATTGACCATCCTGAGTGATATCAATCCACTCCTGAACTACAGTGATATGGAGCTGTCCCTGTACTTAAGCAAGACCAGCGGTTTTATGGCTCCCTCTGACAGCAGCAATGATCAGGTGATCCAGCTTCGTTCTCCCCTTGCAGTAGAACACTTTCATCAGTTTTTCTGCCATCTGCAGGAGCTGGAGGCTTCCTTTGTAATGAATGGGCAGGAGGCTTATCATTTTATTGAGAGGGGACTTGATTTCATTTAACAGATAAAAAAGAGGCATGTGTCAATCCCCGACATGCCTCTTTTTATTCATGAATACGGAACTACTGTCTTTTTTCTTCCTGGTTCTGCTTATACAGCCTCGTCTCCGCTGATCTCATATACCGGATATTCACTATCAAAGTGATACCCCAGCTTCTCGGCCAATGCCACCGACCATAGGTTCTGTGCATCCCAGCTTGGATACCATCCCCGCTCCAGGCAGGCCAGGATCAGCTTCGCTCCGCAGACATATGCCAAGCCCTGCCTCCGAAACTCTTTTTTTGTATCGATTTCAATCTCGATCCCGCCCTGGTAGGAGGAATAAGAGGATGCACCAGAAACCATTATTCCATTCCTCAGAGCAGCTACACCAATTCCCAGCTTCCTATACTGCTCATAGCTTTCATAATTTGCAACCAGATCCCGGCTCCAGTTTTGTATAAGGCACTGCTGATAAAGCTTTTCATTAATCAGTTCAAGGGTATATTCCGGAGAAAGTGCTTGAACTGCCCGCTCCAGTTGTTCCTGATTAAACACATCCTTTTCCTTCTGAATGGCATATCGGATTGTCCTTTTGGCCCGCTGCCCATAACAAGCTTCAATCAGCGCAGCCCACGCCTCATTTTCCGGTACTATGATCAAAAAATCCTTATTCCGGCCTTTGGGTCTGAATTCTGCCAACTCCCGGCTTGGTTCCCCTGCCAAAAAGCAAAAATCGCCCAGAAGCGCCATAGCAGACTTTGGATGCTCCTCCTCATCCATATAGATCGATCCCATCACGCCCTGCAGACAAGACCAGATCATGGTTTCCTTCCAATCTCTAAATATGGTTTCCGCCAATGATGGAATCTGTAATAATTGAATCATACATTACCTCCTTTTTCGGTTATCGCTTTTTAGCTTTTTCCCATAAATTTACTTTCATTTTATCATGCTGATATTGGAAAATCAATCCTCTTTATCTCCTCATGGTTCTCCTCTCATGCTTGTATTTACTGTTGACTTTTTTCCCTTATTTTGCTATAATCTAATTGTAAATATTTTCCTTATTTTCCTTTTTATTTCCATTTTTCGTTTATCACATTCAAATTCATCATTGCGATTATCTGATAGATTTACTATAATAAAAGGAGATCCCGCATGAATCATGAAAAGCAGAAGCTGCAGTGGCATCCGGCTTTCCAAGCTACTCTGCAGATATTGATTAACCACAAACTGTCAAAGGAGGACAATTTGTGGCTGGGCAGCCTACGCCAGAATCTGACCGTTGCAGAGGATATCGGTCTGCTGGCACGGGCATATGAAGGGAAGGAAAAAAGTCCTATTTACGCTGTTGCCATGGATCTGATCGTTCGGGCAAACAGAAAGCAATATGAGGAGGGACGACATATGTGCAATGCATTACGGGAATTATTTGCTGATGAATTAAATGAACGGGAAGCAAAAGGACTTGCTGAAGGAGAAGCAAGAACCTTAATTCTTCAAATTTGTAAAAAAATAAAAAAAGGAAAACCCATTGAAACAATCACCGAAGAACTGGAAGTAGAACTTTCTACTGTTTCTGAAATTTGTATGATTGCTCAAAAATACGCACCTGATTATGACTGCACCAGTATCTATCAGGAGCTTGTGAAACACAAAGAAAACTGTACTGCCGACCAATAAAGGCCTCCTTATTGGATTTTTATATTTTCTTAACATCCCCGACTATTGCCATAAAAAATAAAGTATATTATACTAAACGAATGACTATTTGCATTTACTTCTACATAACAGAAAGGAATTTGGTGATAATTTGGGAATTAAGAAGAAATTAAAAGAAAAATGGCAGGAATCTGTGCAGGCCGTGTTTCCCATCATTGTAATCGTACTGGCACTCTGCTTCACCATTGCCCCGATTTCTCCCAGCATCTTACTGTGTTTTCTAATCGGAGCTGTACTGATCTTAATCGGTATGATGTTTTTCACACTCGGCGCAGAGATGTCCATGACACCTATGGGCGAACGAGTCGGCTCCTGTCTGACCCAAAGTCGAAATCTGGCTTTGATCATCCTCATCGCATTTTTGCTTGGTTTCATCGTAACTATCTCTGAACCGGATCTTCAGGTACTGGCTAATCAGGTTCCTGCCGTCCCCAATATGGTGCTGATTCTGTCAGTAGCCGGCGGAGTAGGCGCTTTTCTGGTGCTTGCATTGCTGCGTATGCTGTTTGGGATCCCACTCACTCCACTGCTGATGGTATTTTACGCAGCAGCATTTGTTCTGGCCTTCTTTATCCCCAAGGATTTTTTAAGCATTGCATTTGATTCCGGCGGCGTAACTACCGGGCCCATGACCGTTCCCTTTATTATGGCATTAGGCGTCGGTGTTTCTGCCATTCGTAGTGACCGTCACGCTGCAGACGACAGCTTCGGTCTGGTCTCTCTCTGCTCCGTGGGGCCCATTCTGGCCGTCATGATCCTGGGACTGATTTTCAATCCTCAGGACAATGTAACGGTAAATGCCGTTACCCTGGAGGTGGATAATTCCAGACAGTTAGGTGCTCTTTTTGTCACCCAGCTGCCTACTTATTTAAAAGAAATTTCCTTGTCCCTGCTGCCGATTTTTTTATTTTTTATGATTTTTCAGGTGCTGATGCTGAAACTGTCCAAGCGGAAAATGATTAAAATTCTCATTGGTCTGGCCTACACCTATATCGGGCTGGTACTGTTCCTCACAGGAGCCAATGTAGGCTTTATGCCCGCTGGAAACTATCTGGGACAGGTGCTGGCTGGGAACCGCCATCCGGAGATCATTCTTCCCATCGCCATGCTGATCGGCTATTTTATTGTAAAAGCAGAGCCTGCCGTCTATGTATTAAATAAACAGGTTGAGGAAATCACAGACGGCGCCATCTCAGCAAAAGCCATGGGCGCCGGTCTGTCCATCGGTGTTTCCATCTCCTTAGGTCTGGCAATGATTCGGGTTCTGACCGGAATTTCCATCCTCTGGTTCCTGATTCCCGGTTATGCAGTTGCCCTGGGCATCTCCTTTTTTGTTCCAAAAATCTATACGGCAATCGCATTCGACTCCGGCGGCGTGGCATCCGGCCCCATGACGGCCGCATTCCTTCTGCCGCTGGCTCAGGGCGCCTGCATCGCAGTAGGGGGCAATATCGTAACCGATGCCTTCGGCGTAGTGGCTATGGTAGCCATGACGCCGCTGATTACCATCCAGGTCATGGGGCTGGCCTCGAAAATCGCCGGAAACCGCCGGAAACAGGCCATCGGTGCAGAACTTCCTGCCATGTCCTTTGATCTGCTGGAAGAAGATGCAATTATTGAGCTGTAAACAGAACGATACGGAAAGTGCGAGGTTTTTATGAGTGAATTATATATGATGGCCACCATCAGCGACCGGAACCAGACCAGGCGGTTTCTGGCATTTTACAAAGAATACGGCGTGACTGTAACCCTGCTGACCTTCGGCCGGGGCACGGCCGCCTCCGAGGTACTGGATTCTTTTGGCCTGGAGGCGGCTGAAAAGGCGATTCAATTCGCCTTCGTAACCGGCGCAGAATGGAAAAAGATTAAATATGGCCTGGAAAAACAAATCAAAATCGATATCCCCGGCAGCGGAATTGCCTTTATCATTCCCTTGAGCAGTATCGGTGGAAAAAAGCAGCTGCAGTTTCTCACGGAAGGCCGTGAATTTGAGAAAGGAGAGGAAAGCACATTGAAGGATACCAAATATGAACTCCTTGTGGTAATTGCAAACCAGGGGTATACCGATATGATCATGGATGCCGCCAGAGAGGCCAAGGCCGCCGGCGGAACGGTGATCCATGCGAAAGGAACCGGAAGTGAAAAGGCGCAGAAATTCTTAGGTGTCTCCATCGCAGAGGAAAAGGAAATGATCTTCATGGTAACCCGGAAGGAAGGTAAAAATGCCATTATGAAGGCCATTATGGAAAAAGCCGGGCTTGACAGCAAGGCAAGGTCCATCGTCTTTTCTCTCCCGGTTACGGAAACAGCCGGCATGAGACTGATTGAAGAAACGGAAGGAGCAGAGTGACCACACTCTGCTCCTACTTTCTAGTTTCACTTATCTGCTCTTCTCATACTCCGCCAGCGCCTCCAGCGCCTTCCGTGACAGCGGGATCAGCGCGATCATATTAAACACCGTCATCAGGCCCACGCCGATATCTCCCAGATCCCACACAAAGGTATAAGCTGCCAGGCCGCCTACAAACAGCATCACCAGCGCCAAAATCTTATACAGAGTCTGAGATGTCCAGTTATCTCCGAAGAGATATGCCACATTGGGTCTTGCATAGAACAGAATTCCGATAAAAGTGGAAAAGCTGAACAGCCACAGAATCACCGCAATGAAGATCACGCCAAAGCTTCCCATATGGTAATTCATCGCTGTCTGCAAAAGATCCATTCCCTCTAACCCGCTGGTCAGATCCGCCGGGGTCAGCAGCATGATCATGGCAGAACAGCTGCAGATCACAATGGTATCGATAAACACGCCGAATGCCTGCAAAAGTCCTTCCTTCGCCGGGTGGCTGATGTCAGCCGCAGCAGCCGCGCAGGGGGCAGAGCCAGAACCGGCTTCATTGGAAAACAGACCTCTTTTCGCTCCATTCATCAGCACCGCGCCGAAGCCGCCTGCCACTGCCTGACGCAGGCCAAATGCCTCTGCAAAGATCTGACGGAACACAGAAGGAAGCAGTCCTGCATTTTTCACAATAATAATAATTGTCATCAGGAAATAACAGCCTGCCATGATGGGCACTACCACATCCAGCACCTTCACCGTAGCATGTTTGCGAAGCACGATTACAGCCGCTACCGCCACCAGGATCACGGTCGTCCAGATCGGCGGAATCTGAAACGCATTCTTAAATGCGGAGGATACGGAATTTCCGATTACCTGGCTGATTCCGCACCAGCAGATCAACCCGGAAAGGGCAAACAGTACAGCAATGATGGAGCGGGGCTGCCCGGCTCCTGCAGCCCGACTGCTCATCGGTGCAACTCCTGCTGTCTGCATTCCTGCTCCTCCGGTCTTGCCTGCTTTCCCGCTGCTCTTTTGCCTCTTCTCCTTAAAATAATCATGAATATAATAAGCCGGACCGCCCCGATAGCCTCCATACAGCGGATCCTTCTCTTTGTAAAGCTGTGCCAGCGTTCCTTCCACAAATGCAGTTGAGGATCCCAGAAGAGCCGTCACCCACATCCAGAACACGGCTCCTGCCCCTCCGGCAGAGATTGCAGCCACTACGCCTACCAGATTTCCCATGCCCACTCTGGTTGCCGTGGAAATAATCAGTGCCTGCACACCGGAGATGGATTTATCTTGGGAGTGCTTATTATTTTCCAATGTGATCTTTACCATATCCGGAAACAGCCGGAAGGGAAGAAATCTGGTCCGAACTGTAAAAAAGATCCCGGATGGAATCAAAATCAGCACCAGAAGTGACAGCCCCACTGAACTTCCTCCTGGAAGCGGCACCGTAACCAGATCTCCCCATAGCAGATTATAAAAAAAAGAAATCAATTTCATGGTTGTATCCCCCTAAGTCTATTGTACCCCTACAAAGGAACAATACTTTATAAAATATTGTAAAATCCTTTGTATTTCTCCGAAATTTAGTATATAGTAGAATCAAGCATCTGTAAAGTTGATAATTATAATCCTATACATCGAAATTTTAGATGCTAATATCCTGACAGATCATCAGCATCCGGGTACACAGTGCCAGCATTGATGTGCAGGAACAAATAAAGATAAAAAGGATACCGCAAGCATGGACAATAAAAATCTGATTACCTTCATTCATGTGGCAGAATTAAACAGCTTTACCAAGGCTGCCGAAGCTCTGGGCTACTCCCAGTCCACCATCTCCTTCCAGATCAAGCAGCTGGAAACTGAATTGAATTCCCAATTATTTGAGCGCATCAATCACACCATCGCCCTGACGGAAAAAGGCCGTGAAGTATTAAAATACGCCCACCAGATCAATAAGCTGACCCAGGAGCTGCAGAAAAGCATTCAGGATGACGACATGGTAAAAGGCCATGTCCGTTTGGCCATGGCCGATTCTCTCTGTAATTCCATGTTTCAGGAGCGGTTTCTGGATTTCCGGACACGCTACCCCGGCATTACCTTAAAAATAATTACAGCCGGAACAGACGAAATGCTCCGGCTGATGAACCATAATGAAGTAGATGCCATCTTAACCCTGGACAGCCATACCTACAACACCGAATATGTGACCGTCCGTGAGGAACAAATCGGCGTACACTTTGTGGCCGGTGCCGCCAATCCCCTCTGCCGCCGGAAGCTTTCCGTTCAGGACCTGCTCTCCATGCCTTTTATCCTGACGGAAAAGGGCATGAGTTACCGGCGGCTTATGGATGAAAAGCTTGCCGAACGTTCCCTGGAAATCCAGCCTGTCCTGGAACTGGGAAATACCAGCCTGATCTGTCCTCTGGTGGAGCAGGAGGTAGGAATCTCCTTCCTGCCGGACTACGTGACGGAAGCCTATGTCTCCCAGGGGCGTCTGTGCTATCTGGATGTATCCGACTTTGAGGTGGTGGTGTGGAAACAGCTTCTCTATCACCGCAGCAAATGGCTCTCTCCTCAGCTGGAATCGGTGTTAGCCTACTGCATCAGCCGGGAATTTAATACTCCGCCAGTGCCGCTGCCGCCAGCTCCACCTGCTCCATGGTGTTAAAATAAGAAAAGCTGAACCGCACAGCCCCCTGCTCCACCGTTCCCAGCGCTTGGTGCATTAACGGAGCGCAGTGACCGCCGGAACGGGTTGCCACCTGATATTCCTGGGCCAGCCAATCGCTGACCTCACCAGAATCCTCATCTCCAAGATTTAAGGTAACCATGGCAGCCCGGCCCATTGTGGACTCCTCACCTTCATACGCCCGGTAATCCCCATAGAACCGAATTCCCGGAATCTTCTTTACCTTCTGATAAAATGCCTTTGCCAGCATATTCTCATGCTGCCGGATCGCCTCCACTCCGCCGCAGCTCTTGATCCACAAAAGGGCTGCCCGTAAGCCTGCAATCCCATGTCCATTCAGGGTTCCGGCTTCCAGCGCAGTAGGCATCTGAAGGGGATGGCGTTTGGAGTAGGTCTGAATCCCGCTTCCGCCGCTTAAAAGCGGCTCCAGGACAATCCCTTTTCTCACGCACAGCCCTCCGGTTCCCTGGGGCCCCATCAGGCCCTTATGCCCGGTGAAGCAGAGAATATCGATCAGATCCTCCTTCATGGAGATCGGAAGGACTCCGGCTGTCTGGGAGGCATCCACGATAAACAGGGCGCCGGCCTTGCGGCACCAGCCTCCGATCCTTCGGATATCCTGAACATTTCCAGTCAGATTGGAGGCATGAGTTACGATCACGGCTTTCACTCCCGGCCGGATGGCACGGCGAAGAGCTTCCATATCCAGCAGTCCCTGGCAGCGAAGGAGATCCTCGTCTGCTTCGGAAGCTTCCTCATCCGCCCTTTCAGCTGCCCTTTTGTCTGTTCCCCCAAGGCAGCCAACCCGAATGACCTTCACCCCCTGCTCCTCCAGCTGATACAGGGGCCGCAGCACGCTGTTATGCTCCAGAACTGTGGTCACTGCCAGGTCCCCCGGCTTTAAGATTCCTTTGATGGCCATATTTAAGCTTTCTGTGGAATTGGCCGTAAATGCTACCTGCTCCGCCCCGTCTCCGTCAAACAGCTCATTCACCAGCTGCCTGGCTTCAAAGATCACTCTGGCACTGTCCAGCGCCGTCTCGTAGGTCCCTCTGGAGCAGTTTCCCATAGTCCGGATGGCATCTGCCACCGCCTCTGCCACTTCCGGCGGGCGGTAAAAGCTTGTGGCTGCACTGTCTAAATAGATCATGCTCTCTTCTCCTGCCTTCTAATATCCCTGCTTTTCCTCCAGATACATCAGCGCCTCCAGCACCGATCCGCCGATGCATCTGGCCTTATCGGAGATGGTAAAGCAGTTTTCAAATTCACTTTCTCTCGGATCAATGTCCGCGATCTTAAAGCCTTCTGTTACCGGATACCCGGAGCGGATCAGCCCCCTAAGAATGCCGTCCAGGGTTGCCTCCACAGCCACCTCACCATGACCGGTCACCACAGCAGCGATCTTCTCTCCCTGCTTCACCTTGTCGCCGATCTGGTGACGGCTGATGAGAATTCCCTTTGCCGGCGAATGGATCACCCGCTCCTTTCCGTATCCGCAGATCAGGCCTGGCACTCCGGTATCGGCAAGGGCATATCCGCTGCCGATAATTCGTCCCAGATTATGACCCCGCATAGTTTCAATCACCAGATCCACATCCTTCCCGGCACAAAATCCCGGCCCCAGACCAATGGTTTTATCCGCCATCTGCCGATTGGTTCCCAGGTTTTTCTTTGCCAGAATTCCATCCACCAGAGCCCATGGGCGGACCTGATGCAGCACCTGACAGTTGGGATCCGCTAAAAGCGCGATATCGCCTGTCTCCAGAACCTGGAGGGCTTCTTCATAATCCCGCACATTGACACAGCGGACCCCCTCCACCTCTGAGGTGCCATCATAAACCGCTTCCGAAAAAGCCACATGACGGCGGATAGCAGATGGGTATTCATGCTCCAGCACCAGCACCGGATACCCGGAACGATGAAGCTTATGAATCGTTCCGGTGGCGATATCACCGCCTCCGCGGACGATGATCAACTGTTCCTTTCGCCTCAACATAATTTCTTTGTTTCCTCCATCTCTGTGCATATTTGGCAGATCAAAATACCGCTAAGGACGCACCAGCTTTCTGGCCTGAGTCATCCGTCCCACAATCTCATACATATTGGTGACGCTGCCTACTGCAAGCTGTTCACTGAGTCCGTAATGATTCAGGCAGGTTCCACAGGTCAGGATCTCCGTTCCCTGGGCCTCCAGCTCCTTCAGATCATTCAGGGAATCCGAATCCTTACAGGAAAGTCTGGCTCCGCCGTTAAAAAGCAGCACCGTTTCCGGCAGCTTGTCCTGCTGGGTCAGAGCATAGACAAAGCCCTTCATCAAAAGCTTTCCTAACACTTCATCGCCCTGGCCCATCTGATCAGAAGCCAGCACCACTACCATGCCCTTCTCCCGGCTGTCCGCCTGGCAGCTGATCCCTTCTGCGGCTGCCTCTGTTGTTTCTTTCTTTGCCGCCTTTCCGGCTGCCGTGATTTTCACAAGAAATTCCCGGTCGCTGACCTTCTCCGATGCGGAGGCTAATCCTTTGTGATCCGCCAGCTTCTTTAAATTCTGAACTGCAATCTCATTATCTACCACAACCTCTACAACAGATCCCGGCTCTGCCTGCTCCAATGCTTTCTTCGCCTCGATTACCGGTAATGGACACTGCTTTCCTCTTTCATCTAATCTCATATGAATGCCTTCTTTCCTAAACTATCATCATTTTCTGATTTCTCACATACAGCCTTTCCGTCAGAACCCAGGCCAGCTTCTGCTGCTGTCATAGTCCGTCCAGCCGGAGACCTAAAAAACCTTCCGGATTTATCCCCGTCCCCAAACCGTGACCGCCTTTTCGCCCTTCTTCACAACCTTCCCCACAATTGCACAGGGAAGCCCCAGAGCCTTCAGCTCCTCAAGGGCCTTCTCACCGTCTTCCGCCGCCATGCTGACCAGAAGTCCGCCGGAGGTCTGTGCATCATACAGAATTTCCTCCATGGCAAAGCTGCAGTTTACAAATTGCACCTGGTCCTGCACATGATTCCGGTTCCGCTGCCCGGCTGCTGTCAGATAAAACTCCTCCACATATTCCGGACATTCCGGAATATAAGGAACAGAAGCACTGTCGATCTTGGCGCTGAATCTTCCGCCCAGCATCTCGCACAGATGAACCAGGAATCCAAACCCGGTTACATCGGTGCAGCCGTGGGTCCGGTATTTCCGAACGATTTCAGATGCGTATTTATTTAACGTAGTCATGGACTTAACCGCCAGATTCATGGCGGACTCCGATGCCTCGCCTACACGGGATGCGGTACATACAATTCCCACGCCGAGAGGCTTGGTCAAAAGAAGGACATCCCCCTCCTGACAGCCATTATTGGCAAATACCCGGTCCGGATGGATGGTTCCGGTCACGGACAGCCCGTACTTCACATCCTGATCAGCTATGGAATGACCGCCGGCCAGCACACCGCCGGCCTCCCGGACTTTCTCGCTGCCGCCCTGGAGAATCTGCCCCAGAATATTTAAGTCCATGGCCTCCGGGAAGCAGACAATGTTCAGGGCCGTCTTCACATCACCGCCCATGGCATAGATATCGCTGAGGGCATTGGCGGCCGCAATCTGTCCGAAGGTATAGGGATCCTCCACCATAGGCGGAAAGAAATCCAGGGTCTGGACGATTGCTAAGTCATCCGTAAGCCGGTACACAGCCGCATCATCTGAGCTGTCATATCCGATCAGCAGATTTGGATCATAGGTCTTCGGAAGCTTCTCCAGTACACGGCTGAGCGCCCCCGGCCCAAGCTTTGCGGTACAGCCCCCGCCTTTGCAAAATACAATTTTCTCCGGTTCCACAATGATTCCCTCTTTTCTCTCCTAAATCGTGCAAAACAGATGCCCGAAATTCTCATCCAGGCATCTGATCACCTTGATGCAGCATTTTTATCTTACCACATCTGCTACTCAATTACAATTTCATATAACCGGCCCTTTTCCGTCACAGAAGCCCTCCGTCCCTCTGTCTGGGCCAGCTTCACAATATTATCTCTGGTGTGGGCTGCATCGGAAAGCACCACCAGGCGCTCCTTTGGATTTTCATCCATGGCATCCATCACGATCAAAACCGGTTCCGGGCAGGAAAGCCCTCTTACATCAATCTCCATTCTTGTTCCTCCTTCTTATCTGCTGCCGCCTTCTCTCCCTGATCCGGCAGCGGCCTTGACTATCCGTAACAGTTCAGTGCCCTCACAGTTACGTGCAAATTTCTGATTTTACCGCTTCTCTCTCCGGCAGACTGCACCTAATACCAGCAAAATCACGATACATGCCACACAGGCAATCCGTCCTGCCGGGGTAGTTCCCTGTCCGCTGGAGGCCAGTCCAAAGTTATGGCAGACAGCTGCACCTACGAACATACCAGCCACATAAACGGCAGAATCACCAGAGCCCTGGCCAGCCAGAATCAGCTGGCGCAGCGGGCATCCGCCTGCCAGAACGGCCGCCAGGCCAACGGTATACATGCCCAGAAGATTCCAGATATGCTCGGTATGAGCCACCGGCTGTCCGGCAAAGCTGAAAACAAATTTTCCGGCAGCCAGATTGTAAATCAGCATTGCTGCAAATAAGGAACCAATCACCGTTAAAAGATCAAAGTTTCTCATCAGGATCGCATCCCGGATACCGCCTGCAAAGCAGGTTCTGGCCTTCTGTGCGATGGCTCCGAACAGCAGTCCTCCTGCCAGAGATAAGAACACCGGAGCGTGCATGCTTCCAGGCCCTTCCGTGCTGGCGGTAAAGATGGTGGTAGTAACGCTTAAAAGAAACAACAGCGCCATAATGGCAGGCAGCACATAGCCGCTTACTTTCTGGGTATCATAGGCCCGTCCCAGGCTGAAGCCCTTTTTCAGGAAAACACTTCCCGTTGCAGCGCCTAATACAAAGCCAACAAAAGCCACATACGCATTTAAGTCGCCTCCTGCCATACGCAGCACCATACGGAGCGGACAGCCTAAGAAGATCAGCGCACCGATCATGGTAATCATCCCCAGCAGGAAACGAATCATCGGAGAAGAGCCGCCGGTGGAGCGGTATTCCTTTGTTGCCAGTGAAATTCCAAATGCACCAAGCACAAGACCTGCAATTTCCGGTCTCATATACTGCACGATAGCCGCCTGATGAAATCTGGCAGCACCGGCCATATCACGCACAAAGCAGGCAATGCAGAATGCCATATTTCCCGGATTTCCAAAGAAAGCCAACAAGGCTGCGATTCCTCCCAGCAGTACGCCCCATACTGCCAGCATCTTTTTTGAATTCATACAAATTCCTCCTCTTCTTTTCTCGTTATATTTTCAAAAATATAACGTATGTACAAAAAAGCCGGTCTGCCTTTTCCTCAGACCGGCTTTCCGTCCGTAATGCATTCTGCTTTTCCGCGCTCTGATCCATAGGAACCAGAGTCCGCTCAGAAAAACAGTGTTACATTCAGTATATCACATTTCATAGGTTCCACAGGCGATATAACAACCTTGAAGCTCTTTTACCACCTGATGGTGTTCTACTACCTTTTGGCCACGCAGGAATACCGTTTCCACTCTTCCCTTTACCGTAAGCCCCTCAAATGGCGCATAATCCACATTGGAAAGCTGGTCGTCTGCTGTGATCACATCCTCCACATTGGGATTCAGAATCACAAGATCCGCGTCGCTTCCTGGTGCAATCACACCTTTTCTGGGATACATTCCGTAAAGTTTCGCCGGATTTTCTGATAAAAGTTGGCACATCTCCTCCCTGGTCAGCCTTCCGGTGCAGACGCCTTCGCTGTACATCAGGATTCCCCTGGTTTCCACTCCCGGCATACCGCCCGGAATCTTTCTGAAGTCCTGAATTCCCAGCTCCTTCTGCTTTGTGGTAAAGCTGCAGTGATCGGTGGAAACAGTCTGGATCGCACCGCATTTTAAGCCCTTCCACAGTGCTTCCTCATCCGCTTCCTTCCGAAGAGGCGGCGCAATCACATATTTGGCCCCTTCAAAGCCAGGAAGCTGATACAGGCTGTCATTCATCAGCAGATACTGAGGGCAGGTCTCCACATATACCTCCTGGCCTCTGGCTCTGGCTGCTGTGATCTCTTTTAATCCCTCCTGGCAGGTCAGATGCACCACCACCACCGGAGCACCGGCAATCTCAGCCAGGCGAAGCAGGCGCTGAATGGCCTCTGCCTCTGCTGATGCCGGACGGGTGGCAGGATGGCTGGAAACTCCCATTTTTCCATCTGCCGCAGCTGACTCCTGCAGTGCCGCGATCACTCCGCTGTTTTCACAATGGACTCCGGCAATCCCCTTCACTTCTTTCAGGCGCTTTAAGATCTCATAAATGGTCTTGTCATCCACCTGGGTATCATACGTCATATACAGCTTAAAGGAGGTGACGCCGGCCTGGATCATCCGGTCGATTTCCTGACTGACCGCCGGATTCCAGTCCGTGATGGACATGTGGAACCCGTAATCACAGGAACATTTTCCATCCGCCTTTTTATGCCAGTTGTCCAGCCCCTCCTGCAAGGTTTCCCCCGGATACTGGGTTCCGAAATCAACAATCGTTGTGGTTCCGCCCCGGACAGCCGCCTTCGTTCCGGTGTAAAAATCATCTGCCGTCACCGTTCCTGCCACATGCAGATCAAAATGGGTATGGGCATCGATAAAGCCCGGGAACAGCAGACATCCGGACGCATCCGTCACAGAAACCCCATCCGATCCGGCTGCTTCTGTTCTCTCTTCGCCTCCGGCTGCCAATTTTCTGATTTCTTCCGCACTGCCGATGGCAGCGATCTTCTCTCCATCGATCAGCACATCCGCCTGAAAGCTTCCGCTTCCGGTTACTACGGTTCCTCCTGTTATGATTTGTCTCATCTTCATCACACCTCCTGATAATCGGTTTCTATCTGCTCATTCTTTGGAATTGATTTCTAATACCTCTTGGTATAAATCCCCCGCAGATCCAGAATCGCATGCCGCGGACATTTCACCGCACACATGCCGCAGCTTAAACAGATGCTTTCATCGATCACTGCGCAATGATCCTTCACCTTGATTGCCCCTGCCGTACATGTTTTCTCACAGATTCCGCAGCCGATGCAGCTGACCTCACAGACTTTTCTGGCCGCAGCGCCCTTTTCCTGATTACTGCAGGCAACTACGATGTAATTGGCACAATCATGAATCCGGATCAACTGCTTCGGACATACCCGGGTACATTTTCCGCAGGCGATACAAGTCTCTTCCTTCACCTGGGCTACACCGATCTCATTGATGGAGATGGCCCCGAAGGGGCAGGCCTGCACACAGGCACCGCAGCCGGTGCAGCCATACTCACAGCCAGAATCTGCAGTTACCCGGCATCCGCCGTTGCAGCCTACAAAGGCTGCGCGATATGGAAATTTCTTTTTCACTGCCATGATCAATCCTTCCTTTCGTATGGCGTGCCGGAGATCGGCAGACTGTACCGGCGCACACCGTCCAGTCGGAAGTATGCGTCTGTGATGGCCGGAGCTGTAGGGATCGAGGTGATCTCACCGATGCCGATAGCTCCGTGAGCCACCTTAAGTCCCGGTTTATCCACAACGATTGCCTTGATCTTCGGAACCTCATGGGCACGGAACAGTCCTAACGAACCGTATTTATCGATAGGCCTGCAGTTTTCATCGATGGGATACCGCTCCCGGAGAGCGTAACCCATGGACATGACTACACCGCCCTCGATCTGCCCTTCACAGGACAGGGGGTTCACTGCCTTGCCCACATCATGGGCCGCCACAATGGTATCAATCTTTCCGGTTTTCGGATCCAGCACGCACATCTGGGTGGCATAGCCGTACGCCACATGGGAAACCGGATTGGGAACATTGGCTCCCAGAGGATCGGTCTTTGCCAGATACTCGCCGTAATACTCCCGTCCTGTCAGATCGCGGAGTGCGACGCCCTCCTTTAAATCCTCCATCAGCTTCTCGCAGGCGCGGCAGCAGGCCTCACCTGTTACCAGCGTCTGGCGGGAACCGGAGGTATCGCCGGAATCTGGTGCGATCCAGGTGTTGCTTCGCTCGTAAACAATATCTTCCCGTTTCAAATTGGTACAGGTCACCACCATCTGAACCAGGACCGTTCCCAGGCCCTGTCCGATGCAGGAGGCGCCGGTGTAGATATGCAGCTTCTCATCATCCTCTATAATCAGCTTCACCCGGCCCGTATCCGGGATACCCACTCCAACACCGGCATTCTTCATGGCACAGGCGATTCCCACCGGCTTTCCGGCCGCCAGCGCCGCCTCATAGTCTTCCTTCACTGCCTCCAGCGTTTCCACCAGGCCGGTGGAATCATCTACGATCTGGCCGTTTGGAAGCACGCCCCATGGCCGGATGGCATTGCGGTACCGGATCTCCCATGGCGTAATGCCGATTTCATCTGCCATCATATTCAGCAGCGTCTCGGTTGCAAAGCAGGTCTGGGTTACTCCAAAGCCCCGGAACGCACCAGCCGGAGGATTATTGGTATAATAAGCCGTTCCTTCGATTTCAAAATTCTCGTAGGCATAAGGACCGGCCGCATGGGTGCAGGCCCGCTCCAGAACAGGGCCTCCCAGAGATGCAAACGCTCCCGTATCTGAGGCCACCTTCGCCTTTACTCCCAGGATCTTGCCGTCATTGTCACAGCCCATGGTGAAATCCATGACAAAATGATGACGCTTCGGGTGTACCAGCAGAGATTCTGCCCGGCTTAACTTTACCTTCACCGGACGTCTGGTCACGTAAGCCAGGAGAGCTGCATGATGCTGCACCGACATATCTTCCTTGCCGCCGAAGCCGCCTCCCACCAGAGCATTTTCTACCTTCACCTTCTTGGTTCCCAGCATCAGGCTGCACTCGTGAAGGGTGGTATGGGAGGACTGGTCGGTGGAACGAATCATCACATCCCCATCCTCATCGATAAAGGCCACCGCACACTCCGGCTCCAGGAAAGCATGCTCCGTCCACGGAGTCTCAAAATGATGAGAAATCACATGAGGAGCCTTCCGGATCGCTCCCTCCGCATCGCCCCGATGAACATGCTTATAGGCCTGAACATTGGAGGTTTCCTCGTCAAATACCAAAGGAGCATCCGGCGCTGCCGCCTCCTGGATGTTATGTACCGCCGGAAGGACCTCATAGTCCACCTTCACCAGCTTCTTTGCCTTCTCCAGGGTTTCCCGGTCTTCTGCCGCAACCAAAGCCACCGCGTCACCCAGATAGTGAACCAGACCGCCCACCGGAATCAGGGTGTACTGGTCATGCTTTAAATGTCCGATCTTATTTTCTCCCGGAATATCCTCTGCGGTTACGACTGCCACCACTCCCGGCAGAGCACGGGCAGCCGAGGTATCGATGGAACGGACTCTGGCCCGGGGATACTTGCTCCGCACCGCTGATCCGTAGCACATTCCCTCCATCACAAAATCATCCGGGTACTTTCCGGTTCCCAGCACCTTCTCATCTACATCCAGGCGATGGACCCGGGAGCCCAGCTTCCAGTCCGTCTCACTGTCCTCCGGGATCACGCCTTCCCTCATGATCTTAGCTGCCAGCTTCACGGCCGCGATAATCTTGATATAACCGGTACAGCGGCAGTAATTATTCCGCAGCGCATACCGGATTTCCTCCTCATTGGGATCCGGATTTTTATCCAGCAGCGCCTTGGTACACAGCACCATTCCCGGAATACAAAAACCGCACTGCACTGCCCCTGCTTCGCCGTAAGCGTAGGTGAAGACCTTTTCCTCCCAATCGCTTAAGCCTTCCACTGTGATAATGTGCCGTCCCTCCAAAGAATCTGTATCCGGCACACAGGCCTTACAGACCTCCCCGTCAATCAGCACCGTACAGGCCCCGCAGGCGCCTTCGCTGCAGCCGTCCTTCACAGAATACAGCTCCAGCTCATCCCGCAGAAACCGAAGCAGCTTCTGATTCCTTCCGGCCGTCACAACCTTCCCATTGACTGAAAATGTTGCCATACCCTCAACCTCTTTTCTTTCCTTTTGCTTGTTTCCTTCCTTCTATATCAAACGCTGCTTACAAAAGCAGCTCATACACTGCTTCTGTCTCAACGCCTTTTTCCTGAATCAGTTCCTCCAGCTCTGGTCTGGCTGCTGCTTCCGCGCACCAGGCCATCCCGCATCCAGAGGAAATCTGCCGCGGAACCGGAATCAGCCTTCCTGCCGCTCCTGCTCCTTTACAGCACTGCTCCATAAAAATTGCCTGGGTGGTCGTATGAAATGTAAAAACCACCTTCTCCGTCCTGATTCTTGCCATATGACCGCCCGCCTTTCCTGCAGCAAGAGAATGTCTCCTCTCGATAGAAAGCAGACTTCTCCTTCACTGCATTCATGATATTAAAAAATTAACATTTCATTGTTCAAAAACATCATTGCCCGACCCCAGTCTGCGGCATCCATACTGCTTGATTGGAATTGTCTTGCCAATACTGGTACGAATGCCGCTGACCGAAAGTCAGGCCATAATTCCATTATATCCTTTATTGATATGCTTTCAGAAGCTTTACTTCATCAACAGGTACGCATACTCCTTCACAACTGTATCGATAATTCCGCGAAGTCCCTCTGCTACTGCATCATTCTCCGTTCCAACCGTATAATCCAGCACTCTGCCAAACAGTCTTACCTTGCAGGCTCCGGTCTTCCCATCCAGAACGGTAAAGCCCTGATTTTTGCTGTTCTCCATATCTGCTTCATTTGCAAATAAGGTGAACTTATCCAGGTAAGGTGCACTGGAATACGGGCAGAAGCTCTTGCAGTTGCCGCACTCATTGCACATGTAGTCTACATGGATGATCTGGTGCATTGCTCTTCCTGGAACCTTGATGGAAACATTGGCACGGTTGGGACAAACCTCCACACAGTTCTCGCAGACTGCAGAACAGGTCAGGCAGCGGCTACTCTCCGGCTGATCACTTTCCTTTAACAGTCTGCCCTTCTTCTCATAGATCACTGCTGCATCTGCATCCTCGGCAAAATCACATGCCAGGGATTTCTTTGCAATTCCCTCGGCAGCCATCCGGCCGTCACGGATTCCCTCTACTACGGTAGCCGGTCCCTTCACGCCGTCACCGGCTGCAAAGATGCCGTCCACACTGGTTTCCATGGTCTCCGGATTCACAACCAGGCGGCCTCTCTCATCCACTGCAAGGCCGTTTGCCTGGTAGAAGCCGGACGGAACCTTCTCGCCTACCGCTGCAATCACCGTATCTGCGGCCACGGTTACGATCTCATCCGTCTCTACAACGCCTCTTCTGCCGCTGGCATCGTAATCGCCCAGTACCATCTTCCTGCAGGTCAGCACACCGTCAGCCAGCTTCACTGGTGCCAGAAGCTCAGCAAACTCCACGCCGTCCTCGATGACCATCTCCAGCTCCTCTGCATCCGCCGGCATGTACCGCTTGGTACGGCGGTAAACTAAGGAAACCTTCTCCACGCCTGCATTCCGCTTCGCTGCACGGGCAGTATCCATAGCAGTATTTCCGCCGCCGATTACAACCACGTTCTTTCCTAATGCTACCTTGCCGTCAGTCTCCTTGAAGCTGCGTAAGAATTCCAGCGCATTCATGGTCTGGCCTTCCTCCAGACGCAGAGAGCCTGGAACTCCGGCGCCTACTGCCAGAACTACTGCATCATAAACAGCCTTTAATGCCTTGATATCCTGGATCTCAGAGCCGGTGATCATCTCAACGCCCATTGCCTTTACCAGAGCCACATCCTTCTCAATGGCAGACTCCTCAATCCGGAAGCCAGGAATGATGTTGCGGACTACGCCGCCCAGCTTCTCATCCTTCTCAAGCAAGGTTACCTGATAGCCTGCCTTTGCCAGGAAGTAAGCAGCAGAAAGACCTGCCGGGCCGCCGCCTACCACGGCTGCCTTCTTTCCATTCTTCGGTGCTGCCTGACCGGCTGTGATCGCTGCCATCAGTGCCTCATAGCCGCCTTCTGCAGCCGTCAGCTTGGAGCCGCGGATATTCACCGGATCTTCATAGAAGTTTCTGGTACATTTGCTCATACAGTTGTGTGCACAGATGGTTCCGGTGATAAACGGCAGCGGATTCTTCTCCGTAATCACCTTCAGTGCTTCCTCATACTTTCCTTCTCCTACCAGCTTTATGTACACGGTAATATCCTGATGGATCGGGCAGCCCTCCTTACATGGAGCCACGAAGCAGTCCACAAGGGGAACTTCCTTCTTCATCTTGCGGTTTGGAAGAGGCTTTACCGCCTTCACATGATACTTATTGGACTTTACTTCCTCCACCAGCTCTGCCACACGAGCTGCATCTACACCGGTAAATTCCGCTGCTTCCTTCGCTGCAAACAGCTTTCCAATCTGCTCCAATCTCTGATAACCGCCCGGCTTTAACATGGTGGTGGCCATAGTTACTGGCCAAATGCCTGCCTCAACGATATCTTCAATGTTAAAGGCATCTGCACCGCCGGAGTAGCTGATCCGCAGCTTGCCGCCGAAATCTCTGGAAAGCTTCTCTGCCACCGACATGGACAGCGCATACAGAGACTTACCGGACATATACATCTCATTGCCTGGAAGCTCTCCTGCCTTAATGTCAACCGGGAAGGTATTGGTGATCTTAACGCCAAACTGCAGCTTTTTCTCATCTGCCAGAGCCTGCAGACGAGTTAACATCGGAACCGTATCCTCATACTGCAAGTCATCCTTAAAGTGGAAATCACCAAATGCCACGTAATCGTAGCCCATATCATCCATCAGCTTTCTGGCATACTCATAACCTAACAGAGTCGGATTGCACTTAATGAAGGTATTGGTCTTTTTCTCCGTTAATAAATAGGTAGCGATCCGCTCGATCTCCGCCGGCGGGCAGCCATGCAGCGTAGAAAGGGTAATGCTGTTGCATACTGCAGGAGAAATACTCTCCACATCCACTCTGGTCAGCTTCTCAAACCGATCCAGGTTATCTAACAGCCACTGTCTGCACTCTTTAAATACAGCCGTACCAGAAGCATCCTTCATGCCCTCAATAAAAGAATCCACCTTCTCCGTCTGAATACCAGCCAGATCATAGCCCACGCTCATATTAAACTGGAACCCATCCATCGCTCCCAGTCCAAACTCCTTCGCCATCACCTGACAGGCAAACCATGCCTTCACGTACTCGTTAAACGCCTGGGGCACATAAAGCTCCGTAGACCACTCCACGTTATAGCACTCGTCATCCGCCTTAATACAAGGCTTGGAAACCGGCAGATCCTCACCATCGATCACCTGCACCGTCTTCAGTTCAAAGAACCGGCTGCCTGCATAGTAAGCCGCCATAATATTCTGCGCCAACTGTGTATGCGGCCCCGCTGCCGGCCCAAAAGGCGTCTCCAGCTTCCGCCCAAAAATCTCATACACATGATCCTGATCCGCCACAAACGGTCTCTGAATCCCAAACACAGTCCCCTTCTTATGCTCCTCTAAAACCCACTCCATTAAATTGGAAAATGGGATTGGGGTCATCTTATCGCTCATAACAAACTCCTTTCTTATATAAACATCTCACGAATCATTTTTTCTCCCAAGCCAGCCAACCACCAGCGTCGGGCGGGCATAGGGCCTGCTGAGCGCCATGAAAAACGCCGGTCCTTAGGCTGCGTATTTTGCAGCCTTAGTACCGCTGCGTTTTTCCCTGAGCGAGAGCGAGCCGAAGCAGGCCCTATGCCCGCCCGGCGCGTCCCCCTCGCCAGTAAAAACTCAATCTAACCATTAATACTCTTCCACAGCTTCGCTGCCTCTGCTCTCACATCAGCCAGCACCTTCTCTTCATCAATTCCGATCAGCTCCCGGTCCTTCATCAGCACCTTGCCGTTGCACATGGTGGTCACTACACTCCGGCCAGTCATGCCGAACAGGATATGTCCGTTCACATTAGAAGCATTCATTGGTGTCCGCGGAATATAATCGGCAACGATCACATCTGCCGCAGCCCCTTCCTTTAAAACCCCAAGCTGCTTCTTAAAGTACCGGTTTGCAATCTTTGCATTGCCCTCAAACAGCATCTGCGGAACCTCTCCCCAGGCAGCATTGGCATCGCACAGGTGGTGCTTGTGAAGTACATTTGCCACCTTATAGGACTCCAGAATATCATGGGTATAGCCGTCGGTGCCAAGTCCGGTGAGCACGCCGTGATGTACGATGGCCATGGTAGGCGGGCAGCCGCAGGCATTGCCCATATTGGACTCCGGATTATGTACTACCATGGTATCCGTATCCTTCAGAAGCTGCATCTCATGCTCATTTACATAGATACAGTGGGCTGTGATGGTCTTCGGTCCCAGGATGTTCCAGTCATACAGCCGGTCCAGGATCCGCTTGCTGTAATGCTTCAGACAGTGATGGAGATCCTCAATTCCCTCTGCTACATGAATATGGTAGCCTACGCCCTCCGGCTTGTGCTCCTGGCACAGCGCCATAGTCTCATCGGAGATGGTAAAGGAAGCGTGCATTCCCATCATGCCGGCGATCATATCGCTGTCATCTGCCAGGGCATGCTTGATAAAACGCTCATTTTCTAATACAGAAGCCATCGCCTTCTCCTTGCCGTCCCGGTCAGAGATCTCATAGCAGAGGCAGGTACGGATTCCCAGGGTCTTAGCTGCATCTTCAATGACAGATAAGCTGTCCGGGATCTCGCCGAAGCTTGCATGGTGGTCAAAAACAGTGGTCACACCATTCTTAATGCTGTCAATATAAGTAGTCATGGCGCTCTGTCTGGTCTGCTCCAGGGTCAGATGGCGGTCGATGGTCCACCACATTCCATCCAGGATATCTAAAAATCCATTTGGATTATATCCATTAATGCTTAACCCCCGCGCCATCGCGCTGTAAATATGCTCGTGGGTGTTAATGAAGGCAGGCATGATCACGCCGCCCTTTGCGTCCACAAACTCTGCATCCGGGTACTCCCCGCGGATCGCTGCGGTCTCTCCAACCTTCACGATGGTGCCGCCATCTGTTACCACTGCACCGTTCTCATAGAAAGGATTGCTGCTGTCTCTGGTTACCAGTCTTCCATTTCCAATTACTATCATAGTCGTTCTCCTTTTTTCCAAATTGTTCCCATTTTTCTTCTTCAATTTCCTCTGCACAGAAAATGAGAAAAAATGAAACTATCTAGACAATTTGCACAATTTTCCCTTGGCATCAACTTGATACCATAATACTATCACTATAAATGCAGCATTGCAAGGGGTAAATGCAAAAAAATTTAGATTATCTAAAAATTTTTGTATTTTCCTCTTGCAATTCCAATTTTTTGTGCTATGATGGAATCATGAAGAGCAACACAGCAGGCCAGAACAACCACATACAGGAGGGATGCATAATGAAATATCCACTGGAACTTTTAATCCAGATTGCACATGGTTTTGCCAAACAGTTCGGAACCGACTGCGAGATCGTCATCCACGATCTGACCTCTGCCGATCCGGAGCATTCCATTGTGCACATTGAAAATGGTCACATTACCAACCGACAGGTAGGAGGCGGGCCATCGAAGATTGTACTGGAAGCTATCGAAGCTGTTCAGAAGCATCCTGATTCCTTAAAGGACCATTTAGGCTATCTGACAAAGACATCCAACGGGCGGATCTTAAAATCCAGCACCCTTTACATCCGCAATGAGAAAGGCATCGTCAGCTACATGCTTTCCATTAATTACGATATCACCAATCTGATCAACTTCGACCAGGCGATCAAATCTCTGATCGATACGGAGGATCAGGTAAAGGACCGTCAGCCGGAGCAGATCGCCACCAATGTAAATGATCTGTTGGACAGCCTGATTGAACAATCAGTGGCTCTGGTGGGAAAACCGGCCGCCTTAATGAATAAGGATGAAAAGATCAAAGCAATCCAGTTCTTAAATGACGCCGGAGCGTTTCTGATCACTAAGTCAGTGGATAAGGTTTCCAAATATTTTGGAATCTCTAAATTCACCCTGTACAGCTATATCGATGTAAACAGCCGCAAGCATGATGAAACTGCTTGACAAGACATTGGCAGCATGAATGAACGGCATGAACATAAAAACGAATTATTATTTTAAATAATATGTAAGGAGGATATTTACATGAACCAGCCAATCAAATGGGTGGAAAACCAGATGCCGAAAACCTCAGATTCCCAGCTGAAGGTCATGGCTCTGGACGAGATCCGGAAGGCCAGAACCTTCCATGAAAGCTTCCCGCAGTACAGCGAGACACCGCTTCGGAAGCTGGATGAGATGGCAAAGTACTTAGGACTGAAGGAGGTTTACATTAAGGATGAGTCCTACCGCTTCGGCTTAAACGCCTTTAAGGTGTTAGGCGGCTCCTTCGCAATGGCACGCTACATCGCCAAGCAGACCGGAAAGGACGTTTCCCAGCTTCCTTATGAGGTACTGACCTCTGACAAATTAAGAGAGGAATTCGGTCAGGCAACCTTCTTTACCGCTACCGACGGCAATCACGGCCGCGGCGTTGCATGGGCAGCCAACAAGCTTCGTCAGAAGGCAGTTGTCTACATGCCGAAGGGATCCACCGAAACCCGGTTAAAGAACATCCAGAAGGAAGGCGCTACTGCTACCATCGAGGAAGTGAACTACGATGAATGTGTCCGCATGGCTGCTGCCGCTGCTGCCAAGACTCCAAACGGCGTTGTGGTACAGGATACTGCATGGGAAGGATACGAGGAGATTCCGGCCTGGATCATGCAGGGCTACGGCACCATGGCAATGGAGGCCAATGAGCAGTTAGAGAAAGCCGGCTGCGATCGTCCTACCCACGTATTCGTGCAGGCAGGCGTTGGTTCCTTAGCAGGCGCCGTTCAGGGCTACTTCGCAAACCGGTATCCGGAGAATCCGCCTACTGTAGTAGTGGTTGAGGCAGATGTAGCTGCCTGTCTTTACAAGGGCGCAGCTGCAGGCGACGGCGATCTGCGGATCGTAGACGGCGATATGCAGACCATCATGGCTGGTCTTGCATGCGGCGAGCCTAACACCATCTCTTGGGATATTTTAAAGAACCACGTAAAGGTATTCATCGCTGCTCCGGACTGGGTAGCTGCCAAGGGCATGAGAATGTTAGCTGCCCCGATCAAGGGTGACCCGCAGGTAACCAGCGGTGAGTCCGGTGCTGCTCCATTCGGCGCACTGGCTGCCATGATGACCATGGATGAGTACAAGGATTTAAGAGAAGCGATTGGGCTGGATGAGAATTCCAAGGTACTGCTCTTCTCCACCGAAGGCGATACCGACCCTGAGCGATATAAAAACATTGTATGGGAAGGCAAGGAAAAATAAATGCCAACCATGCAGCAACATAAGGTTTTGTGCAGTGCAATGTAACAAACCGAACATGGAATCGTTGCAAACATATACTTCCGGCGGGGGATACGGGGTATTAAAACTAAAATATACAACCCACAATTCAGCTAACCAAACAAATATTTATGGAGGAATGAATTATGGATTTCAACAAAATCAGAGAAGCAGCTCAGAACTATGAAGCAGACATGACCAAATTTTTACGTGACATTGTAAAGTTCCCCGGAGAAAGCTGCGGCGAGAAGGAGCACATCGACAGAATCGCAGAGGAAATGAGAAAACTGGATTTCAATAAGGTAGAAATCGATCCTATGGGAAACGTGCTGGGATACATGGGAACCGGCGAAACCTTAATCGCATTCGATGCTCACATTGACACCGTAGGTATTGGCAACCGTGACAACTGGAAATTCGACCCATACGAAGGCTTCGAGAGTGAGACTGAAATCGGAGGACGCGGAACCTCTGACCAGTTAGGCGGCATCGTATCTGCTGTATACGGCGCTAAGATCATGAAGGACTTAGGCCTGTTAAGCGACAAGTACACCGTTCTGGTAACCGGAACCGTTCAGGAAGAGGACTGCGACGGCTTATGCTGGCAGTACATCATCAATGAGGATAAGGTTCGCCCGGAATTCGTTGTTTCTACTGAGCCAACCGACGGCGGTATCTACAGAGGCCAGAGAGGCCGTATGGAAATCCGGGTTGACGTAACCGGCGTTTCCTGCCATGGTTCTGCTCCGGAGCGGGGCGACAATGCAATCTACAAGATGGCTGACATCTTGCAGGACATCCGTGCATTAAATGAGAACGATGCAGAGGATGGTACTGAGATCAAGGGTCTGGTTAAGATGTTAGACGAGAAGTACAACCCACAGTGGAAGGAAGCTCGTTTCTTAGGAAGAGGTACCGTTACCACCTCCGAGATCTTCTTCACCTCCCCAAGCCGCTGTGCAGTTGCTGACTCCTGTGCAGTATCCTTAGACCGCCGTATGACCGCAGGTGAGACCTGGGAAAGCTGCTTAGATGAGATCCGTGCGCTGCCAAGCGTTCAGAAGTACGGCAATGACGTAAAGGTTTCCATGTATGAGTACGCTCGTCCATCCTACACTGACCTGGTATATCCGATTGAGTGCTACTTCCCAACCTGGGTAATCCCGGAGGATCACAAGGTAACCAAGGCATTAGAGGCTGCTCATAAGAACCTGTACGGTGATGCCCGCAATTACAATGACGAGACCAAGGCAGTTCGTGAGGTTCGTCCGTTAACCGATAAGTGGACCTTCTCCACCAACGGCGTTTCCATCATGGGCCGCAACGGAATCCCATGCATCGGCTTCGGCCCAGGCGCAGAGGCTCAGGCTCATGCTCCGAACGAGAAGACCTGGAAGGATGATCTGGTAAGATGCGCTGCTGTATACGCTGCTCTTCCAACCCTGTACTGCGAATAAGCTTTTGAACGGATCATCACATGTAACCTGATAAGCACATGCACTTTCCCGGCATCCGCTTATTGCTACAGTTTCTAATTTGTCCATTCCTCTCCTGCCGTCCGGCTCTGCACAGCCGGACCGGCTGGAGATTAAGAACTTGGATATTATCTTATTTGAAACAAAAAATATAGAATAAAAGGAGCAAACCATTATGAAAACCCTTCAGGATTATATCGATAAATTAAACGCATTAAATTTCAAGGAAATGTACAACAATGACTTCTTCTTAACCTGGGAGAAGACCGATGAGGAATTAGAGGCTGTCTTCACCGTAGCAGACGCACTGCGTTTCATGCGTGAGAACAACATCTCCACCAAGGTATTCGAGAGCGGCTTAGGCATCTCTTTATTCCGTGACAACTCCACCCGTACCCGTTTCTCCTTCGCTTCTGCCTGCAACTTATTAGGCTTAGAGGTTCAGGACTTAGACGAGGGCAAGTCCCAGATCGCACACGGCGAGACTGTTCGTGAGACCGCTAACATGATCTCCTTCATGGCTGACGTAATCGGTATCCGTGACGATATGTACATCGGCAAGGGCAACAAGTACATGCATGATGTTGTAGACGCTGTAACCGAGGGCAACAAGGCTGGTATCTTAGAGCAGAAGCCAACCTTAGTAAACTTACAGTGTGATATCGACCACCCAACTCAGTGTATGGCAGATATGCTGCACATCATCCATGAGTTCGGCGGCGTAGAGAACTTAAAGGGCAAGAAGCTGGCTATGACCTGGGCTTACTCTCCTTCCTACGGAAAGCCATTATCTGTTCCCCAGGGCGTGATCGGCCTGATGACCCGCTTCGGCATGGACGTTGTTCTGGCTCATCCGGAGGGCTACGAGGTAATGCCAGAGGTTGAGGAGGTTGCAAAGAAGAACGCAGCTGCTTCCGGCGGTTCCTTTAAGCGCGTAAACTCCATGGAAGAAGCATTCAAGGATGCTGACATCGTATATCCAAAGAGCTGGGCACCATTTGCCGCTATGGAGAAGAGAACCAACCTGTACGGCGAAGGCGATTTCGACGGTATCAAGGCTCTGGAGAAGGAGCTGTTAGCTCAGAACGCACAGCACAAGGACTGGGCATGTACCGAAGAGCTGATGAAGACCACCAAGGACGGCAAGGCATTATACCTGCACTGCCTGCCAGCTGATATCACCGGTGTAAGCTGCGAGACCGGCGAGGTTGACGCTACCGTATTCGACCGCTACCGTGATCCGTTATACAAGGAAGCAAGCTTCAAGCCATATATCATCGCTGCAATGATCTTCTTAGCTAAGTTCGAGAATCCACAGGAAATTTTAAAGAAGTTAGAAGAGAGAAAAGCTCCTCGTGTATTTGAATAAAGTACTGCAACATGCTGGGAACCCGAAAGCTCCTGTACTGCATATTCCTTAGGGAATCCATGTGGGCCGCCTGATATTGTTCCAGGCGGCCCTTTTTAACCTTTAAACGAATAAATTATAGTGAGGAATCACATTATGGATAAGAAAAAAAGAATCGTCATTGCCTTAGGCGGCAATGCACTGGGCAATACCCTGCCGGAACAGATGGCGGCGGTAAAAATTACTGCAAAAGCAATCGTAGACTTAATCGAGGAAGGCTGTGAGGTGGTAGTTGCACATGGCAACGGCCCTCAGGTGGGCATGATCAACAACGCTATGGCTGCATTAAGCCGTGAGGATGCCAACCAGCCAAACACACCACTCTCCGTCTGTGTGGCAATGAGCCAGGCCTACATCGGCTATGACTTACAGAACGCACTTCGTGAGGAGCTGATCAACCGGGGAATCACCAATATCCCGGTAGCTACCATGATCACCCAGATCCGTGTGGATCAGGATGACCCTGCATTCCAGAATCCATCTAAACCAATCGGCCATTTCATGACCGAGGAGCAGGCACGGGTCGCAGAGGAAAAGTACTCCTACATTATGAAGGAGGATTCTGGAAGAGGCTGGAGACGTGTGGTAGCATCCCCGAAGCCAGCTGAGATCATTGAGATCGGCGCCATCCGCTCCCTGGTAGATTCCGGCCAGCTGGTGATCGCCTGCGGCGGCGGCGGTATCCCGGTTATGAGACAGGGCAATCATTTAAAGGGCGCCAGCGCTGTAATCGATAAAGACTTTGCAAGCTGTCTGCTGGCAGAGGAACTGGATGCCGATTTCCTGATCATCTTAACTGCTGTGGAGAAGGTAGCCATCAATTTCGGAAAGCCGGATGAAACATGGCTGGATGACCTGTCTGTAGAAGAAGCTGAGAAGTACATAGGAGAAGGACATTTCGCTCCTGGCTCCATGCTGCCGAAGGTTCAGGCTGCTGTGAAATTTGCAGGCTCCGGGGAAGGGCGTACTGCACTGATCACATTGCTTGAGAAGGCAAAGGACGGTATCTTAGGAAAGACCGGAACCAGAATTCATCAGTAATCGATTCCTGTTCTTCCGGTTCCTATCATTCAGGATTCAAACACTCATTTCGTTTCAAGCATACAACAACGGGGGCGTTCCTCTGCCCCCAAACAAATGGAGGGTTTTCTCATGGGAAGCAAACATACGAATGCATCTATTTTTGAATTAAACGGCATGCCTAAACTCAGCCAGGCTCTCCCCCTGGCGCTTCAGCATGTAGTTGCCATGATCGTGGGCTGTGTTACCCCAGCCATCATTATCTCCGGCGCTGCCGGAGTCAGCGGACCGGACCGGGTCATCCTGATCCAGGCCTCTCTGGTCATCTCCGCTCTTTCCACTTTCTTACAGCTGTTCCCGATTGGGCCGAAAAACGGATTCCACTTAGGCTCTGCTCTTCCGGTTATCATCGGTGTATCCTTTGCCTACGTTCCCAGTATGCAGGCCATTGCGGAGGGCTACGGCATCGAAACCATATTCGGCGCTCAGATCGTAGGCGGTATCGTGGCGATCCTGGTTGGACTTACCATTAAACAGATCCGCAGATTTTTTCCGCCGCTGATCGCCGGAACCGTGGTATTTACCATCGGACTTTCCCTGTATCCAACTGCCATCAACTATATGGCCGGCGGTGTGGGCAGTGCAGATTACGGCTCCTTAAAGAACTGGGGCATCGCTCTCTTTACCCTGGCTGTAGTTACGGTATTAAACCACTTCGCCACCGGATTTTTAAAACTGGCTTCCATTCTGATCGGCATGACTGCCGGATATATTCTGGCATTCTTCTGCGGCATGGTGAACTTCTCCAGTGTAGCAGAGGCCGGCATGGTGCAGCTTCCGCTGTTCTTCCACTTTAAGCCTCATTTTGAGATCTCTTCCTGCGTTGCCATCGGACTGCTGTTTGCAATCAACGCGGTTCAGGCCATCGGAGATTTCTCCGCTACCACCAGCGGCGGCTTAAACCGGGAACCCAGAACCGATGAGCTTCAGGGTGCAATCCTTGGGTACGGTGTTTCCAATATCTTCGGCGCCTGCTTCGGATGTCTTCCCACAGCTACCTACAGCCAGAACGTAGGTATCGTAACCACCACAAAGGTGGTAAACCGCTGTACTCTGGGACTGTCCGCTTTCATCATCCTGTTTGCCGGACTGCTTCCGAAATTCTCCGCTCTTCTGACCACGATTCCTTACTGTGTGCTGGGCGGAGCTACGGTTTCTGTATTTGCCTCCATCGCCATGACTGGTATGAAGCTGGTTATGACTGAGGAGATGAACTACCGGAATACCTCCATCGTCGGACTGGCAGCTGCACTTGGCATGGGCGTGTCCCAGGCGTCTGCCTCCCTGTCCATGTTCCCAACCTGGGTGACTACCATCTTTGGAAAATCCCCGGTTGTAATCGCAACTTTGGTTGCCGTATTCTTAAATGTTACACTGCCAAAGGAAGAACACAAAATCCAGCATCAGGAGCCAAATGATGTTTATTAACTTTCCTTCGTGAAAATAAATGTTTGTGTACTGGAAAAACCCCATTCCTACTTGCCAGGGAACGGGGTTTTTCTATTCTACTGGATCGCATAGTCCACGCTGATGCTGGCCTCTACCTCGATCTCACCTGGCATAACCGCCATATCAGCAGCAGCCTCCTCCTTTGCTGCCGAGCGCATCACCTGATTCTCATAGCGGGCGTTATCATTTGCAGTATACTCGGTGATATGGACCGCCCGTCCCAGTGTACATCCGCTGGCGTCTGCCAGTGCCTGTGCCTTCTCCTGGGCCTGGGCCACTGCCAGCTTCAGTGCCTCCTGGTAGCTTTCATCATAATGGCTGGAAAGGAAGGATACGGACCGGATCTCATTCATCCCGGATTCCACCGATTTTGTCATCACCACGCCGGCCTGGTCCAGTTCAATATCAGACACAATCACCTGAGTGGTTGCCTCATATCCTACGATGGCACCATTCCGCTCCCAGTCATACCGCGGATTCATATCAAAATTCGATGTCTGGATAGAGGTTTCTTCAATCCCAAGCCCTTTTAAGGTCTCCACAAGCTGATTCAGCTTCTCACCGTTCTCACTCTGACAGACAGCCGCATCCTTATTCTGGGTGGTCACTGCATAAATGATCTCCGCCATGTCCGGCACTACCCGCACCGTCTCCCGGCTGGTAACCGTGATCACCTGGCTGTCTACATGTTCTACCTGGATTTTTTCAGAGGTCTGCTGGCTCCTGTCTGTATTTCCGCTGCCTACGGTCTGTACCGCATTGGCTGTTTTGCCGCAGGCTGTTAAAATTAATGCGCATACTGCGCCGAATGTACAAATTTTCTTCATCATAAAACAATCCTCCCGTCTCTCTTCTGTTTTTATCAATATACAGGAAACGGGAGGAAAAAGTATTTCTTTTCTCTTACGGTTTGTATTCAATTTTCGATCGATTTCTTTCATATTACGGAAGGATTTCTGTCAGCTTCTTACCGGTATCCGGCGCCGGATTCCGCTTCCTGCCGTCTACTTCCGGATAGATTGAATGGCAACGCATCCAGGGCCTCCCTGGGTAATGAACACCGTACTCAGCAGATGGATCCGCACATCGATCCCTGGAAATTCCTTCTCTGCCATCTCCGCAATCCGCTCCGCATCCTCCGGCGCATTTCCATGAACGATGTAAAGGATATGCTGGTCTCCCACCCCATCCTTCTTCATCTGCTTGAAAATCGATTTTGCCGCCCCGTTCATCGTCCTTCCCACACCAAACTTATCCAGGCTGGTACAGGACTCGTTGGGTGTCAGGATCGGCTTCAGATTCAGCAGAGAGCCAACTGCCGCTACGGTAGGTGACAGCCTGCCGCCCCGTTTCAGATAATCAAAATCCTGGGGGATCAGGTAGGACTTTGTGTCCTTTTTCTTCTCCTCCACCATGGCAATGATCTCCTCTGCGCTCTTCCCCTCCCTGGCCATGGAAACAGCACACTCCACCAGATAGCGGTGAGGTCCGCAAAGGGTCCTGCAGTTGATCACAGTAATATCCTCCTGATTCTCCACCATGGTCCTGGCTGAACAGGCTGTCTGATAAGTGCCGGACAGTCCATCTGCCATGGAAAGATTAATAATAGACGCACCTTTGCAGCTTTCATAAGCCTCGATCACATCCCCGATGGGCGGCTGCGAGGAGGTAGGGATTCCCCCCGCCTGGATGTCTGCTATAAACTCCTGGACCGGAATCTCCAGATCCCTCACATGTTTTTCCCCAATACTGACACACAGCGGAATGGAGATCACCCCCAGCTTCTCTCCTTCCTCCCTGGTGTAAAGACTGGACGAATCCGTAATAATCTGAACCATACTCTTCTCCCTTCCCTCAAAATAATCTGCGTTTCCTTCTTTTTGCAAACCAGACATGAAATTTTGAGGTTTTCATTAACTTATTATATAGTTTTAAAAACTACTTATATGAGTTAATTATACGAAGCCCATCTCATAATGTCAACATATTTCGACAGAAAAAGGCCTTGATTACAAATGAAGCCAAACCATTTGCAATCAAGGCCTTCTGCTGTCAGCGGACAAGAGCACACTGACGGTAGTATCAGTTCCGTTCCAGCTGTGACTTTAAATACAGCAGTGCATGTGTAATTATGCAGCCATGATCCACTGCCAACCCATCACTTTCCAGAAGCTGAAATTTCTCCTGAGGCAGAAGCGAGTGAATGGAACGGGTGATCTGCACTCTGGCGCCTGCCAAAATGCCCCGGGGCTGATTCTTAAGGCGCAGATTCCAGATCTCCTCCGTGTGGTCTGCCGCAGCCAGACCGGATATCGGGACTCCATCTGACGAATCGGCCTTTGCCGCTTCTGTCTTTGATTTCTCCAGCTCCAGCGATACCTGCATCCACAGTGCATCTGCCGCATCATCTCCCGCCTTCACCGGGATGTCGCCCTCCACCAGTGCCAGAAAGGAGGTGGTGATCACTCTCCATCTGGGATCACGGTCGTAATTGCCCCAGGTGCGAAGCTGCTGCAAAGGCAGCCCCCTGACTCCGGTCTCCTCCTCCAATTCTCTGGCAGCACCGGCTTCCAGATCCTCCCGCATCTCCACAAAGCCGCCTGGAGTCGCCCACATGCCAATGCTGGGGTGATTGCTCCGCTTTACCAGAAGCACCTCTAAAGGCTGCCCCCAGGAAACCAACTTCTCCCGGCATCTGACCACCACCATATCTGTGGTATTGCTGGGGCTGTCGTATTTCTTCGGGTTATAGCCTGCCAGAAATTCTTCCAGGCTTTCTCCTGCCCGGTTTCGCTCTCCGGTACCGTAAAAACCATCTAACTTGTCCAAAAATGCCATCCTGTTATCTCCTTGTCACTTGTACTGGCCTTCGCTTAAACTGGGCTGTAATATCCTACCATATCTCTGGTAATCTCCCTTAATGAATTCGCTCCGCACATCGCCATAGTATCCTCCAGCTCTGCGCCCAGCTTTTCAATGTATGTCTTCACTCCCTCTTCTGCTCCGCCGAACACAGCCGTCACAAACGGACGGCAGATGATGACACCGTCAGCTCCCAGCGCCAGCGCCTTGAACACATCGGTGCCGGACCGGATCCCTCCATCTACAAAGATTTTCATGGAGCCGTCTACTGCATCTGCAATCTCCTCCAGCACCTCCGCAGTAGCCGGACATTGATCCAGGACTCTGCCACCGTGATTGGACACCACGATCGCCGCAGCACCGGCCTCCTTTGCCTTCATTGCGCCTTTTACCGTCATAACTCCCTTTACAATAAATGGAAGTTTTGCTTCCTTCACGATCTCAGAAAGCTCCTCCACCGTCTTTCTTCCGGCAGGAGGCGTCAGATTTTTTAAAAAGGGAAGTCCTGCTGCATCCACGTCCATCGCCACAGCAAAGGCACCGCAGCCGCGGACCTGTTCCATCTTTTCCCGAATTACTTCAATATTCCATGGCTTTACCGTAGGCACGCCAAACCCATTTACTGCCTTGATGGCTTCTGTAGCGGCCGTCATCACCTCCGGCTTTACTCCGTCTCCGGTAAAGGCCGCGATCCCGGCCTTTGCACAGGCAGAAACCAGTACCTGGTTATAGGTAACATCCGTGTACGCTTCCCCATAATGCAGATTTACCGCTCCCACCGGGCCGGCAAAAAATGGATAACGGAACCGCTTTCCAAACAGCTCCAGGCTGGTATCCACCGCCTGATTCTCACACAAAGTATCCATATGAACCCGGATCTCCTGCCATTTCCGGTAATTGCGGATGGCAGTATCGCCCACTCCCTTAGCACCTGGCCCCGGCATCTGATTCCGGCATGCCTTCCCGTCACAAACGGGACAGGCCTTGCAATATGTTCCAATACAGGTTCTTGCGTTTTCTAATATTTCCTGATATGTCATAGCTTCCTCCAATATTCTTCTTTTTCGCAACAGTACAGACCTGCTGAACTGTTGCTTTTTTCATAAGTATATTTTACCATGCACCATGTCTTTCGTCCATTTCTTTTAATGTGACCGTTCAGACAACGGGGAAATCTGCGAAAATGTAGTTGTCAAAACGCCGCCTGTATAGTCCGTTTAACGACTATAGTCAGCATCGCGACCATCCCATAAAATGATACTGTAACCAATGAACGATCCTGAATTGCAGCAGCGCACCAACTGGCACACGGAATCAGTTTTTCCCAACATCGATTTTACCAAAGAAAAGAGACTACCATGATCCGATACGACCCTTTTTGGAAAACGCTGAAATCATCTGGCGAGTCCACCTATACCCTGATCAATAAACATCGTATTTCCAGTTCTACCATCGACCGCCTTCGAAAAAATCAGCCGATTACCACAACTACCATCAATGATCTGTGCCGCGTCCTGAATTGTAATGTGGAAAACATCGCAACCTACATCTATTCAGAAGAAGATCAATTGCTGTAGCACCCGAATTTTATGATTGAACCATCTTAGGTCAGTTGACAAGGAACTATACGCAGGCCATGAAACAGGCGGCTGACAGCAAACGACGGTATGCTTCCCAAAAGGGCAGTATACCGTCTGTTTTGTTGTGCAATTTTATTCAACTTTTCCCTTTGGCACAACTGTCACTAAACATATTCTTGTATTTTTAAATATCAAGCTCTTCCTTAATGATTGACTCAATAATTAAGCCCACATTGCTGCTAACCCTTCCTTTTATCTGATGAATGTCCTGATTAATCAGTTTCTCCTGTTGAATTGCCAGCATAACATTTTCTGCAAGGTTTCCAATATCAGAATTCTTCTTCGAATTCATTCCTGTAGCTTCCAGCAAAACCTTATATGCATGGCTGTATTTATTCTTTTCATCAAGCTTTAAAAAATCCGCTTCCTGCCCCTTGATATACTTTTCATAACTATCATCAATGTGAAGTAATAGAAATAATTCAAAGCCTGGATTTGATACCGCAGCTATATCTGTTTCTTCAATTGAACGAACCAGATCTTCATAGCCCTGAACCTTTTCCTCAAAAATATCGCCATCAAAAACAATAATCATTTTATCACGATCTGGATCAAATTCATTTTCAGCAATTGCTTTTTGCTTCGCAGCAAACTCTGCCAGATTCTTGGCAAACGACAGATTCTTATCTTCACCAGTCTTCTCCCAGAGACGAATATCAATCAAAGGATGAATACCTAATTCTTTTCTGATATCTATCAGCTTTTCGAAATAAAATGTCTCTGTATTTGCCCCCTCACAAATAAAGATGTATTTTCTGAAAGGTTCTATCTGCTCTTCCTGATCTGAAGGACGAGAATTCCAATTCGTATAAGTGTGTACCGGCATAATCATTCCTCCTTCCGGAAAGTAAACTGCCTGAATACAGGAATCGCACCATATCTTCCTTCAAGATAGGCCTTGCTCAACTTCTTATCATATCTTTCCTTAAATCTATCTAAAGAATAAATCTTGCTAGCGTTATCTGCGTCTCTTTCAATAAACCAGATTTCATCCCTGCGGAACAATTCCTGATCCATGATTGTATCTTCGTGAGTTGTGAATATCAGCTGCATTCGTGCGCCTTCATGAGCTTTCATAAACAGTTTCAAAAAATGCTCTGTAAGCTTCGGGTGTAAACTTCTTTCCAACTCATCAACAATAAATACCGTATCCTGTCTCTTTGTCATAAGCATATCAATAAGATCAAACAAACGCTTTGTTCCGTCAGATTCTTCAGAGAAATTGAAATCAAAAATTGACTTTCCATGCTTCAGTACAAGCGTTGTAATTTCCGGCTCTGAATTCTCTTTAATCCGTATATTGAAGAATCCATCATCAATTCTCCATGTCATTTGAATCTGCGGAAGGTTAGTCATCTGCATCTGCTTTTTCAAATGCACAAAAATACCCGATAACACCTCGGCAGGGATCATTTTTCCCATTTCTTCTAATGTAATAACTTTTGTCTTAATCTCGCTGACGCCCGTATCAAATGTCTGAATGAGCCTGCTGATGCTTTCCAGCGATTCCGCACTGTAATATGCATCTGTATTAGATATTCCTATGCTTGGATTGATAACAATAATGTTATTCATAATCCAATTAAATGTCTGTACGAAGAATAGAAGCTTGGAATTAGCTGTATACTTCTTTCCTCTATTCATCTCTGTCAGGAACAACTGCGTATCATGACCTGCGAAATCCTCAGAATATACGGCAAATCTGTTCTTTTCTGCAGTTGTAGGATTTACTCCCTCTCCCAGTACAGGTGCATGATTCCCATCTCTAATAAATAAGTTATGAGCAGATCCATCCTGCATCAGTTCGTAAAGCCACTCTTCTGTGATTTTACGCTGGTTTAAAATTGCAGAAAAACCGTATGCATAAAACTTATCATCTACTGTAAACTGCAATTCAAAAACACTTTCTCTATCTTTATTTTCCTTCTTGTTTCTGCAAAAATCATTCACAGAATTAACCGGAAATCCTTCCATAAGAACAGTTTTAATAAATGCAATAGTTGTAACAAGATTAGACTTGCCAGATGCATTTGCACCATAAACCACAGCATTCTTCAAAAGATTTGTCTGTTTAATTTTCAAACGATGGCTCTTATTAGCCTGTATCTTACTTGAAGAGAGCATCGATAATTCTTCCTTCTTATCAAATGACTTGAAATTTTCAACTGATATCTTAATCAACATTGTCTGCTGCCTCCTTCTCTCCTACTCTGGACTTTTATTATATCTCTATTATATGTAAATTTCAACATAAAATTCCTATTAAGAGATTTTTTCTCTAAATAAAGAATTTTTCAATATTCATTCGTTTCTTTTCTATTTTTCTGATATCGCAATGGTTCTGTTTAGGATTGTTTCATGAAGCTATACTCTGTACATCATGCACTGTGAAAATGATTTGCAGGCTAATCACTTTCCTCCTATGAATAAAGCCAGTAAATCTACAATTTTGTATAATTGCAAATTTACTGGCCTTTTTAACACTTTTTTATTATTCGAATTTTATTCGTAAAACAACCCTAGGGTTCCGTTCCTTCCCCGCTACTCCATGTCTATAATCTCCTTCGCGTACCCGGCCAACTCCTCCAGCCCGATCTCATCAAAGCTGAAGAGCAGATAATGCAATCCATCTTCATTCCAGGCAATACTCTTAAACGCTTTCCGCTGTTCTGTTTCTGAGCCATAGCTGATCATCAGCCTGCCCTCCTCCTCCAGCTTTTTATCTTCCTCACTTGGCTCCTGGGACGGCGGCAGAAACAGATACTGATCTACTTTTCCCTGGAGCAGGATATCCTGATAGGTTTCTTCCAAAGTATATTCTTCTTCTGCCCTTGGAAGATTCTCCAACGGCCTGGAAACGCTTAAGGTTACATCCTGATCCCCCTGGTAATGTACAAAAACCTCCGGATAGCTGTCCACACGGTTTCCCTCATCATCAATCGCATCTACATCGGTCACATGTCCGTCAGAAAACTGAAGTCCATCTCCAAGGGCTTCCGCCATCTTCGGCTTCTGTCCCAGCTTCTTCTCCGCCTGGCCTAAAAGCTGGCCAGCTTCCGTCACTACATCATTCAGACTCACTCCACTTTTCAGATAGCTGATCTTCCCGGCGGCCGCCGCTGTCACTGTTCCTACCAAGATCATGGCCGCAGCCAGCACGATTCCCATTTTCTTCTTTGATAACTTCATAATTTTGCTCCTCTCTCCAATCTCTTGATGTACTGCATCCAAAATCCGATTCTCCTCTGTCTCCGAAAAGGGAACCGATGAAACCTCTGCTAAAATCCCATCCTTTATCTGCTTTTCCCAGTCATGCTTCACTTGTGATACCTCCTCATTTCTCCCAGTCAGGCCTGCAGCTTTGGCCTCGTCTCCTCTGCCGCAGATATTCTTCCATTCCTCTGTTCCAAACGTTCCCGCAGAAGCTTCCTGGCCTTATTCAGCCGTGATTTCACAGTTCCCTCAAAGGTTCCTGTGATCTGTGCGATCTCCCGAATTCCCAGCTCATTGAAATAATAGAGAAGAATTACCGTCCGATACTTCATACTTAGCTGGCTGACTGCCTGTCTCAGTTCAGCAGATGTCTCCTCTTCCAGAATCTGATCCAGAGGGTTTTTCGCTAAGTCGGAGGAATCCTTCCGGATCAGCTCTGCCATTGGAAAACCACTGTCTTCCCCTTGCTCCAGTATCCCCTCATAGGAGATCTCTCCTGCCTTCTTGATCTTTCGCCCGGTTTTCCAGGCAGTCCGCACCAGAATCTGGTACATCCAGGATTCAAACCGCTCCGGGTCTTTTAATTTTCTGCGGTACAGAAAGCATTTCACAAAGGTTTCCTGCAGCACATCCTCACTGTCACTCCGGTTTCCTGTAATAAAATACGCCATACGGTACAGCTTTCCGGAATAGGAATGGTATAATTCGTCAAATGCCCTTTCGTCGCCTTCTATCATCTGTTTCACGAAAGCTGTTTTCTCTTCCCTCATAACCAATTTCCTCTCCGTCTTTATTAATGATAACAGTTTAGACGGCGGGGAAATCCGCGAAAAACCAGACGTCAAGCTTGCTTGTAAAGCTGATTTTTTATGTCTGAACTGTTACATTTGATGCATCTGTATAGTAAGAGTCTTTTCAAACACATTTGGTTCATTTTTTCGCTGTTTTTTAATGAATTGATAAAACCAATTACAAGATGAATCTTCTCATGCCGGAACGTTCTTACTCTGCCTGCATATGATAAAACAAAAAAGGATTCTTCCTATGTCTGATAAAATCCTATGGATGCAGTGGCAGCAGCCCTGCGGAATCTGCCGCCCATGCATCGGTCCATTTTGTCCGCCCTGCCGTCCATGCAGCAGCTGGCCCCAGCAGCCTGGTCCATGGCAGCCTGGTCCCGTCTGGCCATGGAGGCCGCCTTCTCCTCCCAGACCGCCGCACAGACCAGGGCACCCAAGACCTCCTCACAGGCCAGAGCCGCCAAGACCTCCTCACAGGCCAGAACCGCCAAGACCTCCTCACAGGCCTGGGCCGCCAGGATCATCACGTCCCCCAAGACCAGGATACTAAACAATCATATTTTTTCAAATTTTTCGCATCGAATTCCTGTTTTCGGCCATCCTACTACTGATACTGGCGCTGAAAGACGGCTTTTTATCCTTTCTTCTGCCTAAACCTGACGATTGATGCGTCACATACACACAGAATGGAGGCAGCTATGTCCTATATTTCTCCGGCCGTCCGGCCAAAATTTGAGGAACTTTCCATTAATCTGAAAAATCAAATCCTGGAACGCGATGTGCAGCTCTATACCATCCACGACCTGATCCAGGTCCTGCAGGATATCGTGGACGAAGGTTAATGGAGCTCACAGCATAAAAAAACCAACAGAACTGCTGGTCATAAAGCAGTCCTGTTGGTTTTTTACAAGTTTTACGACACCTTCCTCTGCAGAAGCCTGAAATACCGGTCATGGGCCTCCTGATAAGCATGGTTAAAATTCTCATCCCGCCCGGAATGCAGCATGGAAATATAATCATGTACCTGATGCTCGATCCCAGGGGTTGCCCTTGCTACTGTTGCCACTCCCACATTGGAACAGACATCGGAGATTCGTTCCGCCTCAGAAAGCAGATTGCAGAATTCGGTGCCGTTCAGAACCCCGCACGCTCCGCTGCGAAGCCGTTCCAGATGATTCTCCTTTAACACATTCACCATATCATCCACCACCTCTTCCAGCGGTTCGATCTGACGTGCAGCCTCCAGATTCTGCTTTTTAAAGGCTTCGTTCGTATAATTTAAAATCGTATCCAGCAATTCCCGGAGCACAATCAGCTCAGACAGCGCATACTTTGAAAATGTATCATCCTTTTCATTTAATTCCACTGCAATCTCCGCAATGTTCAGGGCATGATCGCCCAGGCGCTCAAACTCTGTTACCGCAGAATAGTAATAATTCATGATCTCCACATGGTGATGAGAATTAATTTCGGCAGAAATCTGAACCAGGTAATTACTCACCTTATCAGCCATACAGTCGATATAATTCTCATCCTCCTCCAGTTGCTCCATCATCTTCGGATCATACTGGGTAAACATATCAAAAGCACGATTAATATTCGTCCTCGCCAGCTGGCACATCACCAGAAGCACTTCATAGCAGCGTCCGAAAGCCAGAGCCGGGGTGCTGATAAACACCGGATTCAATGCATCCAGCATCTCGTCATATTTGCCCTCAACGGCAGGCTCGTCCTTCACAAGCCTGTAACTGATCCTTTCATAGACTCCCACAAAGGGAAGCAGCAGGATCGCACATGACAGATTAAAGATCGTATTGGTATTTGCAATCCCGCCGGAATGAATTGCGCTGTTCCAGATAGGATCCAGAAATCCCATATGATGGATGATCGTCACCACCGTCAGAATCAGGATCGACTCACTTAAGTTAAATAAAATATTCACAACACCGACACGCTTTGCCTCCGGTTTCGCGCCTATGTTGCAGACGATGGCTGTGGTTACGCAGTCGCCCAGATAAATGCCCACCAGCACTGCATAGATCCCTCCAAAAGTCAATTGCCCCGAGGTGGAAAACGCCTGTAAAATTCCAATGGTTGCAGAGGAGCTTTGAAGCACAAATGCAACTCCCGCTCCTACGGCATAAGCAATCAGCGGATTATTTCCCAGACCTGAGAACAGCCGTTCCACGATCCCGCTTTCAGACAAAACCCCCACTGCATCCGTCATATTCAAAAGTCCGGAAAACAAAATGCCGAATCCAATGATGATCTGCCCTATGGTATTGGATTCCTTGGACTTCTTTCCCATAATGATAACGATACCAATAATCAGAGCCAAAGGCGCCAGCGTGGACGGCTTTAAAAACTGCAGGAACGAAGTTCCTGATGAATTCAGGTCCAAAAGCCGGATGATCTGGCCGGTAACCGTAGTGCCCACATTGGCACCAATGATAACGCCTAATGACTGCCGCAGCGAAATAATTCCCGCACCTACAAGACCTGAGGTAAGCACAATGGTAGCTGTTGATGATTGAACCACTGCCGTTACCAACAGTCCCAGAAGAAATGCCTTGATCGGAGTTCCGGTGACCCGTTCCATGGCTTTCTTCAAAGTTCCTGAAGAGCTTGCCTTCAGACCATCTCCCATCAAACGCATTCCATACAAAAACATAGCTAGTCCGCCAAACAGCGTAATTACATTAAAAATATTCATACTGATCCACCTGTAAAATTTAATAAAAAGGAAAAGACCTTTTTACATAGATTTTACAAGGATTTTACATGAAATGCTATCACTTTTTTTGTTTTTATGTCGATTATTTTATTTTTTGACAAAAGAAAGGGAATAAAACATAACCCGACCGAAGTCTTTTGAAAGAAAATTGTCAGAAATTTGAAGACTTTCCGTACTTGACATCACTAATCGGCCATGTTAAAGTATAGTGGTAATCAATCAGTCGCTTCGTCCAGCGACACCAGTAAGGGCTTGTACTGGTTTCGACGGGGGCCATGCAGCTGGTGAAGCTATCCCCATGCGATGGGTTAAATGGCAAAATTAAATACAAACGCTGAAGATAATTTAGCAATCGCTGCCTAATGGCAGCTGTCAGACTTAGCGCACCTACACGCTGAGATCCTGGCATCGACGATGTAGGAAACGACACGCAGTAAGCTTTGCCTGCGTGAGCGTATTATGAAGCTACTAAAGTCATCAGGATGTCTGTTTTCGGGTGATAGAGGGAATGTCAAATAACCGACTATGATAGTAGAAGAACAGGGAATTGGTTTTCGGACAGGGGTTCGATTCCCCTCAGGTCCACTAAATTCACGGCACATCAGATGAAGTGATCTGATGTGCCTCTTTTTTATTTTACAAAAAAAGTTTCACACACTCCGCAAATGCAGCGTCAGTGCCATTTCATTCCCACCTTGTCTGAGCCGATTTCAAAATGGTACTTGACGATGCCAAGATCGATTTTTGAATAAAAACCTACCCCTGCTTTTACGGATACCTGACTGCCATTGATAGAAAACTTAAATTTCTGCTGATTCATCGTTTTTCGCCCAGCGGGGCTTATTATTCTTAAACTATTCTCTGCAAAAATCTTCATTCTTCAACTGCAGCAAAAATTTGTACACTGGGATGACTTCTATCTGAATATTGTCCTCCATGATCCGTTCGTCTTCCTCATTTGTAACGATAATGAATCTGTTCGTCTCTGTTGAATATTTGGCCAACTTTTTTAAGTTTTCTACCTCTCTCTTCCGTGCGTCCCCAGCAATGGAATAAGCTGCCTGCACAGCAATTCCTTTTTCTGGAATATAGAAATCAATATTAATTCCTGTTTTGTTTGATTTTAGATAATAAACATCTTCTGGATAAGTATTTACTAATGCAATCGCCACAATATTTTCCAAAAGAGCAGTATTTTTATCATTTAGGAATAAATTTAAAATTCCATTGTCCGAAAAATAATACTTAGGATTACTTTCACGTTCAACAAATCTTGCATAATAGTTTTGCAAATGAAAAAGCAAATATGCATTTTCAGCAGACTGAACATAATCTATAATCGTATTTTTTGACAGAGGAACACCAATACCTTTTAGTACATTGCACAATTTAGAAAAAGAGACTTCAGTACAAACAGTTTCTGCAATCTTTTTCATTAAAATTTTGACTGCATAATCATTACGAATACTATTTCGGGTAATAATATCACCTAATAGAATTTTTTGATAAACACTCGAAATATATTCGCGCTTTGATTTAAACAGCAGTGATTCCGGAAATCCGCCATAATTCAAATATTGTGTACAGCAACCGCGGATTTTCCCATTTGTTTTGGTTTGCAATAATGCCTTCTGATCATGTAAAACCCCTAATGCTGTAAGATACTCTTCAAAATTGTAGGGAGTAATATATTGGGTTAAATATCGTCCTCCCAATGTTGTGGAAATTTCTCCACTTAACATTTTTGCATTACTTCCAGTGATATAGACCCGTTCCTTCGCATCCCCCAGACGACGCGCAAACTTTTCCCAGCCGGAAATATTTTGTATCTCATCTAGGAAAAAATATCCCTTTTCATCACTTAATTCTGCTTGAACCGAAAGAATATCGTTGAAATCAGCCGCAGTAAATTCCGAAAGTCGTTCATCTTCAAAATTAATATAGATAATCTGAGTCCAGTCAATACCCTTTAATATAAGTTCCTGAACAATTTTAAATAGCATCGTCGATTTACCTGCACGACGCAAACCTACCAATACATAATTTCCATTTTCTTCAAATATATAGTTTCTTGGAACAATTTCAGCATTTCTGATCACTTCATGTTGATCAAAAATTATTGTTTTTAATAGATCGTGATTCATGCTTTCTCCTTCTAATATATATAATAGAATATTCATTTTTAAATACATTATACAAAAAATATTGTATTTTGTCTAGTATACTATACAAATACAGCGCTGTTTTGTTTATTATATAGACGCAGCAGCACATATTATAATGATGATGATACCAGGATCAAAAAATCGAAAATCCGATACTTTTAACCCCAACATCCTAATGATACATCTATTTTTAACAAAAACCTGAACAATACACATCCTTTTTTTATTCAAAGGTTCTCCAAACAGGAAAACTTTTCAAAGAAAAAACAGGAGACCTCAATCAGCCTCCTGCTTTCTATTCATACAGTTTACTCAACGCTTATGTGCTTCCCACGCTATCCTCTTTTCCACGACCACATCTTATTAGCGGTTCCCAAAGCCGCCCCCATTAACCAGGAAGCCTCAAATTCTGCCCTGACTACCGATGATATATACGTCACATACAGTAAATTAGCAGAAAGCATATATCGAATCATCCCATTTTTGCTTTTGCCAGCAATTCCAGATAACCTACCGGAACTTCCTTTACAAGCCACACGCCGTTCACAGAACGGTAAAATACATATCCATCCTCCTGCATTCGTCCGCTTGCCACCCGGTATACTACCGGTTTTCCATGGCGGCTTCCTACCTTGACAGCCGTATCCACATCGCTGGAAAGATGCACATACAGGCGGCCTTTAGGGATCAGGCCCAGCCGATTAATGGATTCCACATATTTCTGCCCCGTTCCGTGATACAGATATTTCGGTGGCACCGTAACCGGCAGTTCCACATCCACTGGAATGGAATGGCCCTGATTTGCCCGGATCAGCGTCTTATCCTCATTGAAAGAATACCGCTGCTTATGATCCGTCCGAACAATTTCCTCCAGCATTTCCATGTTAAAGGACTGTGTTCTCTGGATTCCTGCTACCAGTTCCTCCACATCCGCCCATCCATGCTCATCCAGCGTGATTCCGATCACTTCTGGCTTGTGCCGCAAAATTAAGCTGATAAATTTGCTTGTACTGTTTAAATCTCTATTGTGATTCTCCTTCACAAAGCTCCTCCTATCTCCATTTCTATAAGAAACAACGAATCAAACAGCTCCTGCGTTTCCTCGCTCATTTTCCGCACAGTGGAGCTGATCGAAATCACTTTTGGACTGCCGTCTTTATCCAGAGGCATCGGCTTCAGCTTTGCCTTCGTTGGTCCAAAGGACAGATACGGCAATTTCTCCTTTGGGATCGGCCGCAGTTTAATGGATGAGCCCTGGGTACCGACAGCCGCAGTTTCGGAACAGCAGTTAAAGGGGCGCTGATGACATTTGTGCAGCTTCAGTGGAGCCTTGCCATAATACTCTCTCCAGTTCCAGTCCTTATCTTCCGGCATAAGCGCCCCACAGAGGTTTCCCAACTCCCGAATCAAGTACTCATATGCTGGTTCTATCTTCTCAACTGGGAGCCTTGCCACAACGCATAAGGTCCCGCCGCTTACAGTAACTGGATAGATGACATCTCCTTCTTTCACACTTTTTATAGAAGGCATCTTTGTATGGGCACTCCCGAATACAACCTGAATCGGTCCGTTATCTTTTTCTTTTTTTAATTCTCTGATCTGTTCCTTCGGCCAGTATGTAATGAATCCAGCCATAGCTGATCGCTCCCTTCTGCATCATGGTTCTATAATATCCGTTCAAAAAACAGATGCTCATTATGGTGAATCGTACCTCCAACCTTCATGGCTGATGTTGCTGCTAACTGAAATCCCAACTTTCTATACAAGGTAGCGGCAGGTACATTTTGACTCCCTGTATCAAGCCTGACTGCTTTGCAAGAATTTTGTTTTGCTATTTCTATAGCATGAATTATATGTTAAA
>JAUNGG010000098.1 GCA_030524635.1 Lachnospiraceae bacterium
GCAAGCTGGGCGCATGGGTTGAAGGCAAGGAAGTTCCTGCAGACCTGAAGTAATTTAACTCATTCTGGATGTTTTCCGCGTTTATGTGGAAGAAATCAATGCGGAAGAGCCATAATAATGAGTAAGGGTAAGCAACCTGAGAAAGCTGTATTTCCCAGGTAATGTGCAAAAACCCGCGTAGATATTGCAGAAATGCAGTATCTATGCGGGTTTTTTGATTGCTGAATTCTCATATTTTGTTAGTTAACTAACACACAACTAACACATAACTAACAAAAAAATCAGGGCAGAAAGATAATATGTCGCCCTATTAAATCTTATTAATTGCATTCACCAATTCTTTCACATCAATATGCGTGTATACCTTCTCGGTCAAGTTCATAGCGCTGGAATGGCCAACAATCTTCTTAATAAAAGTCTGCTCCACACCGGCTGTCACCAGCAGAGAAACACAGGTGTGCCGGCAGCAATGAGGCGTGTGCTCCATCCCAAGATTTTCCATAAGAGGGAGGAAGTAGCTGTTGTAATAATTCCGGTACTTGAATGGTCTCCCATTCTCAGTGTGAAGCAGATAGGGGCACTGCGGTGCAGAATCAAACCACGCCTGATAAAAGGGCAGAACCTTATCAGCAATGGGAACCTTCCGGATTCCATTTTCCGTCTTGCTCTCCAGCACATCAAAATACTGCTCATCCAAATGAATCTGTTCCTTCTTCAAATTCAGAAATTCCGAAATGCGGACGCCATTATAGATCAGCATTAGCACGATCTGATAATATTTGTCATCCTTCATCACCCAGAGCTTCTCAATCTCATCCTCACTAAATTTATTCCGGTCAAACTTGTTGGGATTCCGGTCCTTAAACTTTGTGATATTAACATACTTCGAATAGTCCTTGCTGCAGATCTCATTCTTCATGGCAAAATCATAAAGCTGGTTGAACAGGATCTTCAGCTTTTTCAGAGTAGGATAATTTTTGCCGCAGGTATCCACCACATGCTGCAGCTCCGCCAACTTGATATCCTTAAAGATCCGGTCATACAGCGGAGCACAGATATGGTACGATGCCATGTAGCCCTGCACATTGGAATTGGAAATGACAGAATATTTTTCCGAAGACCATTTCTCATAAACCTCCTGAAAGGTGATCTTAGCAGCATTCACATCATAAGGATTCTTATTGTACTCCGCCAGCATCCTCAGGCCCTCCGCCTTCGTTGGAGCATAGCCGATGGTCAGATATTCCTGTACCTGACGCTTTTTCGTTTCGTCGTAGTGCCACCCGATTGTTTTGCGGACAATGAATGAATTGCGGCGCTTGCCGGATAACTTGTACACTGTCCCGTAGCCATTTGGTAATCTCAATGCAACATCTTCCTTTCCTATTAAATTTTCAAGGTGCACTACACTCTGACACGGTTTGTCCTCCGCCAGTTCTTCTGTGCCGCAGCGTTTAATAGGATAGGAAAGGAGGTTACTGTTCACGTGCGTTCACAGCAACCAGCAAAAATCCATGAAAATCGCCTAAGGCGATGGGATTTTTGCTTTCTGGCCTAGTTTATCATACGGTCAGCGCAGCAAGTGCCCTGGCTTCGCTGGGGCAGGCTCTGCGCAGACCTACTTGAACAGTAACGAAAGGAACAGTGTCCTACAGTTTCGTATGAAAAAATCCCGGCTGACGGATTCCCTCCTGTTGACCGGCAGCACAGATTCGCTGCCCGATAGGACCTGATTTGCTTATCATTTGTTCACCTCCAATTAAAATCATAGCATAGGAATATATGAAATACAATTGCTGGAGATATACGTTATTTGCTTATTTTATGGTGGAAAGATTCTGAATTTCAAAAAGAAAAAATGGTTGGAGCAGATGGAAGAATTGACGGAGATATTGAGAACAATAATTGAAAATAAGGACGATTATTGAACGTGAGATATGGTGAGGTAAGAGGGGATAAGGAACGGGCGGCGGAGACGGATTGGTTTGAGTACTTTGCAGGTAAAAAATGAGAAAATACAGTGAAAATGGGTATATAAAAACCAGCACATAACTAACTTAGCTGGTAAAAAGACTAGGAATTTAAAGGAAATACAGTTCCTTTGCTA
>JAUNGG010000071.1 GCA_030524635.1 Lachnospiraceae bacterium
ATTATTATTTTACATTGCAAAATCAAAGAAAGAGAGGGAAATTTATGGACAAGATCAAAATCAACAACCAGGAGCAGTTTTTTGATATCAAAAATATTGCCCCGGTATCAAAGCATGTGCTGCAGGTGACCTTTGCAGACACAATCCCAGATGAATTCGGGAATATCGAGGTTTTCACTTCTGGAGGAGACCTGTGTTCAAGCTTCCCGGGTTACTCCACGATTTACAAGACAGAGGGACAGACGATTCTCCTATCCAATGACGGCAGCGTGTACACAGATCCGGAAGAGATCCCGCCGTATGAGCCACCAGCACCAACCTTTGAGGAGCTGCAGGCGGCCAAGAAAGCAGAGGTATCTGCTGCCTGCGAGAAGATCATCTACAAAGGCATTGATGTAGGGCTGTCAGATGATACAGTAGGGCATTTTTCCTTGACCATCGAAGATCAGTTAAATCTATTCGGCAAACAAGCCCAGCTGGCAACCGGCGCAGATCGACTGGAATACCATGCCGATGGCCAGCCGTGTCGGTATTATTCCGCAGAGGATATGAAGTTCATCATTGAGATGGCCATGTTCCATGTCAGTTACCACACGACCTATTGCAATGCCTTGAATATGTGGATCGCTGGCTGTGAGACCGCGGAGGAGCTGCAGGAGATCTTCTACGGCGCAGACGTGCCAGAGGAGTACCAGTCCGAGGTTCTGAAGGCATATATTTTAGAAATTGCGCAGATGGCGGAGGTGCCGGGTGAAACACAGGCTGTTGAATAAGTATCTGCTGCTATTCGATGTAGGCGGGATATTGTACATATTGCTGGAGATGGTCTTCCGGGGTTGGAGTCACTGGACTATGTTCCTTCTGGGCGGCTTATGTTTCATCTGCCTGGGCCTGATCAACGAGGTGCTACCATGGGAGATGCCCCTGTGGCAGCAGGTATTGTTGGGAGCCTGCATGATTACAGTCTTGGAGTTTCTGACCGGCTGTGCGGTCAATCTGTGGCTGGGCTGGGCCGTTTGGGACTACAACAATCTGCCAGGAAACATCTTGGGCCAGATATGCCCGCAGTTCGTCCTGTTGTGGCTGCCTGTGGCGCTGGCTGGGATCACGCTGGATGACTGGCTGAGGTATTGGTGGTTTGACGAGGAACGGCCACACTACAATTTCTTTTAATTAATATCCGGATGAAAATGAAAAGCTGAAACGTATATAGTGGAGACAAAATAAAGGACGATTCTTTCTTGGAAGGTGGGAATCGTCCTTTAAAAATTATTTCCTTTCTTAGAGTATACCATAAATGTGCTTAAAAAGGAAGGAGTTAAATCAAAATGAAAAGAGGTACATGCATGACAATTCAAGGAATGTTAAGTGTAGTTGGCGCTTATATGAGCGCAAAACTTGGGATTTTGCTGCCGGTGCTGCTGATCCTTGCTGCAATGATGACCATTGATTATATCAGCGGCATGATGGCCAGCAAGGTGGAAGCCGCAGATCATCCGGATGACCCGAACTACGGATGGAGTAGTAAAAAGGGTGCAAAAGGTATAGCCAAGAAAGTAGGATATCTGTTCATCATTGCAGTAGCCATGGCGGTTGATTACCTGACGATTAAAGTTGCGGTTGTGATTGGAATAACGGTATCGGTAAAAGCGATCTTTGGCCTGATGGTTGCAGTCTGGTACATTTTAAATGAATTGCTGTCCATCATTGAAAATGCAGGAAGGATGGGAGCGCCAGTGCCGGAGTGGTTAAGGAAGTACATAGCTGTTTTAAAGGATAAGATCGACCATACAGAACATGAAAACGTGCAGTAATTGCGATGTCGCAATAGATCAGGCCTGGGGATATCCTGGGTTATTTTTGATTGGAGGAAATTATGAAGATTTTAAGAACGATAGCACTGGGCCTTTCACTGGCCCTTCTCATGTCAGCATCGGTACAGGCCGGTTCTTTAGAGGGTCTGCGAGTTATCGGAATCGACAAGGCAGATCAGGAGGTCCTGGAAGGCATAGGACGCGGCCTGGAGGGAATTCCGCAGGAAGTGTTACAGCATCATAGAAATACTGGAAAATCAGTTATCCTGACAGCTGGCACGCTGCCAGGATATGACAATGCTGTGGCCGGTCTGTATTTTTACAGCGGGCCGGAGAAGGATAATATCTATGTTCGGGTGGATGCAGATTATTATAACCAATACCAGATACCACCAGACATAACACTGACGCATGAGATTGGCCATTTTATTTACAATCGTTGGCATCCGAGCATGGGCACAGAAGATCAGATTCAGTTAGAGCAGCTGCACGACTATTGGAGCAGGCACCGGCTGGACTGCTATGATCCGGAAGAGACATTCGCCGTGCTGTACTCGAACTGCAAAATAGATCCGGAGTGGTATGACGCGGAAACGAGAGAGTTTTTCCGTAAAGCAGAAAGTTATATTATCAGATTGTCCCAGGGGCCTGGGGCTTTTTAATTTTGGGAGGGAACTATGGAGATTCATAAATTATTAACGCCCTATAACCACAATAAAGGTAACATCAACCGGATTAAGTACATCGTGATCCATTATGTAGGCGCAACCGGCGGGGCGGAAGCGAATTGCAAATATTATGCTGGCGGGAATAGAGGAGCATCTGCCCACTATTTTGTGGATTTCGATGGCAGCATCTGGCAGTCTGTAGAAGATAAGGATATTGCCTGGCACTGCGGAGCTGCATCCTATAAGCATCCGGAATGCCGAAATGCAAATAGCATCGGTATTGAACTGTGCGTTCGCAACAAAGGTAGTCAGGCGGATACAAGTCGGGATTGGTACTTTGAGGATCTGACAGTATGGGTTGCGATTAAACTGACTAGGGAGCTAATGGACAAGTATGGCATTGATGTCGATCATGTGATCCGCCATTATGATGTGACTGGTAAGATCTGTCCGAATCCATATGTCTACAATCACACTACCCACACCTGGGAAGCGTTTAAGGCGGCGCTGGCCATTCCTGAGGAGCTGGTTAAGAAATCCGGATGGATTCGGGAAAATGGTGGGTGGCGGTTCTATCTGGGGAACACTGGCGAATGTGTTCGAAATGATTGGTATTACGATGATGGGAAATGGTACTGGTTCGATGGCGCCGGCATGATGGTTACCAACACCTGGTATCAGCATCAGGGCAGCTGGTACTACCTGGGCGCAGACGGAGCCATGACCAAGGGTCTGCAAGATGTGGACGGCAAATGGTACTACTTAGATCAGGATGGCAAGATGGCAATGAGGCCTATTGTCTTGACGCCGGATCAGGATGGTGCATTGCAGTTCCCGGGGCTGGCAGAATAGATATACCTGGCATTTCGGGTATATCAGCAAAGAAAAGGGCGGGTACCGGTGTGGTATCCGCCCTGGATTCGTGTTGCATTTCGTGTTGCATAGTTCGGAAAAATTACGTCTTTTGAGGAAAAATCACGACATATTAGGAAAAACAAAAACATGAAAAAACCTCATATTTTCAAGCTTTTTAAGATGTTTGCTGTAAATACGAGGTTTTAAAACTTATGGAGCATACGGGACTCGAACCCGTGGCCTCCACACTGCCAGTGTGGCGCGCTCCCAGCTGCGCTAATGCCCCTAACGAAAAATAGTATACCATAAAAGTTCACATTTGTAAATGAAAAAAAATCTCAATAAGAAAAGCGAAAAGTTTCTTGACGGTTATGCAGGCCCAATCTATGATGAAAGATAGGAAACGAATGGAAAACCAGATGATGGAAACCGGAGGTTTGCTGAAAAAGACGGGGACAGTCATCGGTTAATGAGGAAGGAAAAGTGAGGAAATCATATGTCAACGATTATTATTTGTGTGATTCTGGCAGTTATCTGTGTAATTGGTCTGAAAAGCTATAAAAAGCGCCTGACTTCCGGCTGCTGTGGTGCTTCTTCCCAGAAAACAGTAAAGAAGCGGCGGGTGAAGGATCGGGATCCTTCCCATTATCCTTACCGGAAAATTTTAAAAATTGATGGCATGATGTGCAGCAATTGTGTTAATCATGTGGAGAACAGCTTAAACAGCCTGGAAGGGGTATGGGCCAGCGTGGATCTGATGGAGGAGAAGGCAGATGTGTATATGAAGGAGCCGATTGAGACGGAAAAGCTGAAGCAGGCAGTGGCAGACGCCGGTTACCGTGTATATAAGGTGATTGAAGTAGATGAAGGTTACTGTTCAGACAGGTCTGCGCACTTGCTGCGCTGACCGTATGATAAACTAGGCTAGAAAGCAAAAATCCCATCGCCGTAGGCGATTTTCATGGATTTTTGTTAGTTGCTGTGAACGTACGTGAACAGCAACAGATGATGGGAAAGAAAGAGGCTGATGGCAGAATCAGATTGTAGAGTCAGTTGGAACGTGGTAGAATAAGCATGGTTCTTATGGTGTGACAGTGTTGAGCTGCTTTCGGTACATTGATGCTGCCAACACTTTAAGCAGCTAATATTGAGGATAACCGGATAATAAACTGATAAGGAGTAAAACCATGATGAAATATCCATATACCTGCTGTATTTTTGACCTGGATGGGACGATTATCAATACCATCCACGCATTGACCTACACCACCAATCTTGTGATGGCCAGATTTGGCCTGGGCCCGCTGACTGAGGACCAGATGAAGCAGATCGTGGGAGATGGCTATAAGATGCAGATGCAGCGCAGCCTGATTGCCTGTGGAGATTGTGAGCTGGTGCATTTTGAAGAATCCCTTCCCATTTATCAGCAGCTGTTTCGGGAAAACTGCCTGCATCAGCTGGAGCCCTATGAGGGGATGCGTCAGCTTCTGGATCTGATGAAGGCCAACGGAATGAAGCTGGCTGTGCTGACTAATAAGCCGCATGACCGGGGCGTGGAGAATGTAGAGGCTGTCTATGGAAAGGGATACTTTGATTATATTCTGGGCGAGCAGGAGGGAATCCCTAAAAAGCCGGACCCTGCCGGGGCACGTCTGGTGATGAAAGCCTTGGGCGTAAAGCCGGAGGAGTGCCTGTACATGGGAGATACCAACACCGATATGCGCACCGCCGCCAATGCCGGCCTTGATGCAGTAGGTGCTGCCTGGGGCTTTCGCGGCAGAGAGGAATTAGAGCAGTTCCATCCCAAATTTCTGGCAGATCACCCTATGGATGTGGCGGAGATGATCGGACTGAGCTCGTTTTAAGGAAACTGTAAGATAATGTAAGAGGAATGTCCCTTGCTTTTTTTCATATAATCCGTATAATGAAGACCATAATAAGCGTTTTCAGGCATTATTTTGCCTGCAGAATGGAGGATATTATGAAACAGCTTATCAAGAAAGCAAGGATGAAGCTTGGTGCTTTTTTGTGGATTGCCCTGGCAGCCGTTCTGATCATACTGAATCTTGGGGTGAAAACTGCCCATGCAGAGACGGTGCGGCCTGCGGAGCAGGTGAATCTGACTTCCTGTGCAATCTCTGGTGATCAGGTACAAATCACCGGAGTGAATTACGGTGGAGTTTCCGGAAATGACAGCCAGTTTTATTTGTTTGAACTGCAGCCATATGAGGACAGCATCGGCCAGCGGACCGATTACGCGGCAGCGGCAGCCAAGGGAACCAATCTGTCCTTTTCCATTCCATTAAATTACGGTACAGCCTCCAGCAGACTGTATTCAAAGTTTGTGGCGGCAGTGTGGGATGGAGAACAGTATGTGGCGGTCAGCCAGCCGGCCTACATTACTAACCCGGAGGTGGTGGCGAAGAACCAGGATCCATTTAAGGCGCCGCTGACGAAAAAGGGACTTTTGATCGAGACCTCCATGCTGGACGATGCCTTTACTCTTGGAGTCAAGCATGTGATCGTCAACTTCCCCTTCCAGTTTATCCTGGGAACCGGCATTGATTATGAGTATGAGGGAAAGACCTACCATTTTAATAAGGCACTGCTGGATGAATATGACAGGATTGTGAAGAATCTGACAGCCAAGGATCTGTCAGTGACGGCTGTAATCCTAAACAGCTGGAACGATGGAACTCCGGACCTGTATTATCCTGGTGTCAGGCAGACGGCTGGTGTGAATTATTACATGTTCAACGCATCCACTCAGGCCGGCTATGAGGATATTAAGGCCATTGCCTCATTTTTGGCGGAGCATTACGGCGGTATCGGAAACGGCAAGATCTCCAACTGGATCATCGGCAATGAGATCAATAACCAGGAGTGGAACTACATTGGCCCTATGAGTGTTGACCAGTATGTGAAGGAGTATGAGCGGGCGTTCCGCGTCTTCTACACGGCGATCAGGAGCACCAGCGCCAATGACCGGGTATACTTCTCTACCGATTACAACTGGAACCACGAGGCCAACGGCACCACGAAATACAATGCAAAGGATATTATCGATCAATTCAGCGCGAATGTGCGGGCTGGCGGCCAGATCGACTGGAACCTGGCATATCATCCTTATTCAGTTCCGCTGACAGAACCGGAATTCTGGGATGACGGCCAGACCGGGCTGGTGACCTGGGCAGAAAATTCACCTATCGTCAATATTGGAAATTTGTCCGTGCTGACGGATTATTTCCAGAAACCGGAGCTGCTGAATTCAGAAGGGCAGGTGCGCCATATCATTCTCTCGGAGCAGGGCTTTACCTCCACCAGCGCCACCAGAGGCGACTGCGAGGAGCTGCAGGCAGCGGCCATTGCGTATGCCTATTACATTGTGGACAGCAATCCATATATTGATGCGTTTATTATGAGCCGTCAGGTGGATGCACCTTCGGAGGCACAGCTTTCTGCCAGCTTCGGATTGTATCAATGCGATATGAGCCAGCCTAACCGGATCGTGCCGACCAGGATGAAGAAGAGCTATGATGTGTACCGGTATATTGATAAAAGCTCAAAGACGCTGGAGGTAACGAAATTTGCCAAGGAGCTGATCGGCATCGACCACTGGTATGATGTGATCCCGGATTTCCGGTGGAAAGGGCTGGAGAAGCGAACGCAGAATTAGGCAGCAGCAGGAAGGAACGGATTTGGATAACAAGAAACCGGATAAATAAAAAGCAGGAGAGCACAGTGCAGCTTGAACAGCAGCGTTTCGTCAGGCAGACGGAGAAGGGCTGATTCAGGTGGTACTGTGCCTTTTCTTTCCATTACGCAGGTGGCATTGACATTTTGAAAATCCCCATATAAACTAGAAGGGATGTAAGGGCAGACCGCTTGTTCGGCGGCAGGTCCTGATAGAAAAGGTATGGAAGAGTTACAAAGGCAGAAAAACAGAAGAGCGAGAATAAGGAGTGGATTGATCAATGGGAAAGGTACTGATACCCCAGGAGATTGCAAAGGAGGGTGTGGAAGCCCTGCTTGAAGCCGGACATGAGATCCGGATGGGAACCGGCCTGTCAGAGGAGGAGCTGGCCAGGGAGGCGGCGGATTGTGATGCGATTCTGCTGCGGACGGCAGCAGTTACCAGAAGGGTGCTGGAGGCTGGAAAGAAACTGAAGATTGTGGCCCGCCATGGAGCAGGCTACAATAATGTGGATATCCAGGCAGCTCAGGAGCTGGGGATCTGGGTCACCAACACACCTGACGCCACCACCAGCTCGGTTGCGGAATTTACGATTGGGGCGATCCTGGCAGCAGCCAGAAGGATGTTTGAGATGAATTATGCCATGAAGTCTGGAAATTTTTTCTATAAGAATACTCACAAGGGGACGGATTTGGCAGGAAAGACCCTTGCGGTAATCGGTCTGGGGCGGATCGGTCTGGCTGTGGCGAAGAAGGCATATTACGGCCTGGATATGAAGATCATTGCCTTTGCACATAACAAGGAGCAGAAGGATGTGCCGGAGTATATCCGGCTGGTAGATTGGGAGACTGCCTTCCGGGAGGCGGATTTTGTTTCACTTCATGTACCCCTTAGGGAAAGCACCCGCGGCTTTGTGGGGGCAAGGGAGCTTGGCTGGATGAAGAAGTCTTCTTATCTGATTAATTGTGCCAGAGGAGAGGTAGTAAAGGAGCAAGAATTGATTCAGGCACTGGAGCAGGGCCAGATCGCAGGCGCCTTCTGCGATGTACTGGAGCAGGAGCCGCCGGCTGAGGATAATCCGCTGCTTTTTATGAAGCAGGTATCCGTAACGCCTCACATGGCATCCAATACTGAGGAATGTATGGCGAAGATGGCCTGCCAGGCGGCAACCCAGGTGAACCGGGTCCTGGCAGGAATGGAGCCGGACTGGCCGGTGAATCAACCGGTTGGCCGGTAAATCAGCCAGTCAGGCGGTAGAAAACATCTGCATTGTTACAAAGGAGGCAGCCATGGCAGCAAAGGAAAGTGTCCGGGAGCAGACCCGTCAGCAGATCAAGGTTCCCAGACAATACCAGGTTTTGATTTATAATGATGATTTTACCCCCATGGATTTTGTAGTGGAGGTATTGAAGCAGATCTTTGACAAGGAGGAGACGGAGGCTGTGACCCTGATGCTGAGCATCCACAAGGGCAGCTATGCCGTTGCCGGTGTGTATCCCAGGGACATTGCCCAGACGAAGGCATCGGAGGCAGTCCAGTGGGCAAGAGAGGAAGGACATCCGCTGAAGGTGGAAGCAGTATGCCGGTAGGAGGAAGAAGATGGAATTCAGCAAAACGATGCATATGGTGATGGCACGGGCGGTGAAGCTGGCGCAGGAGAAGAAGCACCGCTACTTTATGCCGGAGCATATGATCTACGGAATGACCTTTGATGAGGATTTCCGGGAAGGGTACGAGGCTGGCGGCGGAGATGTGGAGCAGCTTCGCCGGGAGCTTCTGGCCTTCCTGGAGGAGCAGGCCGGCACCGCCGTTCATGCAGATGGGGTTCAATTGACAGCAGATTCCAATAAGGTCCTCAGTATGGCGGAGGCGCAGGCCAGCGCCAGCAGCCGTTCTGCAGTGGAGATCAGCCATCTTTTAGCAGCGATTCTGCGGCTGGAGGACAGCTATGGACTGTATTATCTGGCAGTTCAGGGCGTGGATCTGGTGGAGCTTTTAGGGGAATTATCCCGGGCAAGTCTTGCAGAGGAACGGACGGGAGGGTTGGAAGGCCTGGAGGAGCCGGATGAACTTGAGAGTTCAGATGTCCTGGAGGAGCCGGAAAGCAGCCGGGCAGGAGGGGGATGGAGGCAGTTTCTGGAAAATATGAATGAGACCTGCCGCCGCCAGAATCCGCTGATCGGCCGTAAGGAGGAACTGGAGAGGACCATCCAGATCCTTTGCCGAAAGGATAAAAACAATGTGCTGCACATCGGTGAGCCTGGGGTGGGAAAGACTGCCCTGGCTTACGGACTGGCACAGCAGATTGTAAAAGGGCAGGTACCGGAGCCTCTTTCCGGGGCAGTGCTGTATGCATTGGATCTGGGCGGACTTCTGGCAGGCACCCAGTACCGGGGCGACTTTGAGAAGCGGTTAAAGAAAATTATGGAAGGACTTTCCAGAGAGGAAAAGCCCATCCTTTATTTAGATGAAATTCATAACATCGTAGGAGCAGGGGCGGTGAACGGCGGAAGTCTGGACGCGGCCAATCTTCTGAAGCCATATCTGGCTGCCGGACATATCCGGTTTATCGGCGCCACCACCTACGAAGAGTACAAGAAGCATTTTTCCAGCAGCCGGAGCCTGGTGCGCCGGTTTCAGAACGTGGAAGTGAAGGAGCCTACGAAAGAGGAGACTACAGCGATCCTGAAGGGCTTAAAATCCGGCTATGAGAAGTTCCACGGTGTCAAGTACAATACCGGGGTGTTGGAGCATGCAGTGGAGGTCAGCAGCCGCTATATGAATGAACGGTTCCTGCCGGACAAGGCCATTGACCTGATCGACGAGGCAGGCGCCTACCGCCGGCTGCATCCGCTGGATCAGAAGAGCCAGACAGTCAATAAGGCTCTGATTGACCAGGTTCTGGCGAAAACTTGCAAGATTCCAGTGAAAACGGTGGAGAAGGCTGACACAGAAAAGCTGGCTGTGCTGGAGCAGGATTTAAAGCAGCAGATCTTCGGCCAGGACGAGGCAGTAAGTCAGGTGAGCAACGCAGTGAAATTTTCCAAGGCCGGGTTAAATGATGAAAATAAGCCCATCGCCAGCTTTCTGTTCGTAGGGGCAACCGGAGTAGGAAAGACAGAGCTTGCAAAGGCACTTGCAGCAGAGCTTGGAATCTCATTTATCCGGTTTGATATGAGCGAGTATGCAGAAAAGCACACGGTGGCCAAGCTGATCGGTGCACCGGCAGGCTATGTGGGCTATGAGGAGGGCGGCCTTCTGACAGAGGAGATCCGCCGCCATCCCCATGCAGTTCTGCTGCTGGATGAAATGGAGAAGGCACATCCAGATATTTTTAATGTGCTGCTGCAGGTGATGGATTACGCTACTTTGACAGACAACCAGGGAAGAAAAGCAGATTTCCGGAATATCATCCTGATCATGACCTCCAACGCAGGTGCCAGCCAGGTAGGGAAAAGTCAGATCGGCTTCGGGAGTGCCGCTGCTAATCTGGATGCCCTGTCGGATGCCGTGAACCGAACCTTTCAGCCGGAATTCCGCAACCGCTTAAGCCGGATCGTGCTGTTCAACAGCATGGATGATCACATGGCAGCGCGGATTACCGACAAAAAGCTGAAGGAGCTGGCGGAAAAGCTGGAGGCAAGGAAGGTAAGGCTTACCGTGTCACCGGAGGCTGCGGAATATGTAAAAAAGGAAGGAATTACCAGAGAGTACGGCGCCAGAGAGATCGACCGGGTGATTGCCGGGGAGGTAAAGCCGCTGCTGGCGGAGCTTCTGCTGTTCGGCCGATTAAAGCGGGGCGGAAAATGCCGGCTGGAGGTGGAAGACGGAAAGCTGGCTGTGAAATGATGTGGTAAAACGGTAACAAAAGAAGAAAGCGATGGAGGAATTTATGGAAAACCAAAGAAAAGGAAAGCATCTGACGGGCTATGTGGCAGATTACGTGGTATTTGACCTGGAAACCACAGGTTTAAGTCCATGGTCGGACGCGATCATTGAGATATCAGCCGTGAAGGTGAAAGGCGGGAGCGTGGTGGATACCTTTTCCACCCTGGTGAATCCTGGCTGTCCGATCCCGGCCCGCGCCTCTGCGGTCAACGGCATCACAGACCAGATGGTAGCCGATGCCCCCTGCCTGAAGGAAGCCATGGAGAAATTTCTTGGTTTTATCGGCACGGAGGTGCTGGTGGGGCACAATATCCATTCCTTCGATTTAAACTTTATCCATCAGGCACTGTCAGAGCTGTACGGACGAGTGCTGCCCAATGATTCCATCGATACGCTGACCATGGCACGAAGCTGTCTTCCTCAGCTTTCCCGTCATCGGCTGACAGATCTGGCAGCATACTTCCATATCAGCACAGAAGGAGCACACCGGGCGCTGAATGACTGCATGATGAATCAAAAATGCTTTGAAGAGATGGGAAAGCTTTTGAAGGCGAAGAAGGCTTCCGGCGATCCTGATATGCGCTGTCCAAGGTGCGGCGGGGAACTGAAGCTGAGAAATGGACGGTACGGAAGCTTTTACGGCTGCGGGAATTTCCCGGCCTGCCGGTATACCAGGAATCCGTAAGGGCTGTAGAGAGCGGAAATCTTTCCTTGACAATGTGGTAAGGAGGATTTATATTTGTTAATAGAATAATTTACTGGGAAAGGAGCACGATATGCGCTGGATTATGACGAATGTATTCGGTTTTAAAGGAAACATTTAAAGCATCCAGGCTACCAGTGCGCCCTTTTTCAGGAAAATTCCGTTGTTGATGGGATCAAGTTCTTGATCCATTCTGCCATTTCGGCAAATTTTCCTGTAAATTTGGGCTTTTTCTTATTGTTTTATTTTTAGAAAAGAAGAGGCTGACAAAAATGAATATTGAAAATCAAATCAAAAAGCTTTATGTATTCGAGATGACCATTTGCTTTCGGGTTGCGGATGCGGTATGGGTGCTGTTTTTGCTGCAGAGAGGCTTTTCTCTGGCACAGGCAGGGCTGGCGGAGGGAATTTTCCACATAACCAGCATGATTTTTGAGGTGCCAAGCGGAATGGCGGCAGATTTGTTTGGACGGCGGCGGACCCTGATGGCAGCCGGCATCCTGGGGATGCTCTCAGCGGCCGGCATGTGCCTGGAGGGTGGATTCTGGCTGGTATGTGTGGGAATGAGCCTGTCAGCTGTCAGCTACAATATGATGTCCGGCACAGAGGAGGCCATGGTTTATGACAGCCTGGCAGAATGCGGACAGGAAGAGCGGTTTGGAGGCGTATGGGCCAAACTCAGCATCATCGGAAGATGCGGTGCTGCTTTTAGCTGTCTGATTAGTCCCGTTGCCATGGCACTGGGATACCGGGGAACCTATCTGGCAAGCGGAGGACTGTACCTTCTCTCCTTTTTTTCGGCGGCTGCCATGGCAGAGCCGACGGTGACAGAGCTGCAGAAAAAACGTCAGGAGCATCCCTTTCAGAAAATGGGAATCCGCCTGGCAGAGCATGTCCGGATCAGCACAGCCTTTGTGGCGGCCCACCCACGGACCATGTGCAAGCTGCTGGCAGACGCAGCCATTGCCTGTCCTACCTATCTGACAGTAATGTTTCTCCAGGAGCATTTAACTGCCAGAGGCTGGCTGGAAGCCTGGATCGGGCTGCCCCTTCTTATGATGCGTCTGTGCGGTGCTGCCGGGGTATGGCTTGCCAGCCGGAAACCTGGCAGGCTGCAGAGAAGCTTACTGCTCTGCGGAATATTCGGCGGTGCGGGAGCCTGCCTGGCGGGAAGCAGATGGATCCCGTTCATCCTGGCCGGAGCAGGGCTGGTTCAGATCTGTGAGAGCATTTCTGAAATACGGGTCAGCACCAGTGTGAACCGGGAGTTTGAAAGTGACCAGCGGGCCACTATGGCCAGTATTGGGAGCATGCTGTATTCTCTTTTGATGATCGCAGTCAGTCCAATTGTAGGCGGAGTCAGCGACCGATTTGGAACTTCGGCAGGATTTTCTGTCCTTGGAATTACATTGATGGCAGGCACTATTCTGTGCGGAGGTATTCTCACTGCTGCCAGACGGCAGAAAAAGACAGAACAAAGACTGTGAAAATATTCACAAAACTGTGAAAAAAGTGTTTGGAATTTCGTGAAAAGATACAAGGAATTTGCAGGAAAAGGCTTGTACTGGCAAAGCGGACCGTGATAGAATATGGGATAGAGAACGTTTGCAAATTAAGATAGGAGGAGTTTGTTATGGCATTACATGTTATGGATGAGGCAAACCGCTGCCTGCAGTGCAAGGTACCACAGTGTCAGAAGGGATGCCCGATTAATACCAATATCCCGGAAGCGATCCGCCTGCTGAAGGAGAATAAGCTGGATGAAGCAGGACAGATGCTGTTTGAAAATAATCCGCTGACTACCGTGTGCAGCCTGGTGTGCAACCATGAAAATCAGTGCGAAGGCCACTGCGTTCTGGGCAGAAAAGGCGCCCCGGTCCATTTTTCTACCATAGAGAATTACATTTCCACCACTTACGCCAATAAGATGACCAAGGGACCTGCCCCTTCCAACGGAATGCGGGTGGCGATCATTGGCTCCGGCCCGGCCGGCATCACCATCGCCATTATTCTGGCAAGGTACGGTTATCAGGTGACCATTTTTGAAGGCAAGGATAAGATCGGCGGTGTGCTCCGCTATGGTATCCCGGAATTCCGCCTGCCAAAGAGCGTGCTGGATGATATCCAGTACCGGCATCTGGAGCTGAAGGGCATTAAGATCCGCCCCAACACCAGCATCGGCGGCGGAGCTATCGGCATCGACGATCTGTTCCGCGATGGGTACAAGGCCATCTTTATCGGAACCGGCGTTTGGAATCCTAATTCCCTGCATATCAAGGGAGAAACCTTTGGAAATGTGCATTTCGGTATCAACTATCTGAATAATCCGGACAGCTACAAGCTGGGAGAAAAGGTGATCGTGATCGGCGCCGGCAATGCAGCTATGGATGTTGCCAGAACGGCCATCCGAAAGGGCGTGCGCCATCTTACCTGCTTCTCCCTGACGAAGAAGGTAGCGGCCAGCGATTATGAATTCAGCTACGCCAAGCTGGAGGGTGTGGAATTTGAGTACAATAAAGCCCCGGTAGAGATCAAGGATGACGGCGTGATCTTCCAGGATATGCTGGAGGATGAGGAGGGCAAGCTGACACCGGTTCCCGGTTCGGAGAAGTTCTATGAATCCGACAGCGTGATCATCTCCATCAGCCAGGGTCCAAGAAACCGGATCGTCAGCACCACAGAGGGATTAAAGGCCAATGCCAGAGGACTTCTGGTTGCAGATGAGACCGGACATACCTCCAGACCTGGAATCTTTGCATCCGGCGACGTGGTAAACGGCGCCCGGACCGTGGTGGAGGCTGTGGCTCACAGCAAGGTAGTGGCAGAGTCCATGCATCAGTATATGCAGAGCCTGCCGAAGGAGGATTAGAGGAATATGATTCAGACGGACAGAATAATTGCCGTGAGGCGGTTTCTGCCCGTCTTTTTCCGTAATGATATAGTACGAAATGATTCGGGGATGTATCTTACCGGAAGTGATGAAGGGTGCTGGCGCAGTTTCTTAGATTATGATATAGTTATCTTGGTCATAGGCAGTGAAAATCGAAATCGCAGAAATAAAAGGAGAGCAGAAATCAAAGATGAATCAAAATAAAATGGATAAAAAAAGCGTCTGGGTCGCCCGATACGGCATGCTGATTGCCCTGGCCTTTATTTTCAGCTATATCGAAGCACTCTTTCCCATCTACCTGGGAGCGCCTGGTGTGAAGCTGGGGCTGGCGAATCTGGTAACCATGACCGGTCTTTATACAGTTGGGATTCCAGGAACCATAGCCGTGAACCTGGTGCGGATCATTCTGGTTGGATTTACCTTTGGAAATATGTTCGGCATCCTGTACAGCATGGCCGGGGCCATTTTAAGCCTTCTGCTGATGATATTGTGCAAAAAGTCCGGCTGGTTCGGCCCGGTGGGAGTCAGCGTGATCGGCGGCGTGGGGCATAACATCGGCCAGCTTCTGGTGGCAGCCTTTGTGGTGCAGACAGCGGGAGTATTTGCATATTTCCCAGTGCTTTTAGCAGCAGGAACGGTAGCCGGTGCTGTGATCGGCCTTCTGGGAGGCATGGTGGTAGAGCGGATCGGAAGCTTTGTGAAGCGGTAACAGGTCGGGCGTGTAAAACAGCGTTCCCGGAAGCCATTCACAACAAGGTTAGCAACAAAAGTATAGGTTGGGGTAACTTTTTTCCATGTTCTTTTTTTCGGTTCAGCGTTATAATAAAAACAAGCGCTAAGTGTCAGCAAGGCTGAAAGCAGCCAGGCTGGAAAAAGAGCAGGAAGAAAGAGCAAATAATATAGCAAAAGCAGGAGGATATTGGGGTATGATTTACGAAGCAATCAAAGGGTTAGTGCAGTACGGACGGAATGCAGGGCTGATCAAGGAGGAGGACCGGATTTACGCCACCAATCAGATTTTAGATGTTCTGAAGCTGGACGAATATGAGGAGCCGGCAGGTGCGGTGGAGTGTGAAAATCTGGAAGCCATCTTAAAGGAGCTTTTGGATTACGCCCATGAGACCGGCGTTTTGGCGGAGGACAGTGTGGTGTATCGTGATCTGTTTGACACCAGGCTGATGAATTGTCTGATGCCTCGCCCAAGTGAAGTGATTAAGGAGTTCTGGAACCGCTATGAGGCATCTCCAGAGGAGGCTACCGACTATTTCTACAAGCTGAGCCAGGATTCCGATTACATCCGCCGGTATCGGGTCTGCAAGGATTTAAAGTGGAAGACCAGCACGAAGTACGGCGATCTGGATATCACCGTCAATTTATCCAAGCCGGAGAAGGATCCGAAGGCCATTGCAGCGGCGAAGCTGGCAAAGCAGAGCGGCTATCCCAAATGTCTTTTATGTATGGAGAACGTGGGCTATGCCGGAAGAGTGAACCATCCCGCCAGAAATAATCATCGCGTGATCCCGATCACCATCAATGACTGCGGCTGGGGCTTCCAGTATTCTCCATATGTATATTACAATGAGCACTGCATCGTATTTAACGGC
>JAUNGG010000072.1 GCA_030524635.1 Lachnospiraceae bacterium
GTGGTGTGAGAGGTCGGAATTTCTCTATTAAGAGAAATTCCTCCTACTCGATTCTAAAAGGAGAATGATAATGGTTGAAAAAGTATATTTCAAGACAGGAAATATCCAGGAAATCAACGAAATGGCAGAAAAACTACGGCGGATCAGGCTGTTCGATGAGGTGAAAGACCTTGCCGGGAAATATTTTGTCCCTGAGCAGGATGTGTCGGAATACCTCTCCGGGAAGCGGCGTTTCCTGATCGATGGGGGAGATACCTCGAAGGAATATGAGACAGCCAGAAGCAAGGTGTTAGATGAGATGTTTGAGCTGAAAGACCCGCAGTTTGCGGATGTGATCGGGAATTACCTTTTAAAATGCTGTGAAGACAGCCACTTTGCCGACCTGGTGCTCCAGAAGCATAAGACGCTTCAGCGGTGTATCGAATCCATTATGGGGAAGGTATACGACATGGTGAGCGATGAGGTAAAAGAAAACAACAGGTATGCGGGCAAGGCAGTTGCTGGGGAAGCGGTATTCGACTGGGTCAAGGCGTATTATGTCAGGGACGACCGGGAGGAGACCGATGACCGGGCAAAGAAAGCGGAGGAGGACTTCCAGAAACGGCTGGAGCAGCGGAACAAGGCAGCTCTGCCAAAAAGTAAGACCGGAAAAACAACAAAGAAGAGAAGCACTTCCAAAAAGTCGAAACAGGGCGTGGCAGAAGGCGCGGCGCCGGATAAGAATGAAAAATCATTATCTTCAAAAACAAGATCAGCCGTGCAGGAGAAAGGGCAGGTTGAAGGCCAGGTTTCTCTGTTTGAGTCTGGCCTGGCCGGTTAGGAGGGCAGGATCATGATGATAGCATATAAGGCGTTTGATAAGGATCTTTCCTGTACAAGCTGCGGGAATGAGTACCAATACCGCTTAGGTGTGTGGAATGAGGAACAGGAAGCAAACTGCGGAAGAAATGGAATGCACTGCGCTGAAAACCCGTTGGACTGCCTAACCTATTACCCGAACTGGGACCAGGCGGTTTATTACATGGTTATCGCCCATGGGGATATTGATGAGGATGCTTACGACAGCAGAATAAGCTGTACGAAGTTAAGGCTGGTTAAGCGGCTGGACAGAGGAGAATTTGTGGCCCACAGCCTGAAATACCTTCTTGATTACCCGCTTAGAAAAAACAACAGCCACGTGCATATGGACAGAGGCCAGGCCAGGCAGGGATTTGTGATTGTCCGGGGACTTAATCCGATTGCGAAAGGAGCACTTGGCGATATCCTGGGTTTTGCGAAGGAGATAGAAGGCAGGCCCGGGATAGCAGAGATTGGAATCCGTGTCGTGGATGGGGAGACCATCCTTCCGGATACATGGTATGACATTCAGGGGAAAATAAGAAAGGCGGGATAAGACAATGAAAAAGGCAAAATTGAAGGAAATGGACGTCTTGTATGCGACAGATGAGATAGTCCACCTGGCAGAGCAGGATATTTCGGAAAAAAAGGAGGTATTCTATTGCAAGTATGAGCTTGTTTTTCAGCGTGAAGTGTATCTGCGGTGCCATATCAGTGGGGATATTCTGATAATCGCGATATATTTGACGAGGAATCTGCGGCTTGGAAGTAAAAACCCATCATATGAAATTTTTATTGATAAGGGTAAAAGGGAATATCTTACCTGGGATGCCGTAAATAAAAAATGGCGTACAGCGCGTGTGAGTATGCTTCCTCTTCCTTATTATTGTAACTACTCGCAGATCTACCTGACACCGGAAGATAATCAGGTTTTGAAGGAATACCTGGGAGTTACTAAGGAAGGTGTGCAGGGGATTGAAGAATACCAGGAGTCTATTCTGGAAGAACGGCTGGAGAAAAAATACAAAAAAGTGACCTCTGTATGGGATGCGGCAATGAAGCTGGTTCCTGACTTGCCCAAGGACTGGGAACGCTGGGTAAGCAGACATGGTTTGGAGGAACATTTTATCTTTTATGATTACTCCAGAAATGTGAAGGAGGGGTATTGTACCTGGTGCGGGAAAACCGTGCCGGTAAAGAATGCGAGACACAATACTTTTGGCACCTGCATTCGCTGCGGGCATCGGATTCAATATAAAGCCAGAGGCAGGGCAGGCCGGTTTTATACAAAAGAAGCGCAGGTTTATCTGCCGCAGAGGTATGGAGACGGTTTGGTAATCCGGCAGTTTGCAGCACGGCGGTCTTACAAACGAGGCGAGTATGAAACGCCAGGCTTACTGTGCAGCGAGACTGGACGGATTATCTATGGTAAGGATTTAGTAGGTACCCAGTATTATAGCGGGTGGTATAAACAAAGAGAGTACCGATGGATTAAAGGCTATCCAAGTTATAATTTTTTTTACGGATATCACGATTACAAACTAAATAATGCCGGAGCTGTGTATAAACGTACCCTGCCGGCTCTGTCCCGTCACCTGTTAAGCAGGACAGGGTTTATGCAGATGGTTTCTTCCGGACATAAGATAAGCCCGGACGACTATCTTAGCAGTCTGGCAGACGCTCCATATCTGGAACGCCTTGCTAAGGCCGGTTTGATACGCCTTGCGCTGGAAGCACTTAGAGGGGGGGTTGAAATTACACAATCCCACAGCCTGGCAAAGTCGTTGGGGATAGACAGAAACCGGTTAAGACGTTTGCGGGATAATGATGGAGGCCAACTGTTTCTGGTATGGATGCAGTATGAAAAGGAAAGCCGGAAAAATATTAAGGATTCAGTGATCCAATATTTTGAGAAGCAGAATATCAAGCCAGAGAATCTTAAATTCATTGTGAACCACATGAGTGAATTAAGAATCTGCAATTATCTGAAACGTCAGTATGCATTAACTGGCCGCAATCCCAGTGAACTCCTGTCCACCTGGAGGGATTATCTTGACATGTCAAAACGCCTGAAACGGGATATCACGCTGGAACTGTTCTATAAACCCCGAAACCTGTTGGAAGCCCATGACGAGGTTCTTCGGCTGTGTGAGGATAAGAAACTGACGCTTCAGGCGGCTGATATCGACAGGAAATATCCGGATGTGGATACAATCTGCAAGGCCATAAAGGAAAAATACGAATATGGTGACAAGAAGTATGTGCTTCTTATTCCGGACCGGATTGAGGATATCATACGGGATGGCATGGCGCTTAGGCATTGTACAAGGTTCAGTGACGTTTATTATGAACGGATACAGCGGCGGGAAACCTACATTGCATTTTTAAGAAAAGCGGACCGGCCGGAGCAGGCATTTTATACGGTGGAGTTTGAGCCGGACGGGACGGTGCGTCAGAAGAGGACAGCCGGTGACCAGCAGAATGATGACTTTAAGCAGGCAGTCGGCTTTATAAGAAGATGGCAGAAAGCAATCAGGCCGCGCTTAACAGAGGAAGATTACCGCCTGGCGAAAGAAAGTGCAAGGCTCCGTGTCGAGGAGTTGAAAGAACTGCGGAAAAAGAATGCCAGGATTTGGAATGGGCATTTGGCAGGTAAACCGTTGGCCGATGTTCTGGAAGCGGATCTGATGGAGGCGGCGTTATGCATGGATGAAGCAGCGGCAGAGGAACTGGATGCCATGGAAGACGAGCTGATGATTGCGGCATAAAGAAGGATTGGCTGATCTTTAAATGTACACAGATGAAACAGGAGGAAGGATACGTGATCCGAATTAGGAATGTGATATGGGAAGACAGAAAGGAAAAAGTTGAAATGTGCATTGAGTACGAGAAGGATGCCGGAATCAAGAAATTGCAGGTATCCGGTATTTGTACGGGTTGCATGGATAATCAGGGATTTACGGAGGAATGGACTTTTTGGACAGATGGAAAAGAGGTCTATGTGGTATACAGCCATTTCGAGGAGACATCTTTTGCCGCCCAGGTGGCAGAGGGGATTTTCCGCCAGCTATATCCGCATGAAAAAGACCAGATATCGGTTGATCCCGGTGTCGTGTAGCAAAAATGAGAAAGAAAGGAATCGAACAGATGAAGAGGGTACTTTTTTATATTTATCATGAGAAAAACAGCAGGGCAATTTATGTGGATTTAAGAGACCAGGAGTATGCAGTGATAGAGAAAAGGGGAGGGAGAAAAAAGATACTGGCTTTGCCAGAGGGTAAGGATGTAACGGAAGAATACGAGTATGTGTATGTTCCGCGGGAAATGTCTAAAAAGGAAATCAGCAGGCGTTCTGAGGTGACAGGATATTGTCCCATGTGCGGTAAATATACAAGTATTTATCTTTCTCGCAGAGAGATGAAAAAATACGACCGGTACGTCAACTCCCGTTTTTGCGGCACAGGGAAAGGACATCAAACTCCACTTATTCAGGATCTGTTCCCCAATCGATTAGATAAAGAAAAGGAATTGATGAAAACAGGGTACTGCTATAGATGTCAGAGTCTGCTCTTTGAGTCAAATAACTTCCTCTTGACTGCAGAACCGGAGTTTCCCATAGAACCGGAACATCTGATTGCGTATAACTGCGCCAGTCATGACGGGCATCGCTGGTTGAGCAGCTGGTTTCCGCAAAAAGAAATCGGAGATAACCTAAATTTGATTGTGGAGATGGATGAATTCCGAGATTATTTATTTGAGGAACTGCTTGGCAAAGGGATTTCCGACATACCGAAGGTAGGCGCGTATTATGGCGCAGAGCCATCCAAAGACCAGGAGTACCACATATATGGGGAGGGGGACTATTGCGGATATGATGTAAGGCTGATTAACCGCAAGAAGGACTACAAAGTGTACATATATGTCTATGAATTAGTGAGATAAGTAAAAATCAGAATGGAAGCCGGCAGAATATATCATATCTGGCGGCTTCCATATCTATAGCAGATTAAAACGAGAAAGACTCAACGAATGATAAAGAGAATAATATTAAGATTTGAAAAGAATTTTTTTACTGCCCTTATTAAAAAGGACAATCTTCTCTAAAGCAAATAAATGGCGGTTTTATTCAGTTCTATGTGTGTAAAAATATAATTCCAGAATGTTTCTGAATAATCCGATTTCTGTCCTATTTATATATATGTAAGGAGTCAATCACAGTACATTGAAAATAGAATAGGTTCAGTTATCTTATCACGAAAACTAATACCGAGCATACGAGAGATACGCGAGGGCAGAAATGCTGCGAAACATATTAAATCAAAATAAATCCAAGCAGGGATTTGATGGCCTGTGCCGTCGGCATAAGCTGTGCGAAGATAGTATTAGTTGGAAACTTGTGGGGACTGCCGCTCACCGAATGAGGGGGTGCTGCGCTGGTATGGTACATCCAGTGTGGTTCAAGCTGTTTTGCAGACAGGTAAGATAACTCCAGATGCCGGGGGACGGGAAAATACGGCATAAGATTTGCTTTGGAGAAAGCACAACCGCCTTAACGAAATAGTGTAAAGAGTAGTAAGAAAATAACACAAGAGTTTTGAAATGTCCTTGAGTGGGCAAAAGGCTTGATGAAAGTCATATACGATTGGCGATTAGTCAAAGCTCACACTGCATTTGATGAGTGTGGATCAGGCTCATGGCTGGTTGCCTTTTAAGGGAGGTGGCAACAATAGAAGGTTTACAGCAAGATAAAAAAGTATATAACGCTGAGGAAGTCCAGAAAATTTTAGGGATTGGGAGGAGCAAAACATATATCTTTTTGGATGAGGTATATCGGCACAAGGAGCCGTTCCGGGTGATTAAAGTCGGAAAACTCTTCAGGGTACACAAACAATCTTTTGATGACTGGCTGGACGGAATCAGTTAAGGCGGGTGAGATAATTGAAAGGAAAATCGCAGAATAGCACAGCTTTTTTTGAAAATAATTCATGGTATCATCGCACCAAGACGCTTTGTGAAGATGGTTCGATCAAGTATAGCAAAAAAGGAGGATTTGCCACTAGCGAAGAAGCAGATAAAAGCTATAAGCAGCACGAGGCTGTATTTAAAAAAGCATATAGGGCCTACCATTTGGCAAACCAGATCAATACAGAAGTCATGCTCAAGGATTATTTAATCTATTGGTTTGAAGAAGTATTCTCTCAGAGAGTTGAAACTACAACCAGGATGGTAGGCGCATATGCAATCTATGACTTAATCCTGCCGAATATCGAATACGACATCAAGGTGCGATTTACTAATACAGAATATCTTGATGCGTTATTGGAACGTGTAGCAAAGGTCAGCGCCTCTGCAGGCAACAAAGGGCGGGAGATTCTGAATATGGCGATGAAAGAGGCCGTAATTGGAGGGTATATTAAAACCAATCCGGTTATTGGCACAAAGCCATACAAGAGACCAAAGCCAAAGATAACAATTTTAAGTAAGGAAAAAATCAAGGTCCTGTTGAAGGCGTCTTCCGAAAACGACTGGTACCTGGAAATATTGCTGGGACTATTCTGCGGATTAAGAAAAGGCGAGATCCTTGGACTGAAATTTAGCGATTTTAATATTGAGAAGAGGACCGTTTATATCAGCAGACAGATTGTTTCAGATCCGCTTATAAAAAAAGGAAGCAGGAGTAAGGTGGACAATTACGGCCTGATTGAACGTGATCCGAAAACACCAAACAGTTTCCGTACATTGAGGGTTCCAGGCGTGATCATGGAAGAGCTGGAGAAGCGGAGGCATCTTGTGGATTCTAATAAAGTAGTGTGCGTCGGCCAATATGATGACAAGGATTACGTTAGCTGTCAGAAAAATGGAAGATTACATAGCCTGTCGGCTTTAAACAGCGCATTAACCAGAATTTGCAACAAGAACAGTCTTCCGCATATTACCGTGCATGGACTACGGCATATGTATGCAACGATCCTAATTGAGATGGGGGTTCCTTTAATTAAAATATCTGCATTACTTGGACACGGGTCTGTCCACACAACATTTGAATATTATTGTGATGTGATGGACGAAAACGAGAATATTCTGGCATTTATGAATCAAGCGTTTGTCCCGGTGGAGAGGAGGGCAGTATGATCATTGATCTGAGCCTTCAGCAGTATGTAGATTGGGAAGTCAAGCAGGTGATGGCGATAAAAGGGAAATTCGGGTACCGGGTTATTCTAAAGTACATGGACGGCTCTGAAAGAACACAGCAAAAGGCGGGGTTTAAGACTGAAAAAGAGGCTAAAGCTGCCAGGGAAAAGACAGTAGGTGAATTATATGCCGGTACTTACATCGTATACGAGAATGTGAAAGTCAGCGATTTTTTAGAGTTCTGGCTAAAGGAGGATATAAGTAAGAGGGTGAGGAGCAGTGAGACTTATGCTACTTATTCCAATATTGTGTATAACCATATTGTTCCAATCCTTGGGAAGAAAAAGATGTCGGCCGTTAACCGCGGAGATGTTCAAAAGCTGTATAACGACCGGGCGGAATATTCCGCTTCGGTCTCAAGGCTGGTTAAGACGGTGATGAACGTTTCCATGAAGTATGCTGTGGAGAAAAAAATCATCGCAGAGAACCCGGCAGTCGGTATCAATCTTCCCAAAAGGGTAAAAAAGAAAGAATACCACGCCCGCAGCATTGATACACAGAAAACCTTGACAATGGAACAGATTTTAATTCTATTGGAGGCCAGCAGGGACACGCCGATACATATGCAGGTCCTGTTTAATGTTCTGATGGGACTTCGCAGGAGGGAAATCAACGGTGTGAAATATTCGGATATTGACTATATTAACCGGACACTAAAGCTTCGCCGGCAGCTGGGGAAGAAAATTAATACAAAAAAAGAAGACTTTCCACCTAAAACCTTTACGAAACAGGAAATTGGATTGAAGACCCCGTCGAGTTATCGTGACATTCCGATACCAGATTATGTGTTTGAGGCGATTCTGCAGCAGAGGGAGGTATATGAGAGAAATAAAAGCCGCAGAAGAAGTCAGTTTCAGGATTCGGGATATGTTTGCTGCTCCAGCTACGGAAAGCCGCGAAGCAAGGATTTCCATTGGAAATATTATAAGAAACTGTTAGCGGATAATAACCTGCCGGATATAAAGTGGCATCATTTACGAAGTACATTCTGCACACTGCTCCTGAAAAATAATTTTAATCCTAAAGCAGTATCGAAATTAATGGGGCATGCAACGGAGCTGATCACCTTAGATGTATACGGTGATAACCGGGAAATTATTGCTGACTGTGTAGATGAAATTCAACCGTTCATAGATGAGGTGCTTCCGATAAAGGAGGCGGACAAGCAGCTTGAGGATGAAATATTGGAAATCGAAGTTCCGATAGAAGATTATTTGGAAAATTAATGACAGTTGCAGTTTCAATCAAATATCAATTCGGATGTCAGAATGAAACAAGGCGCAGGAAAAGAACAAATGTTCCTACTTGCGCCTATACTTTTTTCTTCCGCTATGTTATAATTTTAGTGACCTTTGGTATTACTAATTCTATTGAGTTTATATAGTGTTGCGGAGTTAAGAAAATTGCATTTTGGTGACCTTCATTCGTAAAATGGCAAAAGTTCGACTATTAGGCAACTCAAAACGGCCTTCTTTTACGAATTTCTGCCTAATAGGCGAACTTTTTTAGTGGTCACCAAGGAAGGAAAAAGTGAAAATGGAGTTCAAATTACACTCAGAATACCAGCCCACCGGCGACCAGCCGCAGGCGATCGAAGCCCTCGTAAAAGGCTTCCAGGAAGGCAACCAATTCCAGACTTTACTAGGGGTTACGGGCTCTGGCAAGACCTTCACCATGGCCAATGTCATCCAGCAATTACAGAAGCCGACCCTCATCATTGCCCACAATAAAACCCTCGCCGCACAGCTCTACAGCGAGTTTAAGGAATATTTCCCCGAGAACGCGGTCGAGTATTTTGTCTCCTACTACGACTACTACCAACCCGAAGCCTACGTCCCCTCCACCGATACCTACATTGAAAAGGATTCCGCCATCAATGATGAGATCGATAAGCTTCGTCATTCCGCCACAGCAGCTCTGTCGGAGCGGAGCGATGTGATCATTGTGGCGTCAGTATCCTGTATCTACGGCTTGGGCAGCCCTATCGATTATAAGGAGATGGTAATTTCCCTTCGTCCTGGCATGGTAAAGGACCGGGATGAGGTGATCGAGAAGCTGATCGATATCCAGTACACCCGGAATGATATGGATTTTCACCGGGGAAGTTTTCGGGTGAGGGGAGATATTCTGGAGATTTTTCCGGCATACTCGGGAAATGAGGCGTACCGGATCGAATTTTTTGGCGATGAGGTGGACCGGATCTCTGAGATCGATACGGTAAGCGGGGATATTAAAGCGCAGCTTGGTCATGTGGCGATCTATCCGGCGTCTCACTATGTAGTGCCGAAGGAGAAGATGATGGCGGCCACGGAGAATATTCTGGCGGAGATGAAGGAGCAGGTGGCATATTTTAAGAGCGAGGACAAGCTTCTGGAAGCCCAGAGAATTGCGGAACGGACGAATTTTGATGTGGAGATGATGCGGGAAACGGGCTTTTGTTCCGGCATCGAGAATTATTCCAGGCATCTGGTAGGTTCTGCACCGGGAGAGCCGCCTTGTACCCTGATGGATTATTTCCCGGATGATTGCCTGATTATTGTGGATGAGTCCCATATTACCCTTCCGCAGGTGAGAGGGATGTATTCTGGTGACCGGTCCAGAAAGACGACTCTGGTGAATTATGGATTCCGTCTGCCTTCTGCTCTGGATAACCGTCCTCTTAATTTTGAGGAGTTTGAGAGCAAGATCGATCAGATGCTGTTTGTATCAGCGACCCCGTCTGTTTATGAGGAGGAGCATGAGCTTCTTCGGACGGAACAGATTATCCGGCCTACTGGTTTGCTGGATCCGGAGATTTCTGTGCGGCCGGTGGAGGGACAGATTGATGATCTGATCTCGGAGGTAAATAAAGAGGTGGAGGGCCATCATAAGGTATTGATTACCACATTGACTAAGCGGATGGCGGAGGATCTGACGGATTACATGCGAGAAGTGGGGATCCGAGTGAAATATCTCCATTCGGATATTGATACGTTGGAGCGGGCGGAGATCATCCGGGATATGCGTATGGATGTGTTTGATGTGCTGGTGGGAATTAATCTGCTGCGGGAAGGCCTGGATATTCCGGAGATCACGCTGGTGGCGATCCTGGATGCGGATAAGGAGGGCTTCCTGCGCTCAGAAACTTCTCTGATCCAAACCGTTGGCCGCGCTGCCCGTAATTCTGAGGGGCATGTGATCATGTATGCAGACACGGTCACGGATTCCATGCGCCGGGCGATTGACGAAACCAACCGGCGGCGTATGATTCAGCAGGCGTACAATGAGGAGCATGGTATTACACCTACTACGATTAAGAAGGCTGTTCGGGATCTGATTGCCATCTCTAAGGCGGCGGATACGAAGGACCAGGATTTTGCTAAGGATCCAGAATCGATGGATCGCCAGGAGCTGGAGCAGCTGGTAAAGGAGCTGACCAAGAAGATGCGCCAGGCGGCAGCAGAATTGAATTTCGAGGAAGCGGCAAAGCTGCGTGACAAGATGGTAGAAGTGAAGAAGATGCTCTTGGATCTGGAATAGAACCATATTGTAAAATGATAATCAGTTAGAAGGATCTAATCCCTTCTTATTGACAATTATTCTCAATAAGCTTACAATGATACTGCCTATACAAAGATAGATGGAGTATGATAAAATATGAAGCTGATTGAATGTGAAAAAGGCAGTACGTATCAGGTAAAGCAGGTTCTGGTGGCGGAGGCCATCGGACGGCGCCTGGAAGCATTGGGAGTCAATGAGAAGACACCTGTAACTATTTTGAATAAGAAAGGAAGCGGATCCATTATCATCAAGATTCGGGGAACCCGGCTGGCTCTGGGAAAAAAGATTGCAGAAGGCATAGAAGTGGAGGAGGCGGTGTACCATGGATGAGAAGGAACGTCCGATTCGAGTTGGTTTTGTGGGAAATCCAAACTGCGGAAAAACCACATTATTTAATGCATTTACCGGCGCAAAGCTGAAAGTGGCAAACTGGCCCGGCGTTACGGTAGAACGTGTGGAGGGAGAAACCAGCTACAAGGGAAGAGCGATCAAGGTAATTGACCTTCCGGGTATTTACAGTCTTAGCTCGTACACCATTGAGGAGAAGGTTACCAGGAAGTGTATCGAGGACCGGGAAGTAGATGTGATCATCAATGTGGTGGATGCTTCTTCCCTAGAACGGAATCTGTACCTGACGCTGCAGCTTTTGGAATTGAAGCGTCCGGTTATCCTGGCACTGAATATGATGGACATTATTGAGGAGCGGGGAATGGAGATCGACCTTCACCGCCTGCCGGAGATGCTGGGTAAGATTCCTATCGTTCCGGTATCGGCCAGAAAGCGGACTGGCCTGGATGTGCTGATGCATGCAGTGGTCCATCATTACGAGGAAGAGCCTCACGGGATTGTTATGCATTACAGTCCGGAAATCGAAGATAAGATCAGCAAGGTGGAGCAGATCTTGCAAAAGCATTATGGTGAAATGGATAATCTGCGGTGGCATGCTGTCAAGCTTCTGGAATACGATGAAGTGGTGGCGGAGGATCATCCGGTGGATGTAGAAGGCATAGTGGATCAGAATTACAGCAAGCAGATCATCAATGAAAAATATGATTACATCGAAGCGATCGTGGAGGAATGTCTGTTTAATAAGGATGAGAAGTCAGCCTGGACGGATCGGGTGGATGAGTATTTGTGTCATCCGGTTTGGGGAATTCCGATTTTCCTGGGGATTATGGCATTGGTATTTTTCCTGACCTTCACGGTAGGAGATTACCTGAAAGGGTATTTTGAACAGGGGTTAGACGTATTTTCTGCTGGTGTACTGACTGTTCTGGAGCATTTTCAGGTGTCCTCCTGGCTGGTTTCTCTGATTGTGGATGGAATCATTGCAGGTGTGGGCGGTATTCTCACCTTCCTGCCCAATATTTTTATCCTGTTTCTGGCGCTGGCCTTTTTGGAGGACAGTGGATATATGTCCCGTGTGGCGTATGTGATGAATGAGACCATGGGCATGGTGGGACTGTCAGGCCGTGCATTCCTGCCTATGCTGCTGGGATTTGGATGTACTGTTCCGGCTGTCATGGCGACCCGTGCGCTGGAAAGTCCCAAGGACAGGAGAAAGACGATCTTGATTACACCGTTTATGTCCTGCTCGGCCAGACTGCCGATCTATGTGCTGTTTGCGGATATGTTTTTCCCGCAGTGTGCCTTGCTGGTGGCATATTCTCTGTACCTGATCGGCTTGATAACAGCGATCCTGATCGCCTTGATTGTACATAAAACATCAAAATCCACAGAAGATAACAGTCTTCTTATCGAGCTTCCGGAGTATAAGACGCCGAATGCCCGCACAGTTGCCATCTATGTGTGGGATAAGGTAAAGGATTATCTGACAAAGGCCGGAACAACCATTTTTCTGGCATCGATCATTTTGTGGTTTGTGCTGAATGTGGGTCCGGTCGGCTTTGTGGCGGATGTGGCGGAAAGCTTTGCTGCCATGTTCGGGCGGCTTCTGGCTCCGGTTCTGTCTCCTGCCGGACTGGGACAATGGCAGATTGCAGTTGCACTGATCTCCGGTTTATCAGCCAAGGAGGTAGTGGTTTCCAGCTTCTGTGTTCTCTATGGAATTGGAAATATCAACTCGGAACAGGGCATGGGAATGCTGATGCAAAGCCTGGCAGCAGGAGGCTTCGGCAGTGTTAATGCCTATGCACTGATGATATTCTGCCTGATGTATACGCCTTGTGTGGCCGCAATCGGAACGATCAAGCGGGAGACCGGATCCTACCGGTGGACCTTTGGTATGGTTTTGTTTCAGCTGGCAGTTGCCTGGGGAGCAGCCGTACTGGTTTACCAGATTGGAAGCCTGATTTTTTAACCTTATCAAGGAGCAAAGCGGGCGGCTTGTATTCAGGGATGACAATGCACCTGCCAAATTTTCATGATACGGTAATGTATTGATTGCCGGGTTCATGAAGGTTTAGAAACGGAAACAACATGGAAAAAGCAAAATTGTTAGTAGAAACAGCAGCGCTGGCTGGTGAGATCATGCTGGTCAGCGGTGCGGAAATTTATCGGGTGGAGACTACCATTCAGCATATCCTGGGTCTGGCAGAGGGCTGGCAGGGCGAGAATATTGTGCTGGGTACCGGAATTTATCTGAGCTTAGATGATCCGGAGGGGGAAACCATCACGTTGGTACGGCGGGTGGCAGATCGTTCTACAAATCTGAACCGGGTGTATCTGGCCAATGATATATCCCGCCAGCTCTGTGCTGGTACAATCACGGTGGAAGATGCCTATCAGCAGCTGCTCCAGATCCAGAAAACATCCATATACCGTCCGGCTGTGAAGTATCTGGGCTATATGGGGATCTGCATGTTTTTCGCAGTACTGTTCGGCGGAAGTCTGGCAGACGGCGCGGCGGCTATGCTGATCGGATTTGGATTGGCTGTGGTGATGCGGCTGGCGAAGAAAATCCGCTTCAATGACTTTTGTGCTGAAGTAGTTGCCGCATTCTTTATCGGAATTGCTGCATTAAGCTTAAAAAGCACGATCCTGCCTCAGATCAACCGGGATACGGTGATCACCAGCGCAATCATGCCGTTGGTTCCGGGCGTGACCTTTACGACAGCGATTCGGGACACCTTAAACGGAGATTACAGCGCCGGTGTTACAAGGATGCTGGAGGCTGTGGTAACGGCTCTGGCAGTGGCAGCCGGCGTGGGTGCCAGTATGGTGTTATTCCAGATGCTGGCGGGAGGTGAGCAACTATGGTAGCAGAAATTTTGATTCGTTCTCTGGGAGCATTTTTTGCAGTGATCAGCTTTGGGCTTCTTTTAGAACTGCCGAAAAAATATCTGCTGCATGCCGGCTGTGTGGGAGGCTGCGGCTGGCTGGTTTATCTTGTGGTGGAATTTTGCGCATTTTCTGAGCCGCTGGCGGCGTTCCTTTCCAGTCTTGTAGTGGCCTGCATGAGCCATATCTTTGCGCGGAAACTGAAAGCGCCGGTAATGGTGTTTCTGGTGGCCGGGATCCTGCCATCTGTGCCAGGCGCTTCCATCTACCGCAGCGTTTATTATATGATTCGAGATCTGAGCAGTCTGTCTAATCATTATCTGGTGCAGACCCTCCAGATCGCAGGAGCGATTGCTATGGCTGTGTTCTTTATCGACTCTCTGTTCCGCTTAGGACAGGACCGTGGGAAACGATCGTAATCACGTCATCCTCCCGGCTGTAGCGATAAATCTGGTTGGAGAGCTGGTCTTCTGTGGGGACCTCAGAATCATTGATGTCCTTCACCAGGCAGCTCAATTCATTATAATCATAATTGCCGGAATCGGTAACTAAAAGTACTTCGTGGATGCTGGAGGGCAGGATGATCAGATCCTGTTCCAGGCGGTCTGCGAAGTTTTTGATTACATGGGGATAAGCCATGCAGGCAGCGCCATTGACTCCGGCGGAATTCGTCAGGACGTACAGATCCGGGAACATAGGATTCTGCTGCATCCGGTGTTCCTCTGTGGCTTCCAGTATTGCTTCCAGAGATTCTTCCTGACAGCTGTCACCGAAGGCATCCTGCGCCAGCTGTTTGAGCATCTCACTCATAGGCCGGATCGTGGGCGGAAGGAGCAGAGGCGTGTTCTGGATTGCAGTAGTAAAAAGCTCCTTTTCTCGTATTCTCCAGGTTTTTAAGTGTTCCTTGTGAACCAGTGCTGTCATGTAGCCGTGATCTTTCTGCTCCATTAACAGATAGCAGACCATCGCCATATCATGAAATGGGATGTAGGGCAGCTTCTTCAGTAGCGGAAGGTTGGCCTGAATATTGATCAGCTTGTAAACAATGCGGTCTTTCACTTCCTGATAAGAGGAAAGTGCTCTGGAATCCAGGTAAGGTAGGCCGGGATTGGACAAGTAGAGATGATAGATGCTGTCCAGAACATCCGGCAGCGGCTGCCCTTCCTCCAGACGGATAAAAAAGTCATTTAAATAAATCGTAGGAGCAATCTCCTCCTGCTTTCGGCAGATGGAAACACCATCGCGGATAATGCCGTTATTTTTGGGAATCGCGCGCAGTGTAACCTGATAATCCATTCCCAGTCTTTTTTCTAAATCTCCTTTTACTGTCTGCAAAAAGCTTTCGTAATTCATAATTTACCTCCAGAATATAATAGATTTGGTTTTAGATGCCTCGCTGTTTCAGCATGGCAGAGTAAGAGCACCGTACAGCAGATATGCAGTATGGTAGCTGTGGTACAGCGAATATGCAGTACATAAATTGAGTCATTGCAGTCAAAATGACATATATGGGATTTTTGCCTCGAAAAGATAAGGCAGTCCGACTCCGGGACAAATGTGGCGAGAACACGCCGTTTTTGAATTTGATAGGCTTATTATATCGTATTTTACAGAAATTTGCAATAGTAAAAATCAGGAAATGTTAAAAACAAATAAAAAACAGAACCAGCCGGTGCTAGTTCTGCTCTTTCATATGTTTTAATGCCTGGATCATCTCAATATCGGATGCGTTCAGTTTAATATTTGTGCAATATTCCTTACCGTCAGGGCTTTTGGCAGTCATTTCAAGGATCGTTCCTTCCACTAATGCATCACGGCTGACGGCCTGGAAGAACAGAGGAAGCTTCGGATGATTGCGACGGAAGGTTTCAAACATTTTCTGGAACTGCATAAGCTGCAATGGATTGATTGCCATGGATATTCCTTCTTTCGTTGAGGGTATGAGGCTGCCTGAAACAGGCAACAAAAAAATGCGTCTGATAGGAATCGAACCTACGCACGCGGCTCCGGAGGCCACTGCTCTATCCACTGAGCTACAGACGCATCTCTATTATTGTAAAGCATAAGTGGAAAAAATGCAAGCACTATTTTAAAAAATTAAAAGAAATTTAAGCCGGATTGTGACGGGATTGATTGATTTTTGTATT
>JAUNGG010000016.1 GCA_030524635.1 Lachnospiraceae bacterium
CCAAGTCCATAGGAGTGACTTCTTACAGCTTATTATAGAACTTAGGGTTCGGCTTTTATAAGAGACTTATGTATATGGGCGTAAATCCCATTGATGTTGCAATGCTGTAGTGATTTTAGTAACATTGTATTTTCAAGTTGTATTTGCCCCAAACACTTTCTGAAATGCCCGAATGCAGGATTGGCTGGATGAACGATCTAATACTGCAAATATAACGGATTCAAACTGCTTGGCAAAACCTTCATCCAGCAGTTCCTTCCACCATAAGGCAATTTGATCTGGATCATTGCGGAATACACCGCAGCCATATGCTCCCAGAATCACCTTTTGGCATCTCTGATGAGCAAAGATGGCGAGAGCCAGCTTCATGCGGCGTCTCATCGTCTGTTCAGCTTGGCAGACGTCCTCTCCTTTCCGTTTTACCTGCCCCATATTAACAGCTGGAAGAGTCAGGACGGATGCAGTAACTGGCTGAGGAAGCAGCCGAAATTTTCCATCCCGGAAAAAAGGCACGCCAGGAGAATAAATACTGTAATCCGTGTACATCATAGAATTGCAGGCACGGTTATTTTTATAATAATCCTCATGGGCAATCAATGTTTCATAAAGGCTGCTGGAAGCTGCCAGGCTTTCTTCCTGAGCCATAGCGCCGTTTAGAAAGCCTCCTCCAGGATTTTTTGCACTGGCAAAATTGAGAACGGCAATATTTATTTCTGATTGCGGCCTTAGATTGGGATTCATGCGGCTGTCTGCATCTGCTTTTAGGATTGCATCTACTGTGGAACAATTCCAGACTTTAATGTCTGCAGTATTCTTTGACGCAGAAGGCACTGCATCCGCTGTGGAATGTGCGGCATTCGCTGGCAGATTCTCGAGCAGATTCTTGCCCTCCTGTGGGGTCAGAAGAAAACTGTTTGTTACAGCATATTCCTGGAGTTTGGAGATATCTGCCCTCCCGCTGTCTGTTTCATAATATCCATTTTTCATGATCGCCAGGGTTTCTCTGGCAGTTGCTTTTCGATCCATGTAATCTCCTTTTCGTATTCCGTTAATATTCAATTAATCATGTTTTCCCATTTCCTTCGGTAAAGCCTGGATGGGCGATGGCCTTCATTTTCGGTGTAACAATCTGTTTCTTCTACCAGATCAGCGATTTTGCGGCGAAAGGCAGGCTTTAAGAGCTGTTTTCCAAGTATTACTTCATATACCTGCTGGAGCTGGGTCAAGGTGAATCGTGATGGCATCAGGTGCAGGGCAAGGCCGGTATATTCTACTTTCCCGCGCAGGCGTTCCAGCGCATATGCAATGATTTTGGCGTGATCAAAGGCAAGTCCATCATTTTCAAGGATGGAATATTCGATTGTACTGGAATGTTCTGTTTGGATCTGCTTTCTCTGAATGACAGAATGCAGAACGATATCGTCAGCTGATAAGGTCAATTCATAGCTTTGGGTGAAAGAAATAGCGGTTATCGCATCATGCTGATAACTTTTTCGCTCCTCAAGCAGACGGAAGGAAATGCGGAACCATTTGGCGTTGTCAGCATCGTCTCCCGCCTGCAGCTTTCGTTGGCTGCTGTCGATCAGAGCCATATATGCGCAGCTCATCACCCAGGTCCTAGGATCACGATCTGGTTCGCTGAAGGTGTACAGCTGTTCCATATACACCTGGTTCAGGCCGGTTTCTTCGTACAGTTCTCGTTTTGCAGCCTGTTCCGTAGTTTCCTCCGGCCGGACAAAGCCTCCTGGAAGGGCCCAGCAGCCCAGATAGGGATGTACACCTCTCTGAATGAGAAGAATGCTTAACTGTTTCTCTGGCAGCTTTCTGTAATTGGTTTCTGGTTTTTCAGTAATGGTAAAGATTGCCATATCGGTTGCCACGGAAGGATGCTTAAAATCGTCTGCCTGATAGGATGTTAAGTATTCCGTTTCTGTTAATCCCTGTTTGTCGCGGAGCGGTTCCTGGCTGTGGCGAAGAGGATATTTCTCGATCATTCGAGTGCCGCCTCCTCTTCCTTCAAAAGCAGAATGTCGCGGGCTTCTGTCAGGGCAAAACCGAGAAGATTTGTGCCTTTCCATTTTAATGGACATTCTGCGTCTGGATTGCTTTTGCCCATGCCAATTCCCCATATGCGGTCCCTGGGGCTGGCTTCCACTAAAATTCGCTTTTTGGTTGATTTCAGGAAATTCCAAAGCTCTGGATTTTGAGAAAATTTGGCCACATTTCCCTTTTTCACCAGTTCATAGCAGGCATGATCCCATGTAGTTTTGTCAAAATTTTTTACTGCTCGTCCATAGGCCTTCATTTCCTTGGGATGTTTGGCGTTCATAATCTGTTCCAGCATCTCCTGGTCATGAAACATTCGTGCTTTTTCTGCCATCATATATTGTTCAGCGCAGGTATAGGTGATCCCGTCTATTGTAAAATTGCACATCCACCATTGACTGCAGCAGGTTTCTGTGATCCTTCCGTCTGCGGAAGGGGTATGGCCCCAGAAGAATAGAAATTGAAAGGTCTCTCCTTCCTGGTATCGCTTTTTTAAATCGTCTAAGGTATATACGGTATTTGTCATGGCGGTTTCCTCCTTATCTCAGCAATCCCCATATTTATCATGGCTTTATGTTCAGACTGCCGAAATTCACTTACAAAATATGTTAGTATGATTCTGTTAATATCAATATGATACTAACATAATAACAGGAAATCGATATGCTGTCAAGTTCAAACAGGATCTTGAAAAAAACATTGGTTCACATAAAAAAATTATGTGAACCAATGTAAAAAACCTATTATTTCCAAAATGATTCCGCCTCGCCTATTGATTCTCAAAACCAGGTCCATAGCTTTCTGTAGAAGGCTCTACTGGCTTCGTGTGAATGACATTCGGACTGTCTGAGGGAGGATTTGCGGCACCTGGGCCTTCCGGAATCTGTTCATTGGATAAGGTGGTTTCTTCCGGTGTCAGCGGCTCTACAATGGCAGGCTGTGAAGAAGCTTCTTCTTCCTGGCCATCTGCTTTTGTACTTGCACCATCATCATTCTCAGACCCTGTTTCATCGTCTGAAGATTCCGGGGCCGATTCTGATACGGATTCCATAAGCTCTTCTGGTTCTGGCGCCTGCATGCCCTGCTGCTCATCATTGGAGCCAGCAGAAACGTTAGAACCTCCTCCGTTGCCGGAACTGCTGCCATTTCCGGAGCTGCCGCTGGAACCAGTCAGATTCTGATCAGCGCCGGCTGCCTTGCCTTCCTCGTAAATGCCGGTCTTCTCACTGATGATTCCGCTGATGGTCTTTACCGAGGCGGATGGTTGATAATTTTCCGTATCAAATAGGAACTGATGCAGAAGAACCACATTGGATTCCAGTGTCATAGGAATTACACAGTCCATCTTTCCAACCATTGCAGTTGTTTTAGCAAATGGGAATCCGGCTGTCTGTCCCAGATGGTAGCGCTTGACATTTTTTGCCAGCGGAATCACATCTTCAATGCCGATGCTGGTGGAGATCTCAGGTATGACAGTACCTGCAATGGTTTTCAAGGTATTGAAATCCGCCTGCTTTGCTTTTTCCAGTGCCAGGAAAACCACCTTCCGCTGCCGCTCTGTCCGGTTGAAATCGGTATCCATCAGACGCAGGCGGCAGTAGGCTACAGCCTGAACGCCGTCCAGATGATTCATTCCGGCACTTTGCAGATGCTGGGAATAGACGCCTGTGGATTCAACTGTTTCCGTGATAAAGGAATTGATATAGGCAAATTCCTTATCGGTGATCTCCAGGTCGATGCCGCCCAGAATATTGATGGCATCGGCTACTGCTTTCCAGTTAAAGGTAGCATAATCATCTACGGTGATATCCAGATTTCGTTTCAGTGTGTCCAGTGCCTGCGGATATCCGCCTTTAAAGTAAGCTTCATTGATTTTATGGAAGTCGCCCTCATCGTTGATCTGAACATATGTATCACGGAATACGGATACCAGTCGGATCTCACCTGTTTTTTTATTAATGCTGGCAAGCATCTGCACATCGGCCAGAGCGCCCTTTCCCAGATTACTGTCACGGGAATCTACGCCGAAAACAGCAATGTTCCAGTAGCCGTCACGATCTTTCATCCAGCGCTTTCCATATAACACAATGACCATAGCTGCAACGGCCAAAAGGAAAAGCTTAACGCCTCTCCCCTTCTTTCTTCGCGGCTTCCGTCTGGCTGGAGGAGGCGCCTGTCTGCGGTCTTGTCTTCTTCCATTTCTCTGCCCTCGGTTGGAAGCATGTCCGGACTTCGGCTTCAAGTTATCATCCTCCTCAAGATATTCAATCTGGAAATCATCATCGATGCGGCTGGAAACGGCCGATGGTTGTTTCTTTCGTTTTCTCTGGGCCCGCATGCGGTCCAGTTCATCTTCATACTCATCTTCAAAATCATAGCTTGACATAATCAACCCTCTTTTTCGTACTGCTAATCTACTAATTTCCGGTAGTAAGGCCAGGCGGCATCCATGGTCTTGATGGTAACATTGTTGACAGAGGCACTGGATTCATGAATTACGTTCATGCGGCCGTCCGCTGACCAGCTGAGAAACATAACCACATGAGCGCTTGTGCCGGTTCGGACGATAATGTCACCAGGCTTTAAATCGCTGCGGCTGATCTTCTCTCCGCAGAGGATCAGGCTGCTGGTGCTGGAGCCTGCCAGCCGTTTCCCAGTGGCGGACCAGTATACCCAGTCGATCCAGCCGGAGCAGTCTAAGCCCTTCAGGATGCGGCCCTCATGGTCAGAAGGAACCAGTGCACCGAATTGATTTCCCTCATATCCGGCATGGGATGCCTTACCGCCCCAATAGTAAGGAACTCTTCCAACGGAAGAAAGGGCAAAGTGTATAATCTCCCTGCGTGTCTCAGAGAGATCCTTCGGAAGCTGATCCATATAATCGGCAATTTCCTGACCAGACAGGGGAGTGCTCAGCGAGATGGCTGAGATGCTTAAGCCGTAATCAGCAAACCAGTCCTGGCTGCTGATTGCATTGACATAGGAAAGCGTCTCCTCCGTCCATCCCTGCCAGCCGTCTGCTGTTATGGAATCTGGATCGTTTCCGATGGCATCGATGGAAATCAGGCCATTGCGGTCATTTAATCCCAGTAATTTAACTTGAATGTACAGATCCACATGGCCGGGACAATTCCCATAGCTGTGCTCTGCGTGCTTTGAGGAATTCTCTTCTGTTTCGGATCCACGTTCCAGACTGGAATCGGCTTCGGTCGGTTCGGTTAACATGGCTTCAGCATTGGAATTGGATGCAATGTCCGATGCTGCGGCACCCGATGCCGGATCGGATCCTGCAAAACCAGGTGTTCCGGTATCTCCCGGAGAAGCAAAGGAAGTGTCTTCCGGCACCGTACTTCGTCGGATAACCGTCACCGACTCGGATGATGGCTCCAAGTCAGGTGACGGTTTCGAAGCAGCTGATGATTCAAAATCCGATGATGACTCAGATGCAGAGGTCTGTTCTGAATCTGAAACTTCTGAACCTGAAATTCCAAAATCAGAAGTAGCCGGATTGGAATGATCAGAGGCAGGTGCTCCGGCTGCTGAGTCACCGGCAGACTCTTCCTCGTCGGATAATGCAGCGGCAGCAAATCCTTCCTCACTGGATAATGCAGCGGCAGCCGCTTCCTCATCCATCTCCTCTTCCATGGCGATCTCTTCGTCCGTTTTATCCATGCAGCCGTCGCAGTAATAAACATCTCCCATTCGGATGGTGTAGCTGTGTGAAGCCTCCCAGAGCTGTCTGGCATAAGCAGAAAAAGCATCCACATCCATCATATCGGTATAATATGTGTATACGCTGGCCATGGAAAGGATATCCTTTACATTAGAAAAACCAGAAATCGCTCTGCCGTCTCCGTCAGCGAATGACACATGGATCCGCTTCCAGTTGTTGATCGTCCAGGAGGATGGATCCTCTGGATCATGGGCCTCGTCCTTAAGATTATAAGTGCCCATAATAGAATCCTGGCTTTTTCCCAGCCGCTGGGCCATTGCTGAGGGCTTTACATCAGCCAGCTCATAAATATCGGCCAGCCATTCGGAATCTAGGATGGTCAGCTCCTGGAATACCTGGCCGGCATAGCTGTCGATGATCTCAGAGGAATCGCTGTCCTCCGGGTAAAAGTAAGCCAGATTCAGCTTGTCTGGAGAGGGCTGATCGGCTGCTTCTGTTTCCGGCTGGGTTTCCTCCCTGGTTACAGCTTCGAAAGCAGCTTCTGTTTCCTCCAGCTCTTTCTGGCGTTCCAGTTCTGCTGCAGCGAAAGCCTGGGCGGCAGCCAGCGCTTCTGCCTGTCTCTGCTGCTGGCGAATGCCATAGAGCTGTCCGGTCCTTCCCAGGGCAGTTCCTGTGCCCATAAAAATAAGCGCTGTGATCAGCTTGCATTTATTTTTGTTGATCCGTTTCTGATCGTGTTTTTTTTCTTTTTCTGTCCGTATTCGTTTCACATTTTCACATTCTTTTCTCGCATTTTCCGGTATAGTATATCATATTCTATTTTTAAAAAACAGAGAAAGATTATTTAAAAAAGTTTAATTTATTGTTAAGAAAGTTGACGATTCTGATACTTCGAGATATAATGTGACCAATCTGCTTATAAGGAGGAGCAGATGCAGGATTACTTCAATACGAACAAGCGCCATGCACCGGTTTTGGGGTCGTGAAGGCTTCTGAGAAGGATGGCTGAATATGACAGACTGGAAGCTTCTGGAATCGGTTAACGAGGTGGAGAGAGAATCGAATTATTCGGCGGGTGCTCTCCCGTGCCGCTTTGAGCATGTGATCGCTGCTGAAAATATGCGGGTAACTGCAAAACAAAAGGCAGGGAATCAAAGCAATAAAAAAAAGAAATGGAATGAAGGATTATGTGTGGAATTATTGGATATACCGGCCCATTGGAGGCCAAACGTTTATTAATAGAAGGCCTTGCTGGTCTTGAGTACCGCGGCTATGACAGCGCGGGCATTGCATTTTTTCGAACGGATTCTAAAATCCAGGTAATTAAGCAGGTGGGAAAGGTAGCTGCCCTGAAGGAGGCCTGCGAAGGAATTTCTGTTGGCTCCCACTGCGGCATCGGTCATACCCGCTGGGCTACCCACGGCGGTGTGACCAATGAAAATGCCCATCCCCACCAGGCAGGGCAGGTAACCCTGATCCATAATGGGATCATTGAAAATTACCATCAGCTTACCGAAGAGTTTCAGCTTCAGGATGAGCTGGTATCTCAGACAGACAGCGAGGTGGCAGCCCGGGTCCTGGACCGGTTTTATCAGGGAGATCCATTTGTGGCGATCCAGAAGCTGGTGGGAAAGCTGGAGGGCTCCTATGGCTTCTGCATCCTGTTTGCTGACCGTCCAGGAGAGATCTACGCCGTCCGCAGCGTAAGCCCGCTGGTAGCAGCCTATACCCATTCCGGTGCGGTGATCGCCTCCGACCTGACGGCACTGATCCCTTATACCCAGTCCTACTTTGTGGTTCCGGAGGGCGAGATCGTCCGCCTGACACCTTACAAGGTTCAGACTTACGACCTGCAGACCTTTGCAAAGACACAGCCGCCTGTCATGACAGTAAACTGGAACATGGATGCGGCAATGAAAAATGGATTTCCCCACTTTATGCTGAAGGAGATCCACGAACAGCCGGAAGCGATGAAGAATACCATTCTGCCCCGGTTGAGCAAGGGCCTTCCGGATTTCACAGATGATGGAATCGACGATGAGATCTTCCGCTCCTGCACCCAGGTCCACATCATTGCCTGCGGAACTGCCATGCATGCAGGTATGGTGGCCAAGACGGTGATGGAGCCGCTTTTACGGATTCCGGTAACCGTCACCATCGCATCAGAATTCCGGTATCAGCAGCCGCTGATCGATGAGCACACACTGGTCATCGTGATCTCCCAATCCGGTGAGACCATCGATACCCTGGCTGCTATGCGGCTTGCCCGGGAGTATGGCTCCCAGACGCTGGCGATCGTCAATGTGAAGGGCTCTACCATTGCCAGGGAAAGCGGATATGTTCTCTACACCCACGCTGGCCCGGAGATCGCAGTGGCCAGCACCAAGGCATATTCCGTTCAGCTTGCCGCCCTTTACCTGATTGCCTGCCGGATGGCGCTGGTTCGCGGCAAATATACGAAGGAACAGGCGCGGACATTTCTGGCAGAATTTCTGGATGTGATCCCTGCTATGGAAGAGATGATCAAGCGGCGGGAAGAAATGAAGGCAGTGGTCACCCATATTATCAACAGCCCGGATGCGTTCTTTATCGGCAGGGGTCTGGATTATGCCTTTTCTCTGGAAGGAGCCCTGAAGCTGAAGGAGATCTCCTACATCCACGCAGAGGCCTATGCGGCAGGAGAACTGAAGCACGGCACCATTGCACTAATCTCTGATCAGGTTCCGGTGATCGCCACCGCGACCCAGGATAATATTTTTGCAAAGTCCATGTCCAATGTGCGTGAGGTCAAGGCCAGAGGTGCTTTTGTGATCCTGATTACCAAGGAAGGGGCAAAAGTGGATGGGGATCTGGCGGATATCCATATTATGATCCCTGCTGTGAGGGATATCTTTACTGTGTTCCCAATCGCGGTAGTGCTGCAGCTAATCGCCTACTACGCTTCTCTGGGGAAGAATCTGGATGTGGATCAGCCGCGAAATCTGGCAAAGTCGGTTACGGTGGAATAAGGCTGAGAAAATAAAAAAAGAACCTTTTCTTTCGATACAAATGGCAGTATACGAAATAAAAGGTTCTTTTTTCCATATATACAGCTTTTTAAATTTAAAACCCTTTCTTCCACGTCCCAGGTGAGAATAACAGCAGCATTGGGAAGATCTCCAGGCGGCCTGCCAGCATGTCAAACATAAACACATACTTGGAAAAGGCAGAGAACTGGCTCCAGTTGCAGGTTGGCCCCACCTTGGCAAGGCCAGGTCCGATATTGTTAAATGTGGCTGCCACTGCCGTCACATTCGTGGTGAAGTCAAAGTTATTCAGACTGATCAGAATAACAGATGCAGCAAAGATAATGGCATATGCCAGGAAATAGCCGTTGGCGGAGCGGACCACATTGTGCTCCAGCTTCTTTCCCTCCAGCCGCAGGATCTTTACACTTTTGGGATGAACCAGATTGCCCAGCTCCTTTTTCACCTGCTTAAATGCAATAATGATCCGGGATACCTTCATGCCGCCTCCGGTGCTGCCGGCACAGGCTCCGCAGAACATCAGAAGTACCAGAATGGTCTTGGAAAGCTCCGGCCACAGGTCGAAATCTGTGGTGGCAAAGCCGGTGGTGGTAATAATCGTTCCTACCTGGAAGGCTGCGTGATGGAAGGCCAGCATCAGGCTTGGGAACATATGGCGGATGTTCAGAGCGATGACTATGGTGGAAACCAGTATGATTCCCAGGTAGACCCTGGCCTCCTCACATCCGAAGGCATCCTTCGGCTTTCGGATCCAGAGCAGGTAGTATACGTTGAAATTGACACCAAATAAGATCATAAATACGGTGATAATAGCCTGCTGCAGGTATGTATAGGACGCTGTACTGTCATTCAGGATACCGAAGCCGCCGGTTCCTGCTGTACCGAAGCTGATGCAGAGGGTATCAAACAGAGGCATCCCGCTGATAAGCAGAAGGAGCATCTGAATCACGGTGATTCCAAAATAAAGCAGATACAGGATCTTGGCTGTCTGCCGCACCTTCGGCACCAGCTTTCCCACAGAGGGACCGGGGCTTTCTGCACGCATGATGTGCATATTGTAGCCGCCGCCTGCCAGAGGAAGCACTGCCAGCATAAATACGATCACGCCCATACCGCCTACCCAGTGGGTAAAGCTGCGCCAGATCAGCATACAGTGGCTTAAGGCTTCCACATCCGGAAGAATGCTGGAGCCGGTGGTGGTAAAACCGGAAATAACTTCAAACAAAGCATCCTCAAACAGCGGGATCTCTCCGCTTAAGTAAAATGGCAGGGCCCCGAAAATACTGAGGATGATCCAGCTTAAGGCAACACACACAAAGCCTTCCTTCGCATAAAATACCGTATTTTTCGGCTTGCGGAAGGTGGCCAGGATCCCCAGGATTCCGCAGGCAGCCAGGGTGACGATGAAGTAGATGCCGCTTTTCTCCCCATAGATCAAAGCTGTGACGCACGGCAGCAGCATCAGGACTGCTTCCACATTTAATATCCATCCAAGGAAATATATGATAATTGCTATATTCATCTCTTGTCCATGCCGCCTTTACTTTAAAATATCCTTTAAGTCATTCAATCCCTTATTCGTGGTTACGATAATAACGGTATCGCCTACTTCCATGGTATCCTTACCACGGGGGGTGATGATCTGGCCGTTGCGGTTGATGCAGGCTACCAGAAGATTATTCTTTAATTTCAGCTTTTCCAACGGGATTCCCACCATAGGAGCATCCCGCCCGACACGAAACTCCAGGGCCTCCGCCCGGTCATCTGCGATCCGGTACAGCGTTTCTACATTGCTTCCCAGGGAGTTCTGCATTGCACGCACATACTGAAGGATGATGTCAGCTGTTAAAAGCTTTGGATAGATAACGCTTCCCAAATTTAAGGAGTTGACCACATCCTCAAAGGCGGTCCGGTTTACCTTCGTGATCAGCTTTGTATTGGACTGGCTGGCAGCGTATAAGGACAGCATGATATTTTCCTCATCGAAGCCGGTCAGAGATGCGAACGCCTCGATCTGGCTGATTCCTTCTGCCGCCAGCAGCTGCTGGTCTGAGCCGTCGCCGTGAATGATCATGGCGTATGGCAGCAGCTCGCTTAACTCATTGCACCGCTCAAAATTCTGCTCAATGATCTTGATCTTGATCTTCGTGTCCTTTAAAAGCCGCGCCAGATAGTAGGTAAGCTTTCCGCCGCCTATAATCATAACCGATTTTACGCCGTTGTTCACCACGCCTACCTTTTGGAAGAAATCCATGGAGTCCTTCTGCGATGCAATAAAAGAAATCTTATCTCCCGCCTGCAGTTCGAAATTACCGCCGGGAATTACCACATCCCTGCCCCGCTCTACCACACAGATCAGCACATTGCATTTTAATTTCGTGCTGACCTCCATGATCTTCATATGATCCAGCTTGGAATGATTTGGAATAATGAATTTAAGCAGCTCGGTCCGCCCTTTGGCAAAGGTATCGATCTTAATGGCAGATGGGAAACGCAGGAGTCTGGAGATCTCCTGGGCAGCCGCCAGCTCCGGATTGATTGCCAGCGACAGGTTCAGCTCCTCACGGATGAAGCTGATCTCGGAAGAGTATTCTGGGTTGCGGATTCTGGCAATGGTGTGGCAGTTGCCAGCTTTTTTGGCAATCAGACAGCACAGCATATTTAACTCATCCGAATTCGTAGTGGCGATCAGCAGGTCGGCATCTGCAATTCCAGCCTCCATCTGGACCTGATAGATGGCGCCATTGCCTGTAACGGACATCACGTCAATGCTGTCTGCCACAGAACGGAGCGTCTCCGAATCACTGTCGATCAATGTAATGTCGTGATTTTCACGGTTCAGCTTCTCGGCCAGGGTAACCCCCACCTTGCCGCAGCCCACAATTATAATCTTCATACCAGTGTCTCCTTCGTGTTCCCGCTTGTCTTACGCCATGCCGAGAGCTGCTCATGCAGCGGCCGGTGAATCTTTTTGCGGGTCAGTTCTACTAAATTTAATTTGGTGATATCCACCACAGTGGTCTTTACCGGATCCAGCCGCACCACAGCTTCCAGATGCTCTAACAGCCGCTTCCGGTCCTCCTCTGCCGCCATATCGATAAAATCAACAATAATGATCCCGGACAGGTTCCGCAGCCGAAGCTGCCGTCCGATCTCCTCCGCAGCTTCCAGGTTGATCTTCAGGATCGTCTCCTGCATGGTCTTCTTGCCGGAATATTTTCCTGTGTTTACATCGATGACGACCAGCGCTTCTGTCGGTTCGATAACCAGATAACCGCCGGATTTTAACCAGACCCGGTCTGCCGTAACATCCTCCATGGCCTTATCCAGGCAGTAAAGGCTGCTTAAGGAAAGCAGATCATCCTGATACAGGCGAAGTTTTCCGGCGTCCTCCGGCTGTTCCTGCTTTAGGAAGCCGTCGATCTGCTCATAAAGGCTGGTATCGTCGGTGACGATCTCCTGAAGCTGATCGGCATAGGCATCCCGGATTCCTGCCAAAAAAGCAGCCGGGGCCTGATACAGACGGCTGTAGCAGCTTCGATACGGTGCACTTTTCATAATATCGCTGCAGGTCTTCTTTAATGAGCGGATCTCCGCCAGAAGCTCCTTAGATGAGGCATCTTTTCCATTGGTCCGAACGATCAGGCCGTAGCCCTCTCCCACTTCCTGCTCTAAGACCGGCCGGAGCGCATTCTTCCACTGGCGGTCTGTGATCTTATTGGAAAAGCCTACACCGCTTTTTCCGGCTGTCAGCACCGTTAATTTCCCAGTAAAGACCAGATTTCCGGACAGAACCGGAGCCTTTGTCTTTACTGCCTCCCTGGAAACCTGGACGATGATCTCATCCCCTACCCGAAGCTCCTTATGGGTGCCTGGATTTACATACTGGTGATTCTGGTTGTCCGTCAGGCTGTAGTAGCCGGTGATGCCGCCTCCGATATCCACAAAGGCAGCATTGATATTTTTCCGGATATTCTGTACCTTTCCAATGTAGATGCTGTTCAGCAGCGTTTCCCCCTCATCCGGCTCCAGGCGGATCTGCAGGATCTTCCGGTCTCCTGCAAGGGCCGTACATATCAATTGGTTCCAACGAGTAATAATCAGCTTATTCAATGGTCTCCCCCAACAGTTCCAGGGGAAGGAAGCGGGAACCGCCCTTCTGACTGGAATTTTCTGCAAAAACTTCCTCACGCTGTACCAGGAACGCAAAGGCAGGGCGTTCTTCTCCCAGCTTCTGATAATAGGCATCCAGCACCAGCTCCGGCTTAATGTTCTCGGAGCTTCCGGTGGAAATCAAGATGCGGACAGAAGGGCCTTCTGCCTGGATCTCATAGACCAGAGATTTCAGATCCAGCTCCTTCTCCCCCTTTTTCGTCTTTTTTGTGATCCGAATCTGATCCTGCCCGTAGAAGGCTTCCAGCTCCTTCATCCACATTTCCGGATCCTTCGGCTCATAGCCAGGTCGGAAGGCGATGGTGTACGCCGCTGCAGCCACAATGGACATGGCATTGCCTGCATCATCTGGAAGACGGCGGCAGCTTTCTATATGAAAGCCCTCTGCCATGGTTTCATTCATCCGTTCCTTCATCGTTGTCAGATCTTCGGTATCATCTACCTCAATATCCAGATATTCTCCCATGCTGGTGATGCCCACTCCAAGAGGCGCCGCAAAGGACATGATCTGATGCGGGCTGAAGCCACCGCTGTAATGAATGCTCACATCCGCCCGGCGCATCACCTTCTGAAAATACCGCATTACATCCAGATGACCGATAAACTTGGCCGGCCCCTGTTTGGAAAACTTAATTCTTACCTTCATAGCAGACACCTCCCTTAAACTTCATGGCTCCGCAGCCCGCGCATTTCTGGCGGCAGTTTGGAGTCACAGTTTCACCGATGGCCTTCTGCCATTCTCTCTTTAAAAATTCCTTGGAAACGCCGGCATCAATAAAATCCCATGGGAAGATCTCATCCAGCCCCCGCTCCCTGGTGGTGTAAAAGTCGATGGATACGCCGCAGGTCTCAAAGGCCTTCATCCAGATATCATTGTGGAAATATTCGGACCAGGAATCGAACAGGGCGCCGTTTTTATACGCCTCCTCGATAACGGCAGCCATCCGGCGGTCGCCTCGTGCCAGCACGCCTTCCAGAACCGTCAGCTCCGCCTCGTGCCAGTTGTACTTTAAGCTCTTATAGTTTAACATTTCCCGGAACTTCTGGCGGACGATATTCGCACGCTCGATAAACTCGTCCTTGGTACACATTCTGGCCCACTGGAATGGGGTAAAGGGCTTGGGCACAAAGAAGGAGGAGCTTGCCACCACCTGAACCTTGCCGTGGCGCTGTTCCTTTGGAATCTCGTCGTAATAGGTCTCCGCTACCTTTTCAGAAAGCAGGGCAATGCCTTCCATATCTTCTCTGGTTTCTGTGGGAAGTCCCAGCATAAAATACAGCTTCACCCGGTTCCAGCCGCCGTGGAAGGCCTGAGCTGCTCCGGTTAAGATATCCTCCTCCGTCAGCCCCTTGTTGATCACATCCCGAAGACGCTGGGAGCCGGCCTCCGGCGCGAAGGTTAGGCTGCTCTTCTTCACATCCTGTACCTTGCTCATTACATCTAAGGAGAAGGCATCGATTCGAAGGGATGGCAGGGAGATATTGACTCCTTTCCCCTTAAATTCATCGATGAGGAAGTTGATCAGCTCCTCCAGCTGAGAATAATCACTGGAGCTTAAGGAGCTTAAGGAGATCTCCTCATGTCCCGTAGACTTTAACATTTTAAAGGCATGATCCTTTAAATACTCCAGGCCCTTTTCCCGCATAGGGCGGTAGATATTACCTGCCTGACAGAACCGGCAGCCGCGGATACAGCCACGCATAATCTCCAGCACCACACGGTCCTGAGTAACCTTAATAAAGGGAACCAGAGGCTTCTCCAGGTAATCCACCTGATCCATATCCACCACCAGCTCTTTGGTGATGGTTTCTTTTGCGTGTGGATTGTTGGGCGTAAAGCTTTTAATCGTGCCGTCCTCATGGTAAGCTACATCATAGAAGGAAGGCACATAGATGCCGGGAACCTCTGCCGCCAGCTCCAAAAACTGCTTCCTGGTCCCGCCCGCTTTTTTGTTTGCCTTATAACGGTCCATCAGCTCATAGTAAACCGTTTCCGCCTCACCGATATAAAACAGGTCAAAAAACTCTGCGATCGGCTCCGGATTATAGGCACATGGGCCGCCGCCGATCACCAGAGGCATGTCCTCTCCCCGCTCACTTGCATGAAGAGGGATCTGGGAAAGCTCTAAGATCTGCAGAATATTGGTGTAGCTCATCTCATATTGAAGGGTAATTCCCAGGAAGTCAAAGTCCTTGATGGGATCCTGGGATTCCAGTGCGAACAGCGGGATATGCTCCTTTCGCATGATCTGATCTAAGTCAGCCCACGGGGAATAGACCCGCTCGCAGTAGATATCATCCCGCCGGTTAAACATATCATATATGATCTGAATGCCCAGATGGGACATGCCGATGTCATAAACATCGGGGAAGCACATACAGAAGCGGATATCTACCTTAGAAGGGTCCTTCACCACCATGTTCACCTCGCCGCCGATGTAGCGGGCCGGCTGCTGGATGGATAGTAATATTTCGTCACTTAATGCTAATTTTCTCATTTTTGTTCCTTTTTGTTGATTGTACTTGCTTGTGGTTTTCTATAAACCATCATTCCGGATAATTATACGGTATTTTATTTGCACTGGCAAGCCCTTCTTCCGGATTTACCTCCCGAAGTTATCCTGCGGTTGCTTTTTATACCCAGCCAATCACTCCGGAAATTGCCCGGCAAATCAAAATACCGCCGTATACGGAATCAATTCCTGTACGACGGTATTTCAATCTATGGCTCTTTCACCACAAAGCTCCCGCCCTAGCACGGAACAGAAGCTGCACGGCCTCCTATAAAATATAAACTCCCTGGGGATCAAATGCCAGACAGGCTGTCTCGCCCACCTCATAGATCCTGCGGTTTACCGGATTATAATCGGTGATCTGAATCTCCATGTCTCCAACCATCATCTGATAGTACTGGTAAGCCCCCATGAATGTGGACAAGGTCACCTTACCTTCCAGAATTCCCTGATCCGCCAGCGCGGCTGCCTCCGGACGGATCACCAGCACGGCAGAGGAGCCTGGGGCGGCATTGGCGAAGTTGCTGACCTCCAGCTCCCTTCCGGCTACCTGTATCTTTGCTTTCTCACCGTTTACGGCCAGAACCTTTGCATTCAGGAAATTAGCCTCCCCGATGAAGTCTGCCACAAACCGGGAATTGGGATGATAATAAATCTCCCGGGGCGTGCCGATCTGCTCTACCTTGCCCTTGCTCATAATAATGATCTGATCGGAGATACTCATTGCCTCCGACTGGTCATGAGTAACGTAAATTGCCGTAATTCCCACCTTCTGCTGGATCTTGCGGATCTCTGTCCGCATGGTAACCCGCAGCTTGGCATCCAGGTTGCTGAGGGGCTCGTCAAAAAGCAGCACGCCGGGCTCCAGAACCAAGGCGCGGGCCAAGGCCACACGCTGCTGCTGACCGCCGGAAAGCTGGTTGGTCATACGAGATTCCATGCCGTCCATCTCCACCAGCTTGAGAATATTCAGTACCCGCTGACGGATCTCCTCCTTGGGAAGCTTCCGGATCTTCAGACCATAGGCCACATTGTCAAATACATTGTAATGGGGAAGCAGCGCATAGCTTTGGAATACCATGGCTGTGTCCCGCTTATTGGGAGTCAGGCTGTTGATGGCCTCACCGCCCAGATAGATCTCTCCCTCATCCGGACTTTCAAAGCCGGCGATCATGCGAAGGGTGGTAGTCTTGCCGCAGCCGGAGGGCCCAAGCAGCGTTACAAAGCTGCCGGGCTCAATGTCAAGGGTGGTATCCTCCACCGCATAAAAATCCTTTCCCGTCTTTGGATCCTGGTAAATTTTTGAAATATGTTCCAGGCGTACGCCCTTTTTTTGTTTTTCCATATCCTGCTATGCCTCCTCTTTTATCTTCCTGCTGACACCGAAATACTTGATCAGCGTATTCATGATCAGTACGGCGCCGTATGTAATCGCAATCAGCACAGTGGCGTAAGCGCAGGCCACACCGTAGTTGCCCTTCTCAGCCTGCTCATTGATCTGGCAGGTGATCAGCAGGAAGTCCGGCGTTACCAGCAGAATGATTGCGGAAATTGCCGTGATGCTCCGCACAAAAGCGGTCACCAGGCCGCTGAAGAAGGAATCCTTGATTAAAGGCAGCGTCACAGTCATAAATACCCTGGCGGAATTGGCACCCATGTCATACGCCGATTCTTCAATGGATTTATCGATCTGGCGCAGCGCCGAGATACCGCTTCGGGTACCGGTGGGCAGGCTTCGCACGATAAATACGATGATCAGGATCAGGCCGGTTCCGTAAAGGCCGCTCATAAAGCCGGTGCGGAACAGGCCGTTAGCATAACCGCGGATATATCCGATGCCAAGCACCGTTCCCGGCACCGCCATAGCCAGCATGGAAACAAACTCAATAAAGCCTTTGGACCGGAATTTTTTCTTTACTACCAGATAAGAAATCACCATAGACAGGAATGCGGTAATAGGAGAAGCGATCAGGGACAGCACAAAGGAATCCTTGAAAGCTTTCAGGCCGCTGGTCTTAAACATATACTGGAACCATTTCAGGGAGAGGCTGTAATCTCTTCCCCACAGCGTAAATAACGCACCAAAGGGCACCATAATGTACATCAGCAGTACAAATGCAGCTACCAGACCGCAGAAGATAGTAAGCGGTACGGTTACGCTCTTATCCTCGATCAGCATGCGCATCCGGGATGCCTTGCCGGTAAGGGTGGCCGCCGTCTTCTTCTCCAGATAATATTTCTGAATCAGGAACAGCACTACCGTCAAAGACAGCAGCACCACGGACATGGCAGCAGCTCCGGTGGAGTCGTAGGCTCCGGTCACCTGCAGATAGATTGTGGTAGCCAATGTATCGTAAGAGCCTCCGATCAGCATAGGGTTGGCAAAATCCGCAACCGATTCAATAAAGGTTACCAGGAATGCGTTTCCAAGACCTGGAAGCAGCAGCGGAAATGTAACGCTGGTAAACACCTTCCAGCGAGTCGCTCCCATATCCCGGGTCGCCTCTTCCAGAGAAGGATCGATATTTTTCAAAAGGCCTTTCAGCATCAGATAGCAGACCGGGAAAAAGGTCATGGTCTGTACAATGGCAATTCCTTTCAGCCCATATACATTAGAATCATAGATCCCCAGCAGAGAACGGGTGATGATACCGCTTCTTCCAAACAGCATGATCATGGACAGGGACAGTACAAAAGGCGGAGATACTACCGGAAGCATGGATACCAGTGCAAACAGCTTCTCCAAAAGCTTTGTTTTCAGCTTTACATATACTTCCACATAGGCAAACAGCAGACCGATGGCCGTAGATGCCAGGCCGGTAATAAAGCCCAGCACCAGAGTATTGCTGAATGCCTTGCGGAAACGTTCCAGACTCAATACCCGCTTAAATACATTTATGGTCACATGTCCGTCCTCGATAAAGCTGTCCACCAGCAGCATCAGAAGCGGGTAAAGGATAAACAGTGCCAGAAATATCAGCAGCACCACGATCATACTGATCAAAATCGGGTCGGAAAAGAATTTTTTGCGCTCAAGGCTGGCGCTTTGTCTTCTGGCCACAGAAGGAGACCTCCTTTCTCATTATCAGACGAAATCAAGAAGCTCCATGTTCTTGATGGGAAATGCAGTCATACCTGGCATGACAGATTATAAAAAACGCTGCGCAATGCGTTGGCCGCACCGCGCAGCATCTGCCATTCATGTCAGGGCATGATACGGGGAAACAAACTTCTCTTTATTCTGTCTTAAATCGATCATCGCCGGAGCTTCCCAGTGCGTTGAAGAAATCTTCCACGTATTTTGCGCTGTTTGCTTTCGCATCCTCGAAATCATAGTCGATGGTATTGTTCATATCCAGACCGAACTCGGTAGCCTCCTTGGGCTGCTCTGCATTGCTCAGTACCAGGAACTGATAGGAGCCATTGTCCTTTGCAATATTTACGCAGTCCGGAGAAAGCGCATACTCGATCCACAGCTTTGCTGCGTTCGGATGGGTGCAGCCCTTGAAGATTGCGGTAGCGCCTACCTCAAAGGAGGTGCCGTCTTCTGGAACGATCAGCTGGATATTGTCATAGCCCTGCAGAATCTGATAGATACCGTCATGCAGGAAGCCTACGCCGATCACACACTCGCCAGGGCCTACCATCTTGGATGGGCCGGAGCCGGACTTGGTGTACTGGGATACATTGGGATCCAGCTTCTTGAAGTATTCCATCGCCTCGTCATGGCCCTTCATCTGAACCATGGTATTGATCACCAGCTTTGCGGTACCTGCTGTATTAGGATTAGACAGCATAATCAGGCCCTTGTACTCCTCCTTGGTCAGATCGTCCCAGGTCTTCGGCGCCTCCAGTCCAAGGCGCTCCAGCTCCTCGGTGTTCGTCATAAAGCCCAGGATGCCTTTGTAGATGCCGTACCAGCAGTTGGTAGGATCTTTGTAATCCTCGCTGATCAGGTTTGCTGCATTGATCGCCTCATACGGCTCCAGAAGGCCGTCTGCCACCGCCTCATTGTACGGATCGGTAGTGCCGCCGAACCATACGTCTGCTGACGGCTTTCCTGCTTCCTCAGAAATCTTGGTATAAACCTCAGAAGTGGAAAGTCTTTGGAATTTGGTCTTAATGCCGTAGAGCTTCTCAAAGTTCTGGCAGGCAGCGGAAAGGTACTCCTCCTCACAGGAACCATAAACCGTCAGCTCGCCCTCTGCCTTTGCCGCTTCGATCAGGGCATCCAGGCCGCCGGCCTCGCTTTCTGCTGCTTCTGTCTCAGCCTCTGCGCTGGCTGCTTCTGAGGCTGCTTCGGTGGCCGGTGCTGCAGTTGTCTCCGGTGCTGCTTCCTTGCTGCCGCATGCCGTCATGCCAAGCATCATGGATGCTGCAAGAAGTAATGCTAATTTCTTTTTCATGTTGAATTTCCTCCTCCTTTTATATTGCCTGTGACAGCACGTCTTTCCCCTTTGGGCAAAGCGTACAGGAATTTCTGTAAGCTTCCTGTTTCTTCTTTTATTTCTCACGCACTTCACATTGCTTTCTTGAATAGTATACCACATTTTCCGAAAATTGCCATAGCTTTTGTGTAAAAATATCAATTTTCAAGAAAATAGTGCAGAAAAATATTCTATTTTCACAATTAAGATTTTCACAATTAAAAAAGAGAAGACGCGGCTCAAAACGCGGTCTTCTCTTTTCCAAGCTCGGCAAGCACTTGATTCTTCTGATTCATGGTTCCAAATTCTGTCAGGCAGCAGATCACCTGCTCACAGGAAGCCATCACAGAGGCGGCCCGCTGAAAGCTGCCTTCTTTGATGGGTTCAAAGGGCTGCTCTTCAATAACTTCTGCTGCCAGCGCCTTTGCAATGGGATATTCCACATCATTTTTATGGAGCACCCCGGCAGCAAAGGGGATCCCCTGTCTCTGCAGCCGGCGGTATACAGGAATTCCGCTTCCATTTCCGCCGATGACAAACACCTTCGGCGTTCCCTTCACCGGTTCCAGCTCCAGGCATCCCAGCTCAGCCTGGAAGCTTCCTTTGGTAATGCCATATAATTCTGAAATATAGGAAGAGGTAAAAATCTCCTCAGGAGTTCCCAGGCGGTCGATCCGGTTCTGGCTGACACAGACCACATAGTCAGAAATCTTTTGTGCCAGATCCAGCTCATGAAGTGACATCAGCACCGCTGTTTTCTTTTGCCGCACCAGCTCCTTTAAGATCGCCAGGATTTCCAGCTTATGACGGATATCCAGAAATGAAGTAGGTTCATCCAGCACGATCACCTGGGGCTCCTGGCAGATGGCGCGGGCAAGGAGGATCCTCTGCCGCTGCCCGTCACTGATCTGGGAAAAATCCTGCCCGGCAAGTGCTTCCCCGTGAACCAGCTGCAAGGCTTCTTTCACCTTCCGTTTGTCCTGCTCATGAAGGATTCCAAGCCGTCCGGTATAAGGATAACGTCCGGTGGCCACCACCTCCTCACAGGTCATCAGCTCCGGGTGGATCCGTTCTGTCATCAGCACTGCCATTCGGGTTGCGATCTCCTTTTCCGACATCTTCATCATGGAAGTCCCGTCCAGATACACCGTTCCGCCCAGCAGCTTCAGCTGACGGATTATGGTCTTCAATATAGTAGATTTCCCGGCTCCGTTAGGCCCGATCAGCGTTACGATCTCCCCTTTTTTAATATGAAGCCGGATCTGGCGGATCAGCGGCGTTTTTCCGTAGCCTACCGTCAGATCATCGGTATAAACAAAGTCATTGGTCACGCAATCATCCCTCAAGCAAATACCTCCTCAATCATTTCTTAAAGCTGATGAACCGTCCGCTTTACCATCATATAGATCACAACAGGTGCGCCGAACACTGCTGTCACGGAACTGATTCCCAGCTCCGTAGGCGAAAAAAGGGTTCTGGCGATCAGGTCGCAGAACAGGCAGAATACAGCCCCTCCCAGGAAGCAGCCAGGAATGATCAGAAGCGGCTTGGAGGTGCCAAACAGGCTTTTTACCAGATGAGGAACGGCAATTCCCACAAAGGAGATGGGGCCAGCGAAGGCTGTCACGCAGGCTGCCAGGATGCTGGAAAGCAAAATCAGTTCTCCACGGAAGCGGCGGATATTGACTCCCATGCTCTGGGCATAGACCTCTCCCATCTGATAGGCGCCGATGGGCTTTGCCATCATCATTACCAGCACCAGGGAGATGGAAATGATCACAGCCATCACCTGGACATTCTCCCAGGATATCCCGGAAAAGCTTCCCATGGACCAGTTATGCAGATTGACGATATTGGCATCCTCAGCAAAGGTGACGGCAAAATCCGTTACAGCTGAGCAGATATAGCTGATCATGACGCCGCAGATCACCAGAGTGGACATCCGCTTTACCCGGCCGGAAATCAGCAGGACGAAGCCCATGGAGATCATGGCACCTGCAAAGGCCGCCAGGATCATGGCTGCCGAAGTGATGGTCAGCCCCTTTCCTAAAAACAGGATCATCACAAGAGAAACGGACAGCTTCGCACCAGAGGAGATTCCCAGAACAAAGGGCCCTGCGATCGGATTGGAAAAGAAGGTCTGAAGGAGGAAGCCGGATACGGAAAGAGCTCCTCCCATCATAGCCGCCGCCAGGATCCTGGGCAGGCGGATGTCCCAGATGATGTGGCAGGCTGTGTTGTTGCTGCTTTTTCGAAGCAAAATCTCCCAGATCTCCATTATGGACAGATGAATGCTGCCGGAATTGATGCTGCAGAAAAATAGAAACAGTACTGCAGCTGCCAGCAGGCACAGGAAAAACAGGTGGTTGATATGTGGTCGTTTCATTGAAACCTATCTCCTTTGCAGCAAAACAAAATTTTCATCGCAGTTGGTGCAGGTAAGTCATCGCCTCCGGATCCGGCTGATCTTCCGTCAGAAGCCGATGGATGTCCAGAATCATATCACCAAGCCCCATGGTCTCCTGAAACAGATTCTTTCCGGTACACCATACATGGCCTTCTTTCACTGCCTTAAAATCAGCAAAAAGACTGCTCTTTTCCAGAAATTCATCCAATGATTTCAGTTCTCCGTCAATGGTGCTGTTGTAGATGATGTAATCCGCATCCTTTGCTGCCCCATAGAAGGCTTCCATCTGCATATTCATGGTAGATAAGGCATTTTCTTCTTCATCCAGATCCTGGGGAACATAGGTGCCGCCGGCAAGCTGAATCATTTTCGCCACGTAATCACCGGATTTTCTTACATTCACCGAGCCGTTGGAGGTGACATAGAAAAATGCCGCCGTCTTTCCGGTAGCCTCCTGGGACATGACCGGCTCCAGCTGCTGAAACTGCTGATTCAGATAGCTCTCAGCCTGCTCCTCCTGATCCAGCAGGACGGCGTACAGCATCAGCCATTCCATCCTTCCCAGCGGATGGCTCTCGTAGCTGGAGCGCTCCACCAGAACCGGGATTCCCAGAGATTCCAATTGCTCCTTCACCTCCGGGGAATGGTAGATCATAGTGGATTCGATGGCAAGATCACAGTCCTTTGACAGGATCAGCTCATAATCCGGCGCGCTGTATTTGCCGGCATACTGCATCCTTCCCTCCTCCAGTGCCTGCTTTGCTTCCTCAATATACCAGCCGGAGGCGGCAGTTCCGGACAAGGTAACGGCATCAATGCGGTCCAGGCTCTGAAACAGATCCATGGCGGAGGTAGCTGCCAGATAAATATTATCCAAAGGCTTCTGGATGATAGTTACATCCTCCGGAAGTCCCTGTGGAACCGATCCCTGCTCCGGGATGACCAGATAGCGGTCTTTGCTCTGAATGGAGATCAGGGCCATTCCGTCCGGATAATAGTCTACAGAAAACTGGCTGGCGTAACGCAGCTTCAGACTGTGCTCTGGAGTAAGGGAGTCCCAGGTTACTGCCGGTTTCCCACTGGAACCTGCGTCCAGGAGCTCTTCCGGAGCAGATTCCTTGTCTGCCCCATGGCCAATTCTGTCGCCCGCTCCATATTTTGCTCCGCAGCCTGCCGCCAGAAGAACAAACAGCCATACAGCTGCCATCAGCAGCCCGTTTCTCGCCGTTCTTGTTGTCATTTTAATCATATGCATCATTCAACCTTTTGTAAAGAGGCCGAGTCAAAGGTCAGGGTGTAGGTGACCTCGTGAGGAACGCTCATGGCGGTTGTATCTGCGATTACCGTCATCTTCCAGTCAAAGCCGGCTACCGGGATCTCAAATGTGGAGTGCTCTTCTGTCCCCGCCCACTGGTACTTCTCGTCATTTACCTTCATATAGTCATAATTGGCACTTCCCCAGACGATGGTTGCATATACTGTTCCGTCCTCCACCCGCAGGCTGGCCGGAGATTCTACCGATGCCCGGCCGGAGCCGCCGTCTAATGCAACCTCTGCCGTGTACCTGCCGTCCTCCAGCCCCAGGTCCTCTGCTGTCACAAAGGTTTCGCCGGAAAAGGCATCTGCCGGAAGAGAGTCCGCGCGAAATACCAGGGTACGGTCATACCACTTTTCCTTCTTCTTGCTGTAGGCGCTGCAGGAGATCCCGGCATCCAGCGCTTCTACCGGCAGAAGGAAGGTGCAGGCGCCGGTTTCATCCTCTTCCGATAGAATATAATCCGTCTCTGCTGCCTTCACAGCCTCTTCTCCCGTTCCCAGATAAAGCTTTCCATATCCAGTACCGCTCATGGTGATCCTGGCCTCCATGATCCCGCTGGACACGGTCAGCTTACCGTCTGTAATATGAAACATGCTGGAGCTGGAATCTACCGTGATCGGGTAAACACCATCCTTGATTTCCGTTCCGTAAATGGGCGTCATATCCTCTGTCACCACATCCACCGGACTGATCGTTTCATCGGCTGAAGCTACCTGACCAGACTGGCTGTCAGATTCTGATGATTCATTTGCGTCTGTACTGCTTTCTGGATCCTGTGTTTGGATATCCGTTTCTTCTGTTCCGTTTTCCGCCTTTACCGGCTCCGTTCCTTCCGTGCCGGAAGCAGCCGTTCTTCCCTGTCCGCACCCGGAGGCAAGGAGGGATACGGCAGCAATGATGGATGCTGTCTGCATTAAAAAGCGCTTCATGTTTTTTCACCTGCAAATGGGCGATCAGCAACAGCTCCGACCGCCCACTCTTTCTATTGATTTCTTATATCCTTATCTTACTGTGCCAGACGGTCCATAGCTGCCTGCGCGTGCTCCACAAATAACTGCTGGATCGGCTCTAACTCACCCAGGCCGCGAACCACACAGGTAACCTCATATCCGGCATCTTCAAATGCCGTCTTCCAGGAACCTTCCTCATCACCGGCCATATCATTATTAGCATGATCACCGGCAACGATCATTAACGGTTCTAATACCACCTTTTTGTACTCACCGGCCTGAACGGCTTCCAGCACATCCTCCAGGGATGGCTCAGCCTCTACCGTTCCTACATAATAGTTGGTATATCCGGCAGCAGTCAGCATCTGCTGCATTTTAGCATAAATCTGATTGGACTCTGCCTCAGTGCCGTGTCCCATAAAGCAGATGGCCGTCTCACCGTCATCATATTCAGCGGTGGCCTCTGTAATGGCCTTCATCACAGCTGCGAAATCTTCATCCGAGGTCAGCAGCGGCTCGCCTACCTCAATCTGTTCAAAGGCATCGGCATATTCGGCCAGTTCATTTACCAGATCGGTGTACTCCAGACCGTTCATCAGATGGGTGGGCTGCACCACCAGTGTCTTCACACCATTCTCTACAGCCCGGTCCAGAGCCTCGCCTACGTTATCAATGGAAACCTTGTCGCGGGATTTTACATGGTCAATGATGATCTGGCTGGTAAAGCCTCTTCTCACAGAATACTCCGGAAATGCCTTCTCCATGGCATCCTCAATGGCACCGATGGTTAAACGGCGGTTGTCATTGTAGCTGGTACCGAAGCTGACTACCATCAGCTCCTTTTCACCGATCTCATCCTGGTTTCTGGTGTTGTCTAATGCAGCATCGCCGGTGTCATAATTTTCCTCGTCCTCTTCTGCTTCCGCCTCGGTCTCCTCTGCGCTGGTTTCCTCTGCCTCTGGGGTTGTTTCTTTCGTTTCTGCGGCGGTGGTCTCTGCAGAGGCTTCTGTAACTGCTGCCTCCGTCTCTGCCTGTCCTCCGGAGCATCCCGCTACGGCTGCGGCTGCCAGAGATACGGCTGCAAATAATAGGGCTGCTTTCTTCAATTTCATCTTTTTCTCCTCCTTATTTCCTTCTGGAACATCGTTCCAGGACCGATGTTCCAGGCACTTTCATGAGCCTTTCGGCTGCCTGTATCAAGGTATCACGATGCAAGGGAATAAAAATTAAGAAACTAGGAGATAGAAATGGAAAGCAGCTCAAACGGGAAGAACCTGTGCAGGCTTATAAGCCGGGCACAGCATCTGAAAACCTATAAAACATTCCTGCTTGAGTCAGAGACCTGCAGCGCATATGCCGCAGACCGGCGCGATCAATTCCTCGTGATCTGGATTTGTAGCAATTCCGTAATTTCTATTTTCCTGCACCTGCAGCTGGCAGGTTTCCTGACTTGCCGATCATCACATATGACTGCCTTCCCAATCCAGATCCGGATCAGTGACCTTCTCACGCAGCAGCTCCATATAACTGCTCTTACGTTTTCTCTAAAATCATACGCTCCCGGGTTACAGTGACGAGATCGCACAGGATTTCCACCTGTTTCCCTTTTACCCTTCAGCCTGCAAAGCAGCAGACCAAAGGCACCAGCTGTTCTTTACTCGATATGCCCTCTATCCTACCACTGAATGGAGGAAATTGCAAGTAAGGATTGAAAGAGAGCGCTTTTATCTGGCCTCAAATTTTACAGCAATGGAAATCAGCAGCTGCACGATCTTTTCCATAGACTGGATGCAGACATACTCATATTTTCCATGGAAGTTATGGCCGCCAGTACACAGGTTAGGGCAGGGAAGTCCCATATAGGAGAGCCGTGCGCCGTCTGTGCCGCCGCGGATCGGGCATACCTTAGGCTGGATATCCAGCTCTCTCATGGCCTCCTCTGCCAGATCGATCAGGTACATATGGGGTTCAATCTTTTCCTTCATGTTATAGTAGGAATCCTTCAGATCCACCTCCACTGTCCCGATGCCGTATTTCATGTTCAGGAAATCGGCGGTTCGTATAAACTGATGCTTCTTCTGGGCAAACTTTCTACTGTCATGGTCACGGATGATATACTCCAGTTCTGTATTCTCCACATCACCGTTCATATGATTCAAGTGGTAAAAGCCTTCATAGCCTTCGGTGTACATGGGATTTTCAAATACCGGAAGCATGGACTGGAATTCCATTCCAATCAGGATGGCATTCTTCATGGTTCCCTTGGAGGAGCCGGTATGGATGCTCTTTCCATGGATGTGCACCTTAGCGCCTGCCGCATTGAAATTCTCATATTCCAGCTCGCCCAGGGCGCCGCCGTCCACGGTGTAGGCCACATCGGCGCCGAAACCTTCCACATCAAAGCCATCCGTACCTCTTCCTACCTCCTCATCCGGAGTGAAGCCGATACAGATCTTGCCATGCTTTACCTCCGGGTGGGTCAGAAGATACTGGGCAGCAGTCATGATCTCCGCCACGCCTGTCTTATCATCTGCGCCTAACAAGGTGGTTCCATCCGTGGTGATCAGATCCTTCCCGATATAGTCCGTAAGCTCCGGGAATTCTGCCGGATCCAGGGTAAGGCCCAGCTCCTCATTCAGGCAGATGGGGTTGCCGTCATAATCCTTCACGATCTGAGGTTTGACGCCGCAGCCGGAAAAGGCCGGTGAGGTGTCCATATGGGAAATCAGGCCCAGCGCCGGAACGGACTTTTCGGTATTGGATGGGATCACGGCAGTCACATAGCACTGGCTGCTCACCTTTACCTCGGAAGCACCCATAGCTTTTAACTCCTCTGCCAGTACATTGGCCAATACGAACTGCTTTTCCGTGCTTGGAAGCTGGGCAGCATCATCCATGGACTCGGTGTCATAGGAAATGTAACGTAAAAATTTGTCTACTACGGAAGACATGGTAATATTCTCCTTTTCTTTTTGTTTTCTTGTCAGGAACGGGAGGAAGCGGAAATGATTAACATAAAATTTTTATGTTAATCATTTAAGGCTGGCTCCTGATCCTTCTTCTCTCTGCCGGTTATTTTGCATGATTGCCCGCAGATTCCCTGTGAGCAGCAACAATTTAGGCACATTGGTTATTGTAGCACAATACCCATATTATGTCCAATTCTGCTGCGATAAAAGGAAGAAAAAGTGGTAATTCAATCGGCAGCGTGTTATACTATAAAAAGCCGGCAGCAGAGGAGGAATTGATATGGCGCGAACCATTGGGATTGGTCAGCAGGATTTTGAAACGATCATCACACAGGATAATTTTTATATCGATAAAACGGATTTCATCCGGCAGTGGTGGAACTCTCGGGACGCAGTGACTTTGATTACGCGTCCCCGCCGTTTTGGAAAAACATTGGCTATGAGTATGATCCAACAGTTTTTTTCTGTACAGTATTCTGGAAGAACGGATTTGTTTCAGCGTTTTTCGGTCTGGAAGGATGAAAAATTCCGAAATTTGCAGGGAAGTTATCCCGTTATCAGTCTTTCTTTTGCTAATATTAAAGAAAAAAATTACCTGACGGCCCGGAGGAAGATCTGCCAGCTGATTGTAAATTCATATGAACAGCATGCGTATTTACTGAACAGTGATCGGTTATCAAATTATGACCGGGAGTTTATTCAGCGGATTTCCATTGAAATGGAAGATGCGGAGGCTACCTTTGCGCTTTATCAACTTTCTTCCTATCTGTTTAAATATTATGGAAAAAAGGTAATCATTCTTCTGGACGAATACGATACCCCAATGCAGGAGGCTTATGTTGACGGCTATTGGGAGGAGCTGGCTTCCTTTACCCGCAGCTTCTTGAATGCGACCTTTAAAACCAATCCCTATTTGGAGCGGGGGCTGATGACCGGAATTACCCGAATCAGCAAGGAGTCCATCTTCTCCGATCTGAATAATCTGGAAGTGGTCACCACAACCTCCGAGAAATATGCAGATTGTTTTGGATTTACAGAAACAGAGGTATTTACAGCCTTAGATGAATATGGATTAGCTCACAAGAAAGACTCCGTAAAGGAATGGTATGATGGTTTTATCTTTGGAACAATATCAGATATTTATAATCCATGGTCGATCATTAATTTTCTGGATAAAAGGAAGCTGACTGCTTACTGGGCGAATACCAGTTCTAACAATCTGGTCAGTAAATTAATCCGGGAAGGCAGCCGGCAGATTAAGCAGGATTTTGAAACGCTGATGCAGGGAAATACATTAATTGTTCCCATTGATGAACAGATTATTTATAATCAGCTTTCTGTAAGAAAAAGTTCGATCTGGAGCCTGCTGCTCGCCAGCGGATATTTAAAAGCGGTACAGACCAGGTTTATGGAATCCACCGGACGTGTTTATTATTACCTGGAAGTCACCAATAAGGAAGTACGGATCATGTTTGAAAATATGATCCGGGATTGGTTTTCGGAATATGATGATAACTATAACGATTTTATCCGGGCACTGCTCTTGGGAGATAAAAGCGCAATGAATCGGTATATGAATCAGGTAGCATTATCTACCTTCAGCTTTTTTGACAGCGGAACCCATCCTTCCGGGCAGTCCGAGCCGGAACGATTTTATCATGGCTTTGTGTTGGGATTGATCGTTGATCTGGCAGACCGATATGCCATTACCTCAAATCGAGAAAGTGGATTTGGACGATATGATGTGATGCTGGAGCCCAAATTGGCTCAGGATGATGGAATCATCATTGAGTTTAAGGTTAGGAATCCAGATACTGAAAAGAGCTTGCAGGATACGGTGGCAGAGGCACTTGCACAGATTGAGCAGAGGCAGTACCAGACCGCGATGGAGGCAAAGGGAATTCCGGCGGAACATATTCGAAAGTATGGATTTGCCTTTGAGGGAAAAAAAGTTTTAATTGGATGATGGAATACAAAAAGAGCAGTGGAGAAGTATTCTGCAGCCATTGATGGGCAGCGTCTCCATTGCTCTTTTTATCTTCTTTTCTGTTTGATTTTATTTCATCGTTTATTGTTTGATATGTCTCTATGCCCGTTACCGATTGGCCACTTCCTTGGTAATCTCCTCCCAGGTAACGCCCTTTTCTACCATCAGCACCATTACATGGTAGAGGAAATCTGCGATCTCATACTTGATCTCCTCCGGATCCGGGTTTTTCGCTGCGATAATGATCTCGGTGGCTTCCTCTCCCACCTTCTTTAAGATCTTATCAATTCCCTTGTCAAACAGATAATTGGTGTAAGAGCCTTCTTTCGGGTTCTCCTTCCGGTCCTGGATCACAGCATACTCATCCTCAAATACCTTTAATGGATTGGTTTCCTTATATTCCTTGGATGCCAGGGTCTGGAAGAAGCAGCTGCGGCTTCCTGTATGACAGGCGGCGCCGATCTGGTGAACCTTTGCCAGGATGGTATCGTTGTCGCAGTCCAGAGTCAGGGATTTTACATACTGGAAATGGCCGGAGGTTTCTCCCTTCAGCCAAAGCTTCTGGCGGCTGCGGCTGAAATAGGTCATGGTTCCGGTAGCCAGGGTCTTTTCAAAGGCCTCCTCATTCATGTAAGCCATCATCAGAACCTCATTGGTTTTATAGTCCTGGACAATGACCGGGATCAGGCCATCGCTGTTTAACTTAAATTGGCTCCACTGAATACTGGTCTCGAAGGTATCCACTGGAATCCCTTCTGCCTTCAGAGCCTGTTTCATTCCCATACAGCCTTCTGGCGGAAGCTGGTTTAAGATGATCCCGGCCACGTTTGGAAGCGGAAGCAGGGAAGCCAAGGAATGATCAGAAACAAAAGCGGAAGCAGGCTGGCCTGCTATTATGAGCAGTGGTGCTTCCACCGCGGAGAGCACTTCTTTCTGCGCTTCCATTTTTGTTTCATCTGCCCCGTCAAATTCCACAGCGTCCAGAATGATCTTTGATGCCCCAAGCTGGGTATATTCTTCTATGTTTTTCAGATATTTGAGATCCGGCAGGTAGGCATAGATCTTTTCACTTCCAAACCGGCTGGAGGCCTCCTTCATCAGATCCACATTTTCATCGATGCTTACATTTAAAAATACGGCGTTGGCTCCGGCATACAGATATTTCTTGACATCTTCTAACCGCTTTACCCTTCCTCCGGTGATAATGGGAGTATCCACCTCCCGGGCAATCTCCTTTAATGTACCGATGGTACGTTCATGGTCGCTGTCGTTTTCGGAACAGTCGATGATCAGAAGTTCATCCGCCCCGTTATCGCTGTAATGCCGACACAGCTTGGTAATCCTGTCCTTAGAATCCGGCTCCAGTCCAATCTGCACCGTATTTTGCATGGCGTTCTGCAGCCTGTTGTTCAGGCTGACTGCTTTTCCCTCCCGGCATCCCAGTCCAAGAATTAAACGCTTGTATTCCCTCATGATGGCAAATCCTTTCGTAATTGGTTATAAAATGATTGATTCAAATCTGGCGATCGCTTCCCTCAGATTGATCCGGTTTTCATAAAGAGCTTTTCCGATAATGGCCCCATGGATTCCTTCCTGATAAAGCCGCTCCAGATCCTCCATGCAGGACATTCCGCCGGAAGCGATGATATCCAGGCCGGTGTCTTCCGTCAGCTTCCTGGTTGCTTCCACGTTTGGTCCGGAAAGCATGCCGTCTCTGGAAATATCCGTGTATACAATGTGCTTTACTCCGTATTCCTTCATCTTCAGGCACAGATCAGAAGCCTTGACTGTGCTCACCTGCTCCCAGCCCTGGATGGCTACGAAACCATCCCTGGCGTCAATGCCGGCCACAATGGCGTCGCCGCCGAAAGTGTCCACCATTTCCTTTAAGAATTCCGGATGCTCTACCGCCTTGGTTCCGATGATCACACGCTTCACACCAAGGGAGAGCATGTTCCGGATCGCTTCTTCTGAGCGGATACCGCCGCCGATCTGGATGGGGATGGACACAGTTTCTGCGATTTTTCGGATCACCGGCTCATTGACAGAGTGTCCGGCTAATGCGCCGTCTAAGTCCACCAGGTGAAGAAAGGTGGCTCCCTGGGCCTGCCAGTAAGCGGCTACCTTTTCCGGTGCATCAGAATATACGGTGATATCTTTAAATTCTCCTTGTCTTAACCGGACGCACTGTCCGTTTTTCATGTCGATTGCAGGATAAAGCTGCATGGCAAAATTCCTCCTGGGTTTTTGTTTCTTGTTACATAGGATAAAAGCAATGCTTATAAGCTTCCCTTTGTCGAAAGCACTCCTGTGATCCGGTCATCGTACCGGGTGGCTTCGTCCAGGGCCTTGGCAAATGCTTTAAAGGCACCTTCGATAATATGGTGATTATTGGAACCGGAAAACTGCTTTACATGGAGATTCATCTCGCCAGCATAGGATACCGCATAAAAGAATTCCTTGATCATTTCCGTCTCCAGATCGCCTACAAATTCCCGGTCCAGAGTCAGGTCATAAACCAGATAGGGGCGGCCGCACAGATCCAGTGCACATAAGATCAAAGCTTCGTCCATGGGGAGGATCTTAGAACCGTAGCGCACGATCCCCTTCTTCTCTCCCACAGCCTCTTTAATCGCTTTTCCCAGAACGATCCCCACATCCTCGATGGTGTGATGGGTGTCCACTTCCAAATCTCCCTTCACATGAAGGGTCAGATCAAACAGGCCATGTCTGGCAAAATTATTCAGCATGTGGTCGAAAAATCCAATGCCGGTGGAAATATCTGCCTTTCCGCTTCCGTCCAGATTCAGCGTCATAGATATGTTCGTTTCCTTTGTATTCCGTTCAATGGTTGCCTCTCGCATAGCAGTCTCCTTCTTCCGCCTTTTGTCTGTTTTATTTCCTTTCGTTCTATCCCCTGCTGCCTGATTTCTCCCGATTACGCCTGCGGCTTCTCCTCATCTTCAAACCGAACCCGGATGGAGTTGGCATGGGCCGTCAGATGCTCTGAGGTGGCAAAGGCTTCAATATCCTTGTGAACCTTCTGGAGCGCCTCTCTGGAGTAGTAGATAATGCTGGATTTCTTAATAAAATCATCCACGCCAAGGGGGGAGAAAAATTTCGCAGTGCCGTTGGTGGGAAGCACATGATTCGGTCCTGCAAAGTAATCGCCCAAGGGCTCGGAGCTGTATTCTCCAATAAAGATGGCGCCTGCATTCCGGATCTTAGTCATTACCTCAAATGGATTTTTCGTCACGATCTCCAGGTGCTCCGATGCGATGTCATTGGCAGTCTGAATTGCTTCATCCAGAGAATCTACCACTAGAATATAACCATAATTTTCCAAGGATTTTTCCAGGATCTCCTTCCGGGATAAGCCAGCCACAAACTGTTCTACCTGAGCGGAAACTGCCTCTGCCAGCTCCATGCTGGTGGTTACCAGGATCGCGGAAGCCAGTTCATCGTGCTCCGCCTGGCTCAGCAGATCGGCTGCCACATACCGTGGATTGGCAGTTTCATCTGCAATCACCAGGATCTCGCTTGGACCGGCAATACTGTCAATGCTCACATGGCCGTACACCGCCTTCTTTGCCAGAGCCACAAAGATATTTCCGGGGCCGACAATCTTATTCACTCTTGGAATCGACTGGGTTCCAAAGGCCAGCGCAGCAACCGCCTGGGCACCGCCTACCTTGTAGACCTCCGTGGCACCGGCCAGATGAGCCGCTGTCAGCGTTACCGGATTCACCTTGCCGTCAGCGCCGGGAGGTGTCACCATCACGATCCGCTCTACACCCGCCACCTCTGCCGGAATGATATTCATCAATACGGTGGAGGGGTAAGCTGCCTTGCCCCCTGGCACATAGACGCCAACACTTTCTAAAGGAGTCACCTTCTGCCCTAGAATGGTTCCGTCCGGCTTGCTGTCAAACCAGCTCTGACGAACCTGGCGCTGGTGGTATTCCCGGATATTGGCCATGGACTTTTTCATAACCTCCAAAAGACCTGGCTCTACCTGCTTCATAGCCTCCTGGATCTCTTCCTCCGTGACCCGGATATTGGAAGCATCGATCCTGGCCTTATCAAACTTTTTCGTGTATGCAAAGAGAGCCTCATCTCTGCGCTCCTTAATATCATCCACGATCTGCTGAACGGTGTCCGCGTACTGGGTATAGTTGTTGGGGTCACGCTTTAACAGTCCCTCCAGAATATTCTGCTTCGTACTTTCATCTAACTGAATGATTCTCATGCCTGTTCCTCCCTTAGTATCTCCTGCAATCCCTTGATGATCTGGGTGATTTTTTCATTTTCCCGCTTCATGCTGACCTGATTCACCACCATACGGGCAGACAGGTCACACACCTCTTCCAACACTACCAGACCATTTTCCCGAAGGGTGCTGCCGGTCTCCACAATATCCACGATCACATCGGCCAGTCCCACGATAGGCGCCAGCTCGATGGAACCGTTCAGCTTTATGATCTCAACGGTCTGATATTTTTTATTATAGAAATAATCCTTTGCGATATGCGGGTACTTGGTTGCCACCCGGATCAGTTCATGATGCTTTAACCGCTCTCTGGCCGCTTCCGGTCCGCACACGCACATGCGGCATTTTCCCATCCTAAGATCTAACACCTCATAAAGCTTCCGGCCTTCTTCCAGAATGGTGTCCTTTCCCACGATCCCGATATCAGCAGCTCCGTATTCCACATAGGTAGGAACATCGTTTGCCTTTGCCAGGAAAAAACGCATTCCCAGATCCGGATTCTCAAAGATCAGCTTTCGGGAATTTTTATCCTTCATCTCCTCACAGCTGATCCCGATTTTATCAAATAAATCCATGGCTTTATTTGCAAGCCTTCCCTTTGCCAGGGCTATGGTGATCTCTCTCATTCCGTCCTCCAACTTTCTTCACTGCTTAAGTATTCCGTCATATCAATCACATCGAAGGCTCCGGTCCGGGCACAGTAGGCGCGTACCTGGCTTCCGTCTCCAAACACATATAATACATTTGAGATTCCGCTCCGAACTGCCATCTGGAGATAATCCTCCACAGAAGGTGTCTGGTGCTTCCGCTGGAACTGCACCGGGTGGTTCTGTTCCCGGAAATGCTTGGCAAGCTGGATGGCAGGAACCCGTGCCGAGACATCAAAAAGAATCATGGTATTCACCTTCTCCACCGGAAGAGAGATCCCCTGGCTGGCCAGGGCCATCAGGAGGCGGTCTACTACAATACCGAAGCCAACTGCCGGCGCATCCTTGCCGAACTGCTGCAGCAGCTTATCGTAGCGGCCTCCGGTTACCACATAATCGCCGGTGCCGTAGGTGTAGGCCTTAAAGATGATGCCGGTATAATACTGATACTTGCTCAGCATCCCTAAGTCAAAGGATACATACTCCGAGAGGCCGTAATTTTCCATGATCTCATGGACCTTCTCCAGCCGGTCAATGGCAAATCGTGCCCGCTTGTTTGTGGTCAGAGAGCGGGCCTGGCGGATCTGGTCAATGGAGCCGAACAGCTCTGGCAGGCGGAGGAAAACCTCCTTTAATTCCGGCTTCAGGGGATGAGCATTCAACAGCTCCTCCACGCCGAAAAAGTTCTTATTTTCGATCAAATCGCGAAGCTGCTCCTGGGTCTCCTCATCCAGCCCGGCCTCCTCCACCAGCCCGCGGTAGAATTCCACCTGGCCCAGCTCAACCTGAAATTCCTTCAGTCCGGCCGCCTTCAGACAGTCGATCACCAGAGCGATCATTTCGGCATCTGCATCGCTGGAATCATCTCCGATCATTTCGGCTCCGGTCTGGGTGGATTCCTTTAACCGTCCCTGATAGCTGGTGTTGTTGGTAAAGGTGCGCTCTAAGTAGCAGAGGCGCAGAGGCATTGTCTCCTCGGAGAAATATTTGGACACACAGCGGGCAATGGCCGGCGTCATATCCGGGCGCAGTACCAGCGTGTTATTGTCACGGTCAAAAAATTTAAACATTTCCTGGGAGCTTACGCTTCCCCGGTCTTTATTAAAAATATCGAAAAATTCAAAGCTTGGGGTTTCGATATGCTGATATCCATAGCGGTACAGGGTCTTTAAGATCTTCTCCTGCACCGTAAGCTTCTGCATACATTCTGCGTCATAGATATCCCGGACGCCTTCGGGGGTATGGATCAATTTATTCGCCATGTGGTCTCCTTACTGCTGCAATAGTATTTTGTCGCTGCATGTTATCATGAACAGCTCACCTGCGCCTCCTGCAGGCTTGCTGAGGCATGCTGAGGCATGCTTCAATTACTTTCGTATGGTACAGTGCTAATCCAATAACGTGCCTTTTATTATAGGAAACAAAGTGTATCTTGTCAACTGGTTCTTACGAATTTTGTTTCCGGTCCAGATCCCGCTGCAGCGGCTCTAAGTAATGCACATACATATCCCGATGGGAATGGATCTGGTAAGACTTATCAATTTCCTCATAGGTAAAGCTTTTCCGCCCTCCATCTTCCATTCTCTTCCAAAATTCCGCCACATGGTCAAATGGCAGATAGTAAATCTCATTTTTGGCTGTGTAGGACAAAATAATGAAGGAAACTCCTCCCTGGATCTCAAACTCCTTCATAAATGCGATCTGGTGAGGGTGGATATTGTGAAGGGGGAAGGTGTCGGTCCGGCATTCCTTGGCATCAAAGCAGACCGGAATGCCCTGTATGGCTCCGATATAGTCCACCGTACTCTTCTGATCAAAGTAGGCCAGTGTAATGTGGCGGCTGGTCTTGTCGATCTCAATGGGGGTGATGGGGGTGGGGACCTTCTGGATCAGGGCCAGCCCTTTTTCCCGGTAACGGTCATTGGTGTGATTGATCAGGTCCTCCAGCCCGGAGCCCCGAAGGCCTCTGGTGTGCCAGGTTCCCATACTTTCAGCTCCTTTCTCCTTTTCCATCTGTAAGCTTGCCGTCAGCAGGTTTGCCATTGAAGTGGGGGAATCAAAAGCATCCATATGCTGCCGATGAAAAAAGGAAGGACACTGCAAGACTGACTCAGTATTGCAGCGTCCTTTTCATACGCTTATCGTAACAGTTCCGTACCTTCACAATGCACAGGTTTACGGAATCGTTACTGCCTATCATAACTGCAAACCCGCAGGACAGCCTGCGCTCCCCACGATTGCTATGCCTGGAAACGCTTGGACTGCTCTTCGATCAGGGCATGATCCTCAAAGTAATTGATCTTCATGGAACGCTTTACATCCGCCAGGGTCTGGGCTGCCACGGCCTCCGCCTTCCGGCTTCCCTCCTCCAGCATCTTATAGACAGCCGGAATATCCTTTTCAAATTCTTTTCTTCTTTCCCGAATCGGCGCCAGCTCATCCTGAATCACCTTATTCAGGAATTTCTTTACCTTTACATCTCCCAGTCCGCCTCTTGTATAGTGTGCCTTCAACTCGTCCAGATTCTTATAGTCAGGAAGGAATTTTTCAAAATGTTCATCCTTGCAGAATGCATCCAGATAGATAAAGACCGGATTGCCCTCCACGCAGCCTGGATCCTCCACCCGCAGATGGTTGGGATCGGTGAACATGGACATAATCTTCTTTCTTACTTCCTCTTCCGTGTCGGATAAATAAATGCAGTTGCCTAAGGACTTGCTCATCTTTGCCTTGCCGTCAATGCCTGGCAGACGAAGGCATGCCTTATTGTCCGGGAGCAGGATGTCCGGCATTACCAGGGTATCCCCATAAACAGAATTAAACTTGTGAACGATCTCCCTGGTCTGCTCCAGCATCGGCATCTGATCCTCGCCTACCGGAACGGTGGTTGCCTTAAATGCTGTGATATCTGCGGCCTGGCTGATCGGGTAGGTGAAGAAGCCTACCGGGATGCTTGCCTCAAAGTTCCGCATCTGGATCTCCGCCTTTACCGTAGGATTTCTCTGAAGGCGGGATACGGTCACCAGGTTCATATAATAGAAGGATAATTCACACAGCTCCGGAATCTGAGACTGGATGAACAGTGTGGACTTAGCCGGGTCCAGTCCGGCAGCCAGATAGTCCAGAGCCACCTCGATAATATTCTGGCGGACCTTCTCCGGGTTATCGGCATTATCCGTCAAAGCCTGTGCATCTGCGATCATAATAAAGATCTGGTCATATTCTCCGGAGTTCTGAAGCTCTACTCTCCGCTTTAAAGAGCCCACATAATGGCCGACATGAAGTCTTCCTGTAGGTCTGTCGCCTGTTAAAATAATTTTTCCCATAATTGTATAATTCCTTCCAAAATTGTCTCATGCTATCTTAATAATATACCCTTTGGGCGGACGGATGTCAAGTGTTGTTGTACGTGGCTTCGGGCTGAAAAGGTATGGAAGCAAAGGCCTCTCCTTCTTCCATCCGCCGGAAGGCAGGGGGCAGGGAGGCTGTAAATTCTTTTCCGCTTAAGTAGGCCATGGGCTCCGGGAGCTTAGGCATTACCAGCTTCCAGGAGTGGAGCATTTGGGAGCGGATGCCGTAGGTTTGTTTTGCCCATGCATTGACGGAATCGATGCCGTACTTGTAATCCCCTACGATGGGATGGCCGATGGAGGCTAAATGGGCACGGATCTGATGGGTTCGTCCGGTGATCAGGGTGACGGCCAGAAGGGTGTACCGGTCGCTGCCTGCCAGGGGAAGGTATTCGGTCATAATGGGGACGCTGTTTTCTACCTCCAGAGGGTAGATAGTCACCTGATTGGATTCTTCATCCTTTCGAAGGAATCCGGCAATCACCTGCTTCTTGGTAAGGCGTCCGGACACGATGCACTGGTAATATTTATGGATGCTCCGGTCCTTTAACACCTCTGACATGATCTGCAGTCCTGCCAGGGATTTTCCGGCTACCACCAGGCCGCTGGTGTTTCGGTCCAGCCGGTTGCACACCGATGGACGGAAGGTGCGGAGCTGCTCGATCCGGATATGCTTGGAATCGATCAGGTAATTGATGATCTCCTCCACCAGGGAGTGATCCGAATCCTTTGCCTTCTGGGAAAGCATCCCGGCCGGCTTGTTGACGATAAGAAGATGGTCATCCTCGTAAATAATATCCAGCTTCGGCCGTCTGGCAGCTGCTTGGGAGGGCGCGTAGGATTTTGACTGGGAAAACTTGCTGATGGTATCATCAGACAAAAAGAACCGGATCTCATCTCCCACCTCCAGCTTTTCGGAGCCCTCACACCGTTTGCCGTTTAACGTGATATTTTTTTTCCGCATCATCTTATAGAGAAAGCTTTTGGGGGCAAGGTTTAAATATTTGGCAAGCAGCTTATCTAAACGCTGTCCGGCTTCATTTTCAGTTATGGTTAATGCCTGCATGGTGGCATGTCCTTTCTTGTATGTTTGATGGATTACATGGAAAGATTTTTCAGCAGATTTACTGTGTACTCCACGCTGCCGTCATCTTCATATTCGCTGGCTGGCTTTAAGGATGCAGCCCGTTTAAAAAATGATTTCTCATCCGTAAGGATCTTAACATGGGGATCCAGACGGTGGGACTGAAACATTTGATTTAAGAAGACTTCTGCCTTCTGGACGGAAAGCTTTGGGTTGGTGCAGTAGCAATAGACACCAGTGGGATGAATCAGGATCCCGTCCATAGGCATGATGTACTCCTTTGATGTCAGGATCAGATCATACAGCACTGCTGTGCGGTCTTCATAAGGCATCAGCTTCTGGTGGAAATCCTCGCCGGGCGTCCGGTATGGAAAGGCAGCCAGAAGGGGTGCTGCCAGATTGGCTACGGGAAGGACGGACACGATCGCCATAACCGTCAGAAGGTTCTGAAGAGATACCCGTTCTGTCAGCATCCTGGCGCCAAGCTGGATCAGGATAACGGCAGCGCCTGCGGCGATCTTAAGAAGCTCTGCTTTTTTATGATAATTCCGGTAGCCATACTGGCCTTTTTCCGGGTGTGTTCGTTTCAATTGCTGGTCATCTCTTTTCTTTTTGGATTAACATACATTCCCAAACCGCCAGGATCAGGGAATGAGGAAGCAGCCTGCAGAGCAGGAAAAACAGCTTCATCAGCAGTCCGTAGACAGACACCGTCTTTCCCATCATACTGTCGCGGATGGCTTTTTTTACCACCTTTTTCGGGTCTGCCATGGCAAGCTGCTTGTAGGCAGGCATATGGCCGGTGGTCTCTGCAATGTCAAAAAATTCGGTTTGAACCGGGCCTGGACATACGGCGGTGACACAGATCCCCCGTTCCTTCAGCTCCGTGTGCAGGGCGCGGCTGTAGCTTAGGACAAATGACTTGCTGGCCGCATAGATGGCAAAATTAGGCTGAGGAAGGAAGGCGGCCGAGGAGGCATACTGGAGGATGCGCCCATTTCGTGCCATGTAGGGAAGGACCAGATGGGTAACAGCGCACAGTGCCTGACAGTTAAGCTGAACCATTCCCAGCTCATCGGTCAGGGATACCTGTCCTACTGCACCGATCTTTCCATAGCCGGCTGCATTTACCAGAAATACCACCTGCGGAGTGTGCTCCTCCAGCGCCATCTTCAGCTTCTCCAATTGGATTCGGTCTGTAATATCAATGGAAAACAGCCGAAGGGCGGCCGGAAGGCGGCCTTCCAACTCCTCCATCCGCTCCTTTCGCCTGGCGATCAGCCAGATCTCATCCAGCTTTCCTCCAAAACGGTCTGCAAGCTGGATCACACTTTCTCTTCCCATCCCGGAGGAAGCTCCGGTTACAATTGCGATCTTCATCAGGTCACCTCTTCTTTTTATGAATATTCCGAATGGTTTTCTTTTTCGCCGGCGGCCGGTCTGAAGGATACTCTTTCCTGCCTGTTTTGGCTCCCCGGGGGCGGATCAGGCATTTCGGCCCAAAGCCGATCAGATCCCGCCGCCCTGCCTTGATCAGGGCCTCTTCCACCAGATCATACATCTCCGGATTCCGGTATTGGATCAGCGCACGCTGCATGGCCTTTTCATGAGGGCTGACCGGAACATACACCGGCTCCATATTCCGCGGGTCCAGCCCAGTGTAATACATGCAGGTGGAGATGGTGGACGGTGTGGGATAAAAATCCTGCACCTGCTCCGGCATATACCCCAGGTCACGGACATATTCTGCCAGCTCCACTGCTTCCTTTAAAGACGAGCCCGGATGGGAGGACATCAGATATGGAACCAGATACTGCTTCATACCAAGCTGCTCATTCATATCTGCATATTCCTTCATAAACCGGCGGTAAACCTGATTCTTAGGCTTTCCCATCTTAGACAGCACCCCATCGGAAACATGCTCCGGCGCAACCTTAAGCTGTCCGCTGACGTGATACTGGCAAAGCTCTCTTAAAAACTTCCGGCTGGGATCCGCCAGCAGGTAGTCGAACCGGATGCCGGAGCGGATGAAAACTTTTTTTACTTTTGGAAGACTTCGAAGCTTCTGCAGCAGGGCGATATAGTCGGAGTGATCTGCCTTTAAATTCCGGCAGGGCTCTGGAAACAGGCACTGCTTGTGGGTGCATGCGCCGTGGCTCATCTGCTTGTCACAGGCCGGAAAACGGAAGTTAGCGGTGGGGCCGCCTACATCATGGATATATCCTTTAAAATCCTTATCCTCCGTCAGAAGTTTTGCCTCCTCCAGCAGGGATTCATGGCTTCTTGCCTGGATGATCCTCCCCTGGTGGAAGGTTAACGCACAGAAGCTGCAGGCCCCGAAGCAGCCCCGGTTGCTGATCAGGCTGAATTTGATCTCCCGAATGGCCGGGATCCCGCCGGCAGCCTCATAGGAAGGATGATAGGTTCTCATATAGGGAAGCCGGTACACATCATCCATCTCCTCCTGGCTGAGAGGCTTGGCAGGCGGATTCTGTACCACGTACAGATTCTCCCGGTAAGGCTCCACCAGCCGTTTTCCAGAGAAGGGGTCTGTGTTGCAGTACTGGATATAAAAGCTTTCTGCGTAGCGCTTCTTATTGGCCCGCAGCTCATCAAAGGAGGGCAGGACGGTGGCATCATACACCGAATCCAGGCTTTTCGTCTTATAGACGGTTCCCTGGATAAAGGTGATATCTGACACTGCCAGCCCGCTGGCCAGAGCGTCAGCAATTTCCACGATGGAGCGCTCTCCCATCCCATAGGAAATCAGGTCCGCCTGGGAATCCACCAGAATGGAATGCTTCAGCTGGTTGGACCAGTAATCGTAGTGAGCCAGTCTCCGCAGGCTGGCTTCGATCCCGCCGATGATGATGGGGGTCTTTTTAAAGGTGCGCCGGATCAGATTGCAGTAGACCACCACCGCATAATCTGGCCGCTTTCCCATCACCCCGCCAGGGGTGTAGCTGTCCTCCCGCCGTCTTTTTTTAGAAACGGAATAATGATTGACCATGGAATCCATATTTCCGGCAGAAACCAGAAATCCCAGTCTGGGCTCCCCCAGAAGAGCAATGCTGTCATCCTCCTTCCAGTCCGGCTGGGCAATGATTCCCACCCGGTATCCGTGTGCCTCCAGAACCCGGCTGATGATGGCCGTCCCAAAGGAAGGATGATCCACATAGGCATCCCCGGTAATATATACGAAATCACACTGCTCCCAGCCTCGTTTTTTCATATCAGCCGGGCTGACCGGCAGAAAATCAGATTTTGTATCCATACATATTCCTCCAAATGATAACCGTTCTGCACCGCTCCGTCTCTTTAACTGGAAAAAAGCTCCAGGTAATTTTCAATATAATGATCGGCCAGAGCCTTTTTCTCCTCCTGCATGTTTCTGGAAAATTCATCGGCCACGGCGATTACCGTCATACCGGCCGCCTTTCCGGCACGAATCCCGGCAGGCACATCCTCAAATACCAGACAATGCTCCGGCTCTGCTCCCAAATGCTCTGCCACCTTTAAATAGATATCTGGTGCCGGCTTTCCCATGGCCACCTCACACCCGGTGGTGATATTGGCAAAATACTGGCTGATGGATAAGGCATTTAATACCGCATCCACCATCTCACGGCCATTGCTGGTGGCAATCCCCATAGGGATGCCGGCCTGCTTCACATAAGCCAGAAAGGATTCTGCTCCCTCCTTCAGGGGAACCTGAGTGCGGTATTTGTCGATGGACATTCTGGTCCAGGCTGCTTTGATCTCCTCAATGGTGCTGTCCAGCTGAAACCGCTTCTTAAAATAATGCGCCGTTTCGGTAAAGCTCATACCTTCAATGGATTTCTGCAGATCCGGCGGACAAGCATAGCCGAAGCTGCCCAGATATTCAATATCGATGGCCTTCCACATCCACATGGAATCCACCAGAGTTCCATCTAAATCGAAGATCACTGCCTGTTTCTGATGTAATAACGTATTGATCATACCCATCATCCTTCCGGTTTTTCTATGCAGACAGCAGCACAGCTCCCTTCACTGCTGCCTTCTGTCTGATCAAGCTGCCGAAGCATCTTAAGCTCTTCTTTGCGCAGCGGACGATACTGTCCGGGAGCCAGCGCTTCATCCAGCTTCAGTGGTCCCATAGACAGCCGCTTTAAATAGACCACATGACAGCCAAGGGCCTCAAACATCCGTTTTACCTGATGAAACTTTCCTTCCTGGATCGTCAGCATAACAGAAGCTGCTGTGCTGTCAGAATCAGGAAGGATGGTGAGGGAGGCAGGAAGAGTCTTCGTTCCATCCTTCAGCACCAGTCCCCTGGCCATCTGCTCCGGGCTGTCTTCTGGAAGATTTCCCTCTACCCTGGCAAAGTATACCTTGTCCACATGCTTCCTCGGTGATAGCAGCCGGTGGGCAAGATCACCGTCATTGGTGATCAGAAGAAGTCCCTCTGTATCAAGATCCAGCCGTCCCACTGGAAACAGATCCTTTCTCCTGGCATCGGTGATCAGATCGATCACCGTAGGATAGGTTCGGTCCTCTGTGGCAGATACAACGCCCTGAGGCTTATTTAATAAATAGTATTCCCAGGCAGCATAGGAAATCTCACGTCCGTCTACCTGGACCACATCCTGTTCCGGGTCGATCTTCCGGTCGCTTTTCTTTTCCGTCTGACCATTTACCCTTACCCGTCCCTTTCGTGCCATTTCTTTGATCTGGGTGCGGGTCCCCACCCCCATCTCTCCTAAAAATTTATCTAAACGCATCTGCGCCATATGATGATTCTCCTGTTCTGCATCCGTTCCTTATTGATAACGCCAGCCGGGATAATATTTATTCTTTAAGGTCATTCCAGACGCCTTGGCCCAGCCCAGCGGAAAGTCCTCCACACATACCAGACACCAGCCCTTTCGCGGCTCTTCCCCTTCTGTCAGGGCAATGGTTTCCCCTTTCAGATACCGGATGACCCGCTGATCATCGTGAGGGAAATGAATGGCATTGGAAAACTGCTCCGGTTTCAATGCCATGGCCAGAGGCTGGCTGGGCTCAAAGCGCTCCCGCTTTAATTCCCCAAGAAGAAGTCCGGTGCGCAGATAGCGCAGACGAAGGCCCTCCGGAAACTGCTCCGGCAGATAATAGATGCTGTCCTGGATCCGCCGGATTTGGGATAATGGAAACGAGACAGACAACTGACGGAAAAATTCCGGGAAATCTCCCAGTTCTTGTGAGGACCTGGAGGGCTGGCTGGCGGAGGCATGCCTGCCCTTTCCTTTGGCATTGTTCTTGTTAAAACCTTCTGCAGCATCTTTCATCCGGCTTCCGGTACTTCTAAGCGCCTTTCGAAGCAGCGCAAGGAAGTGTCCCTCTCCCCTGACCTTATGGGGAAAGAGCCGGAGAACGCCAGAAAGTCCGAAGCCGTCAGCAGCACCTGCAAAGTGCTCCAGCGGCACCAGCTCCATTTCCGGACAGCTTTTCATCAGGGCGATCACATTCTCCTCATCCTCCATTCGGGAAAAGGTGCAGGTAGAATACAAAAGGTACCCGCCCGGCTTCAGCAGCCGGACCGCCTGCTGCAGGATCGCCTGCTGAATGGGCGCGTAATAGCTGGGGCCTTTTTCTACCCAGTCCTTTACCATATCCGGCTCCTTTCGGAACATTCCCTCACCAGAACAGGGGGCATCCACCAGGATCTTGTCAAAAAATTCCGGCAGACATTCCGCCAGCTTTTCCGGCGTTTCGCTGGTAACACAGATATTTGGGATCCCAAACAGCTCCAGATTCTTCAGCAGCGCTTTGGCACGGGAGCTGCTGATATCATTGGCAAACAGCATTCCCCGGCCTTTCAGCCGGGCACCTAATTCTGTGGACTTCCCCCCTGGTGCAGCACACAGATCCAAAACCATATCACCTGGTTCAATGGGAAGCCGGCTGGCCGGCGTCATGGCACTTGGCTCCTGAAGATAATACAGTCCGGCGAAATAGTAAGGATCCTTCGATGCCGTCCACTGGGAATCGTAGTAAAATCCATTGGAAATCCAGGGAACTGGCTCCAGCTTTTGTCCACTCCTTTCGGCAAGCAGAGAAGCCAGGTTTCCTGGCAAAAGCTTTTGTTCATTGACCCGGAGACTGCGGTTCCAGGGCTGTGCAAAGGATTCCAGGTAGGAAGGGTATTCCTCTCCCAGAAGCTGATTCATTTCATCTAAAAAAGACTGTGGTAATTCGGTATATTTCACAGATCTCCTCTTTCTCAATTTTCTCAATTGATTTTATGGTTGTTTCCAAGCATTTGCTTATCTTTCGCAAAATGCAATTTATAGTATATCATAAGCATAAATTTCGCGAAAGACTTTCTTCTCAAACTTACCCAAATCCTTTCATATGAACTTGGGACTCTGATATCATTCATATTCCGCTTTTCTCATAAACCGTTCACTGTACTTTAAGACCCAATAGGGATTGATGCTTAATTCATCATAATGGTCTGTGGGCAGGTAGATGCCCAGGTGAAGGTGTACGTCAAAGTTTCCAACCGTTCCCTCCTGCATCCCGTATCCGGAATCCCCCATATATCCCAGCAGCGTTCCAGGCTGAACCAGATCGCCTTCCTTCCAGTCCTCGGCATACCGGTACAGATGAGCATAATAAAAATAAGCTCCTGAGGGAGTTCGGATTCCGATGCGCCAGCCGCCTTTTTCCAGCCATCCCACCTTCTCAATGCTTCCGGATGTCATGGAAAGCACCGGATAATGGCCCCGCGGCGCATTGGTTCCCATAAGATCACAGCCCTCATGCTGCCGTTCTCCGCCGTAGGTTCTTGGTTCCAGGAAGCTGTCCTGATAGGTGATAAAAGCCGCAGCTTCCGAAGAATCGGATGGGGAGCCGGAACCACTGACGCTTTTGGATGATTTGGGAATGGGAAAGCAGCCGATATCCTGAAAGACCATCTCATAGGCCCGCCGCAGCTTTTTATATTCCACCGGCTTCCTGCGCAGCAGGGAAGCCCTTATGGTCTGCCATTGCTTTAATTCTTCCCCATCCAAGTCCTGAAGATCATACTGGTGCTGGATCATAAGGGAGGTAAGGCAGTCATAATTCAGCTCCGGCTGTCTGGAAACCGCATCGATCCAGGCATTTCCCAGCAGCATCCGCCGGAAGTCTTCACATTCCCAGGTATAGGCATCCAACTGGTAAAAATCAGGGTTTATCAGGAAATAATCGGTAAAGGCAGTTTGATAGACCGAAAGGAGAAGGATCAGGAACCAAATCCAAATCATATGCATAGCAGGCCTCAACATATATTGTATTAATAATGTATACGCGTCCGGCTGGGAGAAAAAACGTGAAGAGAAGAAATTTTTTCGGCGCTGCTGCCGCTGCCGTTATGATTCTGCTGCTGAGCTTTCCAAGGCTTTCCCTGGAAGGAGCGCGAAATGGGCTGCTCCTCTGGTATCAGACTGTGCTGCCTACCCTGCTGCCCTTCATGGTATGTACCAATCTGGTGGTCAGCATGAACGGGGTGGTTTTTTTGACGGCGCCTATCGCCCCGCTGTTGAAACGGCTCCTGGGCATTTCCGACTCCGGCTGCTTCGTGCTGCTGGGAGGGATGCTGTGCGGATATCCCATGGGCGCGAAAAACTGCAGTGAATTTCTCTCCCAGGGCTGCCTCTCTCTGCCGGAAGCACGCTGCCTTTATGCAGTCAGCAGTTTTCCAAGCCCAATGTTTCTGGCCGGATACATGATGGCAAAGGCTTCCCAGTCTGCTGGAACTTCCCTTCTGGTCCCGCTGTGGAAAATGGCAGCCGCTGTCTATCTTCCCATATTCCCCATGTTTTATCTGGCATCCCTGCTGTATGGATTTCATGATTCTCGTAGAATCTGCCAAGCTGCCCCGGAAAGCCTGAAGCTGTTTCCCTCTCTCTCCCTGGATGAAGCACTTATGTCCTCCATCCAGATCATGGTAAAGATCGGCGGTTACCTGATGATGTTCTCTATTTTAGCACGCTTTCTCAAGCTTCTTCCCATCGCCAGTCCTAAGCTGACCTGCCTTCTGGTTTCCGCCGCTGAGATGACCACCGGCATGGAGGAAACGTCGAAATCCATCTCCGGCCTTTCTGGTGTGCGGCTGATTTTGGCAGCCGGAGCCTTCGGCGGCTTCTCCGGCGTATTCCAGGTAAAAAGTGTAACAAAAAATGCCGGATTATCCATCCGGCATTATATCCTGTGGAAAGCACTTCATTGTGTGCTGGCCTGTCTGATCCTTACCCTTCTGCTGGCGTTTCCCCGTTAGCAGGCTCCTCCTCCCGCACGATACCGCCAGCCAGCTCATTGCGGTTGGAGGATACAATATCATAGCTGGACTGCATGGAGGTCATGAAAGCGTCAAACCGTCCCTTGGCGCCGTCCATGGTGTGATTGATGATAGTCTGAAGGCTGCGGAGCATGTCATCGGTGTACTGAACAGCACCCTGGCGGATGTTGTTGGCATCCGTTACTGCATTGTCCACGATGGTCTGGGCCTGGGCATTGGCCTGCTCGATCACCTCATTGGCATGAGCATAAGCTCTCTGCATGATCTCATGCTCATTTACCAGTTCATTGGTCTGAGCAGTGGCCTCGGCAACCATGGTGTCCGCCTGGCTTCTGGCTTCATTTAAGATCGCCTCCTGATTGCTGATGATCTTCTGGTACTGCTTGATCTCATCCGGGATCCGAAGCCGGAGCTCCACTAAAAGCTCTTCTAACTCTTCTTTATTTACTAAAATCTTGGTGGAGGACAGAGGCTGATACTTGCAACTGTCAATATACTCTTCGATTTCATCAATTAACTGCTCAATTCTGCTCATAATTTATCTCCTCACTTTACTCGCTTTGTAGCGCTGCGTACTTTTTTAATACATATTCTGCGATATGCGGATGTAAAAACTCTGAAATATCACCGCCTAAGGATGCGATCTCCTTCACAATACTGGAACTGAGATAGGAATACTTTAAGCTGGTGGTTAAAAACATGGTATCGATCTCCGGCGCAATCACCCGGTTGGTCTGGGCCAGCTGGAGCTCATACTCAAAATCCGTAACTGCCCGCAGTCCGCGGATCACAACATTGGCATGATTGCGGCGGGCAAAATCAATGGTAAGCCCATCGAAGCTTTGAATCTCCACATTAGGCAGCGTCACGGTCACGCTCTTAAGCATCTCCACCCGCTCCGCCACGGAAAAAAGAGGCTTCTTGGACTGATTGTTTAATACTCCAATGATCACCCGGTCCATAATCTGGGCGGTCCGATATATAATATCATAATGTCCTAGGGTCACCGGGTCAAAGCTTCCCGGGTATACTGCTACTGACATTCATCATTCTCCTTTGGTAATAAAAATATGTTTGTTGGTCTTGTAATCCTTCACCTTCTCAACATGCCATCCCATAGGCTGGATCCAGTCAATGGCCGTCTCCTTCGATGCCTCCACGATCACTGTGGTATCGCCGTCGGCAAGCTTCGAGCCAGTCAGGTATTCCAAAACCATCCGCTCATGCTGATGATTATAGGGCGGGTCCATAAAAATAAAATCAAAGGGACCGCTCCGATCTTCTAACCGCTTCAGTGCACTGAGCACATCCATCGACATCACCATGGCACGATCTTCCAGGCGGGTCGTTTTTAAATTTTCCTTAATACAGGAAACCGCGCGGGGATTCTGTTCTACAAAGACCGCTTCCGATGCGCCTCGGCTTAACGCTTCGATTCCGATCCCGCCGCTGCCGGAGAACAGATCGAGAAACCGGCATCCGGCGATCTGGTACTGAAGCATATTGAATAAGGTCTCCTTGATCCGGTCGGTAGTTGGCCTGGTATCCATCCCTTCAATTGTTTTCAGCGTCAGATGTCTGGCGCTTCCTGCAATGACTCTCATATGATCTCCTTAAAACCTAACTTTATCCCATTTAGTATAATATGAATATTCCAGATATACAAGGGATTTTTCAATTTTTCGATGTTTTTTGTTCTGTAATTCCTTCTATATTATAATTCGATCCGCTCACATTCTCACCAGATCTTGCAGCTGTCATCCTCCTAATTTCTTACATTTTTCGAAAAACCTTCTAGTGTATTCCCGAAATGAAAGCACATAATAGGAGTGTAGCAAACAACAAACCGCATCGAAAGAAAGCAGCCGGAAGCAAAACAACGGCGCGTTCAAAAGACAAATCAAAAATACAGATGCGGCAAGCGAAGAAAAGGAGGCACATCATATGGCAAGCAATTCTTCTAACACTACAAATGTACCTGAGGCAAGAGAGGCAATGGACCGTCTGAAGATGGAGGTGGCAAACGAGATCGGTGTTCCGTTAAGCAACGGTTACAACGGCAACTTAACCTCCGCACAGAATGGTTCTGTAGGCGGCTATATGGTAAAGAAAATGATCGAGGCGCAGGAGCGTCAGATGGCAGGCAAGTAAGCATACGCTGCGAAGCCTTCCGGCAGAGCTTCAGCTTCTGATGGATGAAAGACGCTGATCCGCTGGATTAGAAGCACAGCCTGAAAAAACCGCTGCAAGATGGGTAATGTATTCCTAGCATTCCCATCCTGCAGCGGTTTTATTTATTTGATATACTCCACCTGTCCGATCCGTGCTTTCGGCTGGATGGGCGTATCATCTCGGTAGCCGAGTGCAGCCAGTCCGTAAACCACATGGTCCGCCGGAATATGCAGCTCATCCAGAATCTCCCGGACAGCCGGCACATCGCAGATGGTGCGGAGCTGGTTGATCCATACACAGCCGATTCCTAAGGATTCTGCTGCCAGGTAAATATTTTCCATGGCGCAGGCATTATCCTCCATTCCGAAGGGGCTTTCCTTTGAATTGGAGGGGATGATCAGCACCTCCGGATCATACATATTGTAGCCCTCACGGCCTAATTCCCTTCCAACCACAGCTGCCAATCTTTGGATCTTCTCACGGTTTTCCACAACGGTAAACTTCCAGGTCTGCCGTCCCATGCCGCTTGGGGCGTGAAGGGCACAGTCAACTATAAGCTTTAAATCCTCTTCCTTCAGGGCTTTCCGGCAAAAGCTTCTGGTACTTCTGCGCTTTAAGATGGTTTCAATGGTTTGATTCATATTACGATTCCTCCTATAAATTCAATTTCTCATATCGATTCTGAAGATACTGATCCAGATGCCGCTTCAGCTCCAGGTGTTCCTCCTGCTCCAGCTCCGGGTCATCATCTAGCAGGCGGTTGACCTCCTCTGACACGGTTTTTAAGAGATTGGCATCGGTAAAAATATCCGCCAGCTTAAATTCCAGCTCTCCGCTCTGGCGCATTCCAAAGATATCTCCCGGCCCCCGCAGCTTCAGATCCTGAGAGGCGATGTAAAAACCGTCATTGGAACGGTTTAAAATGTCCAGACGCTCACTGGTATCACCGTCCTCTGCACAATTTACCATGATACAATAGGACTGATGCTTTCCCCGGCCTACCCGGCCTCGCAGCTGGTGAAGCTGGGCTAAGCCGAACCGCTCTGCATTTTCAATCATCATTACCGTGGCATTTGGCACATTGACCCCAACCTCGATCACGGTGGTGGATACCAGTACCTGGATCTCCCCTGCTGCAAACCGCTCCATGATCTGATTCTTTTCCTTTCCCTTCATTTTTCCGTGGAGATACTCCACTGTGATCTCAGAGGGAAGCTCTTTTTTCAGCGTTTTTGTGTAATCCAGCACATTTTCCGCCTCGATCATCTCGCTCTCCTCCACCATGGGACAGATCACGTAGGCCTGCCGTCCCTGGGCGATCTGCTTTGCCATAAAGGAATAGGCATTCTTCCGGTAATCCGTTCCCACAACACAGTTTTTGATGGGAAGACGGTTGGAAGGAAGCTGGTCGATGACGGAGATATCCAGGTCTCCGTACAGGATGATCGCCAGCGTTCTGGGGATGGGGGTTGCACTCATCACCAGTACATGGGGCGTCTCTCCCCCGCTTTTTGCTCCTAACGCCTCCCGCTGGCCCACTCCAAAGCGGTGCTGCTCATCGGTGATGACCAGAGCCAGCTTATCGTACTCCACCTTCTCCTGGATCAAGGCATGGGTTCCGATAATAATATCCGCCTCATGGGAACGGATCTTTTCGTAGGCCAGCCGCTTTTCCTTCGCCGTCATGGAGCCGGTGACCAGAATCGGAACCTTTGCGATCTCATGCTCCGTGAAAAGCTGGACGATGGATTCATAATGCTGCTTCGCTAAAACCTCAGTAGGCACCATCAAGGCGCCCTGATAACCATTGGATGCGGCTTCCAAAAGGGCCAGGATGGCGATGATCGTCTTTCCGGAGCCTACATCTCCCTGGATCAGCCGGTTCATGGCAAGACCGCCCCCCAGATCTGCCCGCACTTCCGACCAGGTCCTCTCCTGGGCATCGGTCAGATGATAAGGGAGAGATGCTTTCAATGCATCCGCTTCCTGGGAAGGCTTCATAGGGAAGCTGGATTTCTGATCCGCCCGCTTCTCCTTCAGCCGGCGCACCCCGATCAAAAACAGGAAGAATTCATCAAATACCAGCCGTTTTCTGGCAAATAAAAGCTCCTGCTGATCCTTCGGATAATGGATATGTTCAATGGCAAAATTATATTCAGCCAGCTGATACTTTGTTCGAAACTCCTTGGGCATATATTCCCGTTCCAGCTTCCGGACCTCTAAAGCCTGGGATACCGCCTTCGCGATGGCCTTATTTCCAAGTCCTCTGGTCTGGCTGTAGATCGGCTGAAGGGAATGGACCAGCTGCTGGAAGCTTTCCGGCGTATATACCTCCGGCTGCTCCATGACAAGACGCCCGCGCTTACGCACCACCCTGCCCCGAAAAATATAAGGAGTTCCGGTTTTCAGATTGGTACGCATATAGGGCATATGATACCAGGCCAGCTGCAGGCTTCCTGTCAGGTCCTTTAATGATACCGACACCATCATAAGTCCGTTAAACCGCAGCAGGTCTGCCGGCTTTACCAGTACTCCCGCCACCGCATTTACCCTGTTTTCCTTAAGCTGCCCGATGGGAAGCGGCTCCTCGAAAGCATCATAATCACGGGGATAGTACTGCAAAAGATCCGCCACTGTCTCGATCCCAAGCTTCCGAAACAGCTTCCCTGTCTTTTCTCCAATTCCCTTCAGCTCCTCTATGGGCTGTGTATTCATAGCGATTCCTCATTTCATATCTCATAAAACAGACATTCCGCGCTGCGGGCTGCCGCCTGCAGAAAGCAGCAAAGGAAAGCAGCAAAGTCAGGCCATCCGTTATCACAAAAAGGAGCCGCAAGCCAGCCCGGGAACCGTTTGTTTCCTTTCGGACGGAAGGCATGCTGCCCCTATTTGTCAATCAGGTTTCATCGTTACATTCCGTAGGTCTTCGCAAGGCCTGCTCCGGCGATAGGAGCCAATTCCTGCTCTTACTCTACGGAAATCATATAGTAATACACCGGCTGTCCGCCGTTCTGAAGTTCGATCTCCACATCCGGGAACCGTTCGCCCGCCAGGGCAAGCAGCCCTTCGGCATCCTCCTCCGATACATCAGCACCGTAATAAATGGTTACCAGCTCCGACTCTTCGTCGATCATAGCCTCCAGCGCCTTTAATGCAGCTTCCGGAATACTCTTATCCACAGCCAGCATACCCTGATCACCGATGGCCATGATATCACCCTCCGTAATGTCCATGCCGTCGATATTGGTGGTGCGGACTGCATAGGTGATCTGTCCGGTCTTTACCCGCGCCATTTCAGCCTTCATATTTTCCAGATTCTCCTCCGCAGATAAATCCGGCATAAAGTTGATCAGCGCTGTGATTCCCTGGGGAACCGTCCTGGAGGGAACCACAATGATGTTCTTATCCTCCACCAGATATACCGCCTGCTCGGCTGCAAGGATGATATTCTTATTGTTTGGAAGAACGAAAATCGTATCCGCATTCACATGATCCACTGCATTTAAGATATCTTCCGTGCTGGGATTCATGGTCTGTCCGCCCTCGATCAGATAGTCGGCGCCGATTCCCTTAAAGATTTCGGTTAATCCTTCTCCTACTGATACGGCGATAAAGCCAAATGGCTTTCTAGGCTTATCCTCTGTCTTCGCTGCCTTTTTCGCCTCATCTTCTGCTTTCTGCTGGGCTGCCACCTTTTCCGCATCCTGAATCAGCCGCTCCTGGTGCTCCTCACGCATATTGTCGATCTTCATGCGGGACAGAGAACCGTAGGTTAAAGCCTTCTCAAAGGCAAGTCCAGGGTGATTGGTGTGGACATGGACCTTTACCACATCCTCATCTGCCACCACAACGATAGAATCTCCAAGCTCCTCCAGATATGCCTTGAAGGAAAGCTCATCCTCATCGGTAAATTCTTTTTCTGTATTAATAATAAATTCGGTGCAGTAACCAAACTTGATATCTGCTGTGTCGATCTGAGACTTATCCATCGGCGCAGAAACAGCAGCGCTGGCAGAAGTCGGCTTCGGCGTGCTCTCCACTGCCAGGGAGATCTCCTTCCCCTGAAGGCCGTCTAAGCAGCCCTTTAATACCTGCATCAGACCCTGGCCGCCGGAGTCTACCACACCGGCCTGCTTCAGTACCGGAAGCATCTCCGGTGTCTGGCTTAATACATAGTCGCCTTCCTCGATCACCTTCTCGCAGAATTCCAGAATATCATCTGTCTGCTCCGCCAGCAAAGCGGCCTTCTCGGACATCCCCTTCGCTACCGTCAGGATGGTTCCTTCCTTCGGCTTCATAACGGCCTTGTAGGCTGTTTCCGTAGCCCGGACAAAAGCGCTGGCAAGAATGGCGGTATTGATCTGCTGTACTCCCTTGATCTCCTTTGTAAATCCGCGGAATAACTGGGACAGGATAACGCCGGAATTACCTCTGGCGCCCCGCAGGGAACCGGAAGAGATGGCCTTTGCCAGCGCATCCATGGTAGGATTCTCAATGGCAGCCACTTCCTTTGCTGCGGACATGATAGTAAGCGTCATGTTGGTTCCCGTATCTCCGTCCGGAACGGGGAATACATTTAATTCGTTAATCCACTCCTTCTTCGCCTCAAGGCTGCTGGCTCCGGCTAAAAACGCCTTCTGGAGCAGTTTTGCATCAATGGTATTCATATCACCGGTTTCCTCCTTAATCAATCACTCTCACACCTTCTACGTAGATGTTGATTTTGTCAACTTCCATTCCGGTGAATTCTTCAACTTTGTATTTCACATTTTCAATCAGGTTGTCAGCAACTGCACAGATGCTGACACCATAGGATACGATTACATGAAAATCAATGGTCATGTGATTATCTTTAATATCAACATTAATTCCATGAGTCAGGCTTTCCCGCTTTAACAGCTTTACCAGACCGTCCTTCATGCTGATCGCAGCCATGCCCACGATACCGAAACACTCCACTGCAGTGGTGCCTGCGTACATTGCAATCACATCAGGATTTATCTGGATTTCGCCCAGCTTATTATTGATTCGACCCCTCATATTGTAGCCTCCTAAAGATTTATATTGACAAGTATACACTATTTTGCGAAAAAAAGAAATAAATTTTTAAATTTCACTTGCTTTTTTTAGCGCTTTCTGTTAAGATACACTTGTTGTGGATTTTTGAAATAAGAATCCAAGTACCGACAAAGGAGGTGCAAAGTCATGGCTAAATGTGCAATCTGCGAAAAGGCTGCTCACTTCGGTAATGCTGTGAGCCATTCCCATAGAAGATCTAACAAGATGTGGAAAGCTAACGTAAAATCTGTAAGAGTGAAGACCACTGGTGGCTCCCAGAAGATGTATGTATGTACTTCTTGCTTACGCTCCGGTTTAGTTGAAAGAGCTTAATCAAAAGACTCTGTCATCAGAAACGTAATGAATCCCCGACCATTGGGCCGGGGGTTTTTTGCATTTTCTATTTGGTTTTGATCTGATCAGCAGCAAAACAGGTTATACCCTACGATCAGACATGCGATAATAAAAATCAACGTGGTCAGCGTCACCGGAATAAACAAAAGGGTGACCATACCACAGCTAAAGCAAAACAGCATCAACCCATATACCCGCTTCATAGGATATTCCTTCCTTTTGTCCTTATGAGATATCCTATGCGGGATGAATGAAATCCATTCCTGGTTGATGCTGTTTTTCATAATTCCCTTATCAATTGCTTATGCTGCGGATAAAATGGCATGCCAGCGCATTATGATTACTTCCCTGCCATCTCCTCCGCCGCTTCCATAGCCTCCGGCGAGATCTCACCAGCTCCCTTCGGGCCGCCTACAAATTTATTTACCAGGTCAGGAACCATATCAAGAGCTTTGGTCACCGGATCCTGATGGCGTACACTGACAAGCTTGGTGGCGCCGTTCTGGATCACAAGTACAGCGCTGGGGGTGATCTTGGCGCTCATGCCGCCGGCTCCGTTGTCCTTGTTCTTGCCGCCGTCTGCAAATGCCCCTGCCGCCATACCGCAGGATACGTCCACCAGCGGAAGGATAATGGCATCATCCACCTTAACGGCTTCTCCTACCACTGTCTTTGTGGTGACAAAATGATCCATGCCTTTAAAAAGAGCTTCTATTGTTGATGAAAAGTGATTATCTGCCATATCAATCCTCCTGATTTATGATTTCCCTGTTTGGGATTTTTTTGCAGTTTGCTTTCGGGAAGGGCGAAGCTGCCTCCACAACCGCTGCCGGATATTCCGGTCAAATAATAATCGCAGTACATATCCAAGCAGCTGTCCTATGCGGACATGCCCGCGGATGTGTATCTCCCCATCCAGAACAGCCTGATCGAAGACAGGATGGAGTATCAATATCTTATGCGTAAACGGATAAAGCAGGCTGGCAGCAGAAAGAATCTGCCCCATCTGGTATGGATCCTGGATCCCGAAGGTGATCTCTGCCGTCCCTTTCCGCGGAAACAAGTGCTTTAAAATCTTCTTGATCTGCCGCAGAATCAGCTTCGCTGATTTTTGATTGGCAGGATCCTGGATGAAATCCTGAGCCATATCCCATTTTTCCTGCAGCCAGTGAATACGTTCTTCTGCTTGTTTTAGTTTACCACAAAATAACTGAATTGAAAACTTTAGTTTCGCAATTATGGAAGAAATTCGGTTCCGAAGGCGGCTGTACAACCTTCGGAACATACGAAGCAGCCTTCCCTCCGCCTGGGTGTCCTGATTTACCGGCTGGCCTGACTGCTGATCTTCCTGACAGCTTTCAGCAGAATCGATATCGCTGTCATTGGATAACACATGTTTCCGGTCTGTTTCAGGAGCATTTTGAGGCTCTGGAAGCCTTTGGTTCTCGGCCGGGGCATTCCTGCTGGTATCCTCACTGTGATCCGCGTTCGTCAGAATCTCATCTGTTCCCGACTCACCAGCGAAGTCATCCTCTTCGTTCTCTGCCCCAGCCATCTTCCAGATCGTCCGGCCAAATACCTTCACCGCGATCCGCAGCTCATCCTGATACTCTGCCGTGACGGAAAGGATCCACAGCAGCCAGGTGACTTTCACTCTGCCTTCCAGGTTTTTTCCCTGTTTTTTTCCATCTATTTGATAACGGATGGCAGAAAATAGCACGAAAAGCAGGATCCCGAGAATAATTCCCAGAATCCCCAGTAATATCCAGCCAATTATCTTTAAAATCAAGCAAAGTATATGAATCATTCCGTCACACCCGAATCGTATTCCGCCAGCCCCAGGTAGCTTCTGAAATCAAAGCCTCCGGTAGCGCGGTAAATCTCATCCACCATCCGCCCCGCCAGCTGCAGCGCATCCTGATACCCCCAGGCGATCCCCAGAATCAGCAGTTCCCTTCCCGCCTGCCTGCGCCGTTCCTCCTCCTGGGGTGTGCAGACCTCTGCGGCTGGGTAGATATCCAGCAGATTCCTGGGATTGGCAGCCGGGACAATCACATAAGCAGATGCAGGGACTGCCCCGGAGCGGATCTTCTGTATGATGGCAAATCTTTTTTTCTCTGCCATTTCACCGGTATAAAGCTTTTTATACCAAAGCATCTTCACTCTCCATGATCATACGAATCAAATCAACGCTGGCATTCTTTTCTGGAAGATCGGTACAGGCGGCTAAGGCGCCGCTGACAAACTGCCGGATCTCATCAGAGGAAGTAAAAAACATGGGAAGAACTGCCAGAAGCTTTGCCATCACAGCACGAACCACACACTTGGGCATTCCCTTCCATGCTGCTTCCAGATCAGCAAACAGCGGCTCACACAGCTCTTCTACAGCCCTGCGGCTTAAAAGAATGCCTTCTTCTTCCCGGATCTCCTCCTGGTCTAAGGTCATAAAGGAGCTGGTAGAAAGAAGACGGTCAATCTTCCACAGCTTCTGATATTCTTCAGAAACCTTCTCCTTTGCCGGAACCGATTCCAGATCTGCCATCTCATAGGCGGACCACTGTTCATAGTAGCGCTCCTGCCTGCCTTCCATCTGGATCAGAAGATCATCCATCTCCTCCTCCGGCATGGAGTAATCCTTCTGGCTCATCTTCTCCCATACATTGGAAATGATGGAATGGAACAAAGCTTCCTCCTGATTATCCATCAAGGTATCGGGACGGGTAAGGCAGATGACATAGAAATCATTGACCAGATCCATCATAATCATACAGTCAGAAGAAGCATTTGACAACATTTCTTCTGCCAGGGTCAGGCTGCTCTGCAGCTCCTGAAACTCTTCGGCAGTCATATTTTTATAATTGCCGCCCCGCAGCTTCTCCAGAATACGGTACAGTTCTTCATGTCCCGTTTCCATATCCTCAGGAAGCCCCAGCATCGCCTCGGTGCGGATCATGTAGATCACATCCTCCAGGCTCTTCTTGTCGGTGCCTTCATAGATGGACAGTGCCTGAGAGACCAGGGAGAAGAATTTTGCCTTGGTAAACCGCACCGGAAGCTGTTCCAGCACAGATTTGATCCGCTCATTCTGCTCTGCACTTTCCTTCGCAGAAACGATGTATCTCATAATCTCATCCACCACAGCCTCATCATCGATCAGCGGATGGGTTTCCTCTGAAAATCGTCCCTCCATTCGATTCAGCACATGCTCATAGATCTGAAAACAGTCTACATAAGAAGTGATAACGGCCATTTCCTCAATGATCTGACGGCGCAGCACATCCAGTTCCTCTAACGGGTATTCCCCCTGCAGGAAGCGTCCTGTCAGGTTTAAAAAGGTATCCTGAAATCCGGCCTGCTGCTGTGACTGTACCGGAGTTTCTGAAAGCATCTCATAAAACATGTAGTCATTCAACACAAACCTGCTGTAAGCGTAGCGGCAGGCAGCTGCTAACATTCTTTTTCCATTTCGGTGTTCCAAAATTATATCCTCCTGAATTTACCGATAATTATCTAAAATAGAGCGGCGAAGCAGATCCAGCGCCTTAACCACTGACTGCTCCCGGATCTTATTGCGGTCGCCCTTAAACTGGTATTTTTCTACGGTAACATTATCCTTTAAATAGCAGGCAATATAAACCAGTCCAACCGGCTTCTCATCCGTTCCGCCGTCAGGGCCGGCTAATCCGGTGATGGCGATGCACACATCCGCATCGGTAGCGAATACGCCGCCGGTTGCCATCTCCTTTGCGGTCTGCTCGCTGACAGCGCCGTACTTTTTCAGAGTGCTCTTGCTGACACCCAGGATCTTGCGTTTGGATTTATTGGCATATGTAATAAATCCTTCCCGGAATACATCTGAAACACCGGGAACATTAACCAGACGGGCAGCCAGCATACCGCCGGTGCAGGATTCCGCCGTTGTTACGGTCAGCTCCAGCTTCTTTAGCAGCTTTACCACTGCCATCTCCAGGGTTTCATCTTCTTTTACGGAATAAACACTGTCGCCGAACCGCTTTTTGATCTCCTTCACCACCGGCTTGATCAGCTTGTCTGCTTCCTCCTCGCTGGCAGCCTTGGCAGTCACCCGAAGATGGACCTCACCGGTTTTGGCATAGGTGGCAATGGTGGGATTGGTCTGCTTGTCAATTAAGTCCAGCAGCGTATCCTCCACACGGCTTTCTCCCACGCCGCAGATCTTCACCATCTGGGACCGGATGATCTCCGGCTGAAGGTTCTGAAGATAAGGATACACCTGGTTCATAAACATGGGGATCAGCTCGTTTGGCGGCCCAGGAAGAAGGATGGCGGATTTGCCGTACTTCTCCAGGATCAGTCCGGGAGCGGTGCCGTTGTCATTATCCAAAATCTTTGCGCCGTCCGGAACCATGGCCTGCTTCCAGTTATTGTCTGTGATCTGCTTATAAATGCTGTTTTTAAAATATTCCACCAGACGTTCCTTGGTGTGGGCATCCTCCACCAGCGGGAAGTCCATAACCTCGGAACAGACCTCCTTTGTCAGGTCATCCTCTGTAGGCCCCAGGCCGCCGCACAGAATCACGATATCCGAACGCTTTAAGGCAGTTCGGATCACTTCTGCCAGACGCTCCTTATTATCGCCCACCGTAACCTGATGATACATGGAAAGGCCCAAGAGGGCACATTTCTCCGCCAGAAACTGGGTGTTTGTATTTACAATATTTCCCAGCAGAAGCTCGGTTCCCACCGATATTAATTCGCAAACCATAATTCTTACATACTCCCTTCTGTCAGTACCTTGTGATTCTTCATAATGTAATCAACTAATGAAATAATAGTAAGAGCTAATGCGATCCACACGCACAGAGTGGTGATCAGGGATAATGCCGGAATGTTTAAGATCAGCAGTATCACAGCGATCATCTGAAACGTGGTCTTAAATTTTCCCCAGTAGCTGGCGGCGATGACGATGCCGTTGTCCGATGCTACCAGGCGGAAGCCGCTGATAATAAATTCACGGCTGATAATGATAATGACCATCCAGGCAGGAAGCTGTCCCAGCTCGATCAGGCAGATCAGCGCCGAGCATACCAGCAGCTTATCCGCAAGCGGGTCCATAAACTTGCCGAAATTGGTAACCAGATTGTATTTTCTTGCGATCTTTCCGTCTAACAGATCGGTCAGACTGGCAATGATAAAGATGGCAAGGGCAATGTAGCGGAATGTCAGGTTGCTTCCGCCCTGGTACAGAAGGAAAAATACAAAAAATGGGATCAAGATCACTCTTGCGGTAGTCAGTTTATTGGGCAGATTCATCGTACACCTCTCCTATCAAATCATATTCTGCAGCTCCGATCACCTTGACACGGACGAAATCGCCGCTCATCAGCTCCAGGTCTGCATTGACAAAAATCAAACCATCTACATTGGGACTGTCCATGTAGGTGCGGCCCACATAGGCAGCTTCATCCGCCACCTTGCCCTCGATCATCACATCCAGGATGCGTCCCACCATAGACTCCGATTTTTCGAAGACGATCTCCTGCTGCAGCTCCATGATCTCATCCCGCCGTTCCTCCTTAAGCTCCTGAGGAATCTGGTCCGGAAGCAGAGCTGCAGGGGTGTCCTCCTCCAGAGAATAGGGGAATACGCCAAGACGTTCAAACTCCATCTCATCCACAAAAGCCATCAGCTCCTCATGGTCCTCTTCGGTTTCTCCGGGGAATCCAGAAATCAGGGTAGTGCGGATGGCAATATCCGGGATCTCCCGCCGCAGCTTTTCAATGATATCCCGCAGCTCCTGCTGGTTCGTCCTGCGCCCCATCCGCTTTAAAACAGCATCACTGGCGTGCTGGATGGGCATGTCCAGATAGTGGCAGATCTTATCCTCCTCCTTGATCACCTGGATCAGTTCATCGGTGATCTCCTCCGGATAGCAGTACTGGATGCGGATCCACTGGATGCCCGGGATCGCTGCAAGCTCTCTGAGGAGAGCCGGAAGCCTTTTTTCACCATACAAGTCCACACCATACAATGTGGTTTCCTGGGCCACCAGGATCAGCTCCTTAACGCCTTCCCCGGCAAGCTCCTTCGCCTCCTGGATCAGCTCCTCCATGGGAACACTGCGGTACCTTCCCCGCAGAGAAGGGATGATACAGTAGGTACAATGCTTATCGCAGCCCTCTGCGATCTTTAAGAAGGCATAATGCCCCCCTGTGGTCATCATACGGCCGGAGGTGGTCTTCGGCAGCAGGTCAATGTCATGGAAACAGGAAATATGGGTCTCCTTTCCTGCCAGAACCGTCTGGATGACCCTGGCAATCTCATCATAGGTGGAGGTTCCTAGAATTCCATCCACCTCCGGGATCTCTGTCAGGATCTCATCCTTGTAGCGCTGCGCCAGGCAGCCGGTGACAATCAGAGCCTTGCAATTGCCGGACTCTTTATACTGGGCCATTTCCAGGATCGTGTTGACACTCTCCTCCTTGGCATCCCCGATGAAGCAGCAGGTATTCACCACAATAATATCTGCCTCATCCTCAGAATCCGTGAAGGAAAAGCCTTCCTTTCCCAGCACTCCCAGCATCTTTTCCGTATCCACCAGGTTTTTATCACAACCCAGTGAAACAAATAATATTTTCATAATCGCGTTCTAATCCTCAGTTTCTTGTGATGTAATTTGTAATAGAAATCATGTAACTGCTTTCACATATAAGCCAATTAAAGGAGGGCCTTACAAAACGAATCTGTTCGCAATCCCTCCCTTTGTTCTTTACTGCGCCTGTGCAGCCTCTGTTTCCTCTGCTTCAATTGTTTCTGTAGATTCTGCTTCCGGCTCTATACCTGCCAAAGCAGCTTCCTCTTCCGGCTCTTCCTCGCCGATGATCTTTACCTTACCCTTATAAAGCTCATCAACGGCTACGGATAATGGTTTCTTCCGGTAGGAACCTCCCACTAACGGCTCGGAGCCATCGATCAGCTGTCTTGCTCTCTTGGAAGCAGCGATCACAATGGAATAACGGCTCTGTACCACCGGCTGCTCACCCGGCTCGATGTCGCTGTTTACTGCTTCGATTAAATCACTGTATGATGGACGTAACATGTAAAATCTCCTTTCGATGAAAACATTTCATTTCAATTCATTTTATATAAAATTTTAAAGCTGACTTAATCCCTTCCGCATCTCATTGATGAAATCAAGGCGATTGGAAGTTTTATTATGCTGTGCCTGGATCAGCTGGTGAAGCTCCTCCACGCAGGTGTCAATGGTGTCATTGATCACAATGTAATCATAAGCCTCAATCCCAACCGCTTCCTCGGCAGCCCGCTTCAGCCTGGCCTCGATCACCTCCAGCGGCTCCGTTCCCCGGCTTACCAGGCGGCGTTTCAGCTCCTCTGCGCTGGGGGGCATCACAAACAGCAATAAGGTTTCCGGGAACTTTTTCTTGATCTTTAATGCGCCCTGGATCTCAATCTCCAAAATCACATCCTTACCGGCTTCCCGCTGCTTTTCTACGTAATCCTTCGGCGTGCCGTAGAAATTCTCTACATACTGTGCGTACTCGATCAGAGCATCATTCTCCACCATGGATTTAAAATGCTCCTGCGATACAAAGAAATATTCTCTGCCGTCTACCTCTCCGGCCCGCGGCTGGCGGGTAGTTGCAGATACCGATAATGCGTAATTGTCATACTTTTCCATCAAGGCCTTCATCAAAGTGCCTTTTCCGGCTCCGGAAAACCCGGAGATCACTACTAAGATTCCCTGCTGATTCATAACATTCCTCCGACTTATCATTCCAGATACTTGTTATTCGATATTTTGAATCTGCTCTCTCACCTTTTCAATCTCAGTTTTTAATGCGATGGCTTTATCTGCTGTTTCCAGGTCATTGGCCTTAGACAGGGTGGTATTCGCTTCCCGGTTCATCTCCTGGGCAATGAAATCCAGTTCACGGCCAATACTGCCGCCTGCAATCAGCTTGCTCTTCATGGTCTCAATATGGCTCTTTAACCGAACCATCTCTTCATCGATACAGATCTTATCTGCGTAGATCGTCACCTCTGTGGCGATTCGGTTCTCATCCACAGCAGCGCCATTCAGAAGCTCCTGCACCTTCTCGGTCAGCTTTTTCCGATATTCCTCGATGATCCGCGGAGAACGCTCCTCGATGTAGGCTACCAGCTCCGCCATGTAGTCCAGCTTCTTAATCAAATCTTCCTTCAGGTGTTCCCCTTCTGTGATGCGGGTCTCCACAAAACGCTCCGCTGCCGCCTCAATTCCCTCGGACAATACCTGCCAGAGATGCTCTTCATCCTCCGGTACCTGCTCCATGGTCAGAACCTCAGGGCACTTGGAAAGAGTGGATACGGTCACATCATTCCGGATGTCAAACTGCTCCGCCATCTTCTGGAAAGCCTCCATATACTCGGCAGCCAGTGAACTGTTGTACTTCAGGCACATGTTGCCTTCCGTGTAATCTTCATAGCTGATAAATAAATCAACTTTACCCCGCTGGATATACTTTTTCAAAAGCGTCCGGATGGATGCTTCAAAGTAGTTGAATTTCTTCGGCATCTTGATGCTTAAATCCAGATACCGGTGATTTACGGCTTTCATTTCGACAGAAATCTTATACTCGTCCGTCACTGTTTCGTACCTGCCGAAACCAGTCATGCTTTTTAACATAGCACTAGCCTCTCTTTCGCCATAGTTAGTTTACATTATAAGGCAAGATGGGGGGCAAGTCAATAAAAAAGTTGTGAGAGACAGATTCTGCAATCTATGGTATAATCATGTTCGTTATTATAAATAAAGAAAGCTCACAAACGTGGGCGCTGGTAAGGAGGCTCACATGGCATTTGACGGAATTACAATTGCAAACTTAGTACATGAATTAAAGCAGACCATCGAAGGAGGCAAGATTTCCAAGATTGCGCAGCCGGAGAAGGATGAGCTTTTATTTACGATAAAGAATCATAAAACCAGCTACCGGCTTCTTGTTTCGGCCAGCGCAAGTCTTCCCTTGATCTATCTGACGGAAACCAACAAGCAGAGTCCGCTGACGGCACCTAACTTCTGCATGCTGCTGCGGAAGCATATCGGAAATGCAAAGATCCTGGAGGTAAGCCAACCGGGGCTGGAGCGGATCATTGAGATGAAGCTGGAGCATTTGGATGAGCTGGGGGATCTGTGCCGGAAGCGGCTGATCATTGAGATGATGGGAAAGCACAGCAATATTATCTTCTGCCGGGAGGACGGCATGATCCTGGACAGCATTAAGCATATTTCCGCTCAGGTAAGCTCGGTGCGGGAGGTGCTTCCGGGACGGGACTATTTTATCCCCCATACCGTGGATAAGCTGGATCCGCTGACCACATCCGAAGCAGAATTTATGGAGGCGATCCACAGCGCTCCCATGCCGGTTTCCAAGGCACTGTATCAGAAGCTGACCGGTATCAGCCCAATCATCGGGGAGGAGGTCTGCCATCTGGCATCCATCGATGGGGATCTGTCCGCCAATGAGCTTTCCCAGGTGGAGCTGATCCATTTATACCACACCTTTGACCGGATGATGGATGATGTGCGGGAGGGAAATTTCACCCCAAATATTGTCTATGAAGGAGATTTCGCAGACTGGGAGGAGTCGGTACCAAACGACAGCCTGAAAGAAAACAGTCTGGCAGAAAACAGCCTGGCAGAGGATATTCTGGTAGAGGATGAAGAACTGCGGGAAGCACTGGGAATCGGGGAAAGGAGACCGGAATACGGATCAGGTGAGGATACAGAGGCGTCCGGCGAGAATGCGGACGATTCCTGCGATTGGACGGAAGCAGAGCCTGTGGAGTTTGCCGCTCTCCCGCTCACCTGCTTTGCCGGAGTGCGCTACCGTGCCCGTTCCTTCCAGTCCATCAGCAGTGTGCTGGAGACCTATTACGCATCTAAAAATACCATCACCCGTATCCGCCAGAAGTCAGCAGACCTGCGCCGCATTGTGCAGACCGCTCTGGAGCGGAATTATAAAAAATATGATCTTCAGGAAAAGCAGCTGAAGGACACAGGGAAGCGGGAAAAGTACCGGATCTACGGAGAACTGTTAAACACCTATGGCTACGAGCTGGAGGGCGGAGAAACAAAGCTGACCTGCTTCAATTATTATACCAATCAGGATGTTACCATCACCCTGGATCCGCAGATGACTGCTCAGGAAAATGCCCAGCGGTTCTTTGAAAAGTATAACAAGCTGAAACGAACCTATGAAGCCTTAAACGAACTGACACAGGAAACCAAGAAGGAAATCGATCATCTGGAATCCATCAGTTCTGCTCTGGACATCGCCCTTCAGGAGGCAGATCTGGTTCAGATCAAGGAAGAATTAATGGAATACGGTTATATCAAAAAGCGCCATGCCGGCGCCAAAAAGCCTAAAATCACCAGCAAGCCATTTCATTATATTTCCAGTGATGGCTTCCACATTTATGTGGGGAAAAATAATTACCAGAATGAAGAGCTGACCTTTAAGCTTGCCACCGGAAATGACTGGTGGTTCCACGCAAAAGGGATACCCGGCTCCCATGTGATCGTAAAATCAGAGGGAAAAGAGCTGCCGGACCGGGTGTTTGAGGAGGCAGGCGCACTGGCTGCCTACTATTCAAAAGGCCGGGAAAACGAAAAAGTAGAGATCGACTATATCCAGAAAAAATTTGTGAAAAAGGTAGCCGGAGCCGCACCGGGATTTGTGATCTATCACACCAATTACTCTCTGGTGGCAGTGCCGGGCTGCAGGCTGCAGGAGGTGCGTTGATCCATGAGCCAGGAACCGGCTTACCCTGTTCATGTTTTATAAAATAAATGCTGTGCCTGCAGCTTCTGGCATGCAGGCACAGCATAATTCAGGATTCAATCATCATACTTTTGTTCCAGTTTCTTTCTCCAGGAATCATATATCTTTTTTGATACCAATCCTGTCAAAAGAAAAATAAGCAGAAATGGAATCACAAACGCAGCATACGCTGCCAGATTGATCCGCCCATTCCGGAAATACATGATCACTGCAAACACCGCAGAAAACAGGATCACTGCTGCCGCCATCCGGATCATAAAGGACCTGGTTCCAAGCCCGGAGGGCTCTGCCGTCACTCCCAGCATCCGGCAGCGGATAAACCGGTAAACAGGGCTTCCCACCAGAATGATGTACTCCAGCCCAAGCTGAGAACTATTTTTCTGAAAAAAAGCCACCTTAATCACCATAGAAGCCGCTACCAGACATAAAACAATCACATACATTTCACTGTAGATCCTTCGATAATCCTGCCGAATTCGTTCATCCATAACAAAATCCTCCTATTCTCTCAATCAGACTCATTTCCTTCACTCCAGAACAATCCGTCCAGTGTCTGGTCCAGCGTTCTGCAGATGGCAATACACAGATTCAGCGTTGGATTATAATCGCCCGCTTCGATCATGCCGATCGTCTGCCTGGTAACGCCAACTGCCTTCGCCAGCTCCTCCTGGGACATCCCCTTCAATGCTCTGGCTGCTTTCATTTTTAAATTTTTCTTTTGGTTCGGTTTCATCTCATCACCTTTCATCGGCCTTCCGGAAGCCTTTGGCAGTTAAACTCGCCTTACATAATGTAATATATATCTTGCATTTCAAAATGTCAAGTATATTTTATATTTAATATTTTATATTTGTCTTCCATCCCTTTTGATATTATTTGAACACCCATTCTTATGGTTCCTATTCACACTTATGCGTCCTATTCACAGCCCCCGGTTGTTTACGATCAGCATATTCATCTTCTGCCATCGCTGCAGCTCGCTTTTACTGATTAAAAGCTGCTTTTTAAAGGCTTCCGTATACTCCTTCGGCGTTAATGTCACCAGACATTTAAAGGCACAGGGCATCAGATCCGCGCTGGAAATGCCGCAGAGCAGCCCCTCCGTAGAATCACGGATTTCCAGCGGATTAAAAATATACAAAAGATCCTCCTCCAGTGCATTGCACTGATTCACAAAAGAAAACCGGATCAGCATATCGCTGTAAAGAACCGTTCCTGTATAATAGACCTCGCTGCTCCGCCCTGCGGAAGTAACCGCACTGATGGACAATGCTGCATGAAAATTGCCTGGTGAATCTGCATCCTCCTGAATATCAATGATGCCGTCCTTCAGCCTCTGATACCGTCCGTCATAAAAATAAAAGTATAGCCGCCTGGCCTGGAAAAATGGACTCATGCCCCTTCGCCCAGGCACACAGGACATAACCTGAGAAGGCTTTGGAATCGGCGGATGATAATCCATCAATTGCCCGGGACTGACCTGGAGCACATCTGCAATCTCAAATAATGTTTCAATATCCAGAGAGACCTCTCCGGTTTCATACTTGCTGACGCTGGCGCGGCTTTTATGGATCTGATCCGCCAACTGCTGCAGCGTAAGCCCACGGGATTTCCTATATTTCCGGATACGTGTTCCCACATGTTCATTGATCTGACTCATGAAATACCTCTTTTTCTGATTTTGATGAAATCTGGAAACGATTTTTGCCTGTAACTTCAAAGGCGCAGTTCAAAGGCACAGAACCGCTGCGAACTCCGAAGATCTCTTCCCAGCATAATGTTTCATAAAAATATACATAAAAAATTATCCTAATGTTTCCTCTGTGATTATACAACAATTCACCCTAAAATTCTATTTTAATTCAACTTTTGATTGAAAAATCTATTTTAATGAAATTTCATCCACTTTGATTTTTTTCATGAAAATCTTTATAATGGGATTGGTCTGGCGCCGTAGGATACTGTTTAGATGCAGCCATTTAGATGC
>JAUNGG010000073.1 GCA_030524635.1 Lachnospiraceae bacterium
CGTGTTCGGGACTTTCACCCGTTAGAGCGCGCCCATGGCGCGCAAACAAACAGGAAGCGCCGCAGCAAACAGTTCTGCGGCGCTTCCTGAAAAATTTACATTTACATCAGAGACTCATACAGAGCCTTGATCTCCTCAACAGAGGTATCACGCGGATTTCCTGGACGGCATGCATCTGCAAATGCGGACTCAGACAAGAACGGAATATCCTCTGGCTTTACGATTTCCTTTAAATCTGCCGGGATTCCTACATCCTGGGACAGCTTCTTAACTGCATCGATGGCAGCCTTACGGTACTCTTCCTGGCTCATCTCATCTACGCCCTCAACACCCATTGCCTTTGCAATGTATTTATACTTGTCACCAGTTGCCGGAGCATTGTACTCCATAACCGTTGGAAGAATGATGGCATTGGCAACGCCATGTGGAGTATCATACAATGCGCCCAGCGGATGAGCCATGGAATGAACGATACCTAAACCTACGTTGGAGAAGCCCATACCTGCAACATACTGACCCAGAGCCATCTGAGTACGTCCCTCAGGAGTGTTGGCAACTGCATCACGAAGTGACTTTGCAATGATCTCAATTGCCTTTAAGTGGAACATATCCGTCATCTCCCAGGCGCCCTTGGTGATATAGCCCTCGATTGCATGAGTCAGAGCGTCCATACCGGTTGCAGCTGTCAAGCCCTTCGGCATGGAGGACATCATATCCGGGTCAACCACTGCGATTACCGGGATGTCATGAACATCCACACATACCATCTTGCGGTTCTTCTCTGCATCGGTGATCACGTAATTGATGGTAACCTCTGCTGCAGTACCAGCGGTGGTAGGAACTGCGATGATCGGAACGCACTTATTCTTAGTAGGAGCAACCCCCTCTAAGCTTCTTACATCTGCAAACTCCGGATTCGCCACGATGATGCCGATGGCCTTAGCGGTATCCATGGAGGAACCGCCGCCGATGGCAATCAGATAGTCCGCGCCGGATGCCTGGAATGCTGCAACACCAGTCTGTACGTTCTCAATCGTTGGATTTGGCTTAATATTGGAATAGATCTCATATGCCAGACCAGCCTCATCCAGAACATCAGTAACCTTCTTAGTTACATTAAATTTGATCAGATCCGGGTCAGAACATACAAATGCCTTCTGGAATCCCCGTGCCTTTGCCTCAGCAGCAATCTCCTTGATTGCGCCAGAGCCGTGATAAGAAGTTTCGTTCAATACGATTCTGTTTGCCATAGTACCTTCTCCTTTTTAATATTTTTATTGGCTTTGTTATGGATTACTTATTCCTTCGATATGTTAATATCATAACAAACTTTATTTGAAAAAGAAAGTTACAATCCTCCTTATGTGTCACTTTAACCGCCTGTTTTTTCTGTTTTTTTCGAACTTTCTTTTATCTTTAAAAATGTGACATTCTGCCAATCAGCATTCAGTTTTTGTAAAATTATGTAATAATTTGGTTGACTTTTCCAATTTTATATTATATAATTTTGATAAATCCTCTTCCTGATTTACAATTCCATGCACATCACTTATAATAAAAGGGAGAAAACTAATGAAAAAGCAAACACCGATTGCCAATACCATCGATGTCACGGACTATATGATACAGTATGATTCCGCATGTAAAAAGCTGCTGGCACATAAGATCATTCTGGCCTGGCTTTTGAAATCGGTAGTGTCTGAATTCCATGCCATTTCCATCCATGAGATTACCAATGTCTGCATTGAGGGTATTCCTTCCATTTCTCAAATTCCAGTCAATGCCGATGAACCGAATCCCTTGATTCTTGGCATGGGCAGTGAAGCTTCTGCGTATCATGAAGGAACCACGGTTTTCGATATCCGCTTCCACGCATGCTGCCCTAAGCAGAATCAATGGATCAGGCTTTTCATCAATGTGGAAGGCCAGAAGGATTATTACCCTGGATATGCAATTCAAAAACGAGGTATTTTTTACTGCAGCCGGATGATTTCATCACAATATCAAACGGAATTTACAAAATCCAATTATGATAAGCTTTGCAAGGTCTACTCGATCTGGATCTGCATGAATCCCTCAAAACAAGATCGAAACACCATCACCCGATACTACATCGACAAAGAAAATATCACAGGTGAAAAGCAGGATGATCCTGATACATACGATCTGCTCTGTATGATCATGATCTGCCTAAATACTCGTGAGCCATACAGCGGAACCGGAATTCTAAAACTGCTGAACATTCTTTTTTCCCCTGTAATTTTAGCGGCAGAAAAGAAAAAAATATTAGAATCCGAATTCCATATCATGATGACAAAACAACTGGAGGAGGATATAAAGCATATGTGTAATTTCAGTGAATTTGTATTTGAAGAAGGATATAACAGTGGTTTTGAAAAAGGAACGATTGATGGGATGAAGCATGGAATTGAACAGGGAATTCAGCAAGGAATTCAGAAAGTAATACAACAGGGAATTCAACAGGGAATCAATCAAGGAATTACGCAGGGAGAAAATCGTTTCAGCCAGCTGATCCTTTTCCTTCTGGCCAATAAGCGATATGAAGATCTGGAAAAGGTTTCTCAAAACGCCGATTATCGAAAGCAGCTCTACCAGCAATATAACATGTAAACTCTTGCTTTTAAGGCCCTGAACAACCGTTCAGGGCCTTATCTTATCCCTGCGCAGACCTACTGAATCGTTACACCAGCTTCAATCTTCGAAATTCCTTTCCAAGCTTCTCCGGCATAGCCTCCACTAATGATCTCGCCATCTCCTCCGGTGTGGCCTTCATCCCGTTCAGCACCCATTTTACCGTCATATACACCGATCCCCGGCAGTACATCTCCAGCTGGAACCTCATCTCCTCGTCTGGAATCTGCTTGGTCTTCTCCATCATCTTGTCCAGATAAAACTGCAGGATCAGATCGAAATCATGCTCTTTTAAGGAATTTCTGTCATCAGAACGGAATGCCTCACAAAAAAATATCCGTTCCTTTCGGATAAAATGGAATTTCTTTACCAGCCCTTCATACACGGTAGCTCCCTGCCCCATCTGGTCAAAAGATTCCAGCACCAGCTTATCAAAGTACCAGTTGATCAGATCGTACTTATCCAGAAAATGACGGTAAAAGGTCTGCCTGGTGGTGCCGCAGCCTTCTACAATATTTTTCACCGTGATCTTGTCCACAGGTGTGCTTTTCATACACTCCTTTATGGAATCAGCTAGACGGTATTTCATTTTATCCTGCCTGTGCGATTCTTCCCGCCTGTGTAATTCTATTTGGCCCTGCACTTCTTCCGGTCTCTTCTGTATTTCCTTTTGTATTTTATTCTGTCTTTTCTGCGCGCCCTGCATTTTTTGTCTGCTTTGCCCTTCCTGCATTCTGTAATGCTCCCTTATACAACGGTGACTGATCATTTCTCCAGCCGCAGCATTGGAGCTGCCCCCATCTGCACTGCAGTTCCATTATAACATTTTTTCATATGGTTTCCTAGCGGAAGTGTTTTAATCCGGAGCTTTTTCTCGCTTCTTCATTTTACTATGAATTAAAATGATGCTTCCAAATGCCAATGTCGCTTCTATTGTGACAGCAGCTGGTATTGCGATATGATCTGCTACCATTCCAAAAAGCAGTGTCCCAACAAAGCCAGCCATCCAACACAGTGATCCATAAAATGCATATACACTCCCACGATACTCAGGCGGCAGCTCAGACTGCAAAATTATGCTTTCGATTATGGTCATGGAGACCCAGAAGTATGCCTCTAAAAATACAATTAATGCCAGAAACATATAATGCCTGCTGTAAGCCATGAGGAAAACCATCAAAATCTTTATATATCCCAGACAGCACAACGTCTGCATATTACTTTGTTTCTTTCTTTTAACCCATCGCATGGCGCTGATACTAGCTAATGCCATTCCTACTCCCTTAACTGTTGTGATCACACCATAGTGAAAATCCGTTTTTTGAAGGATCTGCTTCGTTATAACTAGCAGAATTACTCCTTCTGCTCCATCCAGAAAAAGCATCACCACCAAAACCATACACACACCCAAAACTGTTTTATTCCGGGCGATAAACCACAGTCCCTTCAAATGACTATTTCGTTCACTATCGTAGTGATCCATCCGCCAAACATGGTAAATGTGTAACCAAGCCACAAATAGCGAAACGTGTTAAGTTGTTTCAACGTGCTCCATAAACTTTTCATACTGGCTTCTCCCCGGTTGTATCTGCTATCCACACCAAAAATTCCTGATTATTCAATCGTATCTACATTTTATCAGATAGCAAGAGTGAATACAATTGGTTATTAAGGATGTACTCCGAATGTTTAATGAATATACTTCCTCACTTTCTTATCCAGAATCCACTTTTCTATATTTCGTGCAGGAAAAGAGCGTTGTAAAATAAATGATTACTCATCTATTTTACAACGCCCATCTATATTTCAATCATATTTTCATTTTATCAGTTCTATTTTCATCATTCTGCAGAGATCAGCCGCTCCATCAGCTCCGTCTTCCCCTGCTTTTCCACCTTAAATCCAGGGAACATAAAGCTGTTTGCCACCAGAACAGCAGTGGTGGTGCTATAGCCTGCTGCTTTGATCTTATCCATGTCAAAGGTCAGCAGCTTCTGTCCTGCCTTAACCTTCTCTCCCATGGAAACAAATACTTCAAATCCGTCTCCCTTCATGTTTACTGTATCTACACCTACATGAATCAGGATCTCCATGCCGTCAGCATTTACCATGCCTACTGCATGACGGCTGTCCACCAGGGATGCAATCTCGCCGTCACAGGGTGCTACCACAACACCGGCTTCCGGCTCGATGCCCACACCGTCTCCCAGCACACCGGATGCAAAGGTTTCATCCGGGATCGCGTCTCTTGGAATCACATTGCCCTTTAATGGAGCATATAATGTTTTTGCCTCCACTGCTTCTGGCATCACAAGCTTTTCGTTTTCTCCGCCAGCTGGATTCATCTGCTGGCTGCTGTCCTGATCTGCAGCCTCTTTTTCAGCTTTTCCTTCTGCCTTGCCGCCATTCTCCGGCCCCTCTTCCTTCCACACGATCCAGGTCAATGCAAAGGAAACAGCAAAGGATACTGCCAACACGATAGCGTACTGAACGGTATAATCCATTGTGATCAGGAAACCTGGAATACCAGTTACACCGTAAGAGGTTGCACCGATGTGGAATATGGATGCCAGCAGAGAACCAACTGCTCCGCCAATCATACCGCAGGCCAGCGGCTTCACAAAACGAAGATTGACACCGAAGATCGCCGGTTCTGTAATTCCCAGGGCTGCTGAAAGAGAAGAAGGAATGGCCACTGCCTTTGTCTTATTGCTTCTGGCCTTTAAACCAACTGCCAGACAGGCAGCTCCCTGTGCAAAATTTGCTGCAGATGCGATAGGCATCCAGATATTTAAGCCGCCCTCTGCAGACAGCAGGCCTGCCTCAATTACATTGTACATATGATGAATGCCGCAGACTACAGTCAGCGGATACAGCGCTCCCATCAGCATAGCGCCTACGCCGTGTCCTACTGTAATGATCCACTGCGCAAAGCTGAGCACATAATTCTCTGCTGTTGAGAAAATCGGGCCAATGATTCCCAGGGTTAAAAAGGCTGTAAAAATTACGGTACATAAAGGTGTTACAAATAAGTCGATCATTTCCGGCACATGCTTGTGAAGCCAGCGCTCCACCAGACACATCACCCACACAGCGATGATCACAGGGATCACATGACCCTGATAACCTACCTGACGGATGGAAAATCCAAACAGGTTCCAAACCGGGATATCTGCCGGGTTCATGCTTCCCACCGACCAGGCATTGATCAGGTTTGGATGGATCATGATCATACCGATAACTGCACCCAGGAAAATATTTCCGCCGAACACCCGTGCCGACGATACTGCGATCAGAACCGGCAGGAATACAAACGCCGTGTTGGCCAGCAGATCAAGGATTCCATACCAGTCACTGGCTGCAAATGCAGGCAGAGCCTTTCCCAGTGCTTCCACCAGACCCATCATCAGGCCAGAAGCCACAATTGCAGGAAGAATGGGAACGAACACATCTCCCAGTGCCTTGATCATCCGCTTGGGCAGCGGCTGTTTCGCTGCCGCTGCTGCCTTTACCTCCTCCTTGGTAGCGGCTGTCATACCGCTTACCTTCAGGAATTCGTCGTACACCTTGTTCACTGTGCCGGTGCCGATGATCAGCTGAAGCTGGCCGTTATTTAAGAATACTCCCTTCACACCGTCGATGTTCTCCAGCTTTTTCTTATCCACCTTACTGTTATCAACGGTCACCAGACGTAATCTGGTGGCACAGTGGGCAGCACTTACCAGATTCTCCCGCCCGCCCAATGTTTCATAGATTTCTTTTGCGCATTTTCCATAATCCATTGCCATAACCTTTTCTCCTTCTCTTTTTTTGACCTCTCCGCTGCAGCGCTCCCCATTTTGGCTTCATTCAGGAAGTCCCCCGCTTTTATGTCACTTTTACGCACTTTTTATTACTTCTGTATCGTTTTCTATGCTGCCAGGACATAAGCAGCGGATCGGCTGTTTCTTTTGGTTCCTGCTTCCGGTATCCCTTCATACCTTCTGCATTTTTCACAGCTGCGTTTTTTCTCTATTCATCTTCCCGCGCATCTGTTTTTGTTTTATGAGATCGATTTCATATCGTGACTTTATTATAAATCAGCTTATTTTAAAAGTAAATTGGCATTATATATAAATTTATCCATCCAATTTTGTGCATATTGTGAGAACGTTCTCATAATAGTGTAAAAAGCAGGCTGCACCATGCGTTAAATCAGATGCAGCGCTTCAAATCCCCGATATAAACCATCCTCCGTAACCGGCGGACAGATCCTGTCTGCTATCGCCTTCAGCCGTTCACTGCCATTTTCCATGCAGACGCTGACAGCAGCGGTTTCCATCATTTCTACGTCATTCATGCTGTCGCCAAATGCAATGGTATCTGCAACCGGCACTCCCAGGTACTGGCATACCCGTTCCACACCTTTTCCCTTGTCAAATTTCCGGTTAACTACCTCTCCATTGATGATTCCAAACTGGTCTGAATCCTGGATACAGAGTGCAAAATCCTTGTTCAGTTCAGCCTCCGGCACAGCAAGCTGCTCTCTGGACGGGCTCATAATCACAATCTTATAAATCGGCTGCCCCTGATATTCCTTCATTGGAAGAATATTTAAGGAGGATTCGATCTGCTCTCTCCAGCGAAGCAGCTCGCTGTTGCCGCCCTCTCCCGCATGCTCTTTTAAAAACAGCTTAAACCCTTCATCCGTATAGGAACCATTCAGACACTCAACGGTACGATATACGCCGTTGGCCTCTAAAACATCCATTGCCCGCTTCTTTTGCTCCTCTGTCATGGGGCAATCGTAAATAACCTGATCACCGCAAAGGATATAACCTCCTGAGCTTGCAATCACACCGTCAAATCCATAGGTTAATAATGGTGACAGCATCTCATAATTTCGTCCGGAACACAAGAACACCAGGTGCCCATTTTTCTGCGCCGCCCTGATGGCTTTTAAAGCCGAACCCGGCGGCACATTGCTGCCGGGTTCAGTCAAGGTTCCGTCAATATCCAAGAAAATAATCTTTTTTTCCATCTGATCCTCCTGAAAATTTGCAATCAGTCAATACCGATATTCTGAATCACAACCCTGAATATAGCCTGATTTTTGTTGATCTTACGCTTCCCTCTTTAAGTAATAGAATCCATAAGCCGGGATATTGACACCGCATGCCTGCATCCGGTTTCCAGAGATCAGGTCCACATACTCTCCATCTGTCTCATTGATCCAGGCTGTCTTATCGTACTCGCTGAAGTTAAAGATGCCGATCAGCTTCTCGCCTTCATAGTACCGCCCGATACACAGCACGCCACGATCCCAGGTCTCAATGGTCCAGGTATCTGCATTGGATACAAATACCTTTTCACGTTTGCGGATCTGCTCCAGCTCGTTTAAGCTGCGGAACATTCTTCCCTCCACCGTGGTCATATCATCAATACGGCCTGCCAGCTCCCAGTTCATCGCGCCTCTGTGGATGTAGCGGGAATCTACTGCCTTGTTGGGGTCATCCTTATAGGTGTAATCATTCACCTGGCCGATCTCATCTCCGCTGTAGAGAACCGGAATTCCGGACTGCATGAACATATAGGCATGAAGCATCACATCCATACGGATCGCCCGGTCCATAGCCGCCTCATCCTGCTCAAAGCCTGCCTTCTCAATGCCGCACATGGATGCTGTGGTGGCACAGAATCTGGCATCACCAGTCACCGGATCTGCATTGTACAGCTCTCCTCGGCTGTTGCTGGCGCCTGTGAATCCCTGGAAATAGTCGTTCAGATACTGCTTGTGGGAACGCTCCTCAATGCCTTCCTGTCTTAATGTAGCATAATCCAGTCCCCAGCCGATATCATCATGACAGCGCAGGTAATTTAAGAACAGGTACTCCTTGGGCAGGGCATTTACAATATCAAGCTGACGCTTTAACAGCCGCACATCTCGTGTGGCCACCGTATGCCAGGTAGTTGCCATGGTCGTTACATTATAAAGCATATGGCACTCCGGCTTCTCCACCGTTCCAAAGTAAGGAACCACCTTCTCCGGCTCCATTACCACCTCGCCCAGAAGCAGGATGCCAGGGCATACGATCTCGCTGATAATACGCATCAGACGGACAATGGTATGTACCTTCGGCAGGTTCCGGCACTGAGTTCCCAGTTCCTTCCAGATATACGGAACCGCATCAATTCGGATAATATCGATTCCCTTATTGGCAAGGAACAGGAAATTATACATCATTTCATTAAATACCCGGGGATTCCTATAATTTAAATCCCACTGATAGGGATAAAACGTGGTCATAACATAATGGCCTGCATCCGGCAGCCAGGTGAAATTGCCCGGTGCTGTGGTGGGGAATACCTGAGGCACTGTCTGCTCATACTGCTGCGGAATCTCATAATTATCATAGAAGAAGTAGCGGCTCATATACTCGCCCTCTCCCTGGCGTGCACGCTTCGCCCACTCATGATCCTCAGAGGTGTGGTTCATAACAAAATCCATGCACACATTGATCTGCTTTGCATGGCAGGCAGCAGTCAGACTTTCCAGGTCTTCCATGGTGCCCAGCTTTTCCTGAACCTTCCGGAAATCGGACACTGCATAGCCGCCGTCAGAACGGCCCTCCGGGGTATCAAGGAAGGGCATCAGATGGATGTAGTTCACATTGCTCTTCTCCAGATAATCCAGCTTAGACTCTACACCCTTCATATTTCCTGCGAAATTGTCAATGTAGAACATCATTCCCAGCATATCGTTCTGCTTATACCAGTCCGGTCTCTGCTCCCGGCTCTGATCCAATGCTTTTAAACCATCGCGGCGCTCCTGATAGAATCGATGCAGGTTATCGCAAAGCTCTGCAAACATGGAGCTGTTATCATACAGTTCCATATACAGCCACTTTAATTCGTCAAAATGACGGCTAAAACGCTGTTGATACAATGCCTCCTCCTCATTGGCCGCTGACTCTGCACCTGCCTGAACCTCTGCCTTACCCTCCATCATTTCTGCCTCGTTTACTGCCTGCTTCCCCTGCTTGCCGTTCATTATCATCCTCTTCTCCTTTCCTGTTTCTATGATCCTTGTTACCTGCAATGCGAAAACACGATATCGTTCTCATGCAATATGAAACTGCTTTTGTCATTATATTCAACGCATTAACATTGATATTTGGTAAATATGTGGAATCAATATCCTCTGACTCATCTGTTGCTATGTGGTATCGTTCTCATATGATTATAATAAACAATTCTGCCGAATTTGTAAAGCGGCAGAATTGCTAATTTCCATCATGATTTTTGGGCACATCCTACAAAGAGGATGCACGCTCGATCACCTCATACCCCATCTTCATCTCCCGGTAAACCGGCTTGTCTGCCTCCAAAAGATCCAGCAGCAGACGGGCTGCTTCCTCACCGCTGGTCTTATAATAATAGTGCACTGTGGTCAGGTTCGGTTCCACGATCTGGGTGATCTGGGTATCCCCAAATCCTGCCACCCGGATGTCCTCCGGTACCCGCTTGCCCTGATGCTTTAGATACAGGATCGCACCTACCGCAATATCATCGGTGGCGCACAGCAGACCATCCATCTCCGGATGCCTCTGCAAAAGCTCCTTGGCTGCCTGCTTGCCGGATTCTACCTGAAAGGATGCTTCTGCTACCAGACTCTCATCCACTTCCCTGCCAGCCTCCCTGAGTGCTGTCCAGAAGCCCTCCTGACGTCCGCGGCCTACCGCTTCATCCTGAAGGGTAACACCTGCATAACACAGACAGCTGCACCGCTTCAGCATTCTGGATGCCAGCTCCCTGGATGCCTGAAAATCATCCTGATACACACAGGAATATCCCGCCAGATGCTGCCCCAGAATCACAATCGGCACCTGATAATTTTTCAAGACCTGACGGTGCTTGTTGGTAAAGATCGTTCCAGTCAGGATCACGCCATCCACATGATTTTCCCGAAACAGCTTTAAATACTTCAGTTCTTCCTGTTCATTGTTCTCAGTGTTGGCCAGCAGCAGCTGATAGCCCCGCTTAGCCAGCACCAGGCTGATGCCTCCCACCATACGGCTGATGGTGTGGGAATCAATTTTTGGGATGATGACCCCAATCAGCTTCGTCTTTCTGGTGCGGAGCATCTGAGCCTGGGTAGAGGGCTGGTAACCGGTCTCATCGATCACCTTCCGGATCCGCTCCCGCTTTTCCTCACTGACATAGCCTTGATTCAAATATCGGGATACCGTCGCTCTGGACACTCCTGCTAACTCTGCTATTTCATTAATTGTCATATTCAAATTCTCCATTTCTTCCTGCGGAACCAACAGGCCAGAGGGAAGCCGACTTTAGTCTGCCTGCCCCCCATCGCTTAAATTCCTGCCCGGCCGCACTCATTTGGCTGTCAGTTCTGCTGTCTGATACCGGATTACCTTTGCCAGATCCGCCGGTGCCAATTCTACCTGATAGCCGATCTTCCCGGCACTGAAAAAGAAGGTATCACACTGCTCTACGCTCTTATCGATGGTAGTCCGGAAAAATTTTTTCATTCCAATCGGCGAGCAGCCGCCATGGATATAGCCGGTCAGAGGAAGAAGCTCCTTGGACTTAATCATCTCGATGGACTTTTCCCCTACAGCTTTGGCCGCTTTCTTCAGATCCAGCTCCTTGGCAACCGGAATGACAAATACATAATGGCTGCCGGTCTTTCCCACTGTAACTAAGGTTTTAAATACCTGCCCCGGATCTTCCCCCAGGGCAGCTGCCACTTCTACGCCGCTGATCGCTTCTGTATTTCCATAGTAATGGCCCTGGTAGGATAGCTTCTTTTGGTCCAGGATCCGCATTACATTTGTTTTTTCCTCCATGAATATTATGCTCCTTCACTGTCTCGTAATGTGATGCTGCATTTCAATCAAAATCAATGCCTGCTTTCATTCTAACCGTTTTCTTCCAAATAGTCCAGACTATCCCTCAGTTTTTTGTCGGGCATTCTTTTACGAAGCAGTTCCCTGTAAAACAGTAGCGGAATGACTGCGGCTGTGTTAAAATAAAACGGATATGATAGAATCGGAGGATTACGCAAATGGAATTTGCCGCTGTTCGAATTAAAAAAGGCGCCGGACGTTCTTTAAAGGCCGGCGGAGCCTGGATTTATGATAATGAGATCGACACCATCACCGGAGATTATGAAAATGGAGATATGGTCAATGTAGAGGACTTTGACGGATACCCGCTGGGACAGGGATTCATCAACATGAAATCCACCATTGCAGTCCGCATGATGACCCGGAGAAAGGGTGTAGTGGTAGATGAGGATTTCATCGAAATGCGGGTGAGAAATGCCTGGGAATACCGGAAATCTACGGTGGACACTGCAAGCTGCCGCCTGATCTTCGGGGAGGCGGATTTTCTGCCGGGTATCGTGATTGATAAGTTTTCCGATGTGCTGGTGGTGGAATCCCTGGCTCTGGGGATTGACCGCTGGAAGCCGGTGATTCTGGAAAAGCTTCAGAAGGTACTGACCGAGGACGGTATCCACATCCGCGGAATTTATGAGCGAAGCGATGCCAAGGTCCGCCTCCAGGAAGGAATGGAGCGGTATAAGGGCTTTATCGGCCAGCCATTTGATACCAAGGTGGAGATCGTAGAAAACGGGGTCCACTACATGGTGGACGTGCAGGATGGTCAGAAGACCGGATTTTTCCTGGATCAGAAGTATAACCGGCTGGCAATCCAGCGGTTGTGCCCTGGAAAGAAGGTGCTGGACTGCTTCACCCACACCGGATCCTTTGCATTAAATGCCGGTATCGCCGGCGCCACTTCTGTTCTTGGCGTGGATGCTTCCCAGCTTGCTGTGGATCAGGCCACGGAAAATGCCGCGTTAAACAACCTGTCTGACCGTGTCACCTTCCAGTGCGCGGATGTGTTTGAGCTGCTTCCGAAGCTGGAAGCCCAGGGGGAGCAGTATGATGTGGTGATTCTGGATCCGCCGGCCTTTACCAAATCCAGAAATTCCATCAAAAATGCAGTAAAGGGATATCGGGAGATTAATCTGCGGGGAATGAAGCTGGTGAAGGACGGCGGATTCCTGGCTACCTGCTCCTGCTCTCACTTCATGGATCCGGAGCTGTTTACCAAAACCATCCGTGAGGCGGCGGCAGGCGTCCATAAACGGCTGCGGCAAGTGGAATACCGCACCCAGGCAGCGGATCATCCCATTTTGTGGTCTGGGGATGAGTCTTCTTACTATTTGAAGTTTTATATTTTTCAGGTTTGTGGTGAGAAGTAAAGCGGTTACTGTATAATAACCTCACAGGAAGGAGCGTGAAATTATGCCATTACCAAAACAAAAAATTTACACCATAGATGATATTTATAAGCTCCCGGAAGGCCACCGGGCAGAGCTGATAGATGGCCATATTTACGACATGGCACCGCCAAACCGCAGGCACCAGCAAATCCTTTCATTTCTTCACTTGGAAATAGGCAATTACGTCAGAGATAATAACGGCTCTTGCGAGGTTTATCCCGCTCCATTTGCAGTATTTCTCAATGAAGATGATTCCACCTATGTTGAGCCAGATATAAGCGTTATCTGCGATCGAAATAAACTGGATGATAGGGGCTGCAACGGTGCACCAGATTGGATTATTGAGATTGTATCTCCTGGCAGTAAACGCATGGATTATTACACCAAATTGTCCTTATACCGCTCCGCCAGTGTCCGGGAATACTGGATTGTAGACCCCTTAAAACAGACAATCGTTGTTTATGACATGGAGCATGATGACGGACCAGTCCTCCATTCTTTCACCGATACAATCACGGCAAACATTTATGGTAATTTGAAGATTGATTTTTCCAAATTGCCGCTTTGAAACCAGATCGGGATACCGCCTCTAAATATCGACAGATCCATTCATAAGTTACTATTGGTCTCCGCAAAACACAAATCAGGAGTGCCGTAATGGCACTCCCTTATCATAATTGATTATTGCAATGGTTCCCCTTCAAGACTGCCCGTTACCTCCCCCACCTTCTCCTGTTCTGTAAAATCCGGTTTCATCCGGTACAGCGGGCGGGGGAAGGCGCCATCATTGGTCCACCCCTGGTAATACAGATAGCCTCCCTCGTAGGACAGATCGCGGTAAACCTGATAGGGGATCTTGGCAATTCTCCGGTCGCTTCCATCCAGCCGGATGCTGACCAGTCCAGGCGTTTTCAAGCTCATGCTGGTGTCATCGGCTGCCGCCGTGTAAACGATCCGGTCCTCCGTCAGCACGATCCGCTGATGCTCCGGTGTCTGCATGCATACCAGATGATCCAGCACCTCTTCCGATGCACGGATCCGTTTCTCCTTCTCATCTTCAGTTAAATCGTCTGCCGGATCACCCATATCCCGGCTCCGAACCAGTTCCAGGCGGTCGTAGGGCAGATGAAAACTCCTCTGTTTTCCCTCTCCTGGCTGCTCGAATTCCAAAAAGCTCTGGGGTGTCCGCAGGAAATAGTCATAACCATCTCGTGAAAAGAGATAACGGCATTCCGCTATATCTCCCGGATAATTTTCAAATTCCTTTCCGTTGCCTAAAAACAGATATACCTGGGTCATCACCTGCTGATCCGGGTCATAGTATCCATACCAGAGATCAATCAGACGGCCTTCCACCGTCCCAGACGGATTTGCTCCCAGGATTGTGATCCTGCCGTCCGCCATTTTGCTTACCCCATAATCCAGCATAAAGTTTTGTCCCTGAAGAACCATACTGGAATCAAAATTCTTGATAAACCGGTCCTCCCGATGAACGCTGTCCTCGCTCATCCCAGACTCATCCGGCGTCAATTTTCCCAGAGATTCTGTCAGCATATTGATTGCTTCCGTATCGGAAAGAAAAAAGTTCTGTTTCCAATACCCATCGCTGTTTCGTTCAAAGGCAAATAATCCAAAGTCTCCATGAAAAACAAGCGCATCCTCCGTTGCCAGATCGATGGCGATATTGTGTACCGGCGCTGCATCTGTGTTTGCTGCATCTGTGCTTGCTGCATCTGCTCCGGCATTTTCCCCTTCTGCTT
>JAUNGG010000017.1 GCA_030524635.1 Lachnospiraceae bacterium
CAAACAAAAGGCTTTCAAGCTATAAGCGAACATATGTTACTGCAAAACTGTGGCAGCGGAGGGCAGACTGACGGTGATCAACCATGTAGCCTGCAACAATACAAAAGACAGCATGGAGCTTGCCAGACATGCAGAGAGTCTTGGAGTCGATGCCATCGCTGCCATTCCTCCGATTTACTTCCATCTGCCGGAATATGCCATTGCCCAGTATTGGAATGATATCAGCGCCGCAGCTCCGAATACAGACTTTGTCATCTATAATATTCCCCAGCTGGCAGGCGTAGCCCTGACTCAGGGGCTGTTTGCGGAAATGAGGAAGAATCCCAATGTGATCGGTGTGAAAAATTCTTCTATGCCGGTACAGGATATCCAGATGTTTAAGCAGGCGGCAGGAGAGGATTACATCATCTTCAACGGCCCTGACGAGCAGTTTATCAGCGGACGCATCATCGGTGCAGAGGGGGCCATCGGCGGCACCTACGGCGTGATGCCGGAATTATTCCTGGAGCTGGATGAGTATGTGAAGGCGGGAGAGCTGGAGTTGGCCAGAAAGCTTCAGTACGATGTGGACGCGATCATCTATAAGATGTGCTCTGCTCACGGAAATATGTATGGTGTCATCAAAGCAATTTTAAAGCTGAATGAAGGCCTGGATCTGGGCGGTGTCAGAAAGCCTCTGGCAGCCCTGATTCCGGAGGACCAGAAGATCGTAGAGGAAGCTGCAGCCATGATCCGTGAAGCAAAAGAAAATTATCTGAGATAAGAAGGAGGTACCGTATGCAGGGATTTACAATCGTTGATCTTGTGATCTTGGTGCTGTATCTGACTGCAGTGCTGCTGGCCGGACTCCATTTTGCAAAAAAGGAAATGAAGGGCAAGGAATACTTTAAGGGTGACGGAACGGTGCCGTGGTGGGTAACCTCCGTGTCCATCTTTGCTACGCTGTTAAGCCCCATCTCCTTTCTGTCTCTGGCAGGAAATTCTTACGCAGGAACCTGGCTGATGTGGTTTGCACAGCTTGGCATGCTGCTGGCGATTCCGCTGACGATCCGGTTCTTTCTGCCGATCTACAGCAAGCTTGATATTGATACGGCATATCATTATCTGGAACTTCGTTTTGGGAGCAAGGGACTGCGGGCGCTGGGCGCAGTGATGTTTATCGTGTATCAGGTGGGCCGGATGTCCATCATCATGTATCTTCCATGTATGGTCCTTGCAAGTCTGACAGGAATCAATGTGAATCTGCTGATCATTATTATGGGCGTGATCGCAATTATTTATTCCTACACCGGCGGCCTGAAATCCGTACTTTGGACGGATTTTATCCAGGGCTCTGTGCTTTTGGTAGGCGTTACCTTTGCCTTGATCTTTTTGCTCCTGCACTTAGACGGAGGAATGGGAGCCATCCTTCATACCCTGTCGGCAGAGCATAAGTTCCTGGCAGCCGACCAGCCGCTGTTCCGGCCGAATCTGTTAAAAGACAGTGTATTTTTGATGATCATCGGAGCTGGCTTTAACACCATGGGCTCCTATGTATCCAGCCATGATATTGTACAGCGTTTCACCACCACCACAGACACCAGGAAGCTGAATAAGATGATGCTGACAAACGGCGCATTATCCATCTTTATAGCCACTGTATTTTACCTGATCGGCACCGGACTGTATGTATTCTATCAGCAGAATACTCTGCCGCCGGCAGCCGCACAGGACCAAATCTTTGCTTCCTATATCGCCTATGAGCTTCCAGTAGGCATTACAGGACTTTTACTGGCAGCTATTTACGCCGCGGCGCAGTCCACCCTTTCCACCGGCTTGAACTCCGTGGCAGCCAGCTGGACTCTGGATATTCAGGCAAGCTTCAGCCGGAAGGAATTAAGCTTTGAGAAGCAGACCAGGATCGGCCAATATGTTTCTTTAATTGTGGGAATCTTTTCCATTGTGGTATCCATGGTGCTGGCAAACGGCGGCGTGAAATCTGCGTACGAGTGGTTTAATGGGTTTATGGGACTGGTGCTGGGAATTCTGATCGGAACCTTTATTTTAGGCGCATTCACCAAGGTGGCAAATACCTTTGGCGCGGTTCTGGCTTTCTTTGCCGCATCGGCAGTGATGATCGGAATCAAATATTTTGTACCAGCAAGCGCAGTATCCATCTGGTCCTATTCCATCATTTCCATCACAGTTTCTCTGATCGTGGGAATTCCAGCAAGTGTGATCTGGAGCGCTGCCACAGGCAAAAAGGCCGCGCCTCCGGCGGATACCACCATTTACCGGTGAAAAGAATGGAATACTATGTGAAATCATTGATCCCGATCATTGAATCCAATTACGAGAACTTTACTACCGTGGAAAAAAATATTGCTGATTACTTCATCAATAATCGTTCCAAGGAGGATCTGTCCGCCAGAACCATCGCGCAGAAGCTGTTCGTCTCGGAGGCATCACTCTCCAGGTTTGCAAAGAAATGCGGCTACCGTGGCTACAGGGAATTTATTTATCAGTACGAGAAGACCTTTGTGGAGAAACAGGAGGCCATTCCCGTGCAGATCCGCGGAGTGCTGAACACTTATCAGGAGCTGTTAAATAAGACCTACAGCCTTTTGAACGAAGGGCAGATCGTGCGGATCTGCAGATATATGAAGGAGGCCAAAAAGGTATGTGTCTGCGGAAGAGGAAGCTCCGGCCTTGCCGCAAGGGAGATGGAAGTTCGGTTTATGCGGACCGGCCTTGATATCGATTCTCTGCTGGACAGTGACCTGATCCGGCTGGGAGCAATTTTTCAGAATCCGCAGAATCTGGTAATCGGAATCAGCTTAAGCGGAGAGCGGGAAGAGGTACTTTACCTGCTTCAGACAGCCCACAGCCGGAAGGCGAAGACGGTTCTGATTACGGAAAAGGACAATGGGAAATTTAACGAATTCTGCGATGAGGTAGTCTTGATTCCCTCCCTGAAATTTTTAAACTATGGGAACGTGATCTCCCCCCAGTTTCCCATTCTTATGCTTCTGGATATCCTTTATTCTTACTATCTGGAGCAGGACAGAAATATAGTATCACATATACATGATGGTGGGTGAATGCAGGCCAGATTTTTGCTGACGCTGCCTCAAAGCCGATGAGTGAATGGCTTTGAGGCAGCGTTTTAATAAGCTTATTTGATCCGTTTTTCCACCACCGAAATTACCTGATACAGCACTGCCGACATGATGCACAGGACCACAATAGAAGTTACCACCATGGTCATGGCGAAGAGATGAGAGTACAAAATGATAGAATTGCATATCGTAAATGTTGGTTGCTGCCTTGTGAAAAAACAGTTATAATAAACTTACCGAAATGTTATCCCAGATAATAACAGGAGGAGACTCCTATATGCTTAATGAAACGGATTGCATCTCGGTAGAAAGTGAGGCGGGAAATGGAAAACAGGATGCTGCCGGTTGGAATTGACAGTTTTGAAAAACTTCGAAAGGAAGGCTTCTACTATATTGATAAAACCTTATTGGTTCAGGAATTGCTGAGCAATTGGGGAGAAGTGAATTTATTTACCCGTCCGCGCCGCTTTGGCAAGACGTTGAATATGAGTATGCTGAAAAGCTTTTTTGAAATCGGCACAGATCCCTCTTTATTTCAAGGGTTGGCGATTTCACAGAATCGAAAGTTATGTGAAGCCTATATGGGCAGATTTCCTGTTGTGTTTCTGTCTCTTAAGGATGTGGATGGACTAAATTTCGAGGAAGCCAGAAGTATGCTTTGCAGGATGATCCAAAAGGAAACTCGCAGATTGCAATTTTTAATGGACAGTCAGCAGCTCTCAGCATTGGACAAACAGAGCTTTTCCGTTCTTACAGATGGAAATGCAGAGAACTCGGCAATTGTCAATGCCTTGGCTTTGCTTACAGAACTTCTTTATAAGCATTATGGTCAAAAAGTGATTTTGCTGATCGACGAATATGATGTTCCATTAGAAAAAGCATTTCAGCATGGCTACTATAAGGAGATGACAGCGCTGATCCGCAGTTTATTCGGACAGGCGCTTAAGACCAATGAATCTCTGCAGTTTGCGGTGCTAACAGGCTGTCTGCGGGTGTCGAAGGAGAGTATTTTTACTGGCCTGAATAATTTGAAGGTCTTATCGATTGCAGATGTCAGATTCGATGAATATTTCGGTTTTACCGATTCTGAGGTTAGAACGCTTTTGAAAGATTATAATCTTTCAAAACACTACGATGCTGTGAAAGAGTGGTATGATGGTTATCGGTTTGGTGATGTGGAGGTATATTGCCCATGGGATGTGATGAATCATGTGGATCGCCTTTGCGCAGAGCCGGATGCGGAACCTCAGGCCTATTGGATCAATACCAGCGGCAATGAATTGGTGAAGAGATTTGTGAAAAAAGCGGACCGGACAACCCAGAATGAAATCGAGAGGCTGATTGCAGGAGAGGTAATCAGAAAAAAGGTTCGCTTGGAATTGACCTATGATGAAATCGATAGCAGTATCGATCATCTTTGGAGCGTGCTTTTTACCACAGGCTATCTGACACAGGCGGGGAAACCGGAAAAAGGCGTATATCAATTGGTAATTCCGAATCGTGAAGTGCAGGAGGTATTTCTTCTGCAAATTCAGGAATGGTTTAAAGAAACGGTTATTCAGGATACAGAGCCGATGAAGACTTTCTGCCGTTCCTTTTTAGAAGGAAATGCTCATGGGATTCAAACGTATCTGACTATGATTTTAAGCAGGATGATCAGTGTACTGGACACAAAGGCAAGAAATGATCAGAAGGAAAACTTCTACCATGGCTTGTTGCTTGGACTGCTGCGAAGTGAGCCCAACTGGCTGATTCTCTCTAATGCAGAGTCTGGCGAAGGTTTCAGTGATATTCTGATAGAACCGGAGAATCCGGATACTGGTATTATCATTGAAGTAAAGTATGCACAGACCATGGCCGGTCTGGAAACGATGAGCGAGTCGGCAATGAAACAGATCGTGGTCAAACAGTATGATGCACGGCTTCGCCAGGAAGGGAGAACCAATATTTTAGCATATGGAATTGCATTCTGTAAAAAGCGGTGTTGGGTTACATTTCAGGCATTGTGATCAAAGCAGAAAGCCCGCGTGCATTCCGATACAATATTTCAATAAAAAGTCATTGAGTTATATTTTACAAATAACTCGGTGACTTTTTTTGTGCTGCCTTCTTAGAAAATTTTATAAATTTAAGAAAAGTGACAGCCCTTGTCTATGGGGAAAGATATAATAATGGAAAATAGATGCAAAGGATATCAAAGGAGAGTGACGGATTTGACGAATCAGGAATTTATGGAAACGGTGATTGCAGAACGTTTGGAGCTGGTACTATCTGACAGGAAAAAGGAGAAGGACAGCATTGCGTGGGCGAAGATGGAAGAAATCATGAATCGGTTGGAGCCTGAGGACAGAAACGAGATGAAGCAGTGGCTGAATTCGTTGGCAGATCTGGGAGCAGATAATCAGAGAGATGCTTATCTGGCCGGGATGGATGACGGGATTTGGGTGATGGGGCTTGTCTTAAAAAATTTCCTGCCAAATCTGAGAGCAGAGTAAAGACAAAATGGGATGGGGCATATAGTGCTGCTGTCTATTAAATGAGGGAGGGTATCTCTTAATCATCTGATTGGATGATTTTGCGGTACCCTCGTTTTGTTTTTTCTGACCTGATTTCCTGGGCAACCTGTACATAGAGCTTATCGCTCTGGCGCTGTGCTACAAAATCCACTTATCCATCATCCAGAAAGAAGTAATTTTTTCGTTTATTGTGATTTGGTTTTACATAAAAAAGACTCTATGGCGCAGAACCATAGAGTTTTTGCGTTTAAAGCATGTTAGCCTGTTTCTTTAAGTACTCTTCTAAAGCGATTTTTGGTATCTTCCAGGTACGACCTAGCTGGAAGCCATGAATCTCCCCGGTCTTTAGTAATTCATAAGCACGATTTCTGCCGATTAAGAGAATCTCACAGACGTCTGTAATGGTTAAAATATCATGATATTGATTAAACATGATTCAAAAACCTCCTGGAACTCATTTATTTTATTATTTTGTTAAGAGCCTCCTAACATTTTTTTAAAGCATGGATAAAGAAATGAAATCTTATCAGTGCATGAATAAAAAAGGAGAATCTTAATTATGAAAGTGAAAGTTTGTCTTGACTGGAAAAGGTATCAAGTGAAACCGAAAAATAATAAAGAGATGATGACAATTAGCAATCGTTTGCCAGGGCAGAAAACAGAGATAGAACTGAGAGAGTTGGCGGTGAAAGTGGGAAAGATGGGTCAATCCTTTACTCCTGCAATTTTTTCTGGTACCAAACGGGTGGAAGAAGAGGTGACGCAAATGCAGATGTTTGGTCTGGATTTTGATTATGGCGTATCATTTGATGAGATAAATGATAGGGCAAAACGGTATGAATTACCGATCGCATTCGCTTATCACACATTGAGCTCCACCGAAGTAGCACCGCGATTTCGGATTATTTTCGTACATGATATTCCTGTTGAAGATCAGAGGGCAGCGAAAATCATTATTAAAATGCTGATGAAGATGTTTCCAGAAGCAGATAAACAGTGCAGTGATCTTAACCGTTTTTTCATGGGAGGAAAGGGATTGATTGGGGAGATATGTGAGGAGGTTTTCAATATAGCAGACCTTGCATTCCGTATCCAGCAATATCTGTTTGAGAAGGACCCTAAGAAATATGTGAGGAATCTGGAATGCTTTGCAAAGGAACAAAAAATATTGATGATTAACTGTTGCCTTCAAATAAGCCGGGTACAATCAAATAGTAGTGATGATGGGGGAAAAACTGCAGGCGACGTATATATATATTTGTTAGATGCAGAAAAATCCCCCAAATATCAGATCATTCTCTCGGAGTATCAAAATAATGTACGAAAAATTCCCAAACAGACCATGCAGATACGGACAGAATTAGGAATGTTGGGTAAAAAGTGCCAGTTATATCAGGATTTTGTCCATGAGGAACATGTGCCACATGATGAGAGGTTTTTACTAATGACAAATTTATTGCATATCAGTGGCGGAATCAAGCGCTTTAAGAAATATCTGGAAATGCACAATTATGATATGAAAAGTTGGGAATATTATATTAAGTATGCAAAGGATAAAATGTATTCTCCCATGAAGTGTGAAGGTAATTGCAAATATGCAAACTCCTGCAACCACAAAACGAATATGGTTCTTACGGTGAAAGAAAAGGTGCAGATCATGCGGCTGGGGGAACAGGAGGAATATTTTGCTATTGATGAGGTATATCAGCATATCTGTAATTGTCTTTTAAAAGCGGTAGAAGGGCATATGAGAGGAATTCAGATTATACCAGCGCAAACAGCCATTGGTAAGACGAGAGCATATTGTGATTTAATTGCTCAGGATACAGAGAGGAATTATCTGATTGCAGTCCCGACAAATCTGCTGAAGCATGAGATTGGAGCGCGCCTTAAGAAATTAGGAATAGAGGTGATGGTTACACCTTCTATTGATGAGATGACGCTTCCAGACGAATTCATAAAACGGATAAAGTTTTATTATCATATTGGCCTAGGACGGAGAGTTTCGCAAATAATGAGAGAATACATGAGAGAAAATCGTAATTCTGACGATATTGGGATACAAAATGCTATTTCCAAATGCAGAGAGTATATATGTGCAGATAAAAAACTGTACAACAGTCGGGTTGTAGTAACAACTCATGCAAGATTGGTTACATTGAGTGAGGAGGTGATAAGACGTTATACGGTAATTATTGATGAAGATATTCTGTCAACCTTTTTTAAAAATTGCCGTACAGTGCCGCTTTCAGATATAAAGAAAGCAGAGGCCTCAGAAAATTGTCCTGAGATGCTGCGTATGCGGTTGAGAGAGATATTGTCTGCCAAGTCTGGAACCTATTCAAGGTTTCAAATGAATGGAACCTATCAATATATGACAGAAGCAGAGTTAGACAGACTGATGATTTATACGAATGTGAATGATATAGCATTGGCTGAATCCTATCAGGTAGACGATGGTGAGGTATATTATTTCTGTCCGCAGAAAATGCAGCCGGGTTGTTACATAGTGTTGTCAGCAACAGCGGAGCCTATTTTGTATAAGAAGTATTTTTCAGATTGGCGTATTGAAGCATTTCCTTATATAAAGGCTAAATATAAAGGGACATTGAAACAAATGACTGCTTATCCCATGAGCAGACAGTGTATCCATAATCACAAAAAAGCTTTATTGGACTATTTAGAACAATTTAAGGATACCCATAGAAGAATTACCTTTTTGAAGTATGAAAAAGAACTGGATGGTTCTAGGCTGCATTTTGGAAATACGGAAGGGATTGACTTGTTTAATGGAAAAAATATTTTAGTAGTAGGCACTCCGCATGTGAATGAATTTGTTTACAAATTGATAGGTTGTTTTCTGGGTATGGATGTCAACCAGGACAGCTTGGCGGAAAGGAGGATAAGGAATAATGGCTATGAATTTAATTTCATGACATATAGGGGTACAGATCTTTGCTCTTTGCAGCTATATTTTATTAGCAAGGAGTTGGAACAATGTATTGGACGGGCCAGATTATTGAGAAATGAGTGTGAAGTCTTGGTTTTGTCTAATTTCCCATGTGAGCAGGCAGAACTGATTCAGGAGGATTATCTGGATAAGAATGATGAACTTACTGAATCAGAAAATGCCGGCGGCCCTGACATGGCAGGGGAATTATAAATTTGCTGATTTGTTGTAATTATGAATAGGAAAAGATAAATAACACGAAATAAGTGCGTAGAGTTTGGGCCGGCTGTAATATCGAGAGGTATGCCAGTCGGATGAACATGGAGACAAAAAAGCGGTGGCGGCTTCTCTGCGCTGAAATAACAAAGCATCTTGTTCCTGCCATTCAAGTCCTGTGGGGCGTCTTCATGCAGGATTCCTGATCGTTTGATTACGATGGATATCAATAAAGACCAGTTAAAATTTGGCAGCGAACTTAAATCCTCTTCCCTAGCAAAAATTACTATTTCAATTCTTTGATTAGCTTCTCAATTAAATCTTTCTGAGAAGGAGTCAGGCTGGACCACATGTTAAACAAATTCTTTTGTTCTGGAGTTAGCGGAACCATGTCCATGTCTTCTGCAAAAAATTGGCATAAGGTGATCCCAAAGGCATCACAGATGGCCTCCAGGGTCGTGATCGATGGAACGGTGTTTCTCCGGTAGATGTTGGCGATTGTAGAAGCTGACAAGCCGGATCTGCTGGCCAGCTTGTAGGTGCTCCAGCCCCGTTCTTTGGTTAAAGTAGTGATTTTCTTTATTACATCCATTACGTATCCTCCTCTTAGCATTTCTAATAGTTCCCTAAACAGCAAAATAAATTCATTTGTAATAAAAAATATATTCAAACGAAAGATTGCGTGATATAATAGCCTCAATTAAATTTTTACATTTTGAATTGAAATGACAAATCATGTCTATGGGAATATGTATAATGGTAAATGAAAAAGGTAAGCAGCTGCAGGAACCATGAGAAAATCATATCAAATTAAGAGAAAGCTTTATATGAAAAGGAGATTACTATTATGAGAAAGATAGGAAAAGAACTGGCTGTATTCGCAACCCTGGGAATCATGGCTTTTGCTGTTCCATTTGCAGCGTATGCAGACGAAGACGATGAGTGGGAGTATGAGGAAGAATGGGAAGATGAGGAGGATGAAGACTACGAGGAAGATGATGACGATGAGGAGAATGAAGAGAAGGGCTGGTTTCAGGACTCAAAAGGAAACTGGCGTTATAAATATGAATACGGGGTTTATCATGACAGAATAGAAGAAATTGACGGGAAAGAGTATTACTTTGACTCATATGGCATTATGGCAACCAATATGCTTGTAAGGACTCCGAATACCGGCTTTGGAAGTTGTTATTATTATTTCGGCGCAGATGGAAGCAAGGTTACCGGATGGGTACAAGAAAAAGATGGAAGCTGGTTATACGCCACACCGGTGAATGGAGAAATTCTGTGGCGCGGGATCGTGTATGATGCTGGATTGTACTATATTATAGACGGCTATGAGATGGTTACCGGTGTGTACAATATGGAATGGGACAAGGACAAATATTATGACGCAAATGCAACCGACTGGCCATATGAGAAGAAATTTCCCCATAAGATCGGATGGGGCTACGTGGATGCAGGTGCGTCCGGCGGAATCGCATATGAACAGCTCCCGGTCAGCAACGGAATGACACAGGAGTATTACAATAAGCTTCTGGAACAATACACAAATACAAATTCATCCGGCAGCCAGACAAACAGCGCCAGTCAATTTGCAATTTCTGATCGTTACGTTGGAACCGCGATGGCGCAGCACGGTTATTACAGCTATGAGCTGATCAGCAGAGAATACACACAAGCAGCGGTTCTTGGCGGTTTTTCAGCAGTATATAAAGTAAGAGTGCAGCAGGCTGGAAGCTATCATACAGGGTATCTTAGAATTACGGTTAATGCAAATGGCGGATATGTCAGCAGCAGCTTTTAGGGAGTAAAGCTAGGTGCAGAGTGTACGAAAAGAATGGATTGGGGAAAGAAACCGAGAAGCTAATGCTTCTCGGCCTTTCCGTCTAAAATGTTCTCCTGATCATGGTTGAGATAAACGTTCTGCTAAGTCAACGATCATAGTCAGGTCTTTTTCAGATAACAGACGGGCAAGATTATATAACTTGGTAAGCAGTATTGCTTCCTCTGATTCTTCACTGAAAAAGGATTCGGGAGTGATTTCGAAATAATCGCATATGGCAAGAAATTCTGTCATGGACGGGAGGGTTCTTCCGGATGAGATGCCATGAATATAACTTCTTGCATGACCTAAATCCAGACTCATGCGATGTTCGGATACACCTTTTTTCAGACGAAGTTTTGTAATACGTTCACTAATAAAATTTGTTTCCATAGATTCACCTCTGTTGTCTATCATAGAATGATTTAGACAAAGATATGTATATTTAAAACTTCTTTTTTATTTCTATTGATTGTTTAAAACGTCTATTGTACAATATTATTTAGAAATGGATAATGTTGTTAGAGTGACAGGATTTGTCAATGACCGTGAGTATACTGAAAGCATCTACAAGAGGAAAGGATACAAAGCATGGCAAAACACACCACAGAAAATAAAACAGATCGGATTCTCATCCTTTATCAGCGGCTGTGCAATGGGGAGGTCATCAATAAAGCAGAGTTTGCAGCCAGCTTTCAGGTTAATGTTCGTTCCGTCCAGCGGGATATCGATGATCTGAGGGCATATTTTGCAAATCAGTCAGCGGCTTCCGGCATTTGTCCAGCCATTTTATATGACAGGAACAAGAAGGGATATTATCTGGACTATGGCAGTCAGAAGATGAGCGGAAGTGAGCTTCTGGCTGTGTGCAAGATCCTTCTGGAAAGCCGAGCGCTTACTAAGAGCGAATTAAACCCTATTATTCAGAAGCTGCTTTATAATTGTTCGCCGCCTGCAGATCGGAAGCAGGTGGAGGAGCTGATTGCCAACGAGCAGTTTCATTACATCGAACCTCATCACCATACGGAGTTTGTGTCCAACCTATGGGAGATAGGGGCCGCTGTTAAGGATCAAAAATATCTGGAGATCCAATATGCAAAAATGGGAAGCAGCCAGCCGGTTAAACGAAAGATCAAGCCGGTAGGAATCATGTTCTCAGAATACTATTTTTATCTGATTGCGTATATTGCACCGAAACCGGAGGGTCAGACAAAGGAGTATGCATATCCAGCTATTTACCGGATTGACCGTATCCGATCTTACAGGGTACTGGAGGAACATTTTAAGGTTCCGTATGCGGATCGGTTTGAAGAAGGGGAATTCCGGAAGCGGGTACAGTTTATGTACGGAGGAAAGCTGCAGCGGATCGTATTCGAATACACGGGGATTTCCGTTGAGGCGATTTTGGACAGGCTTCCAACGGCTGTTGTGCTGGAGCAGAAGGATGGAACGTATATCATTCGGGCGGAAGTGTTTGGGGATGGGATTGATATGTGGATTCGGAGCCAGGGTGAGGCTTTGAAAGTGCTGAGCAGGAAGGAAATTTAGGTTCTGAATGTACAAAGATTAATGAGAAAAAGGGAGTAAGAGGATCAACTATGAGAACGTTTCAAAAGGAAATTGATGGAGTGCTGCGCGCTGTTACAGTTGTTGATGGAAGTTCGACAACCGACAGGAAAATGGAAAGTCTTTTATTTGAGTACAATGGGTATGAATTTATGCCATTTGACAAGGACCCCTGTGCACCTATTGACACGAGTGATAAGTCTATTAAGTGGGGGCCACATGTAAGTGTTACTCGTAATGGCGATGTATACGAGAAAATTATGTCTGGACAGATATGGATGGAGGATGGTATCTTGAGACATAATAAGCGAGACCTATCTCTGGGTACATTTCTCGGTGACTACCGGTACATCTCTGATCACTACAATGATTATGTCGATTTTATTCTTGATGAAATAAAGAGTGCGTGTGGGACAATCATTGAAGAGATGTTGAAAGATGATAAACCGGCCGGTATTAAGCAATTAGTCCTATCCTCTGTTAATAGTTACATTGATAACAGAAGGGAAAAAATTTTTTGTGGAACTAAAGAGAAAACGATAGCTCATTTGAAGTCGGTATTGAATGAGAAGGCTTTAGCTATGGAAAAAGAATTAGCTAATAGCTATTTTATTTCATCGGATACGGAAACGACAGCACTTGATATGGAAAAAATATTTGAGCATATATAAATTTGAGGAGAGAATACGAAGGGAGTATAAGCGAATGAAAAAGGTAAAGTTTCCATTAACATTAAAGGATGGAGCACAGGTACGAATACTAGAAGAATTACAGGAAAATTTCGATTTGGAAAAGATATATGAATATTTTCAGAACGGTAAATTGTTGATCTGGCTTCAAGATCGTTCTTATGATGAAGAAGCAGATAAAATAGCTCAGCTGTCTGCAGAAGATAAGGATTTTGCACAAAAGATTTGTGAAATTTTTTCTGTCCCGTATCGGGATGAATATAAGGCTGCGGATGAAAAGAACAAAAAGCGTGAGAAAAAGTTGGAGTGGTTAAAAGAGGTTACGGATGATCCTGAACTTCTCGCAAAGGCACCACGATTGATTTATTGCGATAAATACAGAATAGTTTCTTTTAATGAAACAATGGATCGTGTAGAACTATGCCGTATCAGTGATCTTGCCACTGTGACATTGCTGGAGAATATCTGCTTTCCTTCCTATATTCCGGTGGATGGACAATCCATTTGTTTTTTAACCATGACAGAGAACACAGTTTCAGCTGTGGCAGTTAATATTGTTTTCCGAACAACGAAAATTGTGAAAGAGATTATGGAAGAAGGAACACCGGTTCGGATTAAAAATGCAATATTTGAAAAAAGAGATGGGAAAGTATATTTAAAATATCAAAAGGAGTCTTCCAGGGCAGATGAATATTTTGTAACAGAAATTATATACACGAAATAAGGGGAGAAATACAAATGAAGCATGTGAAGCTTATGGACCGATTGACACAGTATATGGATGCAGGTTTCCCTATTTTATATTTAAATACCTTTGAAGAGAAGTTAGCAATGGAACTGCTTCAAAAGGCTGCTCATAATGCAGGACGGGTGAGGTTAATTCAGTGGGATATGACACAGGGGTATTCAGAATATTCTCTGCGTAAAAAAGAATATTTGATTCCGCCAATGAATTGTGAATTTACTGAGTTAACTGGACGCATGGAAATGAAAGAATTTAACAGTTCGCTGTTTGTTATAAAAGATATATCTTCTTTGTTGGATAATCCGGCTGCGGTTGCTTTTTTGAAAGAATTGTCTATCAGGATCAGCATAGATATTGAGAGCAATATTGTTCTGCTTTCTTCTGTTGTGAAAATTCCAAAAGAATTAGAAAATTTCGTTACCATTGTTGAGATGGATTATCAGACAGAAGAAGAGATCCAGGAAACCATTCAGAGGTTCTGTGAAGAGCAGGAAACTACAATTTCACGACAGCTTTTAAATGAGATGGCGGTGAATTTCAAAGGCTTAACAGAATCAGAAATTATCAGTATCTTAAGCTTGGCTCTGAGTAATGATGGCGATTTAAGCAGAAAGGATATGTCATTGATTTTCGAACAGAAGCAACAAAAGATTCGGAAATCTGGTATTCTTGAAATGATTCCTTTAAAGGAAAATCTGGAGGATATAGGCGGACTGGAAGTCTTAAAAAACTGGTTAAAAAAGAAAGCAGTCGTTATGAAGGATTTGGGGAAAGCAGAAAAATTCGGCGTAGATGCTCCCAAAGGTGTTCTGATAGCTGGTGTACCAGGATGTGGAAAATCTTTAAGTGCGAAAGCGGCAGCTGATTTGTTCCAGGTTCCTCTTTTAAGGATGGATATGGGACGGTTGATGGGGAAATATGTAGGAGAAAGTGAAGAAAACCTGCGAAAAGCGATTGCCTTGGCAGAAGCAATTTCGCCCTGTGTTTTATGGGTGGATGAATTGGAAAAGGCATTTGCCGGGATCGGCGGAATTGGAGGCGGAGCAGAAGTTACCACACGATTATTTGGTAATTTCCTTACGTGGATGCAGGAAAAAGAGGCACCGGTATTTGTAGTGGCAACAGCAAATGATATTACAAAATTGCCGCCGGAATTACTCCGTAAAGGAAGATTTGATGAAATTTATTATGTCGGGTTGCCAAAGGATGAAGAAAGAAGGCATATTTTTGAAATACATATTAAAAAGCGTCGTCCCAATGACCTGAAATTAATCGATCTGAGCCGGTTGGTGAAAGAAACCAACGGATATAGCGGAGCAGATATCGAGAGTGTTGTGAAAGACAGTATTGAAACTGCTTTTGTAAATCAGAAGTCGGCAGTGACAACGGAAGATATCTTAGCTTCCATCAAGCAGACTCACTCCTTATCTGAAATTATGAAAGAACCGATCGAGCAAATGAAAAAGATATATGAGCAAAATAAATTTAAAAATGCTTCAAAATAGAGGAGTAAACTATGGATGAATTGAGTGTAAAGGCAAATGAAGAGGAATTGAATGGACAGATTCAGCTGGAGGGGCTTACGGAAGAAGAGACAAAAAAATTGTATGCGATTATGAATCGCTTTACGACAGCATATCGGGAAAAAGCTCCGGAGTGCAGTGATCGTGAGTGGCTTATCGGATGTTACCATGCAGAATTGCCAGAGTGGACGGATGAAAAGATAGAAGAGCTGGCAGATGAAACCCTGGATAGTATTCATGAGTATGATAAGAATTTGGCATCTGCTGAGACCGCTGCAAAACAGGGAATTTCTTCAGAAAGATGGTTCGCAGATAAAGTAGCAGAAGCATCAACAGGTATGGCAGTTAATGAATTTGGACGCAAACTGACAGCAATCGATACAGCACTGACTAATGGCAATGCACAGATGATGCGGGCGATGACAACAAAAGCCGGAGACATCAACCAGAATCCGAAACTTTGGGGATTTATTGCAGAACAGCATCATGTAAATACATTTAATGCAGAAGCAGCGCTAAAAGGATCAAATTTATATGCGGAAGTAAAGGTTCCCGGACCTGGTGAAGTGTATGGAAAAAATTCCTTTGATGTGGTTGTGAAAGACCGGACAGGGGGAAGGATTGTACAGCAATATCAAGTCAAGTATGGAGAAACATTCCAAAATACAATCCGAGATTTAAAAAACGGAAATTACAATAATCAAAGGCTATTGGTTCCTTTTGGACAGGCAAATGAAGTGCAGGCAGCATTTCCGGGGAAGACTGTGACGGATACCATTCACGTTGATGGAATCAGTTCAAAGCCTCTTTCTGTAGAAGAAGCTAAGGCACTTCAAAATGATTTACAAGAGCAAGGGCAATTTCCTACCGTAGATTATAATACATTCCAGACAAAAGATTTGGCATTGCATATTGGAAAAAATGCAGGAATGGTTGGCTTACAGTCCGCCGTAGTTACCACGGGATTCACATTGGCGGCAAATGCTTTATCTGGGGAGAAAATTGATTCAGATGCTATAATAGAAACTGCGCTTGTCACTGGAGCAGATACCACAGTAAAGGCAGCAGCAGCCGGTGCATTAAAAGTGGGGGCGGAGAAAGGGATTATTTCCATTTTGCCTCCAGGAACACCAGCTAGAGTAATTGCTGATATTGCCTGCCTGGGAATTGAAAATGCAAAAATTCTGGCTAAAGTTGCAACTGGAGAATTAACCATGTCGGAAGCTCTTGATAAGATGGGGCGGACCTCTACAGCAATGGTTTATGGATTAGGGTGGGGAGGTTCCGGAGCACTGATTGGTGCGGCTGCTTTGTCTTGGGTTCCCATTGTAGGCCCCATTGTGGGAGGATTGGTTGGAGGAATGGCCGGTTATATGACTGGATCTAAATTTGGAACAGCGCTTTATAATGGTGTAAAGAAGATTGGTTCCGCTGCTAAAACAGCAGTAAAAAGAGCATGGGAAGGCGTGAAATCTACAGGACGAAAGATTGCTGAGGGGATAGGTAGGATCGGAAGTAAGATCGGAAGTGGAATAAGAAGTATATTTAGGTGATGGATTTATAAGGATATTGATTAGAGGAGGTTATATTATGCTTTATACAGATTCGATATTATTTGTACAAGATAGAATTAGAAGAGCCGGGGAGGCTAATCTTCGTCGTCAAAAACATATGTATGCTGAAAAGGTTGATGAGGTGAAAGAAGGGGGTGAAGAAGTGGAATCAGATTTTTCATTAACACCTTGCAGTATGAAAGAAAATAAGTATACAAGTTTTCAGGAATTGAAAAAGGACATAATGCCGACAATAATGGTTAAATTTAAAAACGAGAATGTTACCATCCGGCAATTAGAAAATGGTGTGGACCGTTATATTGAAAACCATGGAGAAGAATTGCTAGAATTAACAAAAGAAGTGTTAGCCATCAAAATTTCCGCCTTTATAAAATTGAAACTACATGATAAAGGATATTTAGATGATAAATTTTTCATTACTGCAGATGTACAAGATACATCTTTAAATATGGATCGGGTATCCGAATGTATTTAGAAATCATAAAAATCTTTCAGGATGATAAGATGGAACTTGTCAAGTTATACAGATACAGAAGCAATATTTATTGAGTCCGTAGTTTCTGAATTTTAATTCAAATGTATATTATAATAGTGTAACCATGGACAAATCAATTAAGGAGGTTAACTATGTCAGTAAGACCGGGATTCGCTGTTACACATCCAGAGAAAGGGCTAATCATCTTTTACACTGATCTGGGCCTCTTAGAAATACTTGATTCGACCCAGGACATAAGGCCCTTTCCATATCTTTCATCAACATATGAGAATATTTATGATCTCATTGCAAAAGGCGACATAAATATGGAAGACGGTAAACTGAAATTGGCAGGCGCAGCATCGAACTTAGCCAAGATTGACAGGAAGTATATTCAGGAGCATTACGATCAGTACGTTGAAAGGTTAAGAACGAAGAGTACAAAAGTATGTTTTATTGATACGGATACAGAAAGTACGCTCTTAAATATGGAACGAGTATCTGAATGTATTTAGAAATTATAAAAGTCCTTTGGGATGATAAGATGGAACTTGAATAGTGATTTGATAAAGTGGTGTTGTGAATTAAAGAAATATGGGGAGAATAAAATGGCTGGTTATGGTATTATAGTTGACGGTGTAGCATATGGTTTGGCGACTGGGGGGTGTAATGATCCTTACTTAAATAGCATGAAATACTTTGAGTCGATGGCATTAAGTTCGGAAACTGAAGGCGATAGGTTAAAGCTGGATTTAATGCCACTTGGAATTAAGAATAGGGCAGTTATCTCCTCGAAAGATCCAGATATTAAGTGGGTCCCATATCCCTATCTCTTCTTTGTAAGTGATAAAAAGAATATTTATGAGGAGATAGCCACTGGACGCATACGAAAAGGTACGAAGTCACCATCATTACTATATCGTGACAGGGAATGGAATTACATTCAGGAGCATTACGATCAATATGTTGAAATCATATTGGAAGAAATCCAAAAGAAATTGACGAAATATGCTTTGTCAAGTTATACAGATACAGAAGTAATATTTATTGAATCTGTAGTTGCCGATTTTGTTTCCAACGAAAGAGATAATTTGTTAAGACAGGAAAACAGTATAATAGAGAAGAAATTGACGGATTATGTTGAGGTAATGTTAAGAACGAAGAGTACAAAAGCATGTTTTATTGATACGGATACAGAAAGTACGATCTTAAATATGGAGCGAGTGTCTGAATGTATTTAGAAATAATGGAAGGATAAATCGACAAGGTATCTGAAATAGTTAAAAAGTTAAGTTTCCTCTCATATTGTGAAATGAAGTGCAGATTCACATTTTATCGAGAAATAAATATAAAAGAGAAAACTATTGAGAAGATAGAACTTCTGTTTTTATAAATTATAATTAGCGCTCATAAGTAAGAAAATTGATGAATGTTTCCTCTTAAAGAAGGCATTTAATGTTATTAATAGAATTTGTAACAATCTTGATTTATAAATATATATTATCTCCATGAATACAAATAATCAACACATTTCAAGGAGGTAATGTATATGTCAGCAAACGTAGAAACCATGTTTTACACCAGAGAGAAGCCGTGGCACGGATTGGGAACCATGGTGATGGAAGCGCCCTCTTCCAGAGAGGCTCTGCAGCTTGCCGGATTGGACTGGCAGGTGATCCAGAAGGAACTTAAAACCAATGATGGAATCGTGATTCCGGGCTTCAAAGCAAACTTAAGAAACACGGACAACCAGGTATTAGGTGTTGTTACTGACCGATACAAGGTAGTCCAGAATGAAGATGCCTTCGTCTTTACAGATGCTCTGTTAGGCGAGGGCATTACTTATGAAACGGCAGGCAGCCTGCAGGGAGGGCGCCGCACCTGGATTCTGGCAAAGCTGCCCCAGCGGTATATCATCAGCGGAGATGAGATCACGCCGTATCTGGTTTTTATGAACAGCCATGATGGTACAGGTGCGATCAAGGCTGCCATGACACCGATTCGCGTGGTCTGCCAGAACACATTAAACCTGGCTCTTTCCACGGCAAAGAGAAGCTGGTCTACCAATCATGTAGGTGATATCAAAGGCAAGATGGATGATGCCCGGTATACGCTTTTGTATGCGGACAAGTATATGTCAGAGCTTGGGAAGGCAATTGACGTTCTGAATCAGCGCAAATTGTCTGACCGTCAGGTCTATGAGTATATTGATGCATTGTTCCCATTAATGGATCATGCTTCTGACCTGCAGAAAAGGAATCTGCTTCGAATGAAGGAGGATGTGAAGGCCAGATATTTTGATGCACCTGATCTGCAGCATGTAGGGAAGAACGCTTACCGGTTTGTCAATGCGGTATCTGATTTTGCCACCCATGCGAAGCCCTTAAAGGAGCGGGCTACGTACAAAGAGAATCTGTTTGCCCGGACGGTGGATGGGAATGCCATGATTGACAAGGCGTATGATTTGATGAAAACGGCATGATGGCGGAAAGAGGAACCTTATATTGAATTTTAAAGGTGATTTGTGTATAATAAAAATACAAAGACAGCCACTGTCAGATACCGTATTCACCTTAATTTACAGGAGGAGAAAATGAACATGGCAAAAGAAATACAGGTAAATTGGGATGAACTGGGGATTTCCAATGATTTTCTGTTTGGGAAGGTTATGCGGAATCCAGAAATTTGTAAGGAACTGCTGGAGAGGATACTGCCGGAACTGGAAATCGATCATGTAGAGTATCCGGAGTTGCAAAAAGAGATAAAGCCGGATGTAGATGCCAGAAGTGTGAGGCTGGATGTTTATGTAAATGATGGAAAAGGAACTGTTTACGACATTGAGATGCAGGCGGTCGCCTCGCGGGAGCTGCCCAAAAGAAGTCGTTATTATCAGTGTATGATCGATCTTCAGCTTCTTGATAAGGGACAGTCCTATAAGATGCTGAATAACAGCTTTGTAATCTTTATCTGTCTGTCAGATGTATTTGGCTATGGCCGGTATCAGTATACGTTTGAGAATACCTGCAGGGAGGATCAGAGCCTTCTTTTAGGAGATGGGACCACAAAGATTTTCCTGAATGCAGACGGAAAGACAGATGATGTCAGCCAGGAACTGAAAGCATTTCTTGATTATGTGGCTGGAAAGAAGTCCGGGGATAGATTCGTTATGAAACTGGAGGAAGCCGTAAAAGAAGCGAAGAAAAATCGAGAATGGAGGCATGAGTATATGACATTGTTAATGCGGGACCAGGAGAATATCGAAAAGGGCAGAGAAGAAGGCAGAGCAGAAGGCAGAAAAGAAGGACAGGAGCGTGGCGAAGAAATGATGTCTGAGCTGATTCGGAAATTATCGATGGATCAGCGAACTGCCGATATTGTAAGAGCAACAACAGATAAGGAATACCGCCAGAAGCTGTACAAAGAATATCAGATTATTTAAACGGCAAACGTTACAGACGGAAGAAAGGAGTACCCATTGTGGTACTCCTTATTTTTGTGGGAAAGGAAGAAAACATATGAGCCAGGAGATTCAGGGAGATGAATTAGAGGAATTGATCAAGTATCCAGATTCAGGAAAAAGGATCGGTATTGTTCATCTTAAGATGGTAAAGGAGCGTCGTTCCTTGTATGGAATGAAACAGTTTGCAGAGCCGAAGGAGGCCGCAGCGGTGGTGATGCCATTGTTTGCACATGCGGATCGGGAATTGATCGTGGTTATGAGTCTGAGTACAAGGCTGGAGCCATTAGCTATGGAGATTGTAGCAGTGGGCGGGTTGGATAACTGTTGTATTGATATCCGGAACGTTTTTAAACATGCTTTACTGAGCAATGCCAATTATATTATTTGCTTTCATAATCATCCATCCGGGTATCCGGAACCGAGTGAGGAAGACTGCCAGGTAACGAAAAAGATCGAGGCAGCAGGGAAACTTCTGGGAATCCTGCTGCTGGATCATATCATTATCGGAGATGGGAACTTTTATAGTTATAAAGAAGCTGGGGCTTTGGAAGCTGGATGATTGGGGGAAGTAGTACCAGGGTGAAAGTATGACACTTTGGATAGGTAACTAAGGAAGGGGGTGAGCGATCCATGATCGAGATCAATATTTTCATTTTCCTGTAAGTAAATGGGAACCAAAAGTGACTGGGAGTGCAGATCTGCACTCCCTGATTTTTTTCAGAAGAAGGAGAGAGGCCAGTATGTATCAGACAATTTCAACAAAGAATATGAGCCGTGAAGAATGGCTGCGATTAAGAAAAACCGGGCTTGGAGGATCGGATGCCGGAGCTGTGTGCGGGCTGAATCCATATACAAGCCCGATGGGTGTTTATAAGGATAAAACATCAGAAGAGATTTCAGACACAGATAAGGAATCCATGCGGCAGGGACGTGATCTGGAAGATTACGTGGCACAGCGTTTTATGGAGGCTACCGGCTTTAAGGTGCGCCGTTCCCACAAAATGTACCGCAGCAAGGAGTTTCCTTTTATGCTGGCGGATGTGGACCGGATGATTGATGGACAAAATGCTGGTCTGGAATGTAAGACCTGCAGTGCGTTTCAGGCGGATAAATGGAAGGACGGGCAGATACCGGCGCATTACATGCTCCAGTGTTTTCATTACATGGCTGTCACTGGAAAACGGGAATGGTACATTGCCGTCGTGATCTTAGGACAGGATTTCCAGTACCGCCGTATCCAGTGGGATGATGGAATCATTCAACAGCTGATTGCGATGGAAGCTGAATTCTGGAACGGGCATGTGCTTTCCAAGATCATACCGGAGCCGGATGGTTCCCAGGTCAGCACAGAAGTTCTGGAGCAGTATTTTCATACGGCCAGGAAAAACAGCCAGATCCCGTTAGTGGGCTTTGATGAAAAGCTGCAGAGAAGGGAGATGCTGGTGCGTCTTATGGCAGAGATGGAAACGGAACGAAAGAAGATCGAGCAGGAAATCCAGCTATTTATGCAGGATCATGAGCTGGCGGTGAATGATAAGTACCGGGTAAGCTGGGCGAATGTGGAAACGAGCCGGTTGGATACGAAACGGATCAAGGCGGAGCGGCCGGAAATCTATCAGGAATTTCTGAAAACAGGCTCCAGCAGGCGGTTTACGATCAAGGCAGCGTAGAAATGGAGGCTATGATGGAGATACAAAAGCAAGCAAAGCGCAAGGTGCAGAAGGAGTTCCGGCAGTTTAAGCGGAAGGTGATATACCGGTATTCCAAAACGGAGATTTGGGAAGCCTGCAGCAAGATCCACTTCTATAGCTGCATGAAAGAATACTTCGATCTGAACGAAGAAATTCCCAAGTGTTATCTGAACCTGGTCCTGGCAGAGCCGGGATTTCTGGAAGCGGCCTGGAAGGTATATTTGAAGGAGGAAACCTGCCGGTGCGATACCTGGGAGGAGGTCAGCCGCCTGTTAGATGTGATGCTGACTGGATGGAAGCTGCCTGCAGTTGGTTAGAGAGGAGAAGGATGAATGATACGATTACTGAAAGCAGATGAGATCGAATGCCGGGTATCCACAATCAATGAGAAGGGAGTGAGCCTTCTCTTATTTAAGGATGCAAGGGTTGATCAAAAGATCCTGGATGAAACCTTTACGCCCTTTGGCTGGAAGAGAAGCCATCAGTCCATTGACGGGAACCTGTACTGCACTGTGGAGATTTGGGATGAAAAGAAAAAGGAGTGGATCGCCAAGCAGGATGTAGGAACTATGAGTTATGCCGAAAAAGAGAAGGGGCAGGCGTCAGACAGCTTTAAGCGGGCCTGCTTTAACTGGGGGATCGGACGGGAGCTGTATACGGCTCCCTTTATTTGGCTGGGAGCAGAAAAGGTCGCCATACTTAACAAAAATGATCGGTATTATATAAATGACCGATTTTCGGTCCATTCCATTCGCTATAATGATGACCGGGAAATCACAGCCCTGACGATTGTAAATGGGAGGGGTCAGGTTGTTTATCAGATGGCAGCCGGTTCGGCTGGCAAAGGAGATGCTGCATCGAAACAGAAAACGGAAGTCAATCCGAGCCAGATCAATGAATTGAAAAAGGAACTGGAGCGGACTGGTGTTACGCTAAAGCAGGTACTTGACCGATACCAGCTCCAGTCGGTTGACCAGATGACGGAAGAGACTTACCGGAATGCGATCAGCGGCCTGAGAAAATCAAAGAACAGAAAAGCAGCTTAAAGGATTTACAGAGCAGGTCAGACCAGCAGGTGAAACGGAAAAGAGGAAAACAGAAACGAAGGAGCAGCAAAATGTCCGAAAACAAACAGGTAAATGAATGGAAGGAGCAGACAGCATGAAGGAAGATCACTATTTGGATATGGATTCCTTGTTTGGGAATGCCTTTGGTGAGGAAACAAAAGGGCTTCTGGAGCTGCTGTTATCGGAGCGGCTTACACGGATCTATCACAAATGGGATAAAGAAGATCCCATAGAGGCGGCAAAGGAGCAAAAGAAGATGCAGGAATGGGACAGCATGTTAGCGGAACAGTCCCCGGAATTGGCAGCGCTGCATTCGGAATATTTAGATTGGTTTGTAAGTGCCCAGGGCCGGAAAGCAGAAAACAGCTATCTTGCCGGCATTACGGATGGAATCTGTATTATGAAATGGATTTTAAATATGACATATGATAAGGAGATGTTGAATATGGGAGCAGCAGAATGGATGAACTTATTTGCAGAACAACTGATACCAGAGGTGAAGGCGGTGCTTGGCAGTGGTTTTGAAACAAATGTAAGACAGGTAAAGAAAAACAACGGGATCTCCCGGTGGGCGCTGGAGATCCGGCAGCAGGATCAGGCGGCGAGTCCTCTTGTGTATCTGGAGCCTTGTCTGGAGGAATATCTGGGCGGAAAGGAGATCCGCAAGATTGCAGAAGAAATCGGTCGCTTCTATAAAAGAGAACAGCCAGCATTTGAACTGGATCTGACACAGTTCACAGAGTTCAAACAGGCAAGGCAGCGGATCATCTATCGGCTGGTAAACCGAAGAAAGAATCAGGAGGAGTTGAAAACAATGCCTTATAAAGAAGTCTGCGGGGATTTGGCGGTGATCTATGCCCTGCAGATAGAAGGAGAAGGACTTAAGGGGGTAGTAACTGCAAAAGTAACCAATGAGCATATGAAGCTGTGGGGGATTTCTGATGAGGCACTGTGGGAAGCTGCCAAAGAAAATACGCCAAGGGTTTTTCCTGCAAGGCTGGCTGGTATGATGGAGCAGATAAAGGAACTGGAGGTGATGGAATCGCGAGAAGAAACAGCGGCAGCTTTGCGGGAGCAGGAAGGAAGTAGAGGACAGAATCTCTTATCGGAAGAGGATAAAACAGAAAGGGAAATGGTTTCCAGAGAGTATTTCTTTATCCTGTCTAATACGATGGGCTTGAATGGTGCTGGTGTTATGCTGTATCCTGGTGTGCTTAAAAGGGCAGCTGACCGGATTGGCGATGATCTTCTGATTCTGCCGTCCAGCATACATGAGTGTATTCTGATGCGGAGGGAATCGGCAATGGATTTGGAAGAGATCGTGAATCTTGTGCGGGAGATTAATCAGACAAAAGTAAAGCCAGAAGAGGTGCTGTCAGATTCCGCTTATGTATATAACAGGAAGAAGGATTGTGTGGAATTGGCAGTATGGTAAGCAATTTCATTAGAAATAATCCCCTTATTTTTACAATAACATGGAAAGGTACAGATGAAAAATGAGAAAACGAATGACGTATCAAGAGCAGCTGGATCTATTTATTACAGAGCGGATCGATTCCATATTGGCAAAGCACAATGAGAAATTTGATCAGAAGCTGCAAAAGGAAGAAAGCCTTTTAAATTCTCTGGAGCCGGAAATCCGAAAGCAGTTTGAGAGTTTTGCAGTGATGCAGGAGGAATGGACTGGTGAGGAGTGCCAGCTCATATACCGGGAAGCCTTTATGGATGGCTTACGTTTGGGCTGCAGCATGGTTGCCAGAGGACGGCGGAAAAAACAGAAGGCAAAGCGTTAAGACTGTCTTGCCGCTGCTCGTTTGGGCAGCGGCTTAGACTGTGCGGCAGTAAGAGAATTGCTTGTATTCCATGTGGAAATTGGATATAATCAAGAAATAAAAGTATCCTTATTTAATATGAGAATCAGACCTGCAGAGAATCCGACAAAGAAATGATCAGAAAGGCAAAGTGGAGGGGAGCTTGAGATGTATTTTAAACGAAAAGCATATGAAAAACTGCTTCAATGGAAGAAAGAGGATTCCGGAAAGGTACTTGAGCTGTCCGGAGCTCGCCAGGTAGGAAAAACATATCTTCTAAAAAAATTTGCAGAAGAAAACTTCGATCATGTGGTATACATTAATATGGCAGAACTGTCTGGTGAAGAGTTTCTTCAATGTATGGATAAGATCCGTCAGTGGGAGCCGGGAACTCCGAGAATCGAGAAACCGGTCCATCAGATTTTAAAGTTGTTTGATGATACGTTTCAGGATACGAAAGATACGATTATCATTATCGATGAGATTCAGGAATCATCCAGAGTCTATAATCTGATTCGTACATTCGCAAGAGAGTTCAATTGCTATGTAGCAGTTACCGGCAGTTACTTAGGCCGGCTGTTGGATAAAGATTTCTTCCTTCCGGCTGGCGATCTGGAAACAATGACGCTGGAAACGCTTTCCTTTGAGGAGTTTACAGATATTTTTGGAAAATCAAACTTGTATCGAACCATTGATCTGTATGGGAGTTCAGATAAAGAAGAGTATGATCAGCTGCGGGCATTGTATGACATTTATCAGAGGATCGGCGGCTACCCGTCTGTTGTAAGTATGTATTTGGAACATAATGACTTTCAGAAATGTGAAGCGGAGATTAAGCGTTTGATTGAGGTGTTTACCAATGAATCCAAGCGTTATTTTGATGATGTATTGGATACCAATTTATTCGCTAAGTTGTTCAGTGGGGTGGCAATTACCTTGATCCGTGAGAAACAAGGTGTGCGTGATCTGACAGAAGAGGTGAGCAGGATCGTTTACCAGCAGGAAAGCGGCCGTATTACGAAGCGTATGATCAATCATGCCCTTGGATGGCTGCAGGCATCGCATATCATATCTTATGCAGGAAAAAGTGTGGATTGTGATTATCTGGACGTGAAAGAAAATGCGCGGTTTTATTTCCTTGATATGGGAATGGCACATTATTTCCTGACCCGCACAGGTGCGGAGGGAGGAACCGTAAAAGGAATCATTGCTGAAAATTTTGTGTATCGTGTGTTGTTGGAGCATATTGAGAAGGATATTGCCGGAAGGACACCTTGGTTTGCCATATACCAGAAAACAAAAGGAGAACTGGACTTTTTCGTTCGAAGCCTTTTAGACTATAAAAATTACGGAATCGAGGTTAAAAGTGAGGCAGGAAGCGGAAAAACGGCAAGAGAGCTTCTAAAAGATGGAAAGTTGGATTACCTTTATTTTATGAAAGGGGATACGCAAGGGGGAATCGCAGAAGAAGGAACGGTTATAACGATTCCGCTGTATTTAGCAGGAAGGGTACGGTTTGACTTGTCCGTGCAGATGGAAAATGCAAAAATATATTTTCCTTGAATCAGAGAGACAGAAACGCTATAATCAAGAAAGCGATTGAGATGCCTTGGCATCATTATATAAGGGAGGGACGTTATGAAATATGCTTCACCTTATACACCAGGAGCAGGAATGATGCCGCCATATCTGGCTGGACGTGAGGAAATGCTGGAAGCTGCAGACAAAAGTTTGGAAGCGGCGCTGAAAGGGTATCCACAAAAATCTATTGTTTATTATGGATTACGAGGTGTGGGTAAAACAGTATTGTTAAATGCAATTGAGGAAAAAGCAGATGAGTTGGATATTCTGTATGAGCATATCGAAATTGCAGAAAAAAAGAGCTTTATCCGGCAAATTGCAAATGCGTCTAAAAAAATTATTCATAGAATGAGCACAGCAGAAGCTGCAAAGGACATGATAAAAAAGGCGCTGGGAATTCTCCAGTCCTTTAATGTTACCTATAACCCGGAAGATCAAACATTCAGCGCTGGTTTGTCGGAGCCATCGGCTTATGTCACTACCGGAATCTTGTCAGAGGATTTGACTGAAATGTTTATTTCAATGGGACGGACTGCAGTGAAGGCCAATCAGGTAATCTGCTTTTTTATTGATGAAATTCAATATATGAAAGATGATGAAATGGAAGCATTGGTTAATGCAATGCATCGAGTCAATCAAAAGCGTTTACCAATTCTTTTATTCGGAGCCGGATTACCGAAGGTATTAAAGATATTGGGCGAAGTGAAATCCTATTCAGAACGGTTATTCCGTTATGAAGCGATCGCAGAGTTATCCGAAGAAGAAGCCCGGGAAGCGATAGTAGAGCCAGCACAGGATCTGGGAGTAGTTTATGAGGATGCGGCAGTTAGTGAGATCCTCAAATGGAGTAAGGGTTATCCTTATTTTATCCAGGAGTTATGCAACACGGTCTGGGATTACACGGATAAAGATCAAATCGAATTATGCGATGTAGAGAGAGTTATCGCTACATTTTTAGGACATTTGGATGACAGCTTTTTTAGAATGAGATATGAGCGGTGCACAAAGAAGGAGCATGACTTTCTATTTGCTATGGTTCGATGCGGAGAGCTTCCCTGCACGATAGCTAATGTAGCTCATATTATGAAGAAGAAAGCGAGCTCGATTTCACCAATCCGAGCACAATTGATTAGTAAAGGAATCATATATTCAACTGGCCATGGAGAAGTTGATTTTACCGTGCCCTTGTTTCATGAATATTTAAAGCGGATAAACCCGGAATTAAAGTTAGATGGAGAGTAGAGAAAAATATTTAACAAATGAGACTCAGCACAACGAAACAGTTGTGCTGAGTATTTTTTTAAAAAATATCAGTTGCAAATTGATATGTAAGGAAGGATAGGCTGTATGGAGAATAAAATCATGGGATATGCCAGAGTCAGCAGTACAGGTCAAAACCTGGATCGACAATTGACAGAACTGAAAAAATATGTGCCGGAGGAAAACATTGTAGTGGATAAGCAGAGCGGTAAAGATCTGGAGCGTCCAGGTTACCAGGCATTAAAGGGGACGCTGGGGTTACGAAGAGGAGATACTCTGGTAATCAAGTCTTTAGACCGATTGAGCCGCAACAAGCAGGAAATGAAGCAGGAACTGCAGTGGTTTCAAAAGCATGGCATCCAGATTCAGATAATTGATTTGCCCACCACTATGATCAAGCTGGCAGAAGGTCAGGAATGGATACGGGATATGGTGAATAACATTCTGGTTGAGGTATTAAGCAGTATCGCGGAAGAAGAGCGCCACATGATACGTCAAAGACAGAAGGAAGGAATTGCAGCAGCGAAGGCCAGGGGGAAAAGATTCGGAAGACCCCAGAAAGGATTTCCAGAACATTGGGAATATTATTATGCAAAATATCGTGCTGGAGAATTGACACGCAAGTATGTATTAAAGGAACTGGATATTAGCGTTGATCAGTTTAAATATCTGGTGAAAAAGTATCAGAAGGGCCAAGAGTCTTCTGATGTTTAGAAAGAATGAAATGTGGAATCGAAAAGAGGGGAATAAACTTGTGGCAGTTTATTCCTCTTTTTCGTGTGTAGAAACAATGTTTTTACCCTTGTATTTTGCATGGTATGAAGATGGTGTAATAAAGTATACTTTTTTGACCTTTTAAGAGTAGAGGATAAAATACACTTTTTTAACCCAATGGCAAGAGAGTAGAAGAAGATATCATTGGATTACTGATAATTGGTTTAGTGATATCCTTTTAACTTTACCCTATGTTGCTTATTTTTCATATGATATAGGTATAATAATGGAATGAGGATTCATTGCCTGTAAAAAATTGAAGGTATATATATTGTTTGTCATAGAGATACGTTGTAAGACAGTCTGAAACTTATTTGAAACGAAATATCCATGATTTGGAATCCAATTTAAATCAAATCCGCTTACATCAGAATCATATGAGTAAAAATTATATGTAAAATTATATCCGAAACTTTTAGCAGTAGCATTGTTTCGAAGTTCCTTTGTAAGAGGAGGACATGTATTAATCGGATAATGCATCGTTTCGAAATGCTTTAATGCATTCTCAACTTTTTTTGTGTAATAGTAATACTTAATGTTTTGATTCAAATATTCATGTAAATCATTTTTCATGTTTTTTAACAAGATTTGGTTTTCATATCTGGAAAGATATATACAATACATAATATTTGCCAGCAATATCTGGCATGAAGGAAAGAAATAATAAGGCAGTCGTAGAAATTGGAAAAGACTTTCTTGTGACTTCATTTTTTCCGCGGATTCTTGTTCATATGTATCGAGTTGGAGAAGCTGCTTAAGTGTAGGAGAAAAAGCCTGACTTATGTCTTTTAAAGAATCAGAGGGCAGTTTGGCAAATATAGTTGAATATATGATGGCTCTTTCTCTTAAAGGACTGTCAATGGACTCAAAGTGAGGAGCAAAAACATCTGCAAATCCGGACAGAATAGCAGTAAAACGGCATGGCGCAAAAATCTGTTCGAATACATAATCTCTGAATTGGAAATTTATATCAGTCACATTGTTATCGTATTGATGAATTTCTTTAAAAAGATCAGATGTATTTTTATACCATTTTGAGAGGGTAATACCATTGAGATTCTCCTTCCAAAAAGGCAGCTTTTTGTAGGATTTAAGATAACAATACATATCATAAGGATGAAATGTTTTTATAGGTTTCGCTTCTTCACAAGCATTAATAAAATAGGGCCAATTAGCGGTCTGGCCTGTTAAGCGAAAAAGCGGAGCAGCTTGTACGTCCCTTAATTCTCTGCAAGAACGAGAGAGGCTTGCGCGGATGGAATCTTCAGCGTCTGGTAATCCTTGCAACTCAGTAATAAATTTTACAATAGATTGTCTTGTTAAGGGTTCTGTGATAGTATACGTGAGTGCTGCATAAATAGACATGAATATATCGGATTTCCACTGTTTTACATATACGGTATATTCAGGAGACGCCATGTTTATAATTTGAATCAACATGTCCCACATTTCATCAAATGTAATATTGGAATTCTGTCGATTAATATACACTATTTGATTAAAATAATGGATATATATTGGTTCTACTGCATAATGTCTATTTAGAAAGTAATAAAAATCAAGGCTGAGCATATTATCAACTCCTTTTCATATTCTTTTAGTTAAGTATATCATAAAATCCCATTAAGCAAAGCATAATATTTAAAATCGGCAATAAAAATTCTTAACCAATTTTTGGTACTTTTGTGGAGTATCAAAATATGAACAGAGGAAAAGAACGACACAAAAAATGTATGCAAAAAGTGTTCCTTAGCAAATTGACATGAATGTGGTTTAATTGAGACATAATTTTACTGCCATACCAAAAAATCTGGCTTCAACCATAAGAAAGAGAAGCAACCAGTTTTTTTTGATTGAGGTTATGGCCAAAATTCTAAGGTGCACTTTGAAACATACAGGAGGTAAAAAAATGTTTTACGATGAATTTACGAATCAGATTAACAAGCAGGCTATGAAAAGAGTTTGGGCGGATAAGGAGTCTTATGTCATGGGATATGATTTTCAACATGGCTATATCTCAGAACGCTTGACGAAAGAACGAGTTTCACAATGGAATTGCCAGACACCAGTTTTCATTTCTGCGCAGACAGGAGCCGGAAAGTCAACGTTAATCATGGATACATTGCTTCCAATCATGAAGGAAAGAGGAAAAAAAATTGCAATTTGCTGCAGTCGGAGCGTTTTGGCTCAGCAGATGAAGCGTAATGCAGCAAAATGTGAGCTGCCGGACATGGCTCCAGAATTGGTGGATGCAACCATAAAATATGGCAATCGCTGCAACTGGGGCAACGTAGATGTTTTTACATATCAAGAACTCGCGCTGCGTATGGAAGATGAAAAATTCTGCCGTAATTTCCAATATTATGGAGCTGTTATTTGCGATGAAGCTCACTTCTTCGTTGAAGATGCAGCGTTCAATCGCTTTACTGAACAAGTGTTTGAATTTATTTTGAAATACGCTCAGCGAGCGGTTCGTGTTTATCTGTCCGCAACGCCGGAGCCAGTAGCTGATCTGATTGCAGATAAGGAGTGGGACAAAGTAAAAATACGAAATCATCCATATTGGCCCAGTCAATGCTTTACGCCGTATTTTCTGTTTTACAATTTTCGGCGTGATTATAGTTACGTTAATCCTTTTTTCTTCGAGGATTGGGAGTTTATTATAGATGAGATAAAAAAGGATAGGACGGATGACAAATGGTTGATTTTTGTTGACAGAAAAGAAACAGGCCGCAATTTGGCAGAGGCGTTAGGAGCGCAAAGAGCTCTGTATGTAGATGCAGACAGAAAAAATAATGAGCTGTCAGAAGCAATGGCAAAACTGACGGAAGACAAGCAGTTTCAAATTAAAGTTCTGATCGTTACAAAATTTCTGGACGTGGGTGTAGATATTTGGGATTCATCCTTAAAAAAAGTGGTAATCTCAACATTCTCTAAAACAAATTTTCTGCAGTCTATCGGCAGAAAAAGAATAAAAAAGGATGAATCGCTTACCTTATATATCCGCATACCGGATCCGGAAGAATTAAGCAAAAAGATGCAGGAAATCGGTATGAAAAAAAGGGAAGTGATAGAAAATAAAAAACTTTTCAAGCAAAAAAATTTGATTTTGACAGATCTGCTATATCCATTTTTCCTGGAAGTACACCAAGGGAAGACACCACGCCTTAGCTATAATGATTTTGTTTTTAATGCATTTGCAATCCAGTTAAAAGATTTAAAGGAATTATTATCATACGAAAAGAGAGGAGGAAAGAAAGCCATGGCAAAACTATACCTTCAGTGGATGGATTGCAAAGATTTAGACAGAGAAATTCGCTGGTTAGGTAAACCGCAGACAGATGAACAGGAGCAGCTTGAAGAATTTCTTAGTGAATGGATTAACCAGGAAATGGATCGGGATAAGTACCTGGAATTCAAGCAGGAGCTAAAGGTTTGGATTCAAAAACATTGCTCAAATTTGATTGATATTCGAGCGGGAAGAGAGATAGGAACAAAAACAATCCGGGACTTATTCATTCAATTTAAAGTTGCATACAACATAAAAAACATTAAAACTGGCATATGGATTTTGGAAAGGGGCTGATTATTATGTTTTTCTGTGTCATTAATGACGAGGGCGTAGGAATTTTTGATGATTACAGATACATTATTCCATTGATAAAACAAGGGCAGGAAGTGTTTGAAAACTTTAGTTTTCTTGAAATCGAAGACTACATTCGCTCAAACCTGAGTTTTGATCGTCTTTATGATCTGGGATGGGAAATTGACATTGATATGAGTTGTTTGAATCATTTTCATACTGTAGATAACGAGAAAATGATTCAGCATATCCAGCCACAAGAGCCGGTTCCCAAGGGCAGTTTTTGTGGTAGAAGATTTTAAATCAAAAACAATAATAAATGCAAAATTGTCCCAATATAGTGGAGCAACTTAATTGTTGAGGTGAGTTGTACCTTGGACAAGCAAGGGGAAGAAGACGAGATTATAATCGATTTTGTTTTAAAAAAGGAGGCTGAATAATGCAAGTTTATGTCCATATTGTCAAGTCAAGGTAAAAGCTTGAAACAGTACAAGATGCCGGTCATATTATAAAAGAAAAGGCGTCAAAATATGGCCGGCATCGATATTCACAAGGAGGAGTCACAAATGCAAAAGGCACAACAGGAAAAAGCTATTCTCAGCCATTTAGCCAGCTTATTGGTCAAAGAGAATTTAATCAGCCCGGAGGAGCAGCTGCGTTTTCTGGCAACCTTAAGGGAGGAATAAAATATGGATCTTCTGCGTGCAGTAATATATTGTCGGTGCAGTACGGAAGAGGAAAGCCAGGTGGATGCTCTGCATAAGCAGGTGCAGGAAAGCGAAGCGTGTGTGAAAGAGCAGGGATGGTTTCTGGTAGATCGCTATATTGAGTCAAAAAGCGGCACCACAACCAGGGGAAGAAATCAATATCAGCGTTTGTTTGAGGATCTGGCGCAGAATAAATTTGACATCATTGTAATAAAAAGCCAGGATCGCTTGATGCGGAATGTGAAGGACTGGTATTTGTTTCTTGACCGGATGCTGAGTCATGGGAAGCGGCTGTACATGTACATAGAGCATAAATTTTATACCACTGACGATGCGCTGATTACAGGAATTAAGGCGATTTTGGCTGAGGAATACAGTCGGGAGCTGTCAAAGAAACTGAATAATTCCCACCATAACCGGCAGCGCAATGGCGGCAGAGTCATGCTGTCATCAAGAGCATTTGGATTTTCCAAGAATCCGGATGGAACGGTGTCGGTTGTGAAGGATGAGGCAGAAATAATCAGGAAAATTTATGAGTATTGTGCGGCAGGTTACGGCTGCCGCACGATTGCAAATATTTTTCTGAACCAGGGATACCGGAAGCGGACAGGGAATGCCTTGTCTGCTTCTTTTATCTCAAAAGTGATCCATAATCCACTGTATAAAGGGACAATGATCATGAATCGGCGGCATTATGATTTTGATACAAAAAGAACGCTGAAGGTTCCGGAGGATCAGTGGATTTATGGAGAGGGAATCGTTCCCGCAATTGTTGAACCGGAATTATGGGAGAGGGCAAATCGCAGGATAGCGGATCGGGCTGCTCATTTTAATCGGAATGGCGTATATAAAAAAGGAAGCAGCGCCGGGAGGTATGACTTATCGGGTAAGCTGGTGTGCAGCCAATGCGGAATGCCGTATTACAGGACCTGGAGGCATGGATATGCCGATAAAGACAGCATTGTGATTGAATGGAAATGCAGCAGTTACCTGGAAAAGGGAAGGAAGAAAGGGAGGCGGTTTGATCAATTCAGGAAGGTGGAAAAGGAATTTGAGGATGGCTGCGACAATGTGCACCTGGACGAAACCATCGTATTTTCGCTTCTGGAGCAGGTAAGCAGTCAGTACTACAATTTTTCCAATCAGGATAAAGACAGTATTGTGAGTCATACTATCCAGATTTTAAGAAAAGCCCTTGGAGAAACGCCGGTGGAGCAGGAATGGGAGAAGCTTGAAGAAGAGGAAAGCCGGTTGATCAAACAGAAAGATTTCCTTCTTACAAAGTTCTTAGAGGGTGTCATATCCGATAAGGATTATCGGAAAAAGGATGATCAGTTGGAGCAGAAAATCTCAGAGTTGCAGGTGAAGAAGGATCAGTTAAAGCAAAAAGAATGGGAAATTCGAAACCTGGAACAGAGGATTGAGCAGATCAAAAGCAGATTGGAAGCAGGTGGGATTGAGAAGGCTACTGTGTCCCAAATGCTTCAGGATATCCGGGAAATAAAAGTATGTGGATGGTACCTTGAGATATGCTTTGATCCAATGAGAATCGTTCATCTTTCCGGAAGCAGGAGAGAAGAAAAAGAGCTGATGCAGGAGCTTCTTTCGAAGGATTTTTCAATTCGCGTTGATTATCCCTTTGCGCCGGAAACGGAGCGGGGAAGATATTTAGACCGCAGAAGGATTGTGTCACTTATGAAGGAAAATCCGGCAATTACAGCAAAGCAGATTGCACAGAAAATGGAGCGGTCGCCTTATATGGTGCGAAAGCGTATCGAGGAGCTGAATAAGGCGAAATACATCTGTTTTAACGGGCGGGGCGGACACGGTACATGGGAGATTTTAAGGGAGCTTCCGGACAAGGAAACGAGTATAGAGGCTGGTGATTTATAGGGGAACTGAGCATAAAATCAGTTCCTCTTTTAATTTTTATGGCATCTGTGGAAGTTTGGAGGTGTGGATGAAAAGAAAGGTACCTGCATCAGAGAGCCGAATTTTTATAGGTTTGGCTGAATTTGGTTAAACAAGCAGGGAAAAATGTTTCCATTACAGAAGAATATCTGCTATAATTGGGAAGCAGAGGGAAAATAACGGGAGTGATTGATATGTATCTGAAACGAAAGGTTTATGACAGGCTGATTGCATGGAAAGAGGAAAGCCAAATGAACCTGGAGGTAACAGGCCCCAAAAACCGCTTCATCAGGCATTGCTGTTCTACGATAATTGAATCATAAAACAAAGCACATCTCATTATCTGGATATCAAATTATATCAGTATGTTTCCGCAGCTAAAGGTCTGCGACCCATAAGTAATCAAATACCCTAATCCTGCCCTGCTGGATAAAAATTCTCCAATGATCACGCCCACCAGGCAAAGTCCGATATTCACCTTCATATTGCTGATGATCAGCGGAATGGAGGAGGGAAGAAGCACCTTTATCAGCACATCTTTTTTCGTCCCGCCAAGCGAATCGATCAGTTTGATTTTATCGGGATCAGTTTGTGAAAATCCGGTGTGGAGAGTTAGAATAGACCCAAACAAAGCCACAGAAACCGCAGCCACGATAATGGTCCTGGTATTATTCCCAAGCCACACGATCAGAAGAGGAGCCAGCGCAGATTTAGGAAGGCTGTTCAGCATTACCAGATAAGGCTCCAGAATCTCGGATAAAGCGCGGCTGGACCACAAAAGCAGGGCAGAGGCAAGGCTGATGCTTACCACCAGCAGGAAGGAAAGGATCGTTTCCATCAGAGTGACTCCAGTGTGGAGAAACAGGCTGCCGTCCTTTGCCATGGACCAGAAGCACTGAATGATCATGGTTGGACTGCTGAAGATAAAGCTGTCGATCCAGTCAAATCGGGCAGCCAGCTCCCAGAGTGCCAGAAGGAGGACCAGAAGCATAGAGCGGGTGATCCTTACCTGACGCTTGTGAATCAGCTCGGCAGTTAGAAATTCTCTTTGACCGGGAGAGAGGGATGCAGTTGTCAGGGGATTTTTGGTTGACAGACGGCTTGAGAATGGACTAAACCTCATCATTGCCTTTCAGCTCCTTCCAGATCAGATTAAAATAATAGGAAAATTCGGGGGCGTTTCTGCGCTCCATCGGGCTTAGCGCGCAGCGCTCGTCACCGGAAAATACAACAGGAATAATGGTTTTTACCGTTGCCGGACGGGCGGAGAGGACGATGATCCGATCAGCGACACTGATGGCCTCTGAAAGATCATGGGTTACCAGGATAGCTGTCTTGTGAGTCTTACGGATAATGGAACTGATGTCATCGCAGACGGACAGCCGTGTCTGATAATCCAGGGCGGAAAATGGTTCGTCTAACAACAGCAGATCTGGTTTTAAGGCAAGAGTCCGAATCAGGGCGGCTCTCTGGCGCATACCGCCGGAAAGCTGGGAGGGCCGTTTATCCTGGAATTGATCCAGGCCATAGGTTTTCAGCATCTGGAGAAGCTGGGAGCGGCTGTCAGCATTTAGACGTTTCTGGATCTCCAATCCTAAGGATACGTTGGACAGAATGGACCGCCATTCGAAGAGATGGTCCTTTTGAAGCATATATCCGATGGTGTCTTTGGCTTCTGACAGCGGCCGATCATCGATTAAGATAGAGCCGGATTCTGGTTCGGCTAGTCCGCAGAGAAGGGAAAGAAGAGTAGACTTTCCGCATCCAGAAGGACCTACCACCGCCAGAAATTCTCCAGTTTCTGCTGTGAAGGATATATTGGTAAGGGCCGGCGTTTCTCCTTCCAGGGAGTGGTAGGAGTAGCTGATCCCGCACACTTCAAGTTTTGGTTCCATAGGAGTCCCCTTTTCATTCAAATATACTTTATGATATGAAAAGGAGATGGAAAGTTGCAGTTGAAATAAAATCGCAAAAGAATTACAATCGTGGCAGATTAGTGTTAGAAGAAAAATGTAAAAACTGGAATTGATTAGAACCATAGAAGAATGGAATGATAGAAGAAAGGCGGCTTAATGATATGAATCAGGAGCATTTGAAAAAAATCACTACATTGCGTCATCAGCTTCACGCCCATCCGGAGCTTTCCATGCAGGAGAAGGAAACGAAAACAAGACTGATGGCATTTTTAAAGGAAAACACGAAATTGGAACTGGTAGACTGCGGATATTGGTTTTATGCCTGCTATCACTGCGGGAGGAAATCGGCAGAGAAAATTGCGTTCCGTGCAGATTTTGATGCGCTTCCTATGGAAGAGTCGATTGCGCTTTCGTATGCATCCCAGAATCCGGGAGTATCTCATAAATGCGGCCATGATGGCCACAGTGCGGCTTTGGCCGGAATGGCGCTTGAGTTGGATGAGAAGGGAGCCGGAAAGGATATCTATTTGATTTTCCAGCATGGAGAGGAGATCGGCGGAGGCGGCGAGGAATGTGCCCGTTTGATCAAGGAAAAGGGAATTTCACAGGTCTATGCATTCCACAACACAAGTGGGTACCCGGAGGGAAGCATTATCCTTCGAAAGGGAACGGCTCAGTGTGCCTCCAAAGGATTGACGGTCTGTTTCCAGGGGGTCCCATCCCATGCCAGTCACCCGGAGGAGGGAAGAAATCCGGCACAGGCCGTGTCAAAGCTGGCGCTTGCCATTGAGAAAGCTGTGGAAACGACAATTGAGGATAGAAAGATTGTCCTGGGAACCATCGTTCAGATTGCAGTAGGAAGCAAAAATTTTGGGATTTCTGCTTCTTACGGGGAGATATCGGTCACACTGCGGGCAGAGCGGGCGCAGGATATGGTACACCTGGAACAGCAGATCCGAAAGGCAGCCGAGGAGCTGGCAAGGGCGGATGATCTGACGCTTTCTTTTGAGGAAAGGGATATTTTCCCGGATACTGTGAATGACAGCGCCTGTGTGGAAGCGGTGCGGAGGGCGGCTAAGGAGAGTGGATTTCCGGTGATCGATATGCCCCAGCCGTTCCGGGCCTCGGAGGATTTTGGCTATTATTTAAAGCAATGCCCCGGGGCCATCTTCTATATCGGCAACGGCGAGGATTATGCGCCGATCCACACCAGCGGCTTTGATTTTAACGATATGTTGCTGGAAACGGCAGTAACGATGTTCTGGAAGCTGGCTGGTGAGGCATAGGTATCTGTACCGCCTGGGGATACCGGGGAAAGACCAGTCTGAAGCTGTTTTAATCGATCGGCTTCAATAAAAACATGGTATAGGTTCCTACCGCCACCAGCTTCCCGGTTTCTGTGGTAACCTCCACCTGATTGACGACAGTAGAGCGTCCCTTATGGACTGCATGGCATTCTACATAAAGCTTGTGGTCCTCCAGGGTCGCTCCTTTTATAAAGTTGATATTAGCTTGCTGGGTAGAATTGGAAATTTCATAAGCATAAGTGGCCATCCCTGCTGCTGTATCGCATAAAGTAAATAGAAATCCGCCGTGAACAACGCCGTATATATTGATAGATTCCGGCGGGATTACAATGGAAAATTTTGAGTAGCCGGGGCGGGCATCGATGAGAACTGCTTTTTCCAAACCGCCCAGCGGGTGAATGTGACTCAGGATACCATTCCATATCTTTTCTCTCATTGTCTTTTATTCCTTTCGTAGTATTTTCTGATAAATCAATAGGAGCAGCCGATTGATTGGATAAAAAAATAACGGAAACAACCGGCAAGTCCGGTCTGAAAAACAGGAAAAACAGGATAGCGAAAATAACCATGCGATCCTGCTTTTGCTATGTGTTTTGTTGTAGAAATAATATAAAAAAACGATTTAAACCAGTGAATTATACCATAAATTATCTAATTGTACAAGGAAAAGTACAATCTATAGGCAAGACCTATTAATTGCAAAAAAACATTGGGGGAGCATCGATTGGATTTTTCCGGACAGCTATTATATAATTTAACCATCGAGATTGTTAAAAAAATATTTAAGGAGGAAAACAAACATGAGCAAATTATCCGCAGAAGAGTTCCAGGCATATTTAAAGCAGATCCGCGAATTAGCTGAGGGACCGTTAGAGGAAATCCAGAAGGAGGTTGAGGTTACTAACAAGTTCCCGCAGGAGTTCTATGACTTAGCTATCGAAAACAACTTATATCGCTGCTCTCTTCCAGAAGAGTACGGCGGATGGGGCTTAAGCGAGCTTGAGATCCTTCAGGTACAGGAAGAGTTCTCCAGAGGACCGGGCGGAATGCGTATGCATCTTCACTATGCAATGGACTTAAACTGGAGAATCTTAGATGATTACGGCAGCAAGGAACTGAAGGATGAGTACATGAACAAGTTCCAGGACAAGTCCGTATTCACCTGCTTCGCATTAACCGAGGCTACCGGCGGTACCGGCGCTGACTTACATACCACCGCTGTTAAGGACGGCGACTGCTACGTATTAAATGGTGAGAAGACTCTGATCTCCCACACCGACTGCTGCGAATTCGCATACGTAATCGCTGTTACCAACCCAGAGTCCAGCAAGGATGACAGACTGTCTGCATTCTTCGTACCAATGGATGCTCCTGGATTTGAAGTAATCAACATGCCTCATATGATGGGCTGCCGCGGCGCTGGACATGGCGAGTTAAAGTTCACCGACTGCAGAATCGACAAGAAGTATCTGTTAGGCAAAGAGGGCCAGGGTCTTGAGATCGCAATGCACTCCTTATCCGTATCCCGTGCTCATATCGCAGCTTCCAACTTAGGTATGGCTCAGAGAATGTTAGAGCTGTCCTTACAGTATGCACATGACCGTGTAACCTTCGGCAAGCCAATCGGAACCCGTCAGGCTATCCGCTGCAAGATTGCTGATATGTCCATGATGGTACATGCTCTTCGCTGCATGGTTTATGATTTCGCAAAGGCTTACGAGGAGAACCCAACCGGCGAGTACATCGAGGAGAAGGCTGCTATGTGTAAGTTATTCAGTATCGACACGACCAGAAAGGTCAGCGACGAGATGCTGGAGATCTTCGGTGGCGTAGGCTACTTCGAGGATTGCAAGTACGGCCCAGTAGAGCGTCTGTACCGTGACTGCCGCGCAATGTGGTTAGAGGAAGGTGCTCCAACCGTTCAGAGAATCACCATTTCCAGAAATACCATCAAGCATGGTGCTCACATGGAGTACGTTCTGTAATCAGTCTGAAAAAATATTAATTTAGCAGTGCAAAATGCAGCTGGCTGCAAACCCGTTGAGAGCTTGCTCGCATGAGGGTTTGGGGGCGGCTGCATTTTTACAGAGTGCAAATTTAATCTTCCCCACTCGTACCGCGTTCATCATATATAAAAGGAGAGACCAACCGTGAAACCATTACAGGGAGTAAAAGTCGTAGATTTAACTACTTATTTAGCCGCCCCCACCACTGTCCGTGTATTAGGCGAGTGGGGCGCAGATTGTATTAAGATCGAGTCCGCAAAAGGCGATCCGGCCAGAACCCAGGGTGCCGTATTCAATATGCCGTACAGCGATGATGAAAACCTTGCCTTCGATGTGGCAAACCTCAATAAAAAATTCATTACCCTGAACTTAAAGGACCCCAAAGGTCTGGAGATCGCATACCGCCTTTTAGGCGAAGCAGATGTATTCGTAACCAACACCAGAACCAAATCCTTGGTAAAGCTGGGTCTTGACTACGACACACTGAAGGAGAAATTCCCGAAGCTGATTTTTGCTCAGGTACTTGGCTACGGCGAGAAAGGTCCTGAGAAGGATACCGCAGGCTTTGATGTTACCTGCTACATGGCACGAGGCGGTGTATTTGGAACCACCGTTAACCGAGGCGACGCGCCTATGATTCCAACCAATGGATTTGGTGATTTCCAGGTATCCATGGCTCTGGCATCCGGTATTTGTGCAGCTTTATACGGCAGAGAAAAGACCGGAAAGGGTGATAAGGTCACCATCAGCCTGCATCATGCAGCTGTATATGCACTGAGCACCGGACTGATTTCCGCACAGTACGGCAACCAGTATCCGAAGAACCGTATGGAGGTTGTTAACCCATTCAATGACGTATTCCGCACCAGCGACGGCAAGTGGGTCTGCATCTGCTGTCCGGAATATGACCGTGACTATGAGAAGATGTTTACTGTTTTAGATGCTCCTGAGATGCTGACCGAGGAGGCAAAAGCAAAGTACCGCCGCTGTGAAGCCATCAATGCAAACGGCCTGAATGCAGAGGTAGTAGGCGCTCTGGACAGAGCAATTGCCAAGTTTACCCGTGAGGAGCTGATGGCAAAGCTGAAGGCAAACGATATGCCTTGCGAGGCTTGTATGGAGCCAGTTGATATTTATAAAGATGAGCAGGCTGCTGCAAACAATGTTCTGGCGAAGATTCCATATCCGTCAGGCGAGCGTTTCCTGCCAACCAACCCGATCCGTTTCGGCAACATGGGCGAGCCAGAGTATGTGATCGGCGGTTCCCAGGGTGCACACACCATTTCCATTATGAAGGAGCTGGGCTACTCCGATGCAGAGATCGAGGGAGCACTGGCAAGTGGTGCAGCAACCGGCGAGACCAAGCTGAGAAAGCTGTAAATTGGAAATTTCTTGCAACTGCGAAAGCGTTGAGCAGTTACAATTTCTTCTATATTAATATTATAGAAATAAAATAAAGAAAGGTGAAATGATATGAGCTTACTTTACACCGATGAGCAGAAGGAACTGATTGCCATGGTCCGTGAGATGGCAGAGAATGAGATCAAGCCTTATGTTCAGGAAGCAGATGAGAAAGGCGAGTGCCCAAGAGAACTGTTTGACTGGGGATTTAAGATGGGTCTTCATATGCTGGAGATCCCGGAAGAGTACGGCGGAACCGGTTTAAGCTACGAGACCACCGCAATGATTTTTGAAGAGCTGGCTAAGGTAGATGCAGGCTATGCCATCAGCTTCGTAACCTCCTTCGTGGCTCTGCGAAATGTAATTCTGGCAGGTACTCCTGAGCAGGGCAAGTACTTTGCAGATGTGGTAAAGCCAGGCCGCTTCGCAGCATTTGCGCTGACTGAGCCAAATGCAGGTTCTGACCCGGGTGCTATGAGAGCAACCGCAGTGAAGGACGGCGACGACTACATTTTAAATGGAAATAAGACCTTTATCACCAACGGAGCATTAGCTTCCATCATGGTCGGCTTCTTTAAGACCAGCCCGGAGAAGGGCAATAAGGGCATTTCTGCCTTTATCATTGATGCAGACGCTCCTGGCATCACCATCGGCAAGCATGAGAACAAGATGGGTCTTCGTCTTTCCAATACCACCGACGTTACCTTTGAAAACGTAAGAGTTAAAGCATCTGCTATGTTAGGTGCAGAGGGCAGCGGCTTTAAGCTGGCATTAAACGCATTAAACCTGTCCCGTGCATTCGTAGCTACCATGGCAGTAGGCATTATGCAGCGTGCACTGGATGAGTCCGTTAAATATGCAAAAGAGAGAAAGCAGTTCGGTCAGCCAATCATCAACTTCCAGATGGTTCAGCAGATGCTGGCAGACATGGCGATCAAGATCGAAGCTTCCAGATGTCTGGTTAACAACACCATGAAAATGATGGACAACGGCAGCCTGGTACAGAAGGAAGGCTCCATTACCAAGACCTTCGTTTCCGACTGTGCACAGGAAGTAACCTCCAACGCAGTTCAGATCTTCGGCGGATACGGCTACAGCAAGGAGTATCCGGTTGAGAAGCTGATGCGTGACTGCAAGGTGTTCCAGATCTTTGAGGGTGCAAACCAGGTTCAGAGACTGACCATCGCAAATGTATTGAAGAAGGAATATAAATAAGGAGGAAGCAAGATGAACATCGTTGTTTGTATTAAGCAGGTTCCGGATACGACTGAGATCAAGATCGATCCGGTTAAGAATACATTGATTCGTCAGGGCGTTCCCAGCATCATGAACCCATTTGATAAGAATGCTTTAGAGACCGCACTTCAGTTGAAGGATGCTTACGGCGGAAAGGTAGTTGCCATCTGTATGGGTCCGCAGCAGGCCAAGGCTGTCTTAAGAGAAGCCATCTCTATGGGTGCTGATGAGGGATATCTGATCACAGACCGTGCATTCGGCGGCTCTGATACCTATGCAACCAGCTACATCCTGTCTCAGGCAATCGAGAAATTAGGACCGTTTGATGTGATCTTAGGCGGCAAGCAGGCTATCGATGGAGATACCGGCCAGACTGCACCAAGTATTGCAGAGCATCTGGGTGCAACCCGTCTGACCTATGTGCTGGATATGAAGGTAGAGGGCGATAAGGTGATCGCACGCCGTCAGGTTGAGGAAGGCATCGAAGTGATCGAGACCAAGTTCCCGGTACTTTGCACCGCTACCAAGGAAAGCAATAAGCCAAGATATGCAACGGTAAGCCGCAAGCTGTACTCCCTGCGCTGTGAGATTCCGGAGCTGACCTTTAAGGATTTCCCGGATATCGATACCACCAAGATCGGCTTAAAGGGTTCTCCTACCAAGGTAAAGGCAACCTTTACGCCAAAGCGTACCGCAACCGGCGTAACCATCGAGGGCAACAGCCCGGCTGAGATGGCAGGCTCCCTGATCACCAAGCTGGTAGACGCGAAAGTACTGTAAGGAGGAGGGTTACATCATGAGCTTTGAGACATGTAAGGATGTTTGGGTATTTATCGAGTGCTTCCAGGGTCAGCCAAAGAGCGTAGGCTTCGAGCTGTTAGGACAGGGCCGGAAGCTGGCAGACGGTTTAAAGCAGCAGCTTTGCGCCGTTGTTATTGGAAAGGATGTTGACGCAGCCGTTAAGGGCGCAGCTCAGTACGGCGCAGATAAGGTATATGTGGTAAAGGGCGATGAGTACGAGAACTACACAGCAGATGCATATGGACATGCATTCCTGGAGCTGGTAGCAAAGTACGATCCAAATACCATTTTAGTAGGGGCTACTGTAAATGGCCGTGATTTAGGCTCCAAGCTGGCTGTCAGCCTTCACACTGGTCTGACTGCTGACTGTACCGCATTGAGCGTGGACGAGGAAACTGGAAATGTAGTTTGGGAGCGTCCTGCATTCGGCGGAAACCTGTATGCACAGATCCTGTGCAGCGAGACCCGTCCACAGATGGGTACCTGCCGCCCAGGTGCATTTAAGAAGCCTCCGGTAAATGAGAATAATCAGCCGGAGATCATTGAAGAGGAGATCCATACTCCTGCAGAGCAGATCCGCACCAAGGTGGTTGACTTTATCAAGGCTGCCGAGGACCAGGGTATGAGACTGGACGAGGCAGATGTAATCGTATCCGGCGGCCGCGGCATGAAGAACGCAGAGAACTTTGCTGTGCTTCAGGAGCTGGCTGACGTATTAGGCGGAACGGTAGGCTGCTCCCGTGCAGCTGTAGACGCAGGCTGGATGCCACAGAGCAAGCAGGTTGGACAGACCGGTTCTACCGTATCTCCAAAGATCTACTTTGCATGCGGAATCTCCGGTGCAGTACAGCACGTAGCCGGAATGAGCGAGTCCGGCACCATCGTAGCGATCAATAAGGATGAGACTGCTCCTATCTTTGAAGTGGCAGATTATTGTATCGTAGGGGATTTATTCGAGGTTGTTCCGGCATTAGTAAAGGAATTGAAGGCAAGACAGCAGGGATAATTCCGGATTAATTCTCTTTCCAAACAAAAGCTGACAAAAGCAGCAGGCGGAGTCCGGATTTTCCGGACTCCTTATGAGGGGAAACAAGAGTATGTTTGAAGAGATAAAAATTAATCCTGAGATGAAACGCAGGTATCTGGAAGCCGGATACTGGAGCGACAGGACATTGCTGGATTGCTGGGAGGAAACGGTAGAGCGGTATCCGGACCGGGAGTATGTGGTGGATGACAGAGGCTTCCGTTATACCTACCGGCAGCTGGATGAGGCTGCATCAAAAGTGGCAGCTTACCTTCTGGAGAAGGGAGTGAAGCCAAGAGATGTGGTATCCTTCCAGCTTCCCATCTGGAGTGAATTTGCATTGCTGACCATCGCATGCTTTAAGGTGGGCGCAGTAGTTCACCCCATTGCTATGTCCTATGAAGAAAAAGAATTGATCCGAAGCATGAATGTCACCGAATCCAAAGCATATTTCGGCCCCACTTTTTTTTATAAAACGGATTATGAAAAACGGATTCTGGCAGTGATGGATCAGATTCCTTCCTTAAAGGGTGTGGTTCTTCTGGATTATGCCAGGGAACGGGAGAGCGATCTTCTTACCTTGAATGAGATCCTGGAGCGGTATCAGCCGTTAAAGAAGGAAGAATGCGTTCATGAACTGACAGGAGAGGATATTGCAGTGATTCTTTGTACCTCCGGAACCACAGGAGGAACCAAGGGAGTCCTGCTTTCCCACAATAATATCCACTACAGTGAGGATACCTTTAATAAGGAACTGAAACTGACAAAAGAGGACATCATGTTCATGCCGGCACCGTTAAATCACGCAACTGGTTTCGATCATGGAATCATTGCCCCCATGCTGATTGGTGCCAAGCTGGTTCTGCAGCAGAAGTATTACTGCAGAGAAGCCATTGATCTGATGAACAAGGAAAAATGCACCTATTCCATGGGTGCTACCCCGTTTATTTACGATATTTTACGGGAACTGGAGAATAATGGAGGAGAGCTTCCCTATCTGAAGTTTTATCTCTGCGGCGGAGCTCCGGTGCCGGGCTATATGGTTCAGAAGGCCTGGAAATTTAATATCCTGCTCTGCGAAGTGTACGGCTCTACGGAAAGCGCGCCTCATGTCTTTGTAAGACCGGAGGAAGCCCTTGCTTTAGACGGAACCACGTCCGGAAGGACTATGGGAGCCATCGAGGTCAAGGTGGTAGATGATAACGGCGATGAGGTTCCCAGAGGAACTCCGGGAGAGGAGGTCTCCAGAGGTCCCAATGTATTTGTAGGATATCTGAAGGCAAGAGAAATTACCGACGGTGTGCTGGATGATGATGGATGGTTTCACAGCGGTGACCTGTGCGTCATGGATGAAGCCGGAAATATCCACATTATCGGGCGGAAGAAGGATATGATCGTCCGGGGAGGAGAGAACTTAAACTCCAACGAGATCAATGATAATCTGGAAGGCTGTCCGGGCATGGGTGACCATACCATTATCGGAATGCCGGATGACCGGCTGGGAGAGCGCATCTGCGCCTTTGCAGTTCTCATGCCAGGATATGAAAGCTTAAGCCTGGAGGATGTAAAAGCTTATCTGAAGGAGAAAGCAGTGCCGAAGCGGTTCTGGCCGGAGCGGCTGGAGCTGATCGACCGGATTCCCCATACCGGCAGCGGCAAGGTGAAAAAGTATCTGCTTCAGGAGGAGCTGAAAAAAAGAATGAAGGGATGATAGTTGATGATCGAGCAGACATTCAGTGCCAGAAGGTGTCGGGATACCAGAAAGCCCAGAGCAGGTGAGTGCCCGGATGTAGTGTTTTACCGCTGCAGTGTGTGCGGTGCGCTGTTTCCGGTAACTGGCGGCCAGACACTGGAGGACAAAGAGATTATCTGCTGCGGCCAGAAGGCAGAGCGGCTGGTTCCGGTTACGCCGGAGTCAGTCCGCGATTCCCTGAAGGTGAGTTATCAGATTACAGGTGGTTACAATGACAATGCGGTAAAGGTATCCTGGCGGGCCTCAGGGCAGGCACCGGAGTGGATCTACTTAAAGACCTTTACCGGAGGGTACTTAAAATATGTAGCAGAAACCAAGCGTTCTCCCATGGTATTTGCGCTGGCAGATACAGACGCATTTGCCTACTGCGATGAGGATCCATGCCTGGAATGTGTGTTCCGGTGCAAACGGGGATTTATCATCTATGTGTATGGGAAGGAAACGGGACTGATCGAGCTTCCGCTGGACAAGATGAATGCCCAGTGGCAGACCGGAGCGAAGAATCCATAGCAAAGGATCAGCAGCGATATGTATTTTTTTACCCTGCATTGTTAAAAAAATAACATATTTCATAGAGGAAAACTATGAATTAAGAAAAACTAATAGGGGGTAAGGTTATGAGCAATTCAAATGTTTCAAGAAGTCAGCAGGTCGATTGGAAGACGGTATTGGTATTCGTGTCGATCGCATTCAGCTCCCAGTGCGGCGGCGGTTTCGCCTCCGGTTCTACGCCATGGACCTATTTCTTCCGGAATACTGGTTTCTATGGCATGCTTCCGGTGGTGGTACAGCCGTATTTCTGCTTGTTTATGCCGCTGGTGGTGGCCGCCATTAACTGCTTCACCATTTATTTCTTTATGAAGTTTGCAATGGATTTCCGCACCTTCGACTACAGCAACTTTCTGGCAAAGTATGGCTCCAGGTTCTGCGGCGGCATTTTTGCGAAGCCCATGCAGTATATCTATGAGTTTAACTTTAACTGGCTGCTGATCGTGTGTATGGCGCTGGCATACTCCACATCCGGCTCTGCATTAAATGAGCTGACCGGAATTCCGTATCTGGCTTCCACACTGATCATCGGTGTTCTGATGTTCGTGCTGTGTATGAAGGGAACGGATCTGGTTCGGAAGAATGCAGTATTTATGAGCGCTGTGATCTTCATTGCACTGGTAGCTGTTCATATTCCAAACATTATCTTTAATGTGTCTACCGGAAGACTGTCTGCGGAGCTGGCAGTTATGTCAGAGCAGATGAACAGCGATATTGCAGCCGGACTTGGCAGCTATGTGAAGTATCTGCTGGTGGCACTGTGCTGGGCCTATATTTTCTCCGGTCAAAACCTGGCAGGCTTCGGCGCTTACGTCAATCACGCACAGCTGTTTACCAACAAGAAAACACTGCGCTGGGCGGTTGTCCTGTCTGTGATTGCCAACTGGGCATTCCTGGAAATGAATGTAATCAATCTGGCATCCAACTACTCTGCAGTTTATGACGGCTGGTCAAACGGAAAAGCAGTTTACACCATCCTGGTGGTACAGAACGGTTTAGGTTCCGGTGCACTGAAGACAGTGCTGCTGACCCTGATCACCATTGCCATCTTCTTTGCCACCATCTCCACTGCCATCAACTATGCACAGGGATTTAATGACCGTATCTTAAACTGGTATCAGAAGGTTAAGAATGAGGATCCGAAGGTTTCCGCTGCAAACCGCAACAAGCGCGGCGCCATCCTGACTTTGCTTTATGTTATCCTGACCTGGGCGGTATCCCAGATGGGATTGACGGCATTGGTATCGAAGGGTCTGACCTTTGCATCCATCATCACCCTGTTTACGCTGATCTTCCCAACGATCATCAATGTAGTGATCAAGTGGCCGGATGCAGATTATGAGCACCTGAAGAAAGAGAAGTAAAGGGAATGTAGAAGAAAAAACTAATTGTATAAGGAGGAAAAGCTTATGTTATCTGGTATAGGCTTAATTATTGCTATTGCACTGATGATCTTCATGATCGCCAAGGGAATCGACATGATTACCACTGCAACGGTAACGGCAGCGATCATCTTAGTAACCAGCGGACTGAATTTCTGGGAAGGAATGCTGGGTGCATTCTCGGAAGGCGCCGGCGGTTTTGTTACCTCCTGGTTCCTGATTCTGGGACTGGGCGGCATCTTTGGTGAGCTGGTAAACCAGACTGGTCTTGCTACCAAGATCGCAAAATCCCTGTCCCAGGCCCTTGGCGCAAAGCGTGTTGGTCTGATCATGCTGATCTGTACCTTCTTTATCACGTTATTAGGTATCAATGGCTATATCATGGTATTCGTATTATATCCAATTGCAGATAACCTGCTGCGTGAGAACAAGATGGACCGCCGGCTGCTTCCATTCTTAATGATCTGCGGCGGCGCCAATGCAAACAGCTTTGCATTTTCCATGGATATCTGTAACGTAATCCCAAGCAACTTCCTGGGAACCTCCTTAGGCGTTGCTCCTGGATTATCCGTAGTATTCTCTGCAATTACCTGTACCTGCTACGTTCTGTACTTCAACTATGCGCAGAAGAAAAGCCGTCAGAAGCATTCTGAGGCGGAGCTGCTGGCAATGTATGTGGACAATAACGTTGTAATGAAGGATGAAGAGCTTCCTAATCTGGTATTATCCCTTCTTCCTTTCGTAGTGGTACTGGCAACGGTAATGGCAACCACCAGTCTGGGAACCTCCACCAGCTTGGCAAGCGCTCTGTTAGTAGGTGTGGTTATCATCATTGTAACCCAGTTTAAGAAGATCAAGAACTTAAAGGCATCGGTGAAAAACGGTGCAAGCTCCGGCTTAAGCACCATGCTTACCGTAGCAGCTGTAATCGGTCTTTCCAAGATCCTGACTCAGGCTCCTGCATTTGCAGCCGTTCAGTCCTGGGTACTGAACATGACTCTGCCGATCTACTTAAAGACCTGGGTAGGAACTATGATCTGCGGCGCACTGACTGGTTCTGCCATCACAGCAGAGACCCTGTTCCTGGAGAGCTTCGGTCAGGCATTCCTGGACGCAGGTGCCAATATCAACGCACTGCACCGTATCGTTGCCGAGGCTGGTATTACCTTGAACAAGCTGCCGAATGCCTCTCCGGTTATCATGGAGACTTCTGTGTGCAAGTGTACCCTGGCTGAGAGCTATAAGCATGTGGTGATCGGTTCTGTGATTCCTTGTATCATTGCAGGATTTATTATCACCATGATGGCAACCATGGGAATTATTTTCTAAACATTAAATAAAAATTTAGATCCTGCCTGAAGACCGTTCTGGTTTCCGGGCAGGATACTTGTGGTTTGAAGTATATGTAAAAAGCAAAAAATCAGAATGGATCTGGCAATGATGGCGCAACATAATGACAGGCAGACTGGGCGGCACATGAAAGTTATGTTATGATAAGAGTGTATTGCACATCATGACCAAAACCGAGATCAGGGATCCATTTAGACAGACATTTGATGCGAGAGGCATATGGATGTAATCACAAAGGAAGGCGTTATATGAATTTATCACAGTTGTATTATTTCCGGAAACTAGCCCAGTTGCAGCATTATACGAAGGCTGCGAAAGAACTCTATATCACCCAGCCCAGTTTAAGTGATTCGATTTCTTCCCTGGAGCAGGAACTTGGGATTTCTTTATTCCAGAAAGAGGGAAGGAATGTAAAGCTGACCAAATATGGACAGGAATTTTATGAATATGTGAATGATGCGTTAAACCAGCTGGACAAAGGTATTGCAGTGGCAAAGAGCAAGTCGGGGGCGATGGGCGGCATGATCGATATCGGCTGCATTCCTACCATCCTGGGCGACTATATGCCCAATGCCATCCAGAATTATCGGGTAAAGAATCCAAAGGCGGTATTTAATATCTATCAAGGCCATACGCTGCGCCTGCTGGAGGAATTAAAGAAAGGCAAGTACGATATTGCCTTCTGCTCCAAGGTGGATGATCCGGAGCTGGAATTTGTTCCCATTCTGGCTCAGCAGCTGATCCTGGTAGTCCGCAATGACCATCCGCTGGCATCCAGGGAATCGGTGGAGGTGGCGGAATTATCCAATTATTCCCTGACCACCTACCGGGAAACGATCCCCATCGGGAAGATCGTTCGGGCGGTTCTTCGGGAAAAGGGGGTGGAGGCCAGCTTCTCCTACGATGATGAGATCTCCATCGGCGGAGTGGTGACCGTCACCAATCAGATCGCCATTGCTGCAGACACACCCTATCTGAATCAGTTTGACCAGATCAAAAAGATCACGATTTCCGATATCCCTGCGGACACTCGCCTGGTCTATATGGTATACAGCAAGAAAAACTATATGGCGAAGGCACCGGAGGACTTTGCAGAATTTTTGGTGGAGCATGAGCGGAAGCTGCCGGATTTTATGATACAGACGGAGCAAAAAGTTGTGAAAAAGAATGATCGAAGGGGAAGAAAGCAGGAAAACTAAAAAAACCCTTGCTTTTTTTCGCAATAAGTGTTATCATGAATATGATAACAAGATAGAGTTAGATAGTGAGAGTGGGCATACGTCCACTCTTACTTTTATGTCTAACTTCTGTGGAGAAAGGAAGGTGGTGCGAAGATGACAAAGAAGGAAAGCTATGAGTCAAGAACGGAAAAGTTCCTCCTGCCTTTGGTGGAAGAACATGGATTTGAGCTGGTTGATGTGGAGTACGTGAAGGAAGCCGGAAGCTGGTATTTAAGAGCCTACATTGATAAGGAAGGCGGAATCGCAGTGGACGACTGTGAGGTCATCAGCCGGATCTTAAGCGACTGGCTGGATAAAGAGGACTTTATCGATGAGAGCTATATTTTAGAGGTCAGCTCTCCAGGACTTGGAAGGCCCTTAAAGAAGGAGAAGGATTTCGCCAGAAGCATCGGCAAGGATGTGGATGTACGGCTTTACAAGGCTCTGAACAAAAGCAAGGAGTATACCGGCACATTAAAAGCATATGATAAAGAGTCTGTTACCTTACAGATGGAAGACGGCTCCGATCTGGTTTTTCAGAGAGCAGAGATTGCATTGATTCGTTTAGCCCTTGATTTTTAATACAGGGATGTTGTAGGAGGATAATCATGAATAAGGAACTTTTATTAGCATTGGAAATGATCGAGAAGGAGAAGAATATCAGCAAGGCAGTGCTGCTGGAGGCCATTGAAAATTCTCTGCTGACTGCCTGCAAGAACCACTTTGGCAAGGCTGATAACATCAAGGTCAATATCAATCCGGATACCGGCGATTTTTCTGTGTATGCAGAGAAGGAAGTGGTGGAGACCGTAGAGGATCCGCTGACCCAGATCTGCGTGGAGGAGGCGAAGCTGAAGAATCCCCGCTATATTCCAGGCGACCTGGTTCCGATCGCAGTCCAGTCTAAGGAGTTTGGCCGTATCGCCACCCAGAACGCAAAGAACGTCATCCTTCAGAAGATCCGTGAGGAGGAGCGCAAGGAGCTGTACAATAACTATTACAGCCTGGAGAAGGATATCGTTACCGGTATCGTGCAGAAGAATCTGGGACGGAACATCAGCATTAACTTAGGAAAGATCGATGCTGTCTTAAACGAGAGCGAGCAGGTAAAGGGCGAGGTTTTGCGGCCCAATGATCATATCAAGGTTTACATCCTGGAAGTAAAGGATACCTCCAAGGGACCGAGAGTTTCCGTATCCAGAACCCATCCTGACCTGGTAAAGCGTCTGTTTGAATCCGAGGTGGCAGAGGTAAAGGACGGAACGGTGGAGATCAAGGCCATTGCCCGGGAAGCCGGTTCCAGAACCAAGATCGCTGTCTGGTCCAACGATATCAATGTAGATCCGGTAGGCGCCTGCGTCGGTTTAAACGGCGCCAGAGTCAATGCAGTGGTAAATGAGCTGCGCGGCGAAAAGATCGATATCATCAATTGGGATGACAATGCGGCATATCTGATCGAGAACGCCTTAAGTCCAGCCAAGGTGATCTGTGTGGTAGCGGACGAGGAGGAGAGGGAGGCACTGGTTATTGTGCCGGATTATCAGCTTTCTCTGGCCATCGGCAAGGAGGGCCAGAATGCAAGACTGGCAGCCCGCCTGACTGGTTACAAGATCGATATTAAGAGCGAGACCCAGGCGAAGGAGCAGGGGCTGTTTGAAGAGATGGGAATTGAGTACCAGGAAGATATGGTAGATTACAATTATCAGGAAGATGAAGCGTTCCAGGACGCAGAAACAGAAGAGGACAGCTACCAGGATGAGACAGATGAGTTCCCGGAAGACGGTCAGGAATGATTTCACTATAAAGGAAAAATAGAAAGAGCAGGAGTGACGGAAACGTGAGTGTAAAAAAGATACCGTTAAGGCAGTGTATCGGCTGCGGAGAGATGAAGAGCAAGAAGGAAATGCTCCGTGTGCTGAAGACAGCCGAAGGAGATATCCTGATTGACGCTACTGGACGGAAAAACGGACGGGGAGCTTACCTTTGCCCTTCAGGAGAATGTCTGAAAAAGGCAGTGAAGTCCAAGGGACTTGACCGGTCCTTTAAGATGGCGATTCCCAAAGAGGTATACGAAGCGCTGGAGAAGGAGATGGAAAAGCTTGGATTCTAAACAGAAAGTATTGAATTTGATCGGTCTGGCTACGAAAGCCGGAAAGACGAAAAGCGGTGAATTTTCCACAGAGCAGTCTGTGAAGAAGGGCCGTGCCTGTCTGGTGATCACAGCGGAGGATGCGTCAGAGAACACGAAGAAGATGTTTCGGGATATGTGTGTGTATCATCACGTGAAGTTCTTATGTTTTGGCAGCAAGGCTCTGCTGGGCCGTGCCTGCGGCAAGGAGATGAGGGCATCTCTGGCTGTGGAGGATAAAGGGCTGGCAGAGGCGATCGGGAAACAAATGACTATGAACGGAGGTAGCGAAGTATGAGTATAAATGAGTTTGGAAAAGATATGGTAGAAGGACAGAGCGAAAAAGCAGCGTCCTCCGAGGGAAAGACCGGGGCAGGAAAGAGCGGTGCAGCTCCAAAGAAAAAGCTGGTAGCTGTGTACCGGCCTCAGAATGCAGAGCAGATCAAGAGCCGTCCGGCAGGTCAGAAGCGGCCTGCAGCTCCGGCTCAGGAAAATAAGCCTGCAGCTCCTCAGCAGACTGCAAAGGCAGCCGCTCCGGCAGCAGGAAGCCAGACGGCAAAGGCTGCTGCAGAGAAGCCGGCTTCTCAGTCCAAGGCACCGGAAAATAAGCCGGCAGAGAAGCCGCAGGCAGCTGAGGTAAAGGCAGCCGAGGTGAAGAGCGAGGATGTGCGCAGGGATGCCCAGGGAGGAGGCGCTGACCGTAGCCGTGAGGCTGGAAGAGACGGCCAGAGAAGCAGCTACCAGGGAAGCCGTGATGGCGGAAGAGACGGTCAGAGAAGCGGCGGCTACCAGGGCAATCGCGATGGCGGAAGAGATGGTCAGAGAAGCGGCAGCTTCGGTAGTCGGGATGGCGGACGTTCTGGTTCCGGGCGGGGACAGAGCAGCTCCAAGTCTGCATTCGATACCCCGATTCAGACCAAACCTACCAGCAACCGTCAGAATAAGAATGCATACAAGAACGATAAATACGATAAGAAGAACCATGATGAGAAGGAAGGCCGCTTAAAGGGCGGAAAGCCGGCAAAGGGAGCCTTTATCATGCCTCAGAAGCCTGCCAAGGAGAAGGAAGAAGAGGTAAAGGTGATCGTGATCCCGGAGGTAATTACCATCAAGGAGCTGGCGGAGAAGATGAAGGTTCAGCCTTCTGTGATCGTCGGCAAGCTGTTTAAGGAAAAGGGACAGATGGTGACCGTAAACCAGGAGGTAGATTACGACCAGGCAGAAGAGATCGCCATGGAGTTTGAGATCCTCTGTGAGAAGGAAGAGAAGGTGGATGTGATCGCTGAGCTTCTGAAGGAGGATGAGGAGAGCGAGGACGATATGGTTACCAGACCTCCGGTTGTGTGTGTTATGGGCCATGTTGACCACGGCAAGACCTCCCTGCTGGATGCTATCCGCAAGACCAATGTTACGGCAAAAGAGGCCGGCGGCATTACCCAGCATATCGGTGCGTATGTGGTTGAGATCAATGGACAGAAGATCACCTTCTTAGATACTCCCGGCCACGAGGCATTTACCGCTATGCGTATGAGAGGCGCTCAGTCTACAGATATCGCCATCCTGGTAGTTGCGGCAGATGACGGCGTAATGCCTCAGACGGTAGAGGCCATCAACCATGCCAAGGCAGCCGGTGTTGAGATCATCGTTGCCGTCAATAAGATCGATAAGCCAAGCGCCAACGTGGATCGGGTAAAGCAGGAGATGTCCGAGTATGAACTGATTCCGGAGGATTGGGGCGGCAGCACCATCTTCGTTCCGGTTTCCGCACACACCAAGGAAGGCATCACCGAGCTTCTGGAGATGATCCTTCTGACGGCAGAGGTTAAGGAATTAAAGGCAAATCCAGACCGCAGTGCAAGAGGTCTGGTCATCGAGGCAGAGCTTGACAAGGGCAAGGGTCCGGTTGCAACCGTGCTGGTGCAGAAGGGTACTCTGCGTGTCGGTGACAACGTGGCAGTGGGTGCATGCTTCGGCAAGGTCCGCGCCATGATGGATGACAAGGGACGCCGCGTGAAGGAGGCAGGCCCGTCTACCCCGGTAGAGATCCTGGGCTTAAACGATGTACCTAACGCAGGCGAGATTTTTGTAGAAACTGAAAATGAGAAGGAAGCAAGAGCATTCGCAGAGACCTTCATCTCCGAGGAGAAGAGCCGCCTGATCGATGATACCAAGGCAAAGCTTTCCTTAGACGCACTGTTCAGCCAGATCCAGGCGGGCAATGTAAAGGAGCTGCCGATCATCATCAAGGCTGATGTTCAGGGCTCCGTAGAAGCAGTAAAGCAGAGTCTTGTGAAGCTGTCCAATGAAGAGGTTATGGTGAAGGTGATCCACGGCGGCGTAGGCGCCATCAACGAGTCCGACGTTACCCTGGCATCTGCGTCCAACGCTATTATCATCGGCTTTAATGTCCGCCCGGATGTAACAGCCAAGTCTGTGGCAGAGCATGAGAAGGTAGACATCCGTCTGTACAAGGTTATCTATCAGGCGATCGAGGATGTGGAGGCTGCCATGAAGGGCATGCTGGATCCGATCTTCGAGGAGAAGGTGATCGGCCACGCAGTAGTCCGCCAGACCTTCAAGGCATCCGGCGTTGGAACGATTGCAGGTTCTTATGTGTTAGACGGACAGTTCACCAGAGGCTGCAGTGCAAGAATCACCAGAGACGGCGTACAGCTGTTTGACGGCCCTGTAGCTTCCCTGAAGCGTTTCAAGGATGATGTGAAGGAAGTTAAGGCCGGTTATGAGTGCGGTCTTGTATTTGAGAAATTTAACGATCTTCAGGAAGATGATATGATCGAAGCGTATGCTATGGTTGAAGTGCCGAGATAGAGCATCTGGCGCGGAAGGGACAGAATGCTGACTGCTTTTGGCAGCTTCTGATCCCGGGCAGCCTGGAAGGCAGAAATCGGCCGGAAAGAGAGTATATGAGGAAAAACAGCATAAAAAATACCAGAATCAACATGGAGGTGCAGCGGGAGTTAAGCGAGATCATCCGTAGGGAGATCAAGGATCCGCGTATCCATCCCATGACAACGGTGGTGGCCGTGGAGGTCACCCCGGATCTGAAATACTGCAAGGCATTTATCAGTGTGCTGGGTGATGAGGAAGCAGCACAGAATACCTTGACAGGCTTAAAGAGCGGTGTGGGATATATCCGCCGTGAACTGGCCAGAAGGGTAAATCTTCGGAATACGCCGGAGATCACCTTCATCCTGGATCAGTCCATCGAGTACGGCGTCAATATGTCCCGGCTGATCGATGAGGTAACCAAGGACTTAAAAGATTGAAAGGAAGTGAGTTGCATGTCAGTACTGGATAGAAAACTGGATGGAGTGAAAACAGCAGCAATTTTAGGTCATGTCCACCCGGACGGGGACTGTATTGGTTCCTGTCTTGGCCTTTTGAATTATCTGGAGGCAGCATATCCGCAGGTGGAAGTGACCGTATACCTGGAGGAGCCGGCTGCGAAATTTGGATATTTAAACGGATTTGATCAGATCCAGACGATTTTTGCACAGGATGTTTCCTTTGATTTATGTATCTGCCTGGACTGCAGCGACAAGGCGCGTCTGGGTGAAGGCGAGGGAATTCTTTCCCTGGCAAAGGACAGCATCTGCATCGACCACCATGTCACCAACACAGGCTATGCCGGTGAAAATGTGGTGGAGGCAGATGCAAGTTCTACCTGTGAGGTTCTCTACGGTCTCCTGGACGAAGATAAGATTACAAAGGAGATCGCAGAGTGCCTGTATACCGGTATTATTCATGATACCGGAGTATTTAAATATTCCGCTACCTCAGCAAGGACCATGCAGATCGCAGGAAAGCTGATGGAGACCGGAATCGACTTTACCAGCATTATTGACGGAAGCTTTTACCGGAAGACCTATCTTCAGAATCAGATTCTGGGAAGAGCCTTATTTGAGAGCGTAACCTTTCTGGACGGCAAATGCATCTTCAGCGTGGTGCGGTTAAAGGATATGAAATTCTATGGTGTTACCAACAAGGATCTGGACGGCATCATCGACCAGCTTCGGGTGACAGAAGGCGTAGAATGCGCCATTTTCCTGTATGAGATCGAGGCGCAGATCTTTAAGGTAAGCCTGCGCTCCAATACCGATCTGAATGTGGCGAAGATCGCCGGATATTTCGGCGGCGGCGGTCATGTGAAGGCCGCCGGATGCACCATGTCCGGCAGCATTTACGATGTGATCAATAACCTTTCCGGTCATATTGAGAAGCAGATGAATGAGCTGGCGGCAAAGAAGGCAGAATGCCCGGAACTGACAAAGGCAGCAGATGTGAAAGAGGATTGATCGGGATGCTTCATGGAGTCATTAACATATATAAGGAGCCAGGCTTTACCTCCCATGATGTGGTGGCAAAGCTTCGGGGGATCCTGAGACAGAAAAAGATCGGACATACCGGAACTCTGGACCCGGCAGCGGAAGGCGTTCTTCCTGTATGCCTGGGACAGGGAACCAGACTCTGCGACATGCTGACGGATAAAACCAAGACCTATGAGGCAGTCCTGCTTTTAGGGCGGGAGACAGACACCCAGGATACCACCGGACAGACGCTGGCAGAGTATCCGGTGGAGGTGACCGAGGAGGAGGTGCGCCGTCAGGCCGCCTCCTTTATCGGGGAATATGACCAGGTGCCGCCGATGTACTCCGCCCTTAAGGTAGACGGAAAGAAGCTTTACGAGCTTGCCAGGGCCGGCAGGGAGGTAGAACGCCAGGCCAGACGGGTTCAGATCCTGGCGCTATCCGTAGACTGGGTGGAGCTCCCAAGAGTGGGACTGACGGTAACCTGCTCCAAGGGAACCTATATCCGGACGCTGTGCTACGATCTGGGACGAGCCCTGGGCTGCGGCGGATGCATGGAGCATCTGAAGCGAACCCAGGTGGAGCGGTTCCGGTGGGAAGACAGCCTGACCCTGTCTCAGATCCAGGCCATCCGGGATGAAGAGGGGCTGGAAGGGCTGGAACGCCTGGTCATTCCCATCGAGCAGATGTTTGACGGCCCTCAGGCAGTGGCAAGCCCAGAGGGCGATAAGCTGGTGCGGAATGGGAATCCGGTGACAGAGGCGGACTTTGCATATTGGATGGCAGAGGAAGATCTGGATGGAAGCGCAAAAGGAGATCCGGCAGAACCGGCGGCTGCGCCCAAAGTCCGGCTTCCCAGGACCGGCCTGATCCGCGTATACTCCAGCAGCCGGGAATTTCTGGGCGTGTATCAGTACGACCAGAGCCGGGGCTGGTGGAAACCGAAAAAAATGTTCCCGAGGGAGACGTAACTCATGATATACATTGAAAACACAAAAAATTTTCAGATCGAAGAGCCTACGGTAGTGACCATAGGGAAATTTGACGGCAGGCACCGGGGCCATCAGAAGCTGATCGGCACCATGCTGAGGATCAAGGAGCAGTACGGGTATCAGGCAGCAGTCTTTACCTTCAGCGTTGCTCCGGCTGACCTGGTGCAGGGAAGGCAGCACACGGTAATTACCACCAATCTGGAACGGCGGAATAATCTCAGGAAGATCGGGATCGATTATCTGGTGGAGTATCCCTTTACCCAGGAGGTCTGCCATATGCCGGCAGAGGATTTTGTGAAGAAGATCCTGATTGAGCAGATGGGGATGAAAGCCATTGTGGTAGGCACCGACTGCGGATTCGGATATCAGCGTTCCGGCAATGCAGCACTTTTAAAGGAGCTTGCCCCCAAGTACGGATATCACCTGGAGGTCATCGAAAAGGAAAAGGATGAGGACCGGGATATCAGCAGCACCTACATCCGGGAGGAACTGGACTTAGGCGAGATCGAGAAGGCAAATGCGCTGTTAGGCGAGCCTTACTACATCCACGGCACCGTGGTCCATGGCAACCATATCGGCGAGTCTATTTTAGGATATCCCACAGCCAACCTCCTTCCGCCGCCGGAAAAGCACCTTCCGCCCTTTGGCGTCTATGTGTCCAGAGTGCTGATCGACGGCGTTTTCTACGGAGGAATCACCAATATCGGCAGGAAGCCTACCATAAAGACAAAGGATGGAATCAGTCCCATTGGGGTAGAAACCTTTGTGTATGACTACGATGGAAATCTTTACGGAAAAGAAATCGAGGTTGGACTGCTCCATTTCGTCCGGCCGGAGCGGAAAATGTCCGGCCTGGAGGAGCTGAAGGAGCAGATTACCAGGGATAAGGAATTTGGAAGAGCATTTTTGGCTGGGAAGGATTTGAACGAAAAGCGTTCATGAAAAAGAATCATTCTTCTTCTTTTCCGCCGCTGCATCCGGCAGAAAGGGATACAGCTCCTCATAGGCTTCCTCCTGGGCATCGCTCTGAGGAGGAGCCGGGATCAGACCGGTGCAGTCGCAGGCGGAGCAGACCGGGCCGTCTAAATCATGAAATTCCCGGTGGAATCCCATTTCTCCCACATCCTTTGCAGATAAACCATCTGGCTGATGGCGGGAGGATTTCTGTGTGTCATTTTCTTCTTTTATTATTTTCATAAAAAATCACCTCATTCCTAATATGGAACGAGGTGATTTTTTTATTCAAATATTTTTTTGTTAGCAGTTAGTCTGGCCGTATTTCACTGCCGCCTCAATAAATCCGCGGAACAGAGGATGGGGCCGGTTTGGTCTGGATTTGAATTCCGGGTGAGCCTGGGTGGCTAAAAACCATGGGTGGGATGGGATCTCGATCATCTCCACGATCCGTCCGTCAGGAGAAAGGCCGGAAAGCATCATGCCGTTTTCGGTAAGGACATTCCGGAAATCATTATTGACCTCATAGCGGTGTCTGTGCCGTTCCTCGATGTGCTCAGAACCGTAAAGCTGATAAGCCCTGGATTCTGGATTCAGGTCACATGGATAGGAGCCAAGCCGCAGGGTGCCGCCGATATCTTCAATTCCTTCCTGGTCCGGCATCAGGTTAATCACCGGATGGGTGGTCAGAGGATTCAGTTCCACACTGTGGGCATCGCTGTAATTCAGCACATGGCGGGCAAACTCCACGATGGAGAGCTGCATGCCCAGGCACAGGCCCAGGAAGGGGATCTTGTTTTCACGGGCGTACTGGATGGCATCGATCATGCCCTCAATGCCCCGGTCACCGAAGCCGCCGGGAACCAGAATGCCCTTAACATCCTTTAAGATCTCTGCCACATTGTCCTTGTTGACCTGCTCGGAATCCACCCACTTGATATTGATGGAAACATGATTGGCCACGCCGCCGTGCTTCAGCGCTTCCACAACGGAAATATAGGCATCGTGGAGAGCTGTGTACTTGCCCACCAGGGCAACGGTCACTTCCTGCTTCGGATGCTTCCATGCATAGATCATGGATTCCCACTCTGCCAGGTCGGGAGCCGGGCAGTCTAAGTTCAGACATTTGCATGCAACTTCAGCCAGGTGCTCTTGTTCCATGGCAAGAGGAGCCTCATATAATACATCTACATCCAGATTCTGGAGAACATGATCCTGGGGTACGTTGCAGAAGAGGGCAATTTTCCCCCTAATGTGGTCGTCGATCGGGTGCTCGGAGCGGCAGACAATGATATCTGGCTGGATTCCCATGCCCTGCAGGTCCTTTACGCTGGCCTGGGTCGGCTTGGTCTTTAACTCGCCGGAAGCTTTCAGATATGGAATCAAGGTAACATGGATCAGGATGGCATTGCCAGGGCCCACTTCATGCTGGAACTGGCGGATCGCCTCTAAAAACGGCTGGCTTTCGATGTCGCCTACGGTACCGCCTACCTCGATAATGGCGATCTCTGTGTCGGTGGTGCTGTAATTGCGGTGGAAGCGGCTCTTGATCTCATTGGTAATATGGGGGATTACCTGTACCGTGCCGCCGCCGTAGTCGCCGCGGCGCTCCTTCTGAAGCACGCTCCAGTAGATCTTTCCAGTGGTGACGTTGGAATTCTTATTCAGGCTTTCATCGATAAAACGCTCGTAGTGGCCCAGATCCAGGTCAGTCTCCACACCGTCATCGGTGACGAACACCTCGCCATGCTGGATCGGGTTCATGGTGCCGGGGTCAATGTTGATGTAGGGATCAAATTTCTGCATAGTTACCTTGTAGCCTCTTGCCTTCAGCAGGCGGCCGAGGGAAGCGGCAGTGATGCCCTTTCCCAGACCAGAAACAACGCCTCCGGTGACAAAAACATACTTTACTGGCATAACGGGTACCTCCTCTAAAAAAGTATGAGCACTCAAAGAAGCCATCGGCAGCATCCTTGCAGCCGGCCTTCCAGGAGCACTCGGTATGTGGGGATTAAAAAATAACTTAGATATTATACAACTCCCGTAAGCAGAAATCCATATTTTTTTATAAAAATTTTAAGTTTTTTCCGCTGTGTTTTTCTTGATTTATGGGGAGACTGACACTATAATGGTATAGAATGGCGCGAGGAATAACCAGCTGCAGGCTTTGGAGCAGGGTTAAGCTTGTCAGGCTGGGTGATCAGCGCATTCAGATGGAGGAGCGAAACATTTATGGACAATAACAATACACCAGACAATAACAGTAAGCTGCCGAAAGGCAGTCAGACCATACTGATATGGGCGGTGGCTGCCCTGATCACATTTCTGGTCATCAGTCTGATGCGGGATGCTGTGACGAAGAATTCCACTCACGAATTCCTTTACAGCGAATTTGTACAGATGGTTGACAGGGGACAGGTGGAAAGCGTAACCATTTCCGGTTCCAATATTGAGATCGAGCCTACCAGAGAGGTGAAGCAGGCCTACCCGATGGTAAAATATTTCTACACCGTGCGTGTTTCCGGAGATACCGACCTGGTGCCGCAGCTTCGGGCAGCCGGGATTCCCTTCCACGAGGTGAAGCAGGATACCAGTATGATCCTGGAATCCATCATCAGCTTTGTGATCCCATTCCTGTTCATTGTCATATTTATGAACTTTATGATGAAGCGGATGGGCGGCGGAGGCCTGATGGGCGTAGGAAAGAGCAATGCCAAAATGTACGTCCAGAAGGAAACAGGTGTGACCTTCCAGGATGTGGCCGGTGAGGATGAGGCGAAGGAATCCCTGACTGAGATCGTGGATTTCCTGCACAATCCTGCCAAGTACACCCAGATCGGTGCCAAGCTGCCCAAGGGCGCACTGCTGGTTGGGCCGCCAGGTACCGGTAAGACGCTGCTGGCCAAGGCAGTGGCAGGCGAGGCACATGTGCCCTTTTACTCCCTGTCCGGTTCCGATTTTGTGGAAATGTTTGTGGGCGTGGGTGCATCCCGTGTCCGTGACCTGTTTAAGCAGGCCCAGGAGTCTGCACCATGTATTATTTTCATCGATGAGATCGATGCCATCGGCAAGAGCCGTGATTCCCGCTACGGCGGCGGCAATGACGAGCGGGAGCAGACCTTAAACCAGCTTCTGTCCGAGATGGATGGATTTGATTCCTCCAAGGGACTTCTGGTTTTAGGCGCAACCAACCGTCCGGAGATTCTGGACCCGGCTCTGCTTCGTCCAGGCCGTTTCGACCGCCGGGTAATTGTAGATAAGCCGGACATCAAGGGCCGCGTGAATATCCTGCGGGTACATTCCAAGGATGTGCTGCTGGATGATTCCGTAGATTTCGAAGAGATCGCTCTGGCCACCTCCGGCGCAGTAGGCGCCGACCTTGCCAATATGATGAATGAAGCCGCGATCAATGCTGTGAAGCATGGCCGGAAAGCCGTTTCCCAGAAGGACTTATTTGAGGCAGTAGAGGTAGTGCTGGTAGGCAAGGAGAAGAAGGACCGCATCTTAAGCAAGGAGGAGCGGCGCATCGTATCCTACCATGAGGTGGGCCACGCTTTAGTCAGCGCTCTCCAAAAGGACGCAGAGCCGGTTCAGAAGATCACCATTGTACCTCGTACCATGGGAGCTCTGGGCTATGTAATGCAGGTTCCTGAGGAAGAAAAGTACTTAAACACAAAGAAAGAGATTCATGCCATGCTGGTAGGCTATCTGGCAGGACGCGCGGCGGAGGAACTGGTATTCGACACCGTCACCACCGGCGCTGCCAATGATATCGAACAGGCCACCCGCCTGGCCCGCGCCATGGTGACCCAGTACGGTATGTCCGAGAAGTTTGGTCTCATGGGTCTGGAAACCAGAGAAAACCAGTACCTGTCCGGCCACACTGTAATGAACTGCAGCGATGCCACCGAGGCCGATGTAGATAAGGAAGTTATGGCGATCCTGAAGGATGCCTACGAGGAAGCGAAGCGCCTGCTCAGTGAGAACCGTGAAGCTATGGACAAGATCGCAGAATTCCTGATCGAGAAGGAAACCATTACCGGAAAAGAATTTATGAAGATCTTCCGGGAAGTGACAGGAAAGGTTGAGGCTCAGCATGCAGATAATGCTTCCCCTGCCGGTGCAGGCGGACAGCCGACGTGGGAACCGCCAAGCTTATCGGGGCAGGGTTCCCAGGGAATGCAGCAGCCGATGCAGGGACAGATCCCTCAGAGGGAGCAGCAGCCAGGAGACGATGTGTCTGGCGGCATGTATCAGAATGAGCAGTAGATAATTATGATGTTGGGGGAAAGGCGGATAGTTGTTATGGTAAAGGAATTCGTGAATAAATGCCGTTCCTACCGCAGATTTTACGAGGATCAGCGGATCGCGGAGGAGCAGTTAAGAGAATTGGTGGATCTGGCAAGGATGACGGGATGTACAGCAAATTCCCAGGCATTGAAGTACCGTCTGGTTCATACGGAAGAAGAATGTGAAAAGCTGTTCCCGCAGATTACCTGGGCAGGAGCACTGCCGGATTGGGATGGCCCGGGAAAAGGAGAGCGGCCTGCCGCCTATATCGTCATCTGCTGCGATCAGACGTTGGGAAAAAATAAGATGTGGGACGAAGGCATTGCCGCTCAGACCATCATGCTGGGAGCGACCGAAATGGGATTCGGCGGCTGCATGATCGCAACTTTCCGGCGGAAGGAAACGGCAGAGTTCCTTGGAATTGATCAGGAGCGGTACCAACTGAGCCTGGTTCTGGCTCTTGGGAAACCGAAAGAGACAGTAGTGGTAGTTCCCATGAAGGAAGATGGGGATGTCCGGTATTATCGGGATGAGAATCAGGTACATTATGTGCCGAAGCGGAATTTGGAGGATGTGATCCTGTAAAGATAGAAAAAGCGTAAAAAGATGTGGCTTGCATGCCGCCTGGGAATCAGGCGCGAGCAGGCCGCTTTTTATATAAAAGGTTATCTGCCTTTTCAATATGTAAAATATATCCAAAAAAGTATTGACAAAATCTAAGATGCCATGATATACTGAAAATGTAAAAAATATCCAGAAACAAATATTCTATTCTTGCCGGATTTCTGGTCCGGCGTACACGTATTTGATTTGCACAGCGGCCTTCTTTGAGCCGGAGGCGATTCTGCTCACAGGACAGAATTGCAGGCAGATCTCAATCGTCTCTTTCGCACGATTATCCCACACATTTATTAAACATAAAAGTAAGGTAATGATATTTATTGCTTGTAGAAAGCCTGTGGCTACATTATAATGGAGGAAAGGAACATGGCAGATATTGCATATCAAAACAAGGACATTTCATCGAAAATAGTAGGTGAGGCTCTGGTAGGCCAAAGCCTTGCACCCTTTGGGCTTCCAAAACTGAAGGTAGTAGGCTTGCTGCCCACCAACTTGCCGGTAGTAGAAAGCAATGAACTGCGGCTGGATAATCTGTTTTTATTAAGTGACGGCTCTCTGGCAATTATTGATTATGAGTCGGATTATGACAAAGAAAATTTTGTGAAATACATCAACTACATCGCCCGAGTCATGAAACGCTATGCCATCTCAAAGCAGTTGTCCGATTTAAAGAAAATCAAAATGGTGGTGATTTACACAGCTGATGTGGAGAAAGCAGATTCCCGATATGATTTAGGAAGCCTGATCCTGATGGTGGAATCGGCATTTTTAGTAAAAATGGATACCATAAGGATTTATCAGGAACTGAAAGAGAAGGTCGCAGCCGGACGGGCATTATCCGAAGAAGAGCTTATGAAGATCATGATTTTGCCTCTTACGGTAAAAGG
>JAUNGG010000018.1 GCA_030524635.1 Lachnospiraceae bacterium
CATTCGGCAACATGGGTGATGACTGTGGTACCGGTGTTGCATTTACCCGTGATCCAGCTACCGGCGCTAAGGGCCTGTTCGGTGAGTTCCTGACCAACGCACAGGGCGAGGATGTGGTTGCTGGTGTCCGCACTCCGATGCACATCAACGAGATGGCAGAGAAGTTCCCAGAGGCATTTGAGCAGTTCAAGGGTGTATGCGCTACCCTTGAGGAGCATTACAGAGATATGCAGGATATGGAGTTCACCGTTGAGCACGGCAAGCTGTACATGCTGCAGACCAGAAACGGTAAGAGAACTGCACAGGCAGCTCTGAAGATCGCGTGCGACCTGGTAGACGAGGGCATGAGAACTCCGGAAGAGGCTGTTGCTATGATCGAGCCGCGTAACCTGGATTCCCTGCTTCACCCAACCTTCGACCAGAAGGCTCTGAAGGCAGCTACCCCGATCGCAAAGGCTCTGGGCGCAGCTCCTGGTGCAGCTTGCGGTAAGATCGTATTCACCGCTGAAGATGCAGAAGAGTGGGCAGCAAGAGGCGAGAAGGTAGTTCTGGTTCGTCTTGAAACCTCTCCGGAAGACATTACCGGTATGAAGGCTTCCCAGGGTATTCTGACGGTTCGTGGCGGTATGACAAGCCACGCAGCAGTAGTTGCCCGTGGTATGGGCGCATGCTGTGTATCCGGCTGCGGCGACATCATCATGGATGAGGCAAACAAGAAGTTCACTCTGGCTGGCAAAGAGTACCATGAGGGCGATGTGATCTCCTTCGATGGTTCTACCGGCTGTGTATACGATGGCGCAATCCCAACCGTTGAGGCTACCATTGCAGGCGAGTTCGGCCGCATCATGGACTGGGCTGACCAGTACAGAACCCTGAAGGTTCGCACCAATGCAGATACTCCGGCAGATGCCAAGAAGGCTCGTGAGCTGGGTGCTGAGGGTATCGGTCTTTGCCGTACCGAGCATATGTTCTTCGAGGAAGACAGAATCGCTGCTTTCCGTGAGATGATCTGCTCCGATACCAAGGAAGAGCGTGAGATCGCTCTGGAGAAGATTCTGCCGCTGCAGCAGGGCGATTTTGAGCAGCTGTACGAGGCTATGGAAGGCAACCCAGTTACCATCCGTTTCCTGGATCCGCCGTTACATGAGTTCGTTCCTACTGAGGATGCTGATATTGAGAAGCTGGCTAAGGCAAAAGGCAAGACCGTGGAGGAGATTAAGGCTATCTGTGATTCCCTGCATGAGTTCAACCCGATGATGGGTCATCGTGGATGCCGTCTGGCTGTTACTTATCCGGAGATCGCTGTTATGCAGACCAAGGCTGTGATCCGTGCAGCAATCAATGTAAAGAATGCTCATCCAGATTGGGATATCGTTCCGGAGATCATGATTCCGCTGATCGGCGACATCAAAGAGCTGAAATACTGCAAGAAGACCGTTGTTGAGACTGCTGACGCTGAGATCGCGGCTGCCGGTTCTGACTTAAAGTACCATGTAGGTACCATGATCGAGATCCCGAGAGCAGCTCTGACCGCTGATGACATTGCAAAAGAGGCTGAGTTCTTCTGCTTCGGTACCAACGACCTGACTCAGATGACCTTCGGCTTCTCCCGTGATGATGCCGGCAAGTTCCTGAGCGCATACTACGATGCAAAGATCTACGAGAACGATCCATTTGCAAAACTGGATCAGACCGGTGTGGGCAAGCTGATGGAGATGGCTATTAAGCTTGGTAAAGCTACCCGTCCAGACCTGCATGTAGGTATCTGCGGCGAGCACGGCGGCGATCCTTCCTCCGTAGAGTTCTGCCATAAGATCGGCCTGGACTATGTATCCTGTTCTCCATTCCGTGTTCCGATCGCTCGTCTGGCAGCAGCTCAGGCAGCTATCAATAACCGCTAGTAATGAATTAAAACTGGCAAAAACCTTATAAAATCAAGGATTCTGGTAGATTTTGGATTCTATCAGAATCCTTTTTTAATATAAAATAAAAGTTTACAGAAAGAAACGGAATCGTTACAGAAATTCAATACATATGGAGGTCGCAGTATGGTATAATGGTAAGCATCAGCAGCAGAAAGGGGTTGTATTCGTACTTTGTAAAAGCAATTTGGAAGACAGTGCAGCTTATGATTTGAATGTAGATACAGTATTGCTAGAGAAAACTGCTGGTTAGGATGTCAAAACGAGGAATTGGTGCAGAAATAACCGTAGCGAATGCAGCAGCCTTAATGGATGTTAGTTTAGACAAAGCCAGGAAGATACTAAATGGCCTGACAGAAAAGCAATATCTTTTTAAAACGAAAGTAGAAGGAAAAAATAAGAACCTCTATAAATTGTTGATTCTTATTTCATAGTTGATCATCTCGATTATGGTCGGAAAAATCCACAGAAATTTAACAATTTTGTAAGGACAGCAAAGCGAAATCATGATATGATAGTAAAGATATTGGCAATGGGACTTTGCGGTATTGTCATGTTAAAAACAAGTAATACTAGGAAAAGGGAAATAAGTTAAAATGAATCGAGTGAAATCCTATTTGAAAAAGGGGGGAGCGCAGATCGCTTCCTTTGCCATAAGCTTTGTGCTGACCTTACAGGCAGGTGTATTTCCTGCCTATGGGAAACCGGCCTGGCCTGCGGATACAGGAATCCAGGCGGAGGCAGGGATCGTTGTGGACGAGGAGACGGGAGCTGTGCTTTTTGGACAGAATATCCACCTGCCCTATGCTCCTGCCAGCATTACCAAGCTTTTGACGGCGCTTGTGGTGATTGAGAACAGCCCATCTCTGGATGATATGGTGGTCTTTTCTCATGATGCGGTTTATAATGTGGAGTCAGGAAGCGGCAATGCATTAGGCTTAGAGGAGGGCGACCAGCTTTCTGTCCGGGATTGCCTTTATGCGCTGCTTCTTCGTTCCTCCAATCAGGCGGCCAATGCGCTGGCGGAGTATGTGGGCGGTACCCGGGAAGGGTTCGTGGCTATGATGAATGAGAAGATCCGAAGCCTTGGCTGCACAGAGAGCAATTTTGCCAATCCCTCTGGATTAAATGATGAAAATCAGTATGTGTCGGCCTATGATATGGCGATCATCGGGCGGGCTGCTTTTGCCAATGAAACTTTGATGGAAATTAATTCCAGCACTACCTACCGGCTTCCTTCTACCATCAATAATCCGGAAGGGCGGCAGGTGAATATGGAACATAAGCTGCTGATCACCACCGATGAGACAAGCCCGAATTACTATCCGGCAGCGGTTGCGGGAAAGACCGGTTTTACCTCCATAGCTGGAAATACACTGGTAACCTGTGCGCGGGAAGGAGAGAGAAGTCTGGTGTCGGTTGTGCTGAAAAGCAACCAGACCCATTATACCGATACCATCGCCCTTTTAAATTTTGGTTTCCAGAATTTTCAGAATCTGGATGCCACTGGAGATGAGGCTACTTTATTTGGAGCGGAGGGGACGCTGACCATCGGAGATCAGACCTATCAGAGGGAGGAACTGGAGGTTCAGGGAAGCCGACTAGTGACGGTTCCTGCTGGTGCAACTCTGGCTGATGTGGACCGGGAGCTGGTAACCGGAGAGGCCATGGATGCCTGGATTCCAGACGATGCAGTGGCGGAGATCCGCTATACCTACGATGAACGTGTGGTAGGACGAAGCTATTTTGTCAGCCTGGTTCCGGATCGCGATGTACTTCTTGAGGTAGGTGCTGGGGAGGATGCCTTGAACCAGAATGCTGGGAAGGATGGTGTGACCAGCTCCGGCAGCAACGGCAGCCGCTCGGATGCTCCGTCAGAGTCCAGAAAGCCCATGTCACCGGAAACAAAGGCGCTGCTGGTCAAGGTAGGGCTGTATGCCCTGGCAATAGGCTTGCTGGCTGCTGCTGTGGTGCTGATCGTCCTTCATGTGAGAAAGGTGAAGAAAGAACGGGAGGAGGCGGCCCAGCGGCGGAGAGAGAGGCGCCGTCAGAGGCTGGCGGAGATCGGCTGTTCAGAGGATGAGTTTAAGCGCATGGTGGATGAGCGGTACGGAAAAAAGGACAAAGAATAAATAAGGATAAGGAATGGATGCTGAATCAAAAAGACAAGGCCTGGGGAGATGCCCCGGGCCTTGTCTTTTTTCGGATTTTATTTTGAATTGGTATCAAAGTTATAGGAGTCCAGAAGCTGATTCTTGATATGCCACAGCTCATTGGACAGGTCTACGTGAACCTTGTGTGGATTGACCAGACGTAAGGATTCCTCCCAGAGAGTGGCAAGCTCCTGCTTGCAGTACTTCTGGATATCCATTACCTTCGGGGACTGGTATACGCATTCCCCATTCTTAAATACCGGAACCAGCAGTTCCCGCATGGTATAGCTCTTTGGAGCCAGATGGGTCTTTTTCCAGGTCTGGATTGGGTCGAAGAGCAGAAGGGAGTTGGATTCGTCAAAGGTTTCATCTGCCAGACAGATCAGATCAGCAATGATCTTGCCGGTCTCACGGCTGTAAATACGCTGGATCGTCTTGTTACCTGGGTTGGTGATCTTCTCTACATTTTCGGAGAGCTTGATCTTCGGAATGAATTTGCCGGTTTCCTTATCCTTGATGGCAGCCAGCTTATATACGCCGCCGAAAGAGGGGCAGTCCTTTGCGGTGATCAGGTTGGTACCAACGCCCCAGGAATTGATGGTGGCGCCCTGAAGCTTTAAGCTGTTGATCAGCTCCTCATCCAGGTCATTGGAAGCAGAGATGACAGCATCGGAGAAGCCTGCGGCATCCAGCATCTTCTTTGCCTTCTTGGAAAGATAAGCCAGGTCACCGCTGTCTAAGCGGATGCCGTAGAAGGTCAGCGGGATTCCGGCATCCCGCATTTCCTGGAATACCTGGATCGCGTGAGGAATACCGGAGTTTAAGGTATCATACGTATCTACCAGCAGGATACATGCGTTGGGATACATCTTGGCGTAGGTGCGGAATGCAGTCAGCTCATCCGGGAAGCTCATGATCCAGCTGTGGGCGTGGGTTCCCTTTACAGGTACGTCAAACATCTTGCCTGCCAGAACATTGGAGGTGCCGATGCAGCCTGCGATCATGGCAGCTCTTGCGCCGTAGATTCCGGCATCCGGTCCCTGGGCGCGGCGAAGCCCAAATTCCATCACACCATCTCCCTGAGCGGCATGAACGACCCGGTAGGTTTTGGTTGCGATCAGACTCTGGTGGTTTACAATATTTAACAAAGCGGTCTCGATCAGCTGTGCCTCCATGATGGGAGCAACTACCTTTACCAGAGGCTCTCTTGGGAACACGATCGTTCCTTCCGGGATGGCATAGATATCACCGGAAAATTTAAAATGGGACAGATAATCCAGAAAATCCTCCTCAAACATGCCGGTGGAACGGAGATAGTCCACATCATCCTGATCGAAATGCAGATCCTTGATGTATTCGATCACCTGATCTAATCCGGCACAGATGGCGAAGCCGTTGCCGAATGGATTGCTGCGGTAGAATACATCGAAAATCACCGTTTCGTTGGCATCCTTTTCTTTAAAGTATCCCTGCATCATAGTAAGTTCATAAAAATCAGTTAATAATGTTAAATTTCTTTTGCTCATGGTAGGCTTCTCCTTATGTCGCACCCAGGATCCCTGTGTGCTTCTTAATTTTACAATAGTATAGCATAAAATTTACAAATGACAAGATAATTGTTAAAAAAATAACATATGGAAACAGTTGTTGATATAAAAACAGAAATCGTAACCTGTAAGAAAACTGTAATAGAAAAATAATTTGGAAGGAGTTGGTTGATGAGGAAAAATGTGGTATGATGGGAAACACGAAAGCGCAGGGAACGGACGGAACCCTGCAGAAGAAGGAAAAGAAGAGGAAGCTACTATGAGATTACCAAAAAGAATTGCGGCAGCAGCCGCTGCTTTACTAACAGGTGTGTGTATGGCTATGGCAGTACCTGGCCCGGTTTATGCCGGTGTGCAGCTGATTGGCCCGGGGATGCAGGCGGAGGAGACGGTAACGGTCCGGCCAGATGTGCTGTCGGATGGCCCGGGAGCCGGACAGTCCGGGGCAGGATCTGAGGGAGCGGTGTCTGTGATCCACGTCGGCACCAGCCAGAAAAGTCCGGGAAGCTCAGGTACCCAGGAGTTGAGAGGGGTCTGGATCTCCTACCTGGAGTGGCAGGCTATGCCCAAGACCCAGGCGGAATTCCAGCAGGCAGCGGATACGATGCTGGATCATTGCGTAAACTGGGGGATGAATGCTATCTTTTTACATGCCCATTCCCATACAGATGCCACATACCCATCCGACATTCTGCCCTGGTCCAAGTATGTGTCTGGGGTTCAGGGAAAGGATCCGGGGTTTGACCCATTTGGATATTTTGTACAGGCTGCTCATCAGAGAGGGCTTCAGGTCCACGCCTGGTTCAATCCCTACCGGGTAACCGGCTACCAGATGAGCTGGGATGAGGTATCAGACAAAAATCCTGCCAAGCAGTGGCTCACGGACAATGACGCTTCCAATGACCGCTGGGTATTGTTCCAGGGAGGCCAGTATTACTTAAATCCGTCCATCCCTCAGGTACAGGAACTGGTGGCAGCAAGTGTCCAGGAGGTGCTTTGGAAGTACGATGTGGAGGGGATCCATTTTGACGATTATTTTTATCCTGCGGTGGATGACAGCAGGGAGGGCAGTTGGTTTGACAAACCGGAGTATGATGCTTCCGGCAGCACCTTGCCGATTGCAGACTGGCGGAGGGAAAATGTGAATCAGCTGGTTTCGAAGGTCTACAGCCGGGTAAAGGCCATAAAGCCAGGGGCTGTCTTCGGCATCAGCCCTCAGGGATATTTAGAAAATCTCCGCAGCAATACCAGCATGTTTGTGGACATTGACCGCTGGATGACCTCCGGGGGCTACATCGATTACATCATGCCGCAGCTCTACTGGGGATTCGAGGCCAGGACCTCAGATGGCTCCCTGGCTCCATATGCCTTTGACCAGAACCTGTCTTCCTGGATCGCCCTGAAGCAAAAGGGTACGGCCAGGCTGTACCTGGGACTGGGCATGTACCGGGCCGGAACCAATGTATCGGATCACAATGAAATTTCTGAATGGCTCCGCTGCGATGATATCCTGAAGCGTCAGGTAGAAGCCGGAAGAGCCTCCGGGCAGGTATCCGGCTGCTGCTTCTTCAGCTACAGCTCCTTCCTGGAGGAAACATCGGCGAACGAGGTGGCAAACCTGGTTTCAATTTTAAAGTGAATGGCAACATGATTTTAATTTCTGCTTGTAACTTTTCTCATTTAGTGCTAGAATAATCACGACATAAATCAGTGCTGTGATTGGGACAGGGCAAGTGGACTCTTTCATTTCAGAGAGCTGCCGGAAGCTGCGAGGCAGTATGGAAGCCATAAACCATCACCCAGGAGCATCCCGCCGAAAGACCATGTATGAGTAGGCCGGGACGGATTCTCACCGTTACAGGAGATACTGTTAAAGCAGCCCGGCGTATGCCGGACGGAAGACAGGATAAGAGGCTGCAGAATGGCCTGCAGCAAGCAGAGTGGTACCACGGATTTTTTCGCCTCTGCGGTTTGATGAACGGATTCATCAGACCGCAGAGGTTTTTATTTTGTGGGTACTTTATTGCTTGAAAGCGATGATGCAGTGAAATGCTGTTCCTGCTTCATGCTCCTGCAGACTGGAAACTATGTCAGATTGTAACGGTTCCGTGCTTTTCTGGTTACCTTAAGCCGTAACGGTTCAGTACGTTCCAGGTTACGTCAAGTATTACATAAGAAAGGAAGATTGGGTATGAAAACCTACAAAAAGTGCATGGATGCGCTGGCTTTTGTGGAAAAGCTGGTTCTGGCAGCATCCACCTTGCTGATTCTGGTGCTGACCGTAGGAAATGTATTTTCCCGAAAAGTCATCCACCAATCCTGGTCATTTACCGAAGAGCTGGTCGTTGCGGTATTTGTCCTGATTACTTTAATGGCAGCGGCGCTGGCCTGCCGGGAAGGGGAGCTGGTAAATCTGACCTTGCTCACCGACCGCCTTCCCAGGAGTCTGCAAAAGCCGTCCATGATCTTAATTACCCTGCTCAGCATTATCTTCACCGCTATTCTGTTTAAGTATGGAATGGATAAGGTGCTGACGCAGATGGCCAATGGAAAGCGGACCTTCGTGTTAAACTGGCCGGAATGGATCTTCTGGTCCTTTGTTCCCATTGGGGCCGGGTGCATGATCCTGCATTTCCTGGAATATTGCATTGATTTTTGCATGAAAGAGGAGGAGGAAACGAAATGATCAGCGCAGTGTTATTTATCTCCTTTTTCCTGTTCCTGATCCTGGGCGTGCCGATCAGCATCTGCTTAGGGCTGTCCTCGGTGTGTGCCATCCTGTATTCCGGCACATCCCTGACTATCGTAGCAACTAATATTTATTCCGGTATCAGCAAGTTCCTGCTGCTGGCGATCCCCTTCTTTGTGTTGTCAGGAAATATTATGGCGAAGGCGGGCATTTCCAAGCGGCTGATCAAGTTTGTCAATACCTGCGTGGGACATCGGAGAGGCGGTATTGCCATCGTGTGCGTAATTGTAGCCTGCTTTTTCGGTGCCATCTCCGGCTCCGGCCCAGCGACTGTGGCGGCTCTGGGTTCTGTGCTGATCCCGGCCATGATCATAGAGGGCGGCTTTTCCGCTCCCTTCTCCACAGCACTGATGGCCACAGCAAGCTCCATCGCCATTGTCATTCCACCCAGCATCGCATTCGTGGTGTATGCATCCATCTCCGGCGTATCCATCGCAGATATGTTTACCGCTGGTATCGTGCCAGGACTTTTAATGGGTGCTGTTCTGGTTATTGTGGTTATGATGGAGGCCAGAAAGCATGATATTAAGCCGCAGCAGGCAAAGGCTGGCTTTGGTGAGCGCTGGGCGGCATTTAAGGAGGCATTCTGGGGCTTCCTGATGCCGGTCATCATCCTGGGAGGTATCTACGGCGGTATCTTTACCCCTACAGAGGCAGCTGCCGTTTCTGTTGTGTACGGCCTGTTTGTGGGCATGGTGATCTACCGGGAGGTATCCTTAAAGGATCTGTGGGAGATTGCAATTGATTCTGCAAAGACCACCGGCGGCATTATGCTGATCGTGGCATGTGCATCCTTGTTTTCTTTTGTGTGTACCCAGTTTGGTATCGCACAGGCGGCATCGGATCTGTTGGGAAGCATTGCCCATAATCAGTTTACCTTCCTGCTGATTGTAAATATTATTTTCCTGATTGCAGGATGCTTTATCGATGCCAACTCAGCGATGTACATTTTTATTCCCATTATGCTGCCGGTTTGTAAGAATTTAGGCTACGACCTGGTTGCATTCGGTGTAGTTGCAACCGTAAACTTGGCCATCGGTCAGGTGACGCCTCCGGTAGGCGTAAATCTGTTTGTGGCCATCGCAGTAAAGCTGAAAAACGGCATGAGCGTGACCATTCAGCAGATCTCCAGGGCTGTGGTGCCGATGATCGTGGCTTCCCTTGCGGTGCTGCTGTGTATCAGCTACATTCCATCTATCACCACCTTCCTGCCAAAATGGATGGCAGGGGACAGCTATACCGGCACGGTTGCGGCAGCAGGGGGCGGCTCGTCCTACGGTTCCTCTGAGGCTTATGATACCATTGACGATTACAGCGGCCTGGGCTGGGAGGAGCAGACCTGGAACTTTGCATGCTCTACCACGGAGACCAGTACCTGGGCAGAGGGCGGACGGAAGTTCGGTGAGCTGATGGAGAAGGCTACCGGCGGCAAGGTAAAGGTCAATGTGTATGCAGCGGACCAGCTGACCGGCGGCAATCAGTCGGAGGGCATCCAGGCGCTGATGAACGGTGATCCGGTGCAGGTGTCCATGCACAGCAACCTGATCTACTCCGCTTTTGACCCACGGTTTAACGTGGTATCCCTGCCGTACCTGTTTGATTCGGTGGAGGATGCCGATGCCAAGTTAGACGGCGCAGCCGGTGAGAAGATGAAGGAGATCTTAGGGGAATACGGCCTTCACTGCATGGGTATTGCTGAGAACGGCTTCCGCCAGCTGACCAACAATGTAAGAGAGATCAAGTCCGCAGCAGACATGAAGAATTTAAAGATCCGTGTGGCAGGAAGCAACCTGCTGATGGAGTGCTATAAACGCTGGGGCGCAGACGCCACCAATATGAACTGGTCTGAGACCTACACCGCTCTGCAGCAGAAGACAGTAGAAGGCCAGGAGAATCCACTTCCAGCCATCGATGCCGCCAGCGTGCAGGAGGTTCAGCCATATGTGTCCATGTGGAATGCCAACTATGACTGTCTGTTCTTCTGTATCAACCAGAAGCTGTATGACAGCTTAACTCCCGAACAGCAGGCAGTAGTGGATGAAGCAGGGCAGAAGGCAGTGGCCTACGAGCGTTACATCAACCGTGCCGGCGATGATGAGATCAAGAGCCGCTGGGCAGAGAAGAACGGCGTACAGATCACCCCATATGAGGAGCTGGACATTGATTCCTTCAAGACAGCAGTAGCCCAGGTTCCCCAGTGGTTCCAGAAGGAACTGGAAAGCCAGGGCTATGACGATGCAGCGGAGCTGATTGCAGTCTTTACTGCCGATGCTTCTGCAGCAAGCTTTGAGGTGGAGGATCACAGCGACTTAGGCTGGGAAGAGCAGACCTGGAACTTTACCTGTTCCACCACGGAAACCAGCACCTGGGCAGAGGGCGGACGGAAGTTCGGGGAGCTGGTGGAGAAGGCCACCGGAGGCAAGATCAAGGTCAATGTATATGCGGCTGACCAGCTGACTGGCGGCAACCAGTCGGAGGGCATCCAGGCGCTGATGGATGGCGACCCGGTGCAGATCTCCATGCACAGCAATCTGATCTATTCCGCTTTTGATCCTCGGTTTAATGTGGTATCCCTGCCATACCTTTTTAATTCGGTGGAGGATGCCGATGCCAAGCTGGACGGCGCAGCCGGTGAGATGATGAAGGAGATCCTAAGCGAGTACGGGCTCCACTGCATGGGCATTGCCGAGAACGGCTTCCGTCAGCTGACTAACAATGTAAGAGAGATCAAATCCACTGCGGATATGAAGAATTTAAAGATCCGTGTGGCAGGAAGCAATCTGCTGATGGAGTGCTATAAGCGCTGGGGCGCAGATGCCACCAATATGAACTGGTCCGAGACCTATACTGCTCTGCAGCAGAAAACGGTAGAGGGTCAGGAGAATCCGCTTCCAGCAATCGATGCAGCCAGTGTGCAGGAGGTTCAGCCTTACTGCTCCCTGTGGAATGCCAACTATGACTGCCTGTTCTTCTGCATCAATCAGGCCATTTATGACAAGCTGACTCCAAAGCAGCAGGCGGTAATCGATGAGTGCGGCCAGAAGGCAACCCAGTATGAGCGTTACATCAACCGTGCCGGCGATGATGAGATCATGGGCCGCTGGAGCCAGAAGAACGGTGTGAAGATCACCCCATATGAGGCTATGGATATCGACTCCTTTAAGAATGCAGTAGCAGACATCCCTCAGTGGTTCCAGAAGGAGCTGGAGAGTCAGGGCTATGCAGATGCAAAGGAGCTGATCGATACGTTTACTGCAAAAACCATTTCTGTTAAGGATATTTCCACAGAACCAGCGGAGTCCCTGATGGAGGATCACAGTGATCTGGACTGGAAGGAGCAGACCTGGAATTTCGCCTGCTCCACCACAGAGACCAGTACCTGGGCAGAGGGAGGACGGAAGTTCGGGGAGCTGGTGGAGAAGGCCACCGGAGGCAAGATCAAGGTCAATGTGTATGCAGCAGACCAGCTGACCGGAGGCAACCAGTCGGAGGGCATCCAGGCCCTGATCGATGGGGACCCGGTGCAGGTATCCATGCACAGCAACCTGATTTATTCCGCATTTGATCCAAGGTTTAATGCGGTATCCCTGCCTTATCTGTTTGATTCGGTAGAGGATGCGGACCGGAAGCTGGACGGGGAGGCCGGAGAGAAGATGAAGGCTATCTTAAATGAGTACGGCCTTCACTGCATGGGTATTGCCGAAAACGGCTTCCGTCAGCTGACCAACAATGTGAGAGAGATCCGCTCTGCCGCTGATATGAAGAATCTGAAGATCCGTGTAGCAGGAAGCAATCTTCTGATGGAATGCTACAAGTGCTGGGGTGCAGATGCTACCAATATGAACTGGTCGGAGACTTACACTGCGCTGCAGCAGAAAACAGTGGAAGGTCAGGAAAATCCCCTTCCGGCTATCGATGCTGCCAGCGTCCAGGAGGTACAGCCTTATGTATCCATGTGGAATGCCAATTATGACTGTCTGTTCTTCTGCATCAATCAGAAGGTATATGATCAGCTGACGGCTCAGCAGCAGGCGGTAATCGATGAGTGCGGCCGCCTTGCCACAGAGTATCAGAGATATATCAACCGTGCCGGTGACGAGGAGATCATGAGCCGCTGGAGCCAGAAGAACGGCGTGTCCTTCCTGACCTATGATGAACTGGATATCGATTCCTTTAAGACAGCAGTTGCAGGGATCGATGAGTGGTATATTGGAAAGCTGGAAGAGCAGAATTATATGGACGGAAGAGAATTAGTGGAAGCCTTCCGGAAGTAAGGATGATGCTAAAAATGACAGCTTTTATCTGGTAACGAACAAATAAAGTTGGTAATTATGCACAAAAATACAAAAATTTTTTGAGAATTATACGGATTGACTAAAAATTTTTTAGGTTCTATAATAGGATCAATTCCATAAACCCTTTACCATATGTATATCCTGGGGATTGGCCCAGAGTTTCTACCAACTGCCGAAAGAGTTGACTACATAGAATTGCTGTAGTCTGCTCTTTTTTGGTTTTCAGAAATTTCATATAGGTATGCAAGAATAAACCGTGCTGGTTTTAAGATCTATTGTGAAGGGCATGGAGATGAAAAACTGAAAAAGAGAAGGAAAGTACGAAATGGATGAAAGGAGGAGAGACAGCAGAAGGACAGAAAGCAGAATGATGCAGCTGGGAAAGGAACCGAATCAAGATCAATATGCAGGATATAATCGGTCAGGAAGACAAAGGATGGTTGAAAAAGGGAAATAAAAAACGGAGGTAAGTGGAATGAATAGCAAGGCAAACAGTACGAATTGCAGCATTAACAACATATACAAGCTTGACGGCAGAGTTCCTGTGGGAAAGGCGATCCCATTTGGACTGCAGCATATCCTGGCTATGTTTGTATCGAATCTGGCGCCGATCACAATCATCGCAGGTGCAGCAAAGCCGGCTCTGTCAGCAGCACAGATCGGACTTTTGCTGCAAAATGCCATGTTCGTGGCAGGGATTGCAACATTGATCCAGCTGTACCCGCTGTGGAAGATTGGTTCAAGGCTTCCAGTGGTCATGGGCGTCAGCTTTACATTTGTGACTGTACTCAGTACCATATCAGCCAATTATGGTTATCCGGCAGTGATCGGAGCAGTTCTGATCGGCGGTATCTTTGAAGGAACATTGGGACTGATGGCGAAATACTGGCGGAAGCTGATCACGCCGATCGTAGCTGCTTCTGTGGTAACGGCAATCGGATTTTCTCTGTTCACAGTAGGTACACGTTCCTTTGGCGGCGGCTATCATGATGATTTTGGTTCGGCGCAGAATCTGATCCTTGGTACAGTCACGCTGATAACCTGTCTGCTGTGGAACATCCTTGCCAAGGGATATTTAAAGCAGCTTTCTGTGCTGGCAGGTCTGGTGGTAGGATATGCGGCAGCCATTTTTATGGGCAAGGTAGATCTTAGCCTGATCATGTCCGGCGGTGTGATCGCCTTTCCGAGGCTGCTTCCCTTTAAGCCGGAATTTCATATCGGAGCCATCGTGTCAGCCTGCATCATCTTCCTGGTATCCGCAGCCGAAACCATCGGTGATACGTCAGCTCTGGTATCCGGCGGTCTGGGGCGGGAAATTACTGGAGAGGAGATCTCTGGTTCTCTGGCCTGTGATGGCTATGCGTCAGCTATTTCTTCCATCTTTGGATGTCCGCCGGTAACCTCATTCTCCCAGAATGTGGGGTTAGTTGCCATGACAAAGGTAGTCAACCGGTTTACCATCATGACAGGAGCGGTCTGCATGATCCTGGCAGGCTTGCTGCCGCCGGTAGGTAATTTCTTTGCATCTCTTCCGGACGCTGTGCTGGGCGGCTGTACGATTATGATGTTTGGCACGATTCTTACATCCGGTATGCAGATGATTGCAGACAGTGGCTTTTCTCAGAGAAATATCGTGATTGCCTCTTTGTCGCTGTCTATCGGCATCGGTTTTACAACAGCCAGCGAGTCCGGAATCTGGGGCATCTTCCCGCCTGTGGTGCAGACGGTATTTTCCGCTAATGTTGTAGCTGTGGTATTTGTGGTGGCAGTTATTTTAAGCCTGATCCTGCCGAAGGACATGGATGTGAAGAAGCTGGATGAGACAAAGTAATGTAAGGATTTGTTTGGAAAGCGGGAGGTCGAAAGACATCCCGCTTTTTACATGGGTATTTTTCTCAGGCTGATCGTATTATAAGATCCCTGCCACCCGCAGCGCACACCATACCACCAGAAGGGCCATCACGGTATTCATCAGCCGGTAATGGCCGGTATAAAGCTGCTTTAACACATTGCCTGCAAGGGCCCAGATTAGATTTCCCGCTGCCCCCCAGTACCATCAGATAAAAGGCGAAGCAAAGGAGAAAAAACGGCCTGGTTTCATGAGGCAGAATGAAAGAAGAAAACATGGTGAGCCCGTAAATAATGATTTTCACATTTACCAGCTGAAGCAGGATTCCCATGGGATAGGTGGGCACCTGATCTGCCTGTCCCTCCCCTGGCGGAAGCCGCTTGAAGGTCTGCCAGGCAAGATAAAGCAGATATGCCGCTCCCACATATTTCATTACCGGCTGGATGCCGGGGATGATGGTGGTCAGGGCGCTGCAGAAGATGCCGCACAGCACCATGAGGGACAGGGAGCCGGTCCACACCCCCAGCATGAAGGGAAGGTTTCTGCGGATCCCATAGCGGCTGGCGGAGGACAGCAGAAAGATGTTATTCGGGCCTGGGGACCATACGGTGATACAGGCGGTCAGAGTCATTTCCCAGAAAACAGATAAAGACATGGCCAAGTTCCTTTCTTTTGGATCGATTGGAAGCAGCAGGCGGAAGCTCTGCAGTTCTCTTTCTTTAGTTTGCTTCCTGCAGGGAAAATTGTCAAGAGGCAGTAAATTTTAAAGCAATCCCATTAAAATTATGTTAAAATCCTGTACATAACATGCAAATAACCCGAAAACATGCAGATCCTATCGTAAAAAATGCTGATTCCATCCTAAATCCTTGACTTTTCGAAAACTGGTTTATATAATGGAATGGTAAAAAAAAAGACTGTGATAGAGACAGTAAGACGATCCTAAAAGCATAGAGAGCCGGGGATGGTGGAAGCCTGGCATGAGTAAGACCGCTCTGAAAATCACTCTGGAGTTGCCGGCTGAAAGGAAGCTGGGTGCTGGTTGAGCATAATGAAAGCGAGATTATGCCCAGACTCTGCATCAAGTAGGCTGAGACGTTTTTCCCACGTTATAGGGAACTCATATTAAAGTATGCAGTAATGGGTGGTATAGCGAAGCGGCCTTCGTCCTGATTGCAGGGATGGAGGCTTTTCTTATGTCATGGGGAGCGGCAGCATGCCGTATACCTTCATAGTGACACGCACAGCCGGAAGGTTCGGCTTGACAGCGGAAAAGGCGGGTCACGCTTCGTCCTATCTGCAAAAAAGAAGATGGAGGAAGATCACAATGTCTGACGCAGCAAAAAAGATGGTGTATCAGAAGGTTCCCACAGATTTAAAGTTTGTGGAACGAGAGAAAGAAGTAGAAACGTTCTGGAAAGAGAACAAGATTTTTGAGAAGAGTATTGAAAGCCGTGCCAAGGGAGAGCCTTATGTATTTTATGACGGCCCGCCTACTGCTAACGGCAAGCCTCATATCGGCCATGTGCTGACCCGTGTAATCAAGGATATGATCCCACGCTACCGCACCATGAAGGGATATATGGTTCCCAGAAAGGCCGGCTGGGATACCCACGGGCTTCCGGTGGAGCTGGAAGTGGAGAAGATGCTGGGCTTGGACGGCAAGGAGCAGATCGAGCAGTATGGTCTGGAGCCGTTTATCGGCCACTGCAAGGAAAGTGTGTGGAAGTACAAGGGCATGTGGGAGGATTTCTCCGCAACCGTAGGCTTCTGGGCTGATATGGATCATCCATATGTTACTTATCATGACGACTATATCGAGTCTGAGTGGTGGGCATTAAAGGAGATCTGGAATAAGGGATTATTATATAAGGGCTTTAAGATCGTACCTTACTGCCCGCGCTGCGGCACCCCGCTGTCCTCCCATGAGGTAGCTCAGGGCTATAAGGATGTGAAGGAGCGCTCCGCAGTTGCCAGATTTAAGGTAAAGGGCGAGGATGCTTATATCCTGGCATGGACCACCACGCCCTGGACTCTGCCTTCCAACGTGGCTCTGTGCGTGAACCCGGCGGAGGAGTATGTGAAGGTAAAGACCGGTGACGGATACACCTATTACATGGCAGGCGCTCTGGTTGGCCAGGTTCTGGGTGAGGATGTGGAAATCCTGGAGACCTATACCGGAAAGGATTTGGAATATAAAGAATACGAGCCGCTGTTTGACTGTGCAGTGGCCATCTGCGAGAAGCAGCATAAGAAGGCATATTATGTAACCTGCGACAGCTACGTTACCCTGACAGATGGTACCGGCGTGGTTCATATCGCTCCGGCATTTGGTGAGGACGATGCTAATGTAGGCCGCAAGTATGACCTGCCATTTGTTCAGTTAGTGGACGGCAAAGGCGAGATGACCAAGGAAACTCCTTACGCAGGTGTGTTCTGCAAGAAGGCTGACCCTATGGTGTTAGAGGACCTGGACAAGAAGGGCCTGTTATTCTCTGCGCCGAAGTTTGAGCACAGCTATCCGCACTGCTGGAGATGCGGCACTCCGCTGATCTACTATGCGAGAGAATCCTGGTTCATCAAGATGACTGCAGTGAAGGAGGATCTGATCCGCAATAACAATACCATCAACTGGATCCCGGAGAGCATCGGCAAGGGACGTTTCGGTGACTGGCTGGAGAATATTCAGGATTGGGGCATTTCCAGAAACCGTTACTGGGGCACTCCTCTGAATATCTGGGAGTGTGAGTGCGGCCATATGCATTCCATTGGAAGCCGCGCAGAGCTTCGCTCCATGAGTCCAAACTATGCTGAGGTGGCAAAGAAGTATGCCAAGGAGATGACGGAGGAGAACGGCTGTGAGGTAGAGCTTCACCGCCCATTTATCGACGATGTGACCATCACCTGCCCGAAGTGCGGCAGGCAGATGCACCGGGTACCGGAGGTAATCGACTGCTGGTTTGACTCTGGAGCCATGCCTTTTGCACAGCATCATTATCCATTTGAGAATAAGGAGCTGTTCGAGGCACAGTTCCCGGCACAGTTTATTTCAGAGGCAGTCGACCAGACCAGAGGGTGGTTTTACTCCCTGCTGGCAGAGTCCACCCTGCTGTTTAACAAGGCGCCTTACGAGAATGTAATCGTTCTGGGCCATGTGCAGGATGAGAATGGCCAGAAGATGAGCAAGTCCAAAGGCAATGCAGTAGACCCGTTTGACGCCCTTGAAACTTACGGCGCAGATGCCATCCGCTGGTACTTCTACATCAACTCCGCACCGTGGCTGCCGAACCGGTTCCACGGCAAGGCCGTGACGGAAGGACAGCGGAAGTTTATGGGTACTTTATGGAATACCTATGCATTCTTTGTGCTGTACGCAAATATTGATGAATTTGATGCAACAAAATATACCTTAGAATATGATAAGCTTTCCGTTATGGATAAGTGGCTGTTAAGCAAGATGAATTCCATGGTGAAGGCAGTGGATGATCATTTAGCCAACTACCGGATCCCGGAGGCAGCCAAGGCTCTGCAGGCATTTGTAGATGACATGAGCAACTGGTATGTGAGAAGAAGCCGTGAGCGTTTCTGGGCAAAGGGCATGGAGCAGGATAAGATCAATGCTTATGAGGCCCTGTACACGGCCCTGGTGACTACCGCCAAGGCAGCCGCTCCTATGATCCCGTTTATGACAGAGGAAATCTACCTGAATCTGGTGAGAAGCATTGACAAGGAGGCTCCGGAAAGCATCCATCTGTGCGACTTCCCGGCTGTAGATGAGTCCATGATCGACAAGAAGCTGGAAGAGGACATGGATGAGGTCTTAAAGATCGTAGTTATGGGCCGTGCTGCCAGAAATACTGCCAATATCAAGAACCGCCAGCCCATCGGACGGATGTTTGTAAAGGCTGACCATGTGCTGTCTGATTATTATGTGACCATTATCGAGGATGAGCTGAATGTGAAGCAGGTAAGCTTTACCGACGATGTGCGGGAGTTTACTTCCTACACCTTTAAGCCCCAGTTAAAGACAGTTGGCCCCAAGTACGGCAAGCAGCTTGGAAATATCCGCACCGCTCTGGCCCAGATCGATGGAAATCAGGCCATGGATACCTTAAATGAGTCCGGCGCCCTGACCTTCCAGTTTGGCGATGCCCAGGTGGTACTGACCAAGGATGACTTACTGATTGATGTTGCCCAGAAGGACGGCTTTGTCACCGAGGAGGACAACTACGTAACGGTAGTCCTGGATACCAATTTAACTGATGAGCTGATCGAGGAAGGCTTTGTAAGAGAGATCATCAGCAAGATCCAGACCATGAGAAAGGAATCTGGCTTTGAGGTAACGGATCATATCCGCGTCTATCTGGCAGATGACAGCGAGAAGGTTTCCGGCATCTTACGGAAGAATTTAGAAGAAATTGGAAAAGAAGTGCTGGCAGATGAGGTTCGCCTTGGAGCGGACAGCTTAGAGCAGGCGAAAGCCGCAGCAGGCGAGAAGCCGGTATTTGCAAAGGAATGGAATATTAACGGCGAAAACGTAACCCTTGGTGTTACGAAAGCATAAATGTAAGGGGCATATTCTGCCCCTTATCAATGAAAAGAACTAAGCAAGCAAGATATCCATTATGAGGAGGAAATGAAAACTATGAAGAAGGAAATTGGCTTTGACAAGGAGACCTTCAAGAAGTCCGTAGTGTACAACGTGAAGAGCCTTTACCGCAAAACCATTGATGAGGCCACTCCGGCTCAGGTATTCCAGGCAGTATCCTACGCTGCAAAGGATGTTATCATTGATCAGTGGATCGCCAGCCATAAGGAATATGAGAAGCAGGATGCCAAGACGGTATACTATCTGTCCATGGAGTTTTTAATGGGCCGTGCTCTTGGAAACAACCTGATTAACCTCTGCGCATATGGTGAGGTTAAGGAAGCGCTGGATGAGCTGGGCTTTGACTTAAATCTGATCGAGGATCAGGAGCCGGATGCAGCATTAGGAAACGGCGGTTTAGGCCGTCTGGCAGCATGCTTCCTGGATTCTCTGGCAACCCTGGGCTATCCGGCATACGGCTGCGGTATCCGCTATCGTTACGGTATGTTCAAGCAGAAAATCGAGAACGGCTTCCAGGTTGAGGTTCCGGATGAGTGGTTAAAGGACGGCAACCCATTTGAGGTGCGCCGCTCTGAGTACGCTACCGAGGTAAAGTTCGGCGGCTACGTAAGAACCGAGTGGGACGGCAAGAACAACAACTTTATCCAGGAGGGCTATCAGTCCGTACTGGCAGTTCCATATGATATCCCGGTAGTTGGCTACGGCAACAACGTGGTAAATACCCTTCGTGTATGGGATGCACAGCCAATCAACACCTTTAAGCTGGATGCATTCGACCGGGGTGATTATCAGAAGGCTGTTGAGCAGGAGAACCTGGCAAAGAATATCTGTGAGGTTCTGTATCCCAACGACAACCATTATGCAGGCAAGGAGCTGCGTTTAAAGCAGCAGTACTTCTTCATCTCCGCAAGTGTACAGAGAGCAGTTGCCAAGTACATGGAGAAGCATGATGACATTCATAAGTTCCATGAGAAGGTAGTGTTCCAGTTAAATGATACCCATCCAACGGTAGCTGTTGCTGAGTTAATGCGTATCCTGTTAGACGTTTACCATCTGTCCTGGGATGAGGCATGGGCAGTGACCACCAAGACCTGCGCTTACACCAACCACACCATCATGGCAGAGGCTCTGGAAAAGTGGCCCATCGAGCTGTTCTCCAGACTGCTTCCTCGTGTATACCAGATCGTGGAGGAGATCAACCGCCGCTTCATCGCGGATATCCAGGCCAAGTTCCCTGGCGATCAGGAGAAGGTACGGAAGATGGCCATTATTTACGATGGCCAGGTAAAGATGGCTCACTTAGCCATCGCAGGCAGCTTCTCCGTAAACGGTGTTGCAAGACTGCATACTGAGATCTTAAAGAATCAGGAGTTAAAGTCCTTCTACCAGATGTATCCGGAGAAGTTCAACAACAAGACCAACGGTATCACCCAGAGACGTTTCCTGCTTCACGGCAACCCATTATTAGCAGACTGGGTAACCTCCAAGATCGGCGATGAGTGGATCACCGACCTTCCCCATATCAAGAGACTGTCCATCTATGCCAACGATGAAAAGTGCCAGCAGGAGTTTATGAACATCAAATACCAGAACAAGATCCGTCTGGCTAAGTACATCAAGGAGCATAACGGCATTGATGTAGACCCACGTTCCATCTTTGATGTACAGGTTAAGCGTCTGCACGAGTATAAGCGTCAGCTGATGAACATCCTGCATGTAATGTACCTGTATAACCAGTTAAAGGACAATCCAAATATGGATATCGTTCCAAGAACCTTTATTTTCGGTGCGAAGGCAGCAGCCGGCTACAAGAGAGCAAAGCTGACCATCAAGCTGATCAACTCCGTAGCAGATGTGATCAATAACGATAAGAGCATCAACGGCAAGATCAAGGTTGTCTTCATCGAGGATTACCGGGTATCCAATGCAGAGATCATCTTCGCAGCAGCTGATGTCAGCGAGCAGATCTCTACCGCATCCAAGGAAGCTTCCGGTACCGGCAACATGAAGTTTATGTTAAACGGTGCTCTGACCTTAGGAACCATGGACGGCGCTAACGTTGAGATCGTGGAAGAGGTTGGCGAGGATAAGGCATTTATCTTCGGTGCATCTTCGGATGAGATCATCAACTACGAGAACAACGGCGGTTACTACCCAATGGATATCTTCAACAATGATCAGGATATCCGCCGGGTGCTGATGCAGCTGATCAACGGCTACTATTCTCCAAACGATCCAGAGCTGTTTAGGGATATCTACAACTCCCTGCTGAACACCCAGAGCAGCGACCGTGCCGACACCTACTTTATCTTAAAGGACTTCCGCTCCTACGCAGAAGCTCATGAGCGGATCGACCAGGCATACCGCAATGAGAAGTGGTGGGCACAGGCTGCCATCGAGAATGTGGCACACAGCGGCAAGTTCACCTCTGACCGTACCATCGAAGAGTATGTAAGAGATATCTGGCACTTAGACCGGGTTAAGGTTGAGCTGAACTAATGAAAGAAAGCATCTTTCGATAAAAGGCGCGTCTTTTGCGCCGTCAATCGGATTACAGGGTTCCTGTAATATCAGAGAGCGCTTCCTCATACATTGAGTATGAGGAGGCGTTTTTTTATGAAATGGAAGAAGGTGTGCTTGATCTTTTTGGGGGCCTGCTGCTTTCCCTATGTGGTGACGCTTGGGTGGACAGGCAGTGTAAGCGGAAGTGAGCGGGTGCTGGAACGGATGGGAAATGGAAATCCATCACTCACCAGCGGAAAAATCGTGATCCTGGACCGGGATACCACCAGCTTCCTGGATGTGGAGCAGTATCTGGTGGGCGTGGTAGCCAGGCAGATTCCGGCGGAATATGAGCTGGAGGCGCTGAAGGCCCAGGCGGTGATCGCCAGAACCTACATTTACCAGCAGATGGCAGGAGCGGCCCAGATCCCGGAATCCTCACTGGATATGGACTATCTGGAGGAGGCCCAGCTGGAACGGATGTGGGGGACAAAACAGTTCATGGAATTATATGGGAAGATCGAGCAGGCAGTGTGGGAGACAAACGGTCTGGTGATGGAATATGAGGGCAGTTATATTGACGCCTGGTTCAGCCGCTGCAGTGCCGGAAAAACAAGGCCTGGAGATGAAGCTCACCCCTATCTGGCCAGTGTAGACTGCCCAAAGGATCTGGAGGCAGATGGTTACCTGCAGATTAAGGAATGGACGCCGGATGAATTCTCCCGCCTGATCAGCAGCATTCCGGACGGCGGCCCGGTGTCGGCAGACCAGGTGCCGGAAACGATTCAGATCGGAGCGCGGGATGAAGCCGGATATGTTTCTGTGGTGCAGATTGGAAATTACCAATTTACAGGGGATGAAGTGCGGTACGCCCTGAATCTAAATTCCTCCTTTTTCCGGCTGGAGGATTATGAAGGGAATGTGCGGGCTGTGGTAAAGGGGATCGGCCATGGATACGGCATGAGTCAGTACGATGCCAACCGGAAGGCGGCAGAGGGGTGGGGCTTTGAGGAGATCCTGCATTATTTTTATCAAAATATTATGTTGATTTCTGAATAAGTCCTTTCGCTTTGGTAAGAATATTACCGAGGTGATAAATGTGAAGGAAAAAGTAAATCAATTGTTCAAGGATAAGCTTACCCTTGTCATGTTGGTGTTGGGCCTGCTGACTATAGTAGCTGCGGCAGGCGTGGTCACTCTGCAAAGAGGACAGACAGAAGAAAGCCCGTACTTAAATCTGGAGGGCGACCCGGAGCATCTGGTAGATGGAGCCGGAGAAGGACAAATGCAGACAGAAGGAGCTTTTGATGCCGGACAGGGAACTGGCGCACTGGCTGATGGAAGTGCAGCCGGCGAGGCTGGTGAGGGTTTGGATGGAAGCACGGCTGGAACCGGCAGCCAGAAGCAGTCAGCAGATGCAGCAGCAGAAGGACAGGATGGCAGCGGCTCGGAGCAGCTGGCGGCTGACCATGGAGCAGCAGCCGGCAGTACCGATGGCCTGTCAGAAGAGGCTGCTCTGGCTGGAGCTGGTCTGGATGCGGCAACCGGCCTGGTGCTGAATTTTGCCCAGACCCAGTCCATGCTGTGGCCGGTGGAGGGCAATGTACTGCTGGATTACAACATGGATTCCACCATCTACTTCCCAACTCTGGAGCAGTATAAGTGCAATCCGGGCCTGGTGATCCAGGGAGATGTGAGCCAGCCGGTGACTGCTCCCGCCAATGCCAGGGTGATGGAGGCAGGAACTAACGAGGAGATTGGAAATTATCTGGTGTTAGACCTTGGGGATGATTACGCTCTGACCTGCGGACAGCTGAAGGAGGTTCAGGCAGTGGAGGGCGAATATCTGGAAAAAGGGCAGATATTAGGCTATGTAGCGGAGCCTACCAAGTATTATACCCTGGAAGGGCCGAATGTATTTCTGGAGCTTACCAAGGATGGAAAGACGGTAGATCCTCTGGACTATCTGGAATAAGGTGCACAAGCCATGATGGAACGATGCAGGTGAAGTAAGAAAAATGGTAACTGTTCAGTAGGTCTGCGCACTTGCTGCGCTGACCGTAAGAAAACGTGGAATAGCAGGCAAAAATCCCATCGCCGCAGGCGATTTTCAATGGATTTTTGCTCGTAACTGTGAGGGTACTGAACAGTTACGAAAAATAAAAGATAACAAAAACGGCCTCAGGTCAGGACGCCCTGTGAGCCGTTTTTTTGCATTTTATGCTTCTGGATTGAATTCTGTTAAAAAAGTAGTCATATTTACAAAGGTTTTACATATCCTTTCATTGTGCGGTCTAGGAAAAATATTGGTAAGCTAAAAGGAAGAAATTGATATGATGACGGGAGAAAACCGGGTGATGAAGCATCAGGATTTGAGAAAATTTCAAAGCAGTTCGTTCCAGATCAAAAGCAGCTGTGCCATTCGCATGCTGACAGCAAAGCTCCAGCTGGCAGATGCGGAGCTGTCGTTAAAGCTTGGGAGAAATGTGCTGGTTCACACCAGCGGACGGATCAAAACAGTGGAGAGCATTTTGGCAAAATGCAGGAAAAAAGGATATGAGCCTACATACGAGAATGCCATGGAGAAGATCAATGATATCATCGGTGTGCGGGCGGTATGCTCCTTTGAGGATGATGTGTACCGGATGGCAGAGATTCTGTACACCCATAAGGATCTGAAGATCATAAAGAAAAAGGATTACATCAAGGAGCCCAAAAGCTCCGGCTACCGCAGTCTCCATCTGATCGTGGAGCTTCCCATTTATTTTCAGAGGGAAACCCAGTGGGTCCGGGCAGAGATCCAGCTGCGGACTCCGGCTATGGATTTCTGGGCCGGGGTGGATCACCAGCTCCGGTATAAGAAAGGAAAGAAGGAAGCGATCCTGATTGGGGAGGAATTAAAGCAGTATTCCCAGGCTGTGGCAGAACTGGATCAGAAGATGGTGGAGCTGCGGAAGCGGATCGATGCCATTTAAGCTGGTATTGTTTGGGTTGCTGTGAACGCACGGGAACAGTAACTTTGGTGTGAAAGCCTGAGGAAGCTTTCGTTATTTTTTGACAGAACCCGGAAAGTAGAGTATGATGAAAGCAGGAAATCATCAATTCATTAAATCTACATGGGGGAATGTCATGTTCAGCTACGAGGTGATAAATTCGTTTAATGATCTGGAGATGCAGGTGTACACCTATGTCCTGGAGCATAAGGATGAGGTGAAATACATGACCATCCGGGCTTTGGCAGATGCAGTCCACGTTTCCACGGCTACCATCAGCCGCTTCTGCAAGAAGGTGGGATGCAGCGGCTACGCCGAGTTCAAGGTTCAGTTTAAACTGTATCTCAATGAGAAACGGCAGAAACAGCCGGAGACGGATCTGAAGGAGGTCCAGCGTTTTTTTGAGGAATTTTATTCTGAGGCGTATCAGAAAATGATTGATCAGATCGTGGAGGAGATCCAGAATGCGGAGCATCTGCTCTTTTTCGGGATCGGAACCTCCGGTATTCTGGGAAAATATGGGGCGCGATATTTTTCCAATCTGGGGAAATACAGTCAGTTTATTGAGGATCCGTTTTATCCCATCAGCATGGACTTAAAAAGCACCGTTGCCATCGCATTGTCCGTTTCCGGGGAAACACAGCAGGTGATCTCCTTGGCAGGGCTTATGAAGGAGCATTGCTGTAAATTGATCAGTATCACGGACCGTGAGTCCACTACACTGGGAAAAATGTCGGACTATAATCTGACCTATTACGTTACTAACCGGAAGATCGGGCGAAACTATGATATCACAACTCAGGTGCCGGTGATCTTTTTGCTGGAGACGCTGGGGCGCAGAGTGACAAACTACGTATCTCTTTGACAGAATGAAGAAGGGCAGAACCGGGAACATGTTACAGATTGTTTCGGATTTGTAACATGTTCCTTTTTCCTGAAACAGTTTCAAAAGCAGGTGGAAGGCCTGCTTTTTTTTCGGAAGAAGTTTATAATGAAAATAATGAGCAGGAAAGCAGGAGGTGATACGTATGGCATCAGTCAGATTGCAGGAGTTATTTGTTATTTTGCAGCAGGAGGAATATCGAACGGCACAGCAGCTGGCGGATCATCTGGGAGTCAGTGAGAAGACAGTGCGGATCCGGCTGCGGGAATTAAATGATGAATTGGAAAAGAATGGTGCCAGGATCGCATCGAAGGCCAGGTTCGGTTACCGGTTGGAGATTACCGATCAGGAACGTTTTGAAGCATATCAGAAAGAATGCGAGGGAGAGGAATCCAGCCAGATACCAGATAACGCCAGTGAGCGGAGCGATTATCTGCTGGCATATCTGCTGTTCCGGCCAGGATATGTGAAGGTGGAGGAACTGTGCGACTTTATGTACATTTCCAAGCCAACACTTTCCAACTGCCTGAAACTGGTGGAGTCCATCCTGAAGCGGTACCACCTCTCCATCGAGCGGCGTCCCAATTACGGGATCCGGATACAGGGGGAGGAGTTTGATATCCGCAGGCTGATCAGTGATTATTTTATCAAGCGGAACTGCCTGTCTGGCTTTGATATCAGCCATCAGGACAAGGAATTATCCATGCTGGCTGATTTGGTGAAGGCGCTGATGACCAAGTATGATGTGCACCTTTCTGAGATTTCCTTTGAGAATTTTGTCAATTATACCTACATATCCCAGCGGCGGATCCGAAGCGGCTACTACCTGAAGCTGGACAAGGAAAACCTGATCGAGATCGGGGTAAAGGAGCAGTCCTTTATCCGGGAGCTGATCGGCAGCCTGGAGGCGAAGGAGGGGATCCACTATACCAGCGATGAGGAGAATTATCTTCTGCTGTATCTGGCTGGAAAGCGAATGATTGGAAATATGGTGGAAAATGATTCCAATTTCGTCATCAATGAGAGGACAGATCGGCTGGCCCTGGAGATGCTGAAGCTGGCGGCCAAGGAATACCACCTGGATTTTTACAATAATTTTGAGATGCGGATGACGCTGAATCAGCATCTGGTCCCATTTGATGTGCGGATGCGGTACGGGATCCCGCTGAAAAATCCTATGCTGCAGGAGATCAAGGAAAAATACAGTCTGGCTTATCAGATGGCGTACATCGCATCGAATGTGCTGCGGGATTATTATAAGAAAGAGATTCCGGAGGACGAGATCGGATATTTTGCACTGATCTTTGCCCTGGCCCTGGAAAAGGGAAAGGCGGACTGCCGTTACAATATTCTGGTAGTGTGCAGCACTGGAAAGGGAACCTCCCGACTTTTGAAATATAAGTATGAGCAGGAGTTCTCGGATTATCTGAAAAATATATATGTTTGCGATCTGCTGGGACTGGAAAATTTCGATACGTCCAAGGTAGATTACATCTTTACCACAGTGCCCATCACACGGGAGGTATCAGCACCGATCATTGAGGTGGGCGTGTTCCTGGGTGTGGATGATATCCAGAAGGTAACGGATATCCTGCGGTATGGAAACAGCGGCGGCATGATTCGCCGGTATTATGGAGAGAAGCGGTTTATCCGGAATGTGCCTGCAGGAAGCAAGGAGGATATTCTGGAATATATCTGCCAGATCATCAAGAAGCAGGAACAGGTGGACGAGGATTTTTACGAGCTGGTGCTGGAGCGGGAATCTTTTGCCCAGATGGACTACGGCAATTATATCGCCATACCTCATCCCAACCGGATCGCCTCGGAGGAATCCTTCGCCTATGTGGCGGTTCTGAATGAGCCTGTGATCTGGAATAACCTTCCGGTCCAGGTAGTGCTTTTGACTTCCATCGGAAGGAAGGAGGATCGGGACCGCCAGAGATTTTATGAGACCACGGCACGGTTTGCACTGAACGCGGATTCTGTTTCCAGACTGATCCAGAATCCGGATTATAATGTTTTTATTGAACTGCTTCAGAAATGATCTGCAGCGGTTTGGTACCCTCACAGTTACCGTGATTTTACAAATTACCGCATTGAATTACCAGAATCATTTGAGAAATTTGATTCTGGTATTTGCGTACATTTTTTTAAGAAAAAGGAGTCTTTGATTACCACATTTAATCTGGAATTACCAGAATGAATGTGGTAATTTCCGTTATTGAGTTTGCCGGCAGAAATCGGTACAATAAGATCAGTTTAAGAAATCGCGATTACTCAACAAAAAACAATCAGGAGGAAGAAAACCGATGCTCAGAAACGATTTTTTATGGGGCGGGGCGGTTGCGGCACATCAGCTTGAAGGCGGCTGGCAGGATGGCGGAAAAGGCATCAGCATTGCAGATGTTATGACTGCCGGAGCCAATGGAGTGAGCCGTGAGATTACAGATGGTGTGATCGATGGAAAGAACTATCCGAACCATGAGGCTATTGATTTTTTTCACTATTATAAGAAGGATATCCGCCTCTTTGCAGAGATGGGATTCAAGTGTTTCCGCACATCCATTGCATGGACCAGAATCTTCCCTACAGGTGAGGAGGAAACGCCAAATGAGGAAGGCCTGGCATTCTATGATGATATGTTTGATACCTGCCATCAGTATGGAATTGAGCCGGTCATTACCCTTTCTCACTTCGAGATGCCGTACCATCTGGTACAGAAATACGGCGGCTTCCGGAGCCGGAAATGTGTGGATTTGTTTGTAAGGTTTGCTAAGGTCTGCTTTGAGCGGTACAAGGATAAGGTAACCTACTGGATGACCTTTAATGAGATCAACAACCAGGCCAATTATGAGACCGATTGGGCACCATTTACCAACTCCGGACTGCGGTTTGCAGAAGGCGAGGACAGGGAATTCCTGATGTATCAGGCGGCTCATTATGAGTTGGTGGCTTCAGCAAAAGCAGTTAAGATCGGCCATGAGATTAACCCGAAGTTCCAGATCGGATGCATGATCGCCATGACTCCAATCTATCCATATTCCTGCAATCCGGAAGATATGATGATGGCTACTGTGGCGATGCAGAGACGGTTCTGGTTTGCCGATGTACATGCAAGAGGCCATTATCCAAATTATATGAAGACTTACTTTAAGAGAAAAGGCTTCCGGATGGATATCACTGCTCAGGATGAAGAAGACTTAAGAAAGGGAACCGTTGATTATATCGGCTTCAGCTACTATATGTCCTTCGCAGTAAAGGCGGCAGCGGATAATCCAAATTACGACTACATTGAAGATAAGGTGCGTGTGGAAAACCCATATGTAAAGGCCAGCGATTGGGGATGGCCTATCGATCCAAAGGGTCTGCGCTACAGCTTGAACTGGCTGTATGAGCGGTATGAACTGCCGTTGTTTATCGTGGAGAACGGACTGGGCGCTTATGATAAGAAGGGCGAGGACGGTATCATCCATGACACCTACCGGATCGAGTACTTAAAGGCACATATCCAGGCTATGAAGGAGTGTGTGGATCAGGACGGTGTGGACTTAATGGGATATACGCCATGGGGCTGTATCGATCTGGTTTCCGCAGGAACCGGTGAGATGGAGAAGCGCTACGGATTCATCTATGTAGATAAGAATAATCAGGGAAAAGGAACCCTGGATCGAGAGAAAAAGGAAAGCTTCGAGTGGTTTAAGCATGTAATTGCAACCAATGGAGAAGAACTGTAATTTTTCGTAACAATGAAATGAAAAATAAAATCAGAGGAGGAAATCAATATGTTAACAATCAGATTATTTTGCAATCAGGGAATGTCAACCAGCTTACTGGTTTCTAAGATGAGAGATGCGGCTGCCAAGCAGGGCCTGGAAGTTGATATCGCTGCCTTCCCGGCAAACGAGATGGATGACCGGATCAACGGCGTTGACTGTGCACTGTTAGGACCGCAGGTAGGCTACTTAAAGAGCAAGGCAGTAAAGACCTGCGGAGCGAAGAATGTACCAGTGGATGTAATCCCAATGGCGGATTATGGCATGTGCAACGGCGAGAAGGTTCTGGCATTTGCAGTAAAGCTGGCTGGTAAGTAAAATCAGATGATTGCAGGAGCTGAAAGCTATAATATCAGACACGATAACAGAACTTCAAAATGAGATTAAAGAAGGGGATACGTGATATGAAAGATTTTCTCAATGATAAAGTAATTCCGAAACTGATGGAATTTATTAATACCAAGGCGATTCAGGCGTTAAAGGACGGCCTGCTGTATTCCATGCCAATGATGATGGTTGGTTCTGTTTGCCTTCTTCTGGCAAACTTCCCTTACGCTCCGGTTGCACAGGCACTGGCTGATATGGGAATTGCCGCTGTATTGAACCAGGCATTTGAAAGCACCTTTAACATTATGGCGCTGATCGCTGCCATCGGTATTGCATTTACTTATGTAAAAAATGAAGGCTACAACGGTATGCCGGCAGGTGTGATTTCCCTGTGTGCATGGCTGATCATGCAGCCTTCCTCCTTAGCTACAGCAGACGGAGGCTCCGCAGGTGTTATTATGAAGACCTGGACCGGCGGCCAGGGTATGATCGGCGCACTGCTGATCGGCTTAATCGTAGGCTGGATCTACAGCATTTTCATGAAAAAAGACATTACCATTAAAATGCCGGCAGGCGTACCAGAAGGTGTTGCCAATGCATTTGTGGCATTAATTCCTGGCGCTGTGATCGTTGCTGGCGCATCTGTTTTATACGCCGTATTTAACCTTGCGTTAGGCACAACCCCACTGGAATGGATCTATGGAACCATTCAGATCCCATTACAGGGCTTAACGGACTCCTTTGGCGGCGTAATCGGCATGGGCTTTATGATTCCATTCTTATGGTTCTTCGGAGTCCATGGCTCTACCATCGTTGGCGGTATTATGGGTCCGGTTCTGTCTGCAAACTCAGCAGCCAATCAGGCAATTCTGGATGCAGGCTTAGAACTGAACCTGGCCAATGGCGGACATATTGTAACACAGCAGTTCTTAGACCAGTTTATGACCGTAACTGGTGCAGGTATGACCATCGGTCTGGTTATGTACATGGCATTTTTTGCAAAATCCAAGCAGCTTCGTGAGATCGGAAAGCTGGGAGTGGCTCCGGCATTCTTCAACATCAATGAGCCGGTACTGTTCGGTACACCTGTTGTATTGAATCCTCTGATGGCAGCTCCGTTTATGCTGATGCCGGTGATCTCTGGCCTTATTCAGTATTTTGCAATCTATACCGGTCTCTGCCCAATGTATGCCGGCGTTATCGTTCCGTGGACCTGTCCGCCAATCATCTCCGGTTTCCTGATCGGAGGATGGAGAACAGCGCTTCTGCAGACTGCAATCCTGGCATTATCCTTCTTTGTATACGCACCGTTTATCCGTGTCATTGATAAGACCTATGCACAGCAGGAGAAGGAAGCAGCAGAGCAGGCATAAACATTTAAGAATCAATCATGATTACGATCAGGAGGTAAATTATGGAAGGATTAGAACTGATCTGTTTTCAGCTGATCACAGCTGCAGGCGGAGCAAAGTCAAATTATATTGAAGCGATCCAAAAGGCAAAAGAAGGCTTATATGAGGAAGCAGCAGAGCTGATCGCAGAGGGCGATGAGATGATGAAGCAGGGCCATGAGCCTCATACCGATCTGGTTCAGAAGGAAGCAGCCGGTGAGAATGTGCAGATGGGCCTGATCCTGACTCACGCTGAGGACCAGATGATGAGTGCTGAGGTATTCAAGGTCATGGCTGAGGAGATGATCGAGCTTTACAAGAAGGTAAATGGCTGATCATTTGCGGGTGAGAGCGCTGTGCAGTCAGCGTGTTTGAGGAGTATAATTTTTTAATAGATGGATCGAAATAAGCAGTAGTTGTTAAAAATTTCCCATATGACGAGAGAAGCCTTCAGGAATACTGGAGGCTTTTCTCACACATAGGAAACTTATCCGGAGTTTTCTGTGCAGCAAAAAGCCTTTCAGGCAGAATGGGAAAGAATCGCCATTGGATGAAGAAGGGAAAAGGAAAATATGGAACAAACATGTTTATGCATTGATGTAGGAGGAAGTTCAATCAAATATGCCAGGATCGACAGTCAGAGAAATCTGATGGATTACGGAAAGGTTCCCACACCGTATGATGGCGTGGAAGCTTATCTGGATTGCCTGGAGAAAATATATAAAAAGTTTGAAGGCAGGGTATCCGGTATCAGTTTATCCGTGCCGGGAATTATAGACAGCCAAAAGGGAATCTGTGTCACCGCTGGAAACCTGCGGTTTGCAGACGGACTTTCCCTGGTACCGGAGCTGAAGAAGCGGTGTGATGTTCCCATCACCATCATGAATGATGCCAAATGTGCCGCGTTGGCGGAATCCACATACGGCGCTCTGTCCGATTGCAGGGACGGCGTGGTTTTAGTTCTGGGAACTGGAATCGGAGGGGCGCTGATCAAGAATGGGCAGGTTCACATGGGTCATCATTTTGCAGCAGGAGAATTCAGTTTTATCAGCATGACCGATTACGTAGACCAGCCTTCCAATCACTGGTCCGGTGTGAATGGAAATCCCAGACTGACAGAACTGGCGGCAAGACTGAAGGGGCTGCCGGCCTCTGAAGTAAGCGGAGAGCTGATCTTTCAGTGGATCAAAGAAGGTGACCAGCAGATGGAGAAGCTTTTGGACGAGTTTACCAGGATCATTGCCCGAATGATCATGAATCTGCAGTTTATTTATGATCCAGAGCGGTTTGCCATCGGCGGAGGGATGAGCAGACAGCCAATGCTGATTGAGTCGATTCAGAAAAATCTGGATTATCTCTACGCTCTGTATCCTTATGAGGTTCCGAAAGCAGAAATTGCTGTGTGCCAATATTATAATGAAGCGAACCTGATCGGTGCTTACAGCAACTTTGTCAGAAGCATTTGTGATTGATGGAGGAAATTACTTTTATTGAGAAAATGTAATCAATAACCTGGTTGGAATTCAAAGAAAAAACGAATATAATAAAAGTTACAATTAAATTACATAGTCCAGGACATGGCCAAACAGGCCGTCATGGGCGTGCTGCCGGAAGGAGGGTATTCATGAAAAATCATAAATTCTGGGCATGGGCAATGATCGTTTGCTTGTGCATGACGATCTATACCGGCTATAAGCACAAATAGTGATGCAGCCGAAGCTGTGAATCACAAATAACCAACCAGGAGGTACTTACTATGTTAGAATGCTTCAAGGAAATTGACGCGAAAAAGACAGGAATCTTCGCCGCAGGCGTTTTATTCGGAACTGCTGGAATCAAGCTGTTATCCAGCAAGGATGCAAAGAAATTTTATACGAACTGCACAGCAGCTGTTCTGCGTGCTAAGGATTGTGTGATGAAGACTGCAACCACCATTCAGGAAAATGCAGAAGATATTTACGCAGAGGCACAGCAGATCAATGAGGAGAGAGCTGCAATGGAGGCCGTAGTAGAAGACGATTTCGAAGAAGTTGTCAGCGAAGACGATGAAGAGGCAGCACAGTAGATTTTAATTTTGATTTCAGACACCTGTAGATTTCTGCAGGTGTTTTTTCTGAATTGGAAAGGTGAAAGAAGGGACAGATAATGAAGTTTACAATCAAGCATGAGATCCGCGGGCGGATTCGGGTTCATCTGATGGTGAAACGAATGTCCAGCCGGGAAGCGGATACCCTGCAGTATTACCTGACGAATCAGACATATATTACATCTGTGAAGGTTCAGCCCAGAGTGATGGATGCAGCCATCTGCTATACCGGGGACCGGCAGGCGGTGATCGACCTGCTGAAGCGGTTCCGGTATGAAAATGTGGAGGTGCCGGAGTCTTACCTGGAGCATTCCGGACGGGAAATCAATGATGTTTACTGGGAAAAGCTGGTAGATAAAATCGTGCTGCGGGCAGGAAGCCAGTTATTTCTTCCATACCCTGTCCGGGCCGGGCTGACGGCCTGGAAGTCGGTGAAGTATCTTTGGCATGGTGCCAGAACTTTGGCGAAGAGGCGGATCGAGGTGCCGGTGCTGGATGCCACTGCCATCGGTGTTTCCATGCTGCGCCGGGATTTCGATACTGCAAGTTCGGTGATGTTTCTGCTGGGAGTCGGAGAAATCCTGGAGGAGTGGACCCACAAGAAGTCAGTAGGTGACCTTGCCAGAAGCATGTCCTTACAGGTAGATAAAGTGTGGCTGCGGACCGATGAGCAGGATGTTCTGGTTCCGGTTACCAAGATACAGCCAGGCGATCAGGTGGTGGTTCGCACAGGAAATGTGATCCCCTTTGACGGAATCGTGACAAAGGGAGAAGCCATGGTCAATCAGGCGGCATTGACCGGAGAATCCATGCCGGTGCATAAGATCATTGGAAAGTATGTCTATGCAGGAACGGCTGTGGAGGAAGGCAGTCTGCTGATCCGGGTGAAGGAGGCAGGCGGCTCCAGCCGGTATGAGAAGATCGTTACCATGATCGAGGAATCAGAAAAGCTGAAATCCTCTCTGGAGGGAAAGGCAGAACATCTGGCAGACAAGCTGGTGCCTTACACCCTGGCCGGAACTGGCCTGGTCTATCTGCTGACACGGAACGTGACCAAGGCATTATCTGTATTGATGGTAGACTTCTCCTGTGCCTTAAAGCTGGCAATGCCAATCTCCGTGCTGTCAGCGATCCGGGAAGCCAGCCACTACCATATGACGGTAAAGGGCGGAAAGTATCTGGAGGCAATGGCAGAGGCTGACACCATTGTGTTTGATAAGACCGGAACACTGACGGAAGCAAAGCCTACCGTGGCAGAGGTGGTATCCTTTAACGGGGCAGATCCGGACGAACTGCTGCGGATCGCAGCCTGCATGGAGGAGCATTTCCCCCACTCCATGGCGAAGGCGGTGGTGGACGCTGCGAAAAAGCGGAATCTGACCCATGAGGAGATGCATTCCAAGGTAGAATACATCGTAGCCCATGGAATCTCCACCAGGATCGAGGGCAGAAAGGCAATCATCGGCAGCCACCATTTCGTATTTGAGGACGAAAAATGTGTGATCCCGGAGGGGATGGAGGAGCAGTTCGAGGCGCTTCCGGCAGAATATTCCCATCTGTATCTTGCCATTGAGCAGGTGCTGGCAGCCGTGATCTGTATCCAGGATCCGCTGCGCCAGGAGGCACGCCAGGTGGTGGAAACATTAAAGCAGGAAGGGATTCGGAAGGTAGTTATGATGACCGGCGACAGCGAACGGACCGCCCGGGCGATTGCACAGAAGGTAGGCGTGGATGAGTACTATTCCGAGGTGCTGCCGGAGGATAAGGCCAAATTTGTAGAACTGGAAAAGGCAGCCGGAAGGAAGGTAATCATGATCGGCGACGGCGTCAACGATTCACCGGCCTTGTCAGCGGCAGACGTAGGGATTGCCATTCAGGATGGGGCGGCCATTGCCAGGGAGATCGCTGATGTTACCATCGGGGCAGAGGATCTGGATGAGATCGTAACGCTGAAGCGGATCAGCAATCTGCTGATGAAGCGGATCCACCAGAATTACCGTTCTATCGTGGGAATCAACGCAGGGCTGATCGCTCTGGGAATCGGCGGTGTGCTCCAGCCTACCACATCAGCGCTTCTTCACAATACTTCTACATTGGCCATCAGCCTGAGAAGTATGGGAAATCTTCTGGAGACAAAGTAAACCCCAATTCGCTTATGCTGCGCTTGTTTGACGAATTACAGCATATGACTGGTCATCCGTTTCGTGGTGTGATATGATGTAGAAAACAGATTGGAGAGATGCTCATGAAAACAATATATACGAATGGTGAGGTTTATACCGGGGAGCTTCCCTTATGTCAGGCATTTGCAGTAGAGCAGGGCCGGTTTGTCTATGCCGGCTCCAATGAAGAGGCAATAAGGCTGAAGGAAGAGGGGGATGATGTAGTAGATCTGGAGGGCCGGTTTGTCTGCGCCGGATTTAATGATTCTCACATGCATGTGATTAATTTCGGCCGTTTCCTGGGCATGGCGAATCTGGCAGAGCACACCGATTCCCTGGCCGATGTAAAGGCAGCGATGAAAGCATTTATTGCTGAAAGGAAGCCGGCAGCCGGCACCTGGGTAAGAGGGCGCGGATGGAATCAGGACTATTTTACAGATGAATCCAGGTTTCCTGTGAGGCAGGATCTGGATGAGATCTCCACAGAGCATCCCATCTGCCTGACCAGAGCCTGCGGCCATGTCTGTGTGGTCAATACCATGGCGCTCAGGATGCTTGGTATGATGGATGAGAAACCATCCTGGAAGTCCGAAGGAACCATACAGGCAGAGGAAGGATGCATTGAGCTGGGAGAGGATGGAAAACCAAACGGAATCTTCCGGGAAAATGCCATGGATCTTGTGTTCGCCTGCTTTCCGCAGCCGGAAAAAGAGGATATTAAGGAGATGATCCTCCAGGCATCCGGGGAGCTGAACCGCTATGGAATCACCTCCTCTCATTCCGATGACCTTCTGGAATTCAGCCAGGTATCCTTCCAGGGAATTATTGATGCCTATCGGGAGCTAGAGGCAGAGGGAAAGATGACGATCCGGGTGAACCAGCAGTCACGGTTCCTGGATTTTAACGGACTGAAGGAATTTACAGAACAGGGATATTACACCGGCTGGGGCGATGAATGGTTCCGGATCGGTCCGATGAAGCTTCTGGGAGATGGCTCTCTGGGAGCGAGAACCGCCTACATGAGCCAGCCTTATGCAGATGATCCTTCCACCAGAGGGATTCCAATCTTTACCAGAAAGCAGCTGGAGGAGATGATTGGGTATGCTCACACTCATGGAATGCAGATCGCCATCCATGCCATCGGAGATGGGATCCTGGATGACATTCTGGCTGGCTATGAGAAAGCGCTGACAGAGCATCCGAAGGCAGACCACCGCCATGGAATCGTTCACTGCCAGGTTATGCGCCCAGATCAGATCCAGAAAATCCAGGAGCTTTCTCTTCATGCATATATCCAGTCTATTTTCCTGGATTATGATATCCATATCGTGGAGGAGCGGGTAGGACGGGAACGGGCAGCCAGCAGCTACAATTACCGGACCTTATACGACACGGTTCACACTTCCAACGGCTCCGACTGCCCGGTGGAGCTGCCAAACGTGCTGGCAGGGATCCAGTGCGCTGTGACCAGAACCACACTGAAGGACCATATTGGCCCCTATCTTCCGGAGCAGGCATTGACGGTAAAGCAGGCTATCGATTCCTTTACGAAGGAAGGCGCCCATGCATCCTTTGAAGAGGAGATAAAAGGGCAGATCCGGCCAGGGATGCTGGCAGATTTTGTGGTACTGGGGAAGAATCCTTTTGCGGTGGATGCAGAACAGATCCACAAGATCCCGGTTTGTGCCACTTATGTGGGAGGAATCTGCAGGTATCGGAGAGAGAAGGAGATTGGGTAGAAAATACAGCAGAAATAACAGGCAGCCGCTATGCGATTTCAGCAGCATAGCGGCTGTTTCTTTTTATGAGAATCTGCTTGTGCAGCTTCTCATAAGCTATATTACCAGAACCGCTGCGCGAACCTGGTAATCAGATTGACGGCGCAAAAAGCGCGCCTTTTATGAGAATCTGCTTGTGCAGCTTCTCATAAGCTATATTATTGGCAGCCGCACCCCGCTTCTTTTGCTTCACTTTTGCTGGAAGCCTCACATCCCTGAAGCTGATTGCAGCGCGGCCCCTGAGGAATATCAAAGGATGGATTGAAGGCATAAAAGTTCTTGCTGCTTAAATGATCCTGGACATCCCTTAAAACTTCGCCGAATCGCTGAAAATGCACAATCTCCCGTTTGCGGAGGAAGCGGATGGGATCACAGACCTCAGGGTCTTTTACCATGCGGAGAATGTTGTCGTAGGTGCTTCTGGCCTTTTGTTCCGCCGCAAGGTTTTCGTATAGATCCGTGATAGGATCGCCCTTGGATTGGAATTCGCAGGCATTAAATGGAATCCCGCCTGCCGCCTGAGGCCAGACACCTACTGTGTGGTCAATATAGTAGGGCCCAAAGCCGGAGCGCTCGATCTCCTCCGGGGTCAGATTGCGGGTGAGCTGATGAACGATAGCGCCTACGATCTCTAAGTGTCCTAACTCTTCGGTACCGATATCCGTCAGTGCGCCCTTTGCCATCTTATAAGGCATGGCAAACCGCTGGGACAGATAGCGCATGGAGGCGCCCATCTCGCCGTCGGGGCCGCCATATTGACTGATGATAAACTGTGCCAGCTTTGGATTTGGCTGGCTGATTTTCACTGGATACTGAAGCCGTTTCTCATATTTCCACATTTAAATGCATCCCCCTTCCCAAGGCCATGGTTCATTGATCCAGGTCCAATAATTCCGATCATCCACATTTGTCATGAAAAGTGGTCCATATTGGGATTCATAGGCCTGAACAGCATTTTGGTAAAGAGCCTGCACCTGCTGATAATATGCCAGGGCAGCCGGATCACAGGGATGGGTGTCCAGATACAGAAGGATATCATCCACTGCAAAGCCAGTCTGGTAAACCTGATTCATCAGTGCATTGCAGCAGGAGTTTGGTCTGGATCGGAAGGAGGTCCGGCTGCCAGAATCTTCTCTGTAACCAGAAAGCTGCCTGCTGCCGGAGCCTTCTCTGGAGCCAGGAAGCTGCCTGCATCGGGAGCTTTCTCTACAGCCGGCGGGCCGGGAATTTGCATAGCCCATCGTTTGGAAATTTTCTTCTGGATTCATCGCATGCACCTCCCATATTGAAATCGTAGATCTAATTCCGGAAAGATCGTACCAGACTGAAATGCCCGGTCTAACGGATAGGTCTGACCCCAGACCTGCCATGGAATGTATCCCATTCCGATTGGAAACTGCTGTTCAAAAACACCTGCACGGGGACGCTGACAGATGTAGGAAGCATTGCAATCCATAACATGAAACTCCTTTTCATTTTGTGGTTCTAATTTAGTTTATGTGGTAAGCAGGACGGAGTGACAGATAAATCAGTAGGATTCCGGGAAATCGAAACAGAAGAATGGATGGAGAGAAAAAAGCCTCATAAAAAAGAAAAGCCCTATAAAAGGGAGGAGGCCGTCAGGATCGCTCCTGCCGGCCGGGTATTATGAAAAAAAGTTTTCGCATGTGCTTCTTACAATATAAAGTATATCCAGGAATTATGGAAAATATTTGAGCGGTTTGTAACAAATTCATGAACGATTTGTGGAAAAAGTGTGAAGATGCCTGCATAGCCCTACCGCACCAGATTCTGCACGATCACATCTCCGGAAAGGATCTTCGTCTGTCCGCCGGGAATGATATTCTCATCGCCTCTTCGGATCAGGATCACCAATGTATTCTTGGGAAGCTGCAGCTCACAAAGCTGCCTGCCGCACCATGGATGAAACTGGTTGATCCTGGTTTCGGTCAGATGGATGTCATCATCGCCCATATAGGCGGAAGCGCCCAGGACCAGCACATCCTGTTCCATGATCACCGTGTCACCTCTGGGGAGCAGATTCTGTCCGGTCCGCTGAAGGAATACCAGAAGGGTATCCGGCGGCAGAGACAGCTCACGGACTTCTTTTCCGATCCAGGGGTGGCCATTTCGGATCGGAAGGCTGATAAAGCGGATATCCGTTTCTTCTGTGTAGTCATTGAATGTGGTAAGGACATTGCCGCTTTTGTTGATCATGTAGGTTTTCTTCGCAAACCAGGGAAGGAGAGTTCCCTGGATGGAGATGGACAGAAGCACGATGCAGAATACGATATGGAACAGATCATGCTCCAGCTGAATGCCGCTTACAGTAGCCATGATAGCGAATACAATGGAAGCGGCGCCTCTTAAACCGGCCCAGGAGATCAGTGCCTGCTGCCGGAAGCCGGACTTCAGCGGCGTCAGGAGAAGTGCAGCGGCAGCGGGGCGGGCGATCAGGGTCAGAAACAGGGCGATCGCCAATGCTGGAAGCCACACGGCAGCGATCCGCGATGGGTAGGACAGCAGTCCCAGCATAAAGAAGATCAGCATCTGCATCAGGCTGGTGAGACCATCAAAGAAGCTTACCAGGCTTTTTTTATTGTGGATCGGATGGTTGCCCAGGATAATGCCTACCAGATACGTACTCAGGTAGCCGTTTCCTCCCACGGCAGAGGGCAGAGCATAGGCCAGAAGAGAGGTTGCCAGCATAAAAGCGGCATCAAAGCCATTGGTCTCGAAGGTGAAATGCTCCAGAAACCAGCGGGCAGCCAGGGCGATCCCGCAGCCGGCTGCAAGTCCCAGTCCCACCTGGGAGATTGCGGTAAGGGCGATCTGCAAAGGCAAACTGCTGCCGGAGGTGCCGCCCTTCATGGCAGACAGAATGATCAAGGTCAGCATGTAGGCAAACGGGTCATTACTTCCGCTTTCCACCTCCAGAAGGGAGTCCGTATTGTATTTTAGGGACAGGTTCTGGGAACGGAGAACGGAGAATACGCTGGCAGCGTCGGTAGATCCAAGGACTGCGCCGGTGAGAAGCCCTTCCAGCAGGCTGAATTTCAGCACCAGGCAGCAGAAGATACCGGTCAGCAGGGAGGTGATGATGGTTCCCAGCGAGGAGAGAAGCAGCGCCTTTCCAGCTACCGGCCGGGCTGCCTTCCAGCGGGTTCCGAATCCGCCGTAAAACATGATGAAAATCAAAGCGATGGTGCAGAGATTTTCTGCAAATTTGAAGTCGTCAAATTTAATTCGAAACAATCCCTCCGAGCCAAACAGCATTCCCAGCAGGATAAAGGCTAACAGCATGGGGACACCAAACCGGTTGGTGATCCGATTGCACAGGATGCATGCAAGAATGACCAGGGAACCGATGAGAAGTAAATGAATCAATGAAATACCTCCTGATCGGATCGGGCCTTCCGGAAAGGAAGGCGATCCGTTGCTATTGTAGGCTGCTATTGTAATAGGAAAGCAGCCTCCGCCCTGAAAAAACGGACACAATTACTAAAAGTATATCAGAATTTGTGCCCGGTGGAAATAAGGAAGGAATGAAAATACGTTAAAAAAGCGTTAACGTTTCCTAGATGAAGAAAAAAGCGCAAAATGGTTTGAAAATAATTTAAAAAATGCAGGAAAAAGCTATTGCATTGTGGCGGAAACTGTGCTAACATATATGTATACAAAACGAAATGTTTGTATACAAATTTTAAAAGTAACATACAAACAAAGGGCGTAAAAAGAAAAGGAGAAGAAGACATGACAAGCATGAACGATTTTTCACTGCAGGGAAAAGTAGCATTAGTAACCGGCGCTTCTTACGGCATTGGCTTTGCAATCGCAAAGGCTATGGCTTGTGCTGGCGCAACCATCGTGTTTAATGACTTAAAGCAGGAGTTAGTGGACAAGGGTGTGGCAGCTTACAAGGAAGCCGGCATCGAGGCTCACGGCTACGTATGCAACGTTTGTGATGAGGATGCGGTAAACGCTATGGTAGCTCAGATCGAGAAGGAAGTAGGCGTGATCGATATCCTGGTTAACAATGCAGGTATTATCAAGAGAATCCCGATGATCGAGATGAGTGCAAAGGATTTCCGTCAGGTGATCGATGTAGACTTAAATGCTCCATTTATCGTAGCAAAGGCAGTTATTCCGTCCATGATCAAGAAGGGCCATGGCAAGATCATCAACATCTGCTCCATGATGTCCGAGTTCGGCCGTGAGACCGTATCTGCATATGCAGCAGCAAAGGGCGGCTTAAAGATGCTGACCAGAAACATTGCATCTGAGTACGGTGAGTACAACATCCAGTGCAACGGCATTGGACCTGGCTACATTGCAACTCCACAGACTGCACCTCTGCGTGAGGTTCAGCCAGACGGCTCCAGACATCCATTTGATCAGTTCATCATCGCTAAGACTCCGGCAGGACGCTGGGGCGAGGCAGAAGACCTGGGCGGCCCGGCAGTATTCCTGGCTTCCGATGCTTCTAACTTTGTAAATGGTCTGATCCTGTATGTAGACGGCGGTATCCATGCTTACATTGGCAAGCAGCCATCCTAACGATTAACTGATGAAATAAAATAAAAATCCGGCAGCCCCAAGCTTCCGATCCTGTGAAAACAGGAGGAAGCCTGGCGGGCTGCCGGATTTTTGTTTTAGATACCATTATTGGCTGACAGAGAGCATCCAGTTATAAATACCGTATTGACTGGTTCCCATACTGGCAGCGATCCGCGTCGTTGCCTGACCATGATCTGTTCCGGTCAAAACCTCAGTCCAGGCCTGGCCACCAGCAGCGATAATTGCATCTGCGGCAGCCGTCGCCTTGCGTTTCGCGGAGCCCTCATCTTCTACGAAAAGCCAGACAGGGGTTGATTTTAATGCTTCTCCCCAGCTGTCCTCCCATTTTGCAATCGGGCATTGATAGTGGAACGGAACGGCTCCCACAACGCAGGCAAAGGTGTCCGGATGTGCAGCCGCAATCTGAATGGAGGAATCTGCGCCCATGCTGCATCCTATCAGGTAGATCCGGTTTCGGTCGATTTTGTAGGTAGCTGCCGTCGAATCAATCAGTTCCATAATAGAAGGCTCGATTCCCGGAAACATGCCTTTGGCTCCGTAATCCAGCTCCGGCGGAAGAAGCGGCGCCAGGATATAAGCGCCGGACTGCTTCTCGGCTTCCTGGCAGAGAGCGGTCAGATATCGGTCCTTTTTTAAATTCTTCAATTCTCCCGTTCCATGGCCGTGCAGAAACACAATCAGCGGCATATTCTCAGCAGCCTGCCTTGGGGTATAAAGAAGATATTCAAACGCATTCAGTTGACTGGTTTTTGCTGTGTGCCGGTCAAGGCTGGAAGGAGAGGAGGATATGGATTTTACTCCCTGGGTCTTTACTTCCTGGGTCTGTACCGCTCCATTTATAATCCATGCCCCCTGTTCATTTACCGTGTAGCCGTCCGGTGTGGTGGTTTGGGTCAGCATTGTGCCATCGTCTGTGAAATAATAGCATTCACTGATCCCGTCGTTGTTGGGGTCCATCCACTGCCAGCCGGCGGCATAGGACGGAATCGCCGTTAAAGCGGTCAGAAGCCCTGCTCCGGCTAAAAGCTGTTTCCATTTTCTCATGTGAGCACCTCCTGAATGATTGATTTTTTGTAATGCTTTCTTATTTTTACCACTATAAGTTACTTCAGTATATCATATGGAAAAAAGAAATACAATGGAGGCCAGGGGAGGCGTTACACTTTGAACCGAAGGGTTAAAATAAAAAATTACCACATCGATAGTTCATTTTTTTTTACCAACGGAATCTTATTAATGCTATTATTATGGCAACAAAAGAAGGAGGTACATATTGTATGAAAATTGTAGCAATCACAGCATGCATTGCAGGAATTGCCCACACCTACATTGCAAAAGAAAAATTAGAGGTGGCAGCCAAGGAACTTGGGGATGAGATCAAGGTAGAAACCCAGGGGTCGATCGGTGTAGAGAATGCGCTTACCCCGGAAGATATTAAAGGGGCGGATGTTGTTATCATAGCGGCAGATATCGGAATTACCAAGGATCGCTTTAAAGGCAAGCCGGTTGTAGAGATTCCCATTAGTTTAGTAATGAAATCAGCAAAAGGCGTTATTAAGAAAACCCATGAAAAACTTGGAAAATAGGTAACTATTCAGTTACGAAAATAGAAAGAATGAGGGAATAGAGAATGAATGGGAAGAAAAATGAAATTCAGCGTCATGTTATGACAGGAATTGCATACATGATCCCGGTTGTAGTCGCCGGAGGTCTGTTATGTGCGCTGGCAAAGGCTTTCGGAGGTTATGAAATCGGTAATGCAGTGGAAGCTGGCGCCACGCCGTTTAGCAACCTGAATCCCTTTACCTGGTTAGGATTTTGGTGGGGTGTAAATAAGCTGGGGTCTTATGCAATGGATTTTGCGGTGGCGGTTATGACTGCAGGTGTAGCTTATTCGATTGCCGGAAGACCTGGTATTATGCCCGGTTTGATTATCGGGTACTGCTCATCCCAGTCAAAGGCTGGATTTTTAGGCGGCTTGCTGATGGCGTTCATTATTGGATATTTTATCAACTGGATGAAAAAATGGAAGATGCCTAAGTGGTGTGAGGGCTTGATGCCTGTTATGCTGATTCCCTTGATTTCTACCTTTGTATGTGGCATGGTATTTTTATGTGTCTTTTCCATTCCGTTGTCCTACATTATGACGAAATTCCAGGGGTGGATCATTACTTTGAACGGCGGTGCCAAAGGAATTATCGGCGGTGTAATTGGTTTCTGCATGGGCTTCGATCTGGGAGGCCCTGTTAACAAAACGGCGTCTATGGCAGCAAATGCACTGCTCGCAGATCAGATCATGGGGCCTGCGGCGGCAAAAATTATTGGCGGAATGACCCCTCCCATCGGTGCGTTTATTTCTACTCTGATTGCAAAGAAGAAGTTCGGAAGGGATCAGATTGAGGCGGCAAAAGCAGCATTTCCTATGGGATTATGCTTTATCACAGAAGGTGTTCTGCCGTTTGCAGCAGCAGATCCTCTTCGTTTTATTCCGGCATCTGTGATCGGATCCACAGTGGCAGGAGCAATTGCAGTTGGATTTGGCTGCGAATGCCCTGCAGCGGCAGGCGGTATCTTTGTAGTTCCTATGATGAAAAATCCTGGTGTGTTTATTATTGCATTGGTGATTGGTTCCGTTCTGACCGGCGTTGTTTATGCGGTCATTAAAAAGCCGCTGGAGGAGCAGCAAACTGTGATCCAGGAGGATGAAGATTTTGATTTTGAGATTGAGATGCATTAATTAATTTATGGCAGGAGGAAGGAAAAATGTTAACTTCTATGAAGGTGATCCTGGATCATGCACACAAGAATCATTATGCAGTAATGGCAATGAACAGTATTAATATGGAAATGGTGAGAGGCGCAATTATGGCAGCCCAGGAGGAATATTCTCCTATGATTATCCAGTTCGGATGTGGTCAGATGAAAAATCATGCTCATCTTGAAGAAATGGTTCCAATGATAACGGAACTGGCAGGAAGAGTCAGTGTGCCCATTGCATTAAATCTGGATCATGCAACCGATTATCAGATTATTGCGGACTGCATCAATAAGGGCTTTACCAATATTATGTTTGATGGTTCTGCACTTCCTTATGAAGAAAATGTTGAGAGGACTGCAGTAGTAACCGCGATGGCTCATGCGGTGGGCTGCTCTGTGGAAGGGGAATTGGGGCATGTAGGCATGGCAGCTGATTCTGATGATACAAATGTGGATCTTTATACCAATCCGGAGCAGGCTCTTGATTTTGTAGAACGGACTGGCGTCGATGCTTTGGCAGTGGCAGTGGGAACGGCACATGGAGATTACCCGGCAGGAAAGATTCCACAGCTTGATTTTGAACGTCTTGCACTATTAAAGAAAACGGTAAATATGCCCTTAGTGCTTCATGGAGGATCTGGCTCCGGTGAAGAAAATTTAAGAAAAGCAGTGCAATATGGAATTAATAAGGTCAATGTGGCTACAGATGCATTTTCCGTGGGCAAAAAGGCCATGCTGGACGCTCTTGAAAGAGAACCGAAGATGGATTATATGCACATGTGCATGGAGGCAGAAAAAGGCATTAAACAGTTTGTGAAAAATTATATGAATATCCTTGGTTCAGCAGGACAATATCGCTTTTTGGATGCAGTAGCAACCGGAAACGAATAAGCGTTGAGGGAAGAGGGAGTGGGAAGCAAAGACGAGCTTTATAACAGAATGATTGTAAAAGCCTTGTTAGAGAATGATTTGATTACCATATCAAGGCTTGCAGAGCTTCTTCAGGTTTCAGAAAAAACCGCAAGAAACAAGATAGACCAGGTCAATCAGTGGATGAAAAAGGAAAAGCTTGGTTATATCGAAAAAAAGCCTGGTTCTGGAATTCGCTTATGTACAGACAGACGGAATGACATCCTTACAATGGATATGGGAACTGCATTAGAGAAGGTAAATGATATTTCCCGTAATAATCAATTAATCGGCGTTCTTTTAAAATATGCAGTTGACCAGCCGTCTACCCTGCAGATGCTGGCTGAGCATCTGTATATAAGCCCCCCTACAGTATCTGCGCTTCTGAAGGAAACAGAAGCCTGGTTTGAGAAGAGAAGGCTGAAAATTGTGAGCATCAGGAGCAAGGGAATCCAGGTAAAAGGGGATGAGTGTGCTTATCGCCAGGCATTAGTGGATTATATTGTATATACCATGCCGGAAATAACGGACAGCTTGTTCGCAACGTATCTGGCAGGAGTGGATTATTCCAGGGTCAAGACCATTATTATCCATGCTGAGAATTCCTGGAGGCTGCAGTTTGCCGAGAATTCCTTTCGGACAGCCTGGCTGATGGTATGCCTGTCATTGAAACGGTTTCAGCATCCGATCCAGGTAAAGGATTCGAAAAATGGGGAATCTCTGACCCAGTTTTCCGAATATCTGTTTGCAAAGTCGATTTATGACAGGGTTTGCAGGGAGTTTTCTCTCCATGACTGTGAGAATGACATTTTATTCTTAACTTCAGTACTTCTGTCAGCAAAAAGGATAGGAAATGACGGGCTGAAGGATATCAGAACAAGTCCCAGCTATTTTAACCGGCAGCTGCATAAGGTTGTAAAGGAAGTAATCAGTATTATCGGAAATGTGTTAAATGAAGATTTCACAGAAGATAAGGTTTTGCATGAAGGGCTTTTAACACATATGCGGTCTGCTGTCTTTCGAATGAGGTATGGGGAAGCTTATTCCGATTCGATCAGCCAGTATGTGAAAAAAGAATACAAAAAGGTTTATTTGGCAACCTGGTCGATTAGTCCGATTTTTGAAAAATATTATGGAGTGCAGATTCCAGAAGACGAAATTGCAAATATCGCCCTTTATATTCAGTCCGCCTTAGTAAGAAAAGATGTAGCGATGAAAGCCCTTTTCGTAAGTAATTTTGGGATGGGTTCTTCACAGTTATTGGTGGAGCTGCTTCAAAAGAACATTCCGGAAATATCAAAGATCCGCATTATCAGCGGACATGATTTTCGTGAAATCATGTGCAGCCAGTATGATGTTATTTTTTCAAATGAAAGATTGCAATGCAGCCATGACCGGGTCATTCAAGTAGGTCCCATCATAACAGAATGGGATATTCATACCATCAAGGAGCAGGTGAGATTGATCAGGAAGAGCAAAGGTAATATTCGTTTTCGAGTTTCTGGCATTTGTCATGATCTGTTTCGAGTTAGTTATATGATGGTTCACCCGTCAATTAAAAATAAAGACCAGCTTCTTCATGTTATGGTAGGCAAGCTGGTAGAAAAGGGTGATGTAACGGAAGACTATCTGAGAAATGTACTGGAAAGAGAAAAGGCGACTACCACAGCGGTGGGAGGCGGTGTTGCAATTCCACATGGCAATAATACAGCAGTGAATGAATCAAAAGTTGTCATAGCTGTTCTAAAGCGGCCGATTGAGTGGCATGAAGAGATGGTAGATGTAGTATTTCTTTTAGCATTGAAGATGGATACCAGTCTGGAACGGGCACGTACCCAGCAGTTTTATAAGGACTTTATTCGTCTGACGGAAAATGAGGAATTTATGCAGCAGATCCGCAATATCCAGACAGGGCTGGATTTATATCAATATTTTATAAAGTAGAGGAGTAAATGAAATGGCAGTTAAGGATATATTGGACAGAGCAGTGATTGACTTGGATATGGATGCAGATGATAAGCAGTCTGCAATTAAACATCTTTCCGGATTACTTTACAAGGCCGGGTATATTTCCAATATGGATGGCTATGTAAAGGATGTGTATGTTCGGGAAAGGGAAGGAATTACGGGAATTGGAAATCATGTTGCAATTCCCCATGGCAAATCAGATTCTGTACAAAAGGTTGGGATTGCCATTGGCAAAACAAGGCAGATGATAGAATGGGAATCGTATGATGAACAGCCTGTAAACTACATTTTCTTATTTGCAGTTCCGGCTGATAATGAAAATGCGAAAGTGCACTTAAGGCTTCTGGCAGAGCTGGCCGCAAAGCTTGGCAATGACAATACGATGAAAAAGCTGGAAGTATGCTCCGGATTTGAAGAGTTGGCGGAGGCATTTGCATAGGGGAAGTTTGGAACGATATAAGAGTATGATCTGCAGAGGAATGAACAGCATGAAAAATGTGATGTGAGCAAACAGAGGATAGAGGGAGTATTGGATAGACGGCATAGCCATGACAGATGATGGCTATGCTGTCTTAATGTGCTGGAACCTTTAGATATGGATCATTTAGCAGATGGAAACGAATGAATTGCATTGAATTCCACCCTTCTATGGAGTATAATATTAAAATAAAATGCAAAAAAAATGAAAAAAGTACTTTTCAAAACCATGAATTTTTGCTATAATGATTCACTGTACGGAGTATGGCGTAGCTTGGTAGCGCGCTCGGCTGGGGGCCGAGAGGTCGCAGGTTCAAATCCTGTTACTCCGATATGATAAAGCCTTGAATTCATTGGGATTCAAGGCTTTTTTTAACAAATCAGGAAAGGATAAACCACATGTCAGAACGCAGATCCATTATCAGCTTTGACCTGGACATGACCTTGCTGGACCATGCCACATACCGGATCACGGACAGTGCCCTGGAAGCAGTGGAACGGCTTCGGGAGCATCATAGGATCGTGATTGCTTCCGGCAGGGACATGGACAATCATTACAGCAGGCAGTATCGTGACCTGCTGAAGCCCGATGCCATTATCCATATGAATGGCACTAAGGTTACAGTAGACGGTCAGCTGATTTATAATCATCTTATGCAGAAGGAGCTTTTGACAGAACTTCTTCAGTTTTCCCAGGATCACGGACTTAGTATCGGTGTGACCATCGGGGATCTGGATTATTATACCAGCCCGGAGGCGGTCATCGACCATGACCGGAGGCGGTGGGGGACTATGAACCGCCATTTTATGGATCCGTGGGAGCTTTTAAATATGCAGGTGCGGACACTGGCTTATATCGGAAGCGAGGAGGGGGTCCGGCTTCTGGAAAAACAATTTCCGCAGGTAAAGTTTCCAATGTTTGCAGGAAAAGCAGGGGCGGATGTGGTGGAGCAGGAGGCTTCCAAGGCAGAGGGCCTGAAGCGTCTCTGCAGCTATTGGGGCATCCATATCAGCCGCACAGCGGCCTTTGGTGATAGCATGAATGATCTTGAGATCCTGAAAACGGCCGGAATCGGCATTGCTATGGGCAACAGCATTCCGGAGCTGAAGAAGGAGGCAGACTACGTGACCCAGGAAATCGGGCAGGACGGAGTACTGCGGGCGTGCCAGCATTTTAATTGGTTCGCAGCCTTTGAATAAAATTTGGATAAATAAAGGGAAGGAATGGAAAACTTATGGCAAAACAGTATGATTTAGTGGTAATTGGAGCAGGACCAGGGGGTTACACGGCGGCGATTCAGGCAGCGGATTTCGGAATGCGGGTAGCCGTGGTAGAGGAAAAGGAGCTGGGTGGAGTCTGTGTAAACCGGGGGTGTATCCCAACCAAGGCGCTGCTCTATGCATCTCACATTTTTTCTTTGATGCAGACCAGCGATGAATTCGGCATCTTTACCGACCAGATTTCCTTTGATTATAGGAAGATGCAGAAATATAAGGAGAAATCGGTGAGAACCTACCGGGAAGAGATCCAGCAGATGTTTGAGGAGAAGCATATTGATCTGATTCATGGCAAGGGCATCCTCCGCCGCGACCGGACCGTGGAGGTTCACAATGAAGAGGGAAAAGAGTATTACCAGGGAAAATATGTGCTTCTGGCAACTGGAGCCAAAGCATCCGTCCCAACCATCCCTGGAGCTGATCTGCCGGGGGTTGTGACCAGCGACAAGATCTTAAATGGAAAAGAATGGAATTATAATCGGGTTGTTATCATCGGCGGCGGTGTGATCGGCGTGGAGATGGCAACGATCTTTAATAATCTGTGCAGTCAGGTGACCATCGTTGAGCGCAACGATCATCTTCTGGGGCCTATGGACCGTCAGGTGGCCCATGAGCTGGAGGGGGATTTGACCAACAAGGGCATTAATATTTACTGCAGTGCCTCTCAGATCTCCATTTCCAAGGAAGAAAATCTGGTATGCACCTTCCAGACGGCAGATCAGCAGAAGGTCAGCCAGAAGGCAGGCATCATCCTGATTGCTACCGGCAGAAAGCCGGATGTGTCGGGATTGTTTGGCCAGGATGTAAGCCTGGAGATGAGGGATGGAAGACTTCTGGTGGACGGAACCTTCCAGACCAGCGAGAAAGGCGTATATGCCATCGGCGATCTGATTGCAGATATCCAGCTTGCTCATGTGGCGTCGGCCCAGGGAACCTTTGTGGTGGAGAATCTGGCGAAAAAGGCCCACAGTATTAAGCTGGAGGTAGTGCCCAACGGTATGTTTGTCAGCCTGCCCATTGTGCCAAGCTGTATTTACACCACGCCGGAGATCGCCACCGTAGGCATCACAGAGGAAACGGCTCATGCTTATGGAATGAAGGTGCGGGTAGGACATTATTCCATGAATGAAAATGGAAAGTCTATCATTACCCGGACAGACGGAGGCTTTATCCGGCTGGTGTTTGAAGCATATTCCAACACCATTGTAGGGGCTCAGATGGTTTGTCCAAGAGCAACGGATATGATCGGAGAGATGGCCACTGCCATTGCCAACGGCCTGACGGCTACCCAGCTTTCCCTGGCAATGCGGGCTCATCCTACCTACAGTGAGGGAATCAAGGCGGCCATTGAAGATGCCATGAGAAATTGAGGACAGAATGAAGATTGCAGCGTACAGCTGCCGGCCGGACGAGCTGGCATTATTTGAAAAATTTGGAAAGCAATACGGGGTGGAGCTGGTGCTGATCCCCCATACGCCAACCTTGAAAAACGCTCATATGGCAAAGGGATGCCAGGCAGTCAGTGTGGTCACCTCCCCCATTTCAGCAGAGCTTTTGGATCTCTGGCATGAGGATGGGGTCCGTGTGGTGTCCACACGGACTGTGGGCTATGAGCATGTGGATATCCAGCATGCCGCCCGGCTGGGGATCCGGGTCTCCAATGTGAGCTACACGCCTAACACGGTTGCTGAGTATACCGTGATGGCTATGCTGATGGCAATTCGAAAGATGAAGACCATCATGACCCGGTACATGGGACAGGATTTTACCCTGAATGGAGTGCGGGGAAGGGAGCTTTGCCGGATGACGGTGGGCGTAGTGGGAACCGGACGGATCGGGGAGGCGGTGATCCGCAATTTAAGCGGCTTTGGATGCCGGATCCTAGCCTGTGACCTGCAGCGGAAGGAATCAGCAGCAGCGCTGGCGGAGTATGTGGAGCTGGAACAGATCTGGAGCTCCTGCGATCTCATCACCTTCCACACTCCGGCTACGGAAGTCACCTATCATTTGGTGAATCGGGATACCTTATCTAAAATGAAGGACGGCGTGGTGCTGATCAACATGGCCCGAGGCTCCATTATTGATACAGATGCACTGATCGATGCCCTGGAATGTGGAAAAGCAGGTGCGGCTGCCCTGGATGTTGTGGAAAACGAGGGGAAGATCTACTACCGGGATTTTAAGGATAAGCCGGTGAGAAACCGTCAGATGGCAGTGCTCCAGGCAATGCCTAATGTAATCATGACACCTCACACTGCATTTTTTACAGATGAGGCGGTGAGCGATATGATTGCATATTCGATTCAGAGCTGCCTGGCTGGGATCAAGGGAGAAGAGGATCCCTGGCAGGTGAATGAAATAAGGTAAGACAAGAAGGAGAGTTAACTAAAATGATTCAGGAACGTTTAAACAAGCTTCGTGAGCAGATGAAGGAGCGGGGAATGGATGCCTATCTGGTTCCTACTGCAGATTTTCACGAGTCCGAGTATGTAGGCGATTATTTTAAATGCAGAAGCTTTCTCACCGGCTTTACCGGCTCTGCCGGAACTCTGGTGGTGACGCTGGAGGATGCGGCCCTCTGGGTGGATGGAAGATATTTTGTCCAGGCCGGGGAGCAGTTAAAGGGCAGTACCGTCCGCATGATGAAGATGGGCGAGGAAGGGGTACCGGAGATCGAGGATTATATCACAGATGCAGTGCCGGAGGGCGGCTGCCTGGGATTTGACGGACGTGTAGTCAACAGCTTTACAGGAAAGAAACTGGAAAAGATGCTGGCCAGAAAGCATGCCAGCATCGCATACGGGGAAGATCTGACCGACTTGATCTGGGAGGACCGTCCGGCTATGTCTGCGGAGCCGGTCTGGGTGCTGAAGGAGGAATTCGCCGGAAAGAGCGCAGCCGAAAAGCTGAAGGATCTGCGGGCCGCCATGGAGAAGGAAGGCGCCACCATCCATGTGCTGACCACATTGGATGACATCGTATGGCTTTTGAACATCCGGGGCAATGATGTGGAGTGCAACCCGGTTGTCCTGTCCTATCTGGCTGTAACGAAGGATCAGGTTCTTTTGTTTATCAATCCAGCAGTATTGGATGAAGAGGTGAAGGCTTATCTGGATGGACTTCATGTGACGGTGCGCCCTTACAATGAGATCTACCAGTATGTGGGCAGTCTGAGAGAAGAAACCGTTTTTCTGGAGGAGGAGCGGGTAAACTATGCCATTATCCGGGGACTGGATCCCTCCAATCAGGTGATCAGCAAACTGAATCCTACCGTTCTTGCCAAGGCCGTGAAGAATCCGGTTGAGATCGAAAATATGAAGAAGGCACATGTCAAGGACGGTGTGGTGATGGCACGATTCACCCACTGGCTGAAGAAGAATATGGGCAAGATCCCCATGGATGAGCTGTCTGTGGAGCGGAAGCTGGATGATATGCGGAGAGAAACGGAAGGAAATCTGGGGCTGAGCTTCCACACCATTTCTGCATACGGAGCCAATGCGGCAATGTGCCATTATTCTGCTACCGAGGAGAGCAATACACCTCTTCAGGAGAAGGGCTTCTATCTGGTGGATTCCGGCGGACAGTACTATGAGGGAACTACGGATATCACCAGAACCATTGCAGTGGGACCGCTGACCAGGGAGGAGAAGGAGCATTATACCCTGGTCCTGATCAGTATGCTGCGTCTGGCAGCCGTGAAGTTCCCATATGGCGCAAGGGGGCTGACGCTGGATTATGCAGCCCGCCAGGTGTTCTGGGAGAGAGGGCTGAACTTCAATCACGGAACCGGTCATGGTGTAGGCTATCTGTTAAATGTTCATGAGCGTCCAGTGGGAATCCGCTGGAAAATGGTGCCGGAGCGGATGGACAGCTGTGTTCTGGAGGCTGGCATGATCACCTCCGATGAGCCTGGTATTTACATTGAAGGAAGCCATGGCATCCGCACAGAGAACATGCTGCTTGTGGTTGAGGATGAAAAGAACGAATACGGCCAGTTCCTCCGGTTTGAGTACCTGACCTACGCACCGATCGATCTGGATGGCGTGGAGAAGTCGCTGATGACAGAGCGGGATGTGGAGCTTTTAAATGCGTACCACAGGGCAGTATATGAGAAGCTGTCTCCTTATCTGGATGGTGAAGAGAAGGAATGGCTGAAGGAAGCAACCAGAGCGATCTGACATGGAGCTGCACATCACAGCGAGGATGCCGGACTGCTGCGTTTTTCCAGGTGATTGTGTGTGCTGCAATGACAAAGGCCGGAAGCTGCAAGGGAATTTCCCAGGGAGCAGCTTCCGGCTTTTTGAACGCAGGGCTTTCGAATATCTGCTTGCACCGTGCTTTGTTTTTATTCTTCTGACGGCAGGTCCACCAGCAGATAAGAGTGCTGGACGGCCGGAAGGAAATGCTCCAGGATATCCGAGGTTTTGATGCGGAGACTGGAGGTGTTGATGCAGGGATGGCAGCCGATGTAGGGATGACCTTCGATCACGTCCTTGTCGATAATCAGCTGCACCTGATTTTCCTTATCATTCATCAGGCCCAGGATACTGACAGAGCCTGGGGTGATGTCAAGAAAACGCTCCATATATTCCGGCCCGGCAAAGGAGAGGCGGGCGCTGCCGATCTGCTTGGACAGATCCTTTGTCTTAAATTTTTTTGTTCCTGGCATCAGAAGCAGGTAAAATTTCGTTTTCTGAGCATTGGTCAGAAACAGATTCTTGCAGATTTCAATGCCCAGAAGCTTGTCCACCTGGTGGCAGGCTTCAATGGTTGGCATGGCGTCATGGTCCAGCCTTTTGTAGGGGATCTGGAGCTGGTCAAGAAGATCGTAAGTGCGGATCTCTTTGTTGAAACGACCGCTGCAGTCAGAGGGGCGGCCTTCGTAGAGGGTGGGGTCGATGTAGTAATCCTGGGCAGCCAAAGAATCTTGGGTAGCCGAAGCGTCCGGGGCAGATGCCGGAGCGGATGATGCGGATAACTGAGATGGTTCCATGGGGATGTCCTCCTTATGTGTTATGAATACCGTCAGCGGGCGAGTGTTCCCTTGTTCACTGACGGTAAGCTATCTTTAAGTATATAAAAATGACAAAAAATTGCAAGTAAATAGGGAAAGAAAGGAAGAAAATGAAGAAAGAAAAGGAAACGTTAGAGAAAGAGCTGGAGCAGTGGATTGCTGATTTTTATAAGCAAAGCGGCCAGACCAGGCCGATGGCTGGTCAGCAGGGGAGAGGCGGCCAGGTGTCTAAAAAAGGAAATAATAGCCAGGCCTCTGAGAACGGGAGAACCGGGAAAGACGGTCAGGTTTTTGAGAAAAGGAAAACCGGGAAAGATGGCCAGGTTTCTGAGAAAAAGCAAGCTGGGAGAGGCAGCCAGGTTTTCGAAAAGGAAAAATCTGAAAAAAGCAGTCAAATGCCTGAGAAAGGGAAACTTGGAAAAGGCGGTCAGGCATCTGAGAAGCAAGGACAGAGAAAAGCCGCCTCAAAATCCGGAAATCCCTGTCCGGTTGCCGATCGCTGCGGCGGATGCCAGCTCCTCCATCTTCCTTATGACAAGCAGCTGAAGCAGAAACAGGAATTGATTGAAAGTCTGCTGAAGGGGATCTGCCCAGTTCATCCCATCATTGGAATGGAAAATCCGTGGCATTACCGGAACAAGGTTCATGCCGTATTTGATCATGACAAAAAGGGAAATCCCATATCCGGTGTGTATGAGGCAGGAAGCCATCGGGTCGTTCCGGTGGAGCGCTGTCTCATCGAGGATGAGAAGGCGGATGAGATCATCGGGACGATCCGGGGGATGCTGAAATCCTTTAAGATCCGGACCTTTGATGAGGACAGCGGCTATGGACTGCTCCGCCATGTGCTGATACGCCGAGGCTTTTCCACCGGACAGATCATGACAGTGCTGGTAACAGCATCTCCTGTTTTCCCGTCAAAAAATAATTTCGTGAAGGCGCTGCGGCAGAAGCATCCGGAGATTACCACCATTGTCCAGAATATCAATGACCGGAATACCAGCATGGTGCTTGGCGACAAGGAAACCGTGCTGTACGGCAAGGGATATATCGAGGATACCTTGTGCGGCCGGACCTTCCGGATCTCCTCCAAATCCTTTTACCAGATCAATCCGGTGCAGACGGAGAAGCTTTATGGAAAAGCGATAGAGCTGGCTGCTTTGACTGGGAAGGAGCTGGTGATCGATGCCTATTGCGGTATCGGTACCATTGGAATTATTGCCGCGGCAGCTGCAGGGAAGGTAATCGGTGTGGAATTGAACCAGGATGCCGTTCGGGATGCAGTAAGCAATGCAAAGGCGAACCATGTGGAAAATATTCGCTTTTACTGCAACGATGCCAGCCTGTTTTTATCCGAGATGGCACAGGCAGGGGAGAAGGCTGATGTGGTCATCATGGATCCGCCCAGAAGCGGAAGTACAGAAGTGTTTATGAAATCGGTAAAGGAGCTGGGACCGTCTAAGGTGGTTTATATTTCCTGCGGACCTCAGTCGCTGGCACGGGATTTAAAAAACTTTAAGACGCTTGGTTATCAGGCGAAGGAAGCCTGGCCCTTTGATCTGTTCCCAGGGACAAAAGAGCATGTGGAGACTGTGGTGCTGCTGACCCGCAATAAAGCAGAGGGTTAAAAAGACCCCTCCGCTTTCCCAAAAGCAAAGGGGAAAGGGGAGGGGCTTTTTACGCCTTCATCCAGGAAAAGGATTTCTTCCCATTCAGGCATTCCCTGCTGTTACTGGTCAGCTGTTTCAGAAGCTGTCAGCAGTTTAGGATTTTGAGCCTCTAGTTTCGCCAGTCGTTCTCCCTCCAGCTGATCTCTCCACTCTACCAGGGATGGGTCTGGGATGATTTCCATGATATGCTCAACAGGGCAATCCAGGATGGTGCACAAAACCTCGATGGTATGGGTGGACACATACATGTTCTTTTTCAGCCTGCCGATCTGTCCGGCGCTGATCTCATAATATTTAATGAGTCGGTATTGGCTGATGTTCTTCTGCCGCATTGTTTCCCATAAACGTTGATAGGATACCATTGTTCTCACCTCCTGATTTCATTTAAGACCCTTATCCGTAAAATGCATATTATCCATAATTGGATAATGTATCCCAGGGAGAAGATGGAAATGGAGGGCAAGAGCAGAGGATAGGAACAAATAACAGAGGGGCTGGAATTATCAAACCTGCTATGGTAGGATAGAGAATGAGAAGATGCTGCGAAAGGGAAAGCAAGCGGTAACTGTCCGGTACAGAATACCTTACAGCTGCCGGCAAAATACAGAAATGGAGGAATGATCATGAAGGAGACACAGCTTCACGACTATGAAGCATTTGTGGAGGAGCATAAAGAAGAAACCATAGAGTTGTTAAAGCAATGGGCATCCATTCCGGCGCCGTCCCACCAGGAGGAGCAGAAGGCACTGGCGGTCAGAGACTGGCTCAGGGTTCAGGGAGCTGGCACCGCATTCATCGATGAGGCGGGAAATGTGGTATTTGAGATGGGATGCGAGGACGCCGAAAAGGTGATCCTGTTTATGGCACATCTGGATGTGGTGTTCCCGGACACAGAGCCATTTGTGATCCGGGAAGAGGATGGAAAGCTGTTCGCACCTGGAATTGGGGATGATACGGCGAATCTGGTACAGCTTATGATGACAGTAAAGTATATTCTGACCCGGGGCCTGAAGCCGCCTAAGGGGCTGGGACTTGTTTTTGCGGCCAATACCTGTGAGGAGGGACTGGGAAATCTGAAGGGAAGCCGTTATCTCTGCACCAAATGGGGAAGCAGGATTGCAGCCTTCCTTTCCCTGGACGGTTACACCGGCTGGATTGTGACGAAGGCGGTAGGTTCCCAGCGGTATGAGATCACTGTGGGGACGGAGGGCGGCCACTCCTATTCTGCTTTTGGAAATCCAAATGCCATTCACATTCTCTCCGGCATAATCCAGCAGCTGTATTCGGTGCGCCTGCCAAAGGAAGCCAAAACCACCTACAATGTGGGAACCATAGAGGGCGGCACCACCATTAATTCCATTGCGCAGAAGGCATCCATGACATACGAATTCCGCTCGGAGTCCCATGAATGCCTGCATAAAATGGAGGAGTTTTTAAACAGTGTCATTCAGTCTGCGCAGAAGGCGGGCTGGGATGTGGAACTGACCACCCTGGGAATCCGGCCATGCAATCAGGGGGTAGATGAGGCAAGGCTGGAGGCGCTTTCCCTCTGCTGCCAGAAGGTGCTGGAGCGGTATGAAACGGCAGCGCCGAAGACGAAAGCCAGTTCCACCGATGCCAATATTCCGCTTTCCATGGGAATCCCGGCCTGCACCGTTGGCTGTGTAAAAGGCGGCGGCGCGCACACCAGAGAGGAATGGATCTGGATCGACAGCATGGTGCCGGGGCAGAAGGCGGCGCTGGGAATGATTCTTTCTATTATATATGATGGATATGGAGATCCTGGGGTTACCAGATGATTCAGAAAACGTCCGCTTTACAGCCATTCCGGATTATGGTAAGATAACTGAGAAAGTATTGAAATATAGTGAAAAATCGTAACTGTGAAGGTACTGAACCGTTACGAAAATCAAAAGCAGCCGGTTGAAATCAGCAGACGGCTGTATAAGGAGGATACTATGATTAAGCAGTTAATGGACAAGATTGAAAAGACAAAGGCACCGATCTGCGTAGGACTGGACCCGATGCTGAGTTATATCCCGGAGCATGTTGTTGCCAGATCTTTTGAGCAGTATGGGGAGACTCTGGAAGGCGCAGCCGATGCGATCTGGCAGTTTAATAAGGAGATTATCGACTGTACCTGGGATCTGATTCCATCTGTAAAGCCTCAGATCGCAATGTATGAGCAGTTCGGCATCGAGGGTCTGAAGGTTTATAAAAAGACGGTAGATTACTGCCAGGAGAAGGGACTGATCGTGATCGGTGATGCAAAGAGAGGCGATATCGGCTCTACCTCTGCAGCATACGCCGCCGGACACATCGGCAAGGTGCAGGTGGGAAGCAAGACCTACTCCGGCTTTGACACCGATTTCCTGACCGTTAATCCTTACCTGGGAACAGACGGAGTAAAGCCTTTTGTAGATGTGTGCAAGACCAATGACAAGGGTCTGTTCATTCTGGTAAAGACCTCCAATCCATCCAGCGGCGAGTTCCAGGATAAGCTGATTGACGGCAAGCCATTATACGAGCTGGTTGCCGAGAAGGTAGTAGAGTGGGGCAGCGACTGCATGGACGGCGATTACAGCAATGTTGGCGCTGTTGTGGGCGCAACCTACCCGGAGATGAGCCGCATTTTAAGAAAGCTGATGCCTCACACCTATTTCCTGGTGCCAGGCTACGGCGCACAGGGCGGTACCGCAGAGGATCTGAAGTACTGCTTCAATGAGGACGGCTTCGGCGCAGTGGTAAATTCTTCCAGAGGAATTATCGCAGCCTACAAGAAGGACACATATGCCAAGTTCGGTCCGGAGCATTTCGGTGAGGCTTCCAGACAGGCTGTGATCGATATGGCTGCAGACATCAATCGTGTACTGTAAGAGATACAGGAGGCGGCAAACATGGCAAAAGTAAAAGAGACTGCATCTGTCATCAGCCAGGAGATGCTGGCAGAGGGCATTTACAGCATGTGGATTCATACAGAAGCGATCGCGTCCCAGGCAGTGCCGGGACAGTTTATCGATCTCTATACAAAGGACGGCTCCAAGCTGCTCCCAAGGCCCATCAGCCTGTGTGAGATCGACCGGGAAGGCGGAAGGCTCCGCATCGTATACCGGGTAGCGGGAGCCGGAACCGAGGAATTTTCCCATTACCAGGCAGGCGATCCGGTGGATATCCTGGGTCCTCTGGGCAATGGCTTTCCCCTTGAGGAAGCAGAGGGGAAGCGGGTATTTTTGATCGGAGGCGGCATCGGAGTTCCGCCTATGCTGGAGACGGCAAAGCAGTTAAAAGGCGAGAAGCAGATGATTCTGGGCTACCGGGACAGTCAGATGTTTTTGAAAAATGAATTTGAAGCCTGCGGTCCTGTTGCGGTGGCAACGGAGGACGGCAGCGCAGGAACCAGGGGAAATGTGCTGGACGCCATCCGCAGTCAGGGATTGGAAGGCGATCTGATCTTTGCCTGCGGCCCCACCCCTATGCTTCGGGCATTGAAGGCATATGCAGCAGAGAAGGGCATGGAGTGCTTCCTCTCCCTGGAGGAGAAGATGGCATGCGGCATCGGCGCCTGTCTGGCATGTGTGTGCCAGTCGAAGGAAGTGGATGACCATTCCCACGTCCACAATAAGCGGATCTGCAAGGACGGTCCGGTATTCCGCGCAGAGGAGGTGGAGCTGTGATGAACATGAAGGTAAATCTGGCCGGTGTGGAATTCAAGAATCCGGTAATGGAAGCCTCCGGAACCTTCGGCTCCGGCGCTGAGTACAGTGAATTTGTAGACTTAAACCGCCTTGGCGCTGTGGTGACCAAGGGCGTGGCCAATGTTCCATGGCCAGGCAATCCTACTCCCAGGATCGCGGAGACCTACGGCGGCATGATCAATGCCATCGGCCTTCAGAATCCGGGAATCGATGTGTTTACCAAGCGGGATATCCCATTTTTAAAGCAGTACGACACGAAGATCATTGTCAATGTCTGCGGCAAGACCACTGAGGATTACCTGGAGGTGGTAGAGCGCCTTGGAGATGAGCCGGTGGATATGCTGGAGATCAACATTTCCTGCCCTAATGTGAAGGAGGGCGGCATCGCCTTCGGCCAGGACCCGAAGGCAGTGGAAGCCATCACCAGAGCCTGCAAGGCACATGCAAAGCAGCCGATCATCATGAAGCTGAGCCCCAATGTGACCGATATCACCGTGATGGCAAAGGCGGCCGAGGCCGGCGGCGCCGATGTGATTTCCTTAATTAATACCCTGACTGGAATGAAGATCGATGTCAACCGCAGAACCTTCGCACTGGCCAATAAGACCGGCGGCTTATCCGGTCCTGCCATCAAGCCGGTGGCAGTCCGCATGGTTTATCAGGCAGCGAATGCCGTCAGCGTGCCGATCATCGGCATGGGCGGAATCCAGAACAGCGATGATGCATTGGAATTTATCCTTGCAGGCGCATCTGCCGTTGCCATTGGAACCGCTAATTTCCACAATCCATACGCTACAGTGGATGTGATTGATGGAATTGCAAAATATATGGAAAAGTATGGGATCGATGATATCAACACCCTGATCGGTGCAGTGAAGTAGAGGTGTGTGAGACAACAGGGCGAATTGATGAAACACCCTCCGGGTATCCCTTTATGCCCAAAATACAGGGCGAATCGATGAAAGGAGTATACAGCATGGAAAGCTATAAGCAGGAATTTATTGAATTTATGGTGGAGAGCCAGGTATTAAAGTTTGGTGACTTCACATTAAAGAGCGGCAGAAAATCCCCATTTTTCATGAACGCAGGTGCATATGTAACCGGAACCCAGTTAAGAAAGCTGGGCGAGTACTATGCAAAGGCGATTCATGACAACTTTGGTCTTGATTTTGATGTATTATTCGGACCAGCCTACAAGGGGATCCCGCTGTCTGTGGCAACCACTATGGCCATCAGTGAGCTGTACGGAAAGGACATCCGTTATTGCTCCAACCGGAAGGAGGTCAAGGATCACGGCGATACTGGTATCCTTTTAGGAAGCAAGCTTAAGGACGGCGACCGGGTGATGATCATTGAGGATGTTACCACCTCCGGAAAGTCTATTGAGGAGACCTTCCCGATCCTGAAGGCACAGGCAGATGTGGAGATCAAGGGCCTGATCGTATCCTTAAACCGCATGGAGCGGGGCAAGGGAGATAAGAGCGCGCTGGAGGAGATCAAGGATCTGTATGGCTTCCCAACTGCTGCAATCGTAAATATGGCGGAGGTTACGGAGTACCTTTACAACCGTGAGTGCCAGGGCCAGATCGTGATCAATGATGACATCAAGGCAGCTATCGACGCATACTATGCTCAGTACGGAGCAAAGTAAAAATCAGAAAAGCTCCATCTGCCGCACCGGAAGCGGTGCGGCGGGTGGCTGAATGCTTTACATGGTAATGGATTAAGCGTGAGAAGGAGCGATATTATGAATATGGAACGGATCTATAAGACCATGCGGAATGCAGGAGCAGGCACCATCGCCATGGGAATTGTGGTTGCCACTATCGGAGTGACGGTGGGAGTGATTTCCATCATTACCGGGGCGATCCTGTTAAAAAGAAAATCGGAAATTGAATTTTAACAGCAGAAACCGCTGCTGTCTGGAGTATATATGATACGAAATACAACCAAACACCAGAAGATGGGCTGGGTGCTGTTCCTGCTTTACCTGGCTCTGCTGGTGTATTTTCTGTTTTTTGCCGAATCCTTTGGGAGGACGGACAGTGTCAGGTCCGGATACTCGTACAATCTGACACCATTGAAGGAGATAAAGCGATTTTGGATATACCGGGACAGGCTGGGAATGCGGGCCTTCCTGTTAAATATAGTAGGAAATGTAGTAGGATTTATGCCGGGAGGATTCTTTCTTCCCATTGTCAGCCGCAGAAGCAAGAAATGGTACAATACCGTGCTGATCGGAGCCGGCTTCAGCCTGTTTGTGGAGACGGTCCAGCTGGTATTTCAGGTGGGAAGCTTTGATGTGGATGATATGATTTTAAATACGGCGGGAGCCGGTTTGGGCTATATTCTGTACCGGATGGTGCAGCGGGCCCGCATATGGAGGAGACATCGTGCCAGAAAGCAATAAGAAGATCAACTATGTGAATTATATCCGAAAGCCCTTGGCGAAGCGAGGCTTTTATGCGCTGGGGATCACGGCAGTGGGCTTTGTGCTGTTAGGCTCTGTGGTGGGACTGGCAGTGAAATCCCAGGGAAATGTGCCTTTAAATGTAGGCGCTATGGCATTTTCCAGCCTGTTGTTTTCCATCTGCGGATTGGGATATGGCGTCTGGGCATTATTTGAGAAGGAAAAAAATTACATTTTGGCGAAGCTGTCCATCATCCTGGATGGAATTATGATCCTGATCTGGATCATTATGATTATCATTGGACTGAGAGCTGGATAAAGGGAGAATGGTATCATCTGGATTGGGGACTGGATAAAACTGGAAATCTTGTAACTGCGAAGGGATTAAGCAGCTTACGAGCTGTGCATGAACAGCAGAAAGGACTGAGATTATGAACGTTTGGAAGTTTTGGAAGGAAGATAATGAGCGGGTGGCAGAGCGTTATCAGCTTTCTATGGAACGGATCATGGAGATTCCCTCTGAGGAAACGACAGGAGAAGCATACCGCGGCTTTTTTCAGAAGACCGCCTGCTTTATTGGGGAGATCCGGGAATTGATTGAGAAGCTTCAGGACGGAAGCCTGGAGCGGGCATCGCTGGAGGAGTTAAAGCAGCAGAATCACCGGCTGTATCAGGATATCCTGCCGGAGAATTACCATACCAGCTACGGAAATCCTGCCTACGCGTCTCAGGTGATGGGAAAGGAATTCGGGCCGCTGCTTTCCTTCCTGTATGCCGAGATCCGGAATGAAATTGCCTATGCTTATGAAGGAAAGCTTCCGGAGATCACGGCAGCCAATGAAGCGTTTATTGAGATCTATAACCTGTTTGAGAATCATGTTCCAAAGGCACAGGAAGTGAAGGATGTGCTCTACTGGTATGTCAGTGATTATGCCGATCAGACGGTGCGTTCCTGGCTGTGGGAGCGGTTTGATCCGGAATGGAGCTTTGCGAAGGATATTATTATGGAGTCTGACCTTTCCGACCTGCGTTATCTGTACCGGTTCGGAGAGTATATCTCCCCATCGGAGATCGCTGTAGCGGAATTTTTAAATTCCCTGCCGGAGGAAACCATCTGCGCCATGGCTGATACCTATGTGGAGGGCTACCGGAAAGGCTTTGAGGTGATGGGGAGAGATCTGTCGAAGAAAAAGACGGTTCTGGTTCGCTATGAGGTGGGCTTTGAACGGATGATCCGCTGTGCTGTGGAAGGATTTCGCCGAATTGGATTGGAGCCTCTTTTCTGCCGTGCCCCTCTTGCCGTTATCAACCGGAATCCAAACCGGAGGGTGGGCTGGTACAGCTCTTCACCCAATAAGCAGTATGATTATGACCACCGCTATGACAGCGCAGTATATATGGGCAATACGGTAAAGGAGCGGAAGCTGGCGGTATTAAAGACTGCATTTGAGGATTTCAGGGAGGAGGCCTCCTGGTATGCAGGACCTGCCGTGGTGGAAACCTTTGGGGAAGCCGGCTTTACTCCGGAGAACAAGGAGGAATGCTTCTCCCTGTCGCCTCACCAGGAGGAAGTGGTGAGAAGCTTTAACAATGAATTCACCCAGCTGATGAACCAGTATGTGCCGGAGGAAGAGACCAGCTTTACCATTATTGCCTTCCCAAGGCCGGAGATCGGAGAGCCTTATGAGGAGATCTTCCAGGAGATCATCCGCATCAATACCCTGGACTATGAGGTTTACAAGAAGATTCAGCAGGTGATCATTGATGCCCTGGATCAGGCTGATTATGTGGAGATCAAGGGAAAAGGAGATAACTGTACTGATCTGCGGGTAAGGCTGCATCCCCTTTCTGACCCGGAGAAGGAAACGAAATTTGAAAACTGTGTGGCAGATGTGAATATTCCGCTGGGCGAGGTATTCACCTCCCCGAAGCTGACCGGAACAGAAGGGATCTTAAATGTGGGAAGCGTCTACATCGGCGACTTCCAGTTTAAGAATCTGAAGATGCAGTTTACAGACGGTATGGTGAAGGATTATTCCTGCGAAAATCTGAAAGATCCAAAAGAGTGCCGGAAGCTGGTGAAGCAGGTGATCTTGAAGAACCATGAAAGCCTTCCCATGGGGGAATTTGCCATCGGAACCAATACCACCGCCTACGCTGTGGGACGGAAATACGGCATTGTGGACCGTCTGCCGATCCTGATCGTGGAGAAGATGGGGCCTCATTTTGCAGTGGGGGATACCTGCTACAGCTGGGCGGAGGATATGCCGATGTACAATCCCGACGGCAAGGAGATGATCGCCCGGGAAAATGAGGTATCTGCGCTGCGGAAGGTGGATGTGTCCAAGGCATATTTCAGCTGCCATACAGATATCACCATTCCGTATGATGAGCTGGAATCCATTACTGCATATTCCGATGACGGACGGGCAGAGGCAATCATCCGGGACGGAAGATTTGTTCTGCCGGGAGTGGAGGAATTGAACCGTCCGCTGGATGAGCTGGAATAGCAGGCTGCAAAAAAATGATTGACATTGGGAACATGATAAGCTAGTATAAAACTATATTTTTCAAGAAAGAGCAGGTATGTGGATGTTAATTGTGTCTGTAATGACAAAGAGCAACTAAATTCTATAAGAGGGTAAGCACGGAATATGGTGTTTTATTTGTGTTGCCCTTTTCAGCATTGTTGAATGCTGGTTGTTTTTGCCTTACAGAATACTGCATACACTCGGAATAATTGTCTTATTTTGATGGATAAAAAAGAGGGAAAGCATGACTGTGTTGGTCATGCTTTTTATTTGTTAGGCCTCAGGCCTGTTTTCATCTGGGCCAACTGTGAAATGGGAATCCGTGGTTTCAGTCTATGTATGATAGGCAGAAACCACGTTTTTTTATGCAGTTATTATTTTTCTGAAAATGATACTTAAATGGGAGGTTTTGAAGATGAAGATTATCGAGACAAAAAATTTAACGAAAAAGTATAAGCGGTACAAAAAGCAGGAGGGCCTGACCGGAAGTATTAAGGGGCTGTTTCACAGAGAGTATGAAGAAAAAATCGCAGTAGATGCTTTTAATATGGATGTGAATGATGGTGAGTTTATAGGTTTGATCGGGCCAAATGGAGCAGGTAAAACGACACTGGTGAAGATGCTGACTGGTATTATTGCACCCACAAGCGGTGAGATACAGGTTA
>JAUNGG010000099.1 GCA_030524635.1 Lachnospiraceae bacterium
GAGCGCCTGGTTTGGGACCAGGAGGTCGCAGGTTCGAATCCTGTCACCCCGATTTTTTAATGCGAGAAATCAGAGGGTATTCCGGCGGCAGAGTGCTGGCTGGAGGATGTGGAAAGTATAAAGCGTTATGGCAGTTCATTTGCCATGCGCTTTTCTTTTGCTTAATCCCTTTATGCCTGAAAAAAGCAGGCAAATAGAGGAAAGGAGAGAGGGAATGGAAGGGAATCGTGGTTCTGAGCAGGTAAAAAATCCAATTACAGAAGGGAGCATCCCCATTCAGCTTCTGCTGTTCTTCTTTCCTATTTTAATCGGCTCCCTGTTTCAGCAGCTTTATAATACGGTAGATGCAGTCATCGTTGGAAAATATCTGGGAAAAGCAGCGCTGGGAGCGGTGGGCGGATCTACCTACATGCTGATCAATCTGATCATCTATCTGTTTCAGGGGATTGCCAATGGAGCGGCTGTGACAGCAGCACATGCCTACGGAGCAGGGAGGATGGACCGGTTCCGCAAGGTGGTGCATACCGCGATGCTTCTTTCTGTGGTGATCGGCGGTGGATTTACCGTGATCGGCATCTGGATCTTTCCGGTAATTCTCCGGCTGATCGGGACGCCTGGGGAGGTACTGGAGCCGGCGTCCATCTATATCGTGATCTATTCTCTGGGATACATACCTTCCTGTATTTACAACGTAGGAGCCGGGCTTGTACGGGCCACAGGGGACAGCAGGCGGCCTCTGATCTACCTGGCGGCGGCCTGTGTGGTAAATATTGCCCTGGATTTTTTGTTTATCGCCGGACTGCACTGGGGTGTGGCCGGGGCAGCAGGAGCGACTGTGATGGCACAGGTGATCAGTGCGGTGCTGGTGGTGATCCTGCTGTTTGATAAACGGAAGCAGTATCAGATGCGGTTTTCTGAGCTGAAGGTTGATTCTGAAATTCTGAAACGAATCTTTTCCATTGGAATTCCATCCGGCATTCAGTCGGACATGTATTCTATTGCCAATCTGATCATGCAGATCCAGGTAAATACTTACGGAACCAACACTGTGGCAGCCCTCTCTGCATACGAAAAGATTGATGGATTTTTCTGGATGACCATGACTGCGTTCGGAATGGCGATCACCACCTTCTGCGGGCAGAATTTTGGAGCAGGAAAATGGGAGCGGGTGAAAAAGGGGATGCATGTGTGCTTTTCCATGGCAGCAGTGACGGCGGCAGCGATTTCCGCAGTATTTTACTGCTTTGCACCGCAGCTGATGGCCTGGTTTACCTCCGATGCAGATGTGATCCAGATCGGAGCGGGGCTGATGGTAGAGCTGATGCCCTTTTACGTGACTTATGTGTGGACCGAGATTTACGCCGGCGGCATCCGTGGCTGCGGAGAAAGCTTCATTCCCATGTTGATCACTGCGGTAGGAGTCTGCCTGCTTCGGGTGATCTGGACCGGAGTGGTGGCATTTACCGATGGAAGCGCAGCCATGCTGATGGTAGGATATCCAGCTACCTGGATCATCACCAGCGCGGCAATCATGGTGTATTACTGCAAAGGAAACTGGATGAAAAAGTATGTTGGATGATGTCCGTTCTCTCTGAAAAATAGAAAAATAAGGAAATGCAGACGGGCGATAAAAAAATTAGAAAAATATAAAATTACGCTTGACATTATGAGGTTTTTGCTGTATATTATATAACTGTCAGCCGCACAAAGCGGCAGCACAAGTGAGTCTGTAGCTCAGCTGGATAGAGCAACGGCCTTCTAAGCCGTGGGTCGGGG
>JAUNGG010000019.1 GCA_030524635.1 Lachnospiraceae bacterium
CAGGCTTTATGCGGCCTGCGGATGTTTTTTCTTCTATTCAACTGTCAAACTTCCGCGCTGGTGCGTCTGGAAGTAAGACATTAATTTTCACACATCAGGGAAATCTTCGATTTTGGAGGATGAGATGTGATAGGAGAAAGCCCCATCCTGGCGTTGATTCAGGATGGGGCTTTTCTTTGTCTTATCTTTTTTACCTTGCTTTTTACCCAGAAAAAACTTGTAATCGTGGGGAAAGAGAGGTATAATAGGCACGTACAAAAGGGCTCGTAGCTTAGCTGGGAAAGCGCTGCGTTCGCAACGCAGAGACCGTGGGTTCGAATCCCATCGGGTCCATATGAAAAGTCTGGTGTTTGCCGGGCTTTTTCTTTTTGACAAAAAATATTCAGAAAACAAAGAAAAAACAAAATAAACAAAGGAAATAAAAGAAAAACATTGATTTTCAAAGGCAATTGCAGTATAATGAAATCAACAGAAAAAACAAGGCACAGAGAGAAATACTCAGAATAAGGAGGTCATCATGAAGAAAAGATTTACAAAAAGCGCAGTAGCGGCAGTTTCTATTACACTTCTTTTGACTGGAGGCTGCGGCAGCAGCGGAACCGGAACAACGACTACGACAGAGACATCTGCGGCGGTAAGTCAGGCAGAAACCACAGCAGAAGCAAATGAATCGCCAGCAGAGCAGACAAAAGCGCCGGAAGCGGAAACACAGCAGCCGGAGAGCGGACAGGTTCAGGCAAAAAGCGAGGCTACGGATGCCGCATATCTGAAGGAATACTTTGATGTGGAGATTACAGCAGATACCCTGGATGCAGCGGAATTCTCGGAAAATTTAAAGAAGATTGCCGGAGAAGAGGCACCGGAGGTTGAGGGAGAGCTTACCTGGACCAAGGCGGTACAGGCGGCAGTCGAGGCAGCGGATTACAAGGAGCTGGCTTTGAGTTACCCGGAGGAAAAGGTGGCGGCACGCCTGGAAGCCTACGGGGTGGAGGCTCCTTCTGATGAAGCATACGGTGCGGCCATTGCCTGCGGGCTGGATGTGGATTTGATTACCCCGGAGGATGGAAACCGTGCGGCTGCAGAGGACAAGATGACAGCAGAGGATGCAGAACGCCTGCTTATGGACATCGCAGAAGCTAACGGCGATGGAAGAAATTATCTTGGTATGGCAAGCGATCCGGATATTTACGGAAAGATAGATCAGGCATGGAATTCCTTTATTCTTTTTGACGACGGAAAGCTTTCTGAAGTAGGAAAGTCGGCAGTAGAGCAGCAGGTTACCACCGGCTACGGCATCAAGTCAGCAGCATATGATGCACGTTTTCTGCCGGAGCTGACGCTGCAGTACGGTCATTCTGATATTAAGCATGCTCATCAGTTAATCGGCCTTTTAAACAGTGAGAATATTGACGCGAAGATCCAGTTGGAGCCGAAGATCAGCATCTATCAGTATCTCCTTGACTGGGGTCCGGTACCGGAGGCGACTCCTACTTATGAGGTAAAGCAGTTTGATGATCTGTATCTGGTATATGCAGTGGAGTATGATATGAAGCTGGAGTTTGACAATACAAAGGATCTGATGGATTTTGACCGGGTAATCAAGGAATATGCGAAGAAAAACGAGGGCAATGAAGAGGCGGAGGGCCTGATCTACGCTTCCTGGTGGCAGCCGCTTTACAGTACCACCAGAACCGATATGCCTGAGGCGGATTATCATCAGATTTACGACTGTGTTGTGACTAATGGTATGTACTCCATTCATCCGTTTACACTTCCAGAAGACAAGGATCAGGTAGCAGCCAAGCTGAAGGAGCTGGCAGGAGACTTGGAGGTGACTCCGGTGGAGCGATACTGCAATACCGCTTTTTACAGCTACTTAAAGGGTGAGGATTATCAATAAAAAGCGGTGGGCAGCCGTTGGAGCAAAAACAGAAAGCGGAGGGGAATATGCATGCGATAAAACGTGCAGATTATATTCTGTCAATGCTGGAGAAAAATAAAGTTGTGATGGTGGCAGATCTGAGCCGGGAGATGGGGGTCACAGAGGAAACCGTCCGAAAGGATCTGGAAAAGCTGGAAAAGCAGGAGCGCCTGTGCCGTGTGCATGGAGGAGCCTATCTAAATGAAGGCTATGGCACGGAGACTCCGGTTACGGTGCGGGGGAAGATCCTGCAGGAGGAAAAGGAGCTGCTGGGAAAGCGGTGCCTTGAGCTGCTCCGGGAAAAGGAATCCATCTTTCTGGACTGCAGCACCACCGCTCTGCATATGGCAAAGCAGCTGGTAAACTGGGATAAAAAGATGACGCTGATGACCAATTCTCTGGCAGTAGCTATGGAGGTAAGGAATAATCCGGCGATTCGTCTGATTCTGTTCGGCGGGGAACTGAATCGGGACCGGGCAGCCTTCGAGGGCCGGAGTGTAATAGATGAGATGAAGGAAACTTTCATCAATAAAGCCTTTATCAGCAGCGCAGGAATCAGCCTTGAGGCAGGAATCACAGATTCCACCAAAGAGGAGGCGGAGATTCGACGGCAGGTGATCCGTCAGGCCAAGAAATGTATCCTGATGGTGGACAGCACCAAGATCGGCCGTAACGGAGTCTATGTGGTGGGAGGACTGGAGGATGTGGATACGCTGGTTCTTGACTGTCCTCTTGAGAAGCTGGACAGAAAACTTAAGGAACGGCTGACTGCACTTAAGGTATCCATTATGGATGGAGCGGCTGCTGAAAATTGATAACTGGGAAAATATATGAAAGGAAGAGAAGCAAAATGGAATATACCGCTGAAAAAAATCAGGCGGAAGATTTAAGCTTATGGAAGCAGGCGGTGCTGCGGACTGCGAAAAAGGCCTACGAGGAGAAGCTGATGGCGGGAACCAGCGGAAATTTAAGCGTGTTCTGCCGCCGACGGGGGCTGATGGTAATCACGCCCAGCTCGTATGACTACAGTATTATGGAAGAACGGGATATTGTAGTAACAGATTTAGAAGGAAATGTGGTGGAGGGTTGTCATAAGCCTTCCTCCGAATGGAGAATGCATGCGGAGATTTACCGGCATCTGGATCATGTGAATGCAGTAGTTCATACCCATTCGCCCTATGCTACAAGCTTTGCCGTGAATCATCAGGAAATTCCGGTGATTTTAATTGAGATGATTCCGTTTTTAAAAGGAAAGCTTGAGGTGAGTCCATATGCCACCCAGGGAAGCGCTCAGGTAGGTTTGAACGCAGTGCCGATCCTGGAGCGGAAGAATGCCTGCCTGATGGCAAATCACGGCGTGGTGGCGGTGGGAAAAACTCTCGATGAGGCTTATATCAACAGCGTTTACACAGAGGACACGGCAAAAATTTACCACATGGCGCTGAGCAGCGGACAGCCGGTGGTGATCCCCGGATATGAGGAGTAGGAAAGGGAGGTTATGATGACTAAGGCATATGAACGATTATTAGAGTGTTATCAATGTTTTCAGCAGAAAATAAGCTTTAAACCGAAAGTTGCCCTGGTGCTTGGCTCCGGTCTGGGAGATTATGCAGATTCCATTCAGGTGGAGGCAACCCTCAGCTATCATGAGATCAAGGGCTTTCCGGTCTCTACTGTCAGCGGACATAAGGGACAGTTTGTGTTTGGCTATGTGGGAGAGGTGCCGGTTGTGATCATGCAGGGCCGGGTTCATTATTATGAAGGATATTCTATGGAGGATGTGGTGCTGCCTGCCCGGCTGATGAAGATGATGGGAGCGGAGATTCTGTTCCTGACCAATGCCGCCGGAGGAGTTAACTTTGACTTTGCAGCAGGAGATTTTATGCTGATCACCGATCAGATCAGCAGCTTTGTGCCTTCACCTTTAATCGGTCCCAATATAGATGAGCTGGGCCTTCGATTCCCGGATATGAGCCAGATCTATAATCGGGAGCTGTGCCGGATAATCCGCGACGTATCAAAAAAGCTGCAGATCCCGCTGAAGGAAGGTACCTATATTCAGCTTTCCGGACCTAATTTTGAGACGGCTCAAGAGGTAAAGATGTGCCGGATATTGGGAGGCGATGCAGTGGGAATGAGCACGGCCTGCGAGGCGGTTGCGGCCAATCATATGGGAATGAAGGTTTGCGGAATTTCCTGCATTTCCAATCTGGCCTGCGGTATGACGGATCAGCCGTTGACCCATGTGGAGGTGCAGGAGACAGCAGACCGGGTAGCGCCATTGTTTAAGGCGCTGATAACCGAATCCATCATACAGATGGGGAAGGATGAATGACAATGAGAGGAATCTATTTTGACGGAAGGGCCGCGGCTTACCGGGAAGATCTGCCCATGCCTAAGCCGACCCCGACGCAAAGTCTGATCCGCATTCTCTATGCAGGAGTCTGTAATACAGATCGGGAGATATTAAAGGGCTATCGACCGGATTTCCAGGGAATTATGGGACATGAGTTTGTGGGCGTGGTGGAGGCTTCCAGCGACCCCTTCTGGATCGGAAAACCGGTAGTGGGAGAGCTGAATGCAGGCTGCGGACATTGTGTTTACTGCCGGACAGGGCGGGAGAAGCACTGCCCGGAGCGGAAGGTGATCGGCATGGATGGAAAGGATGGATGCTTTGGGGAATATATGACCTTGGAAACCCATTTGCTTCATTTTGTGCCGGAGGGCCTTCCCATGACAGAAGCTCTTCTGACAGAGCCTTTGGCGGCAGCTCTTGAAATTCCGAAACAGGTGCATGTAGATCCGGAAACCAGAGTTGCGATTCTGGGAGACGGGCGTCTTGCGTATTTGATTGCCAGTGTGCTGCGCCTTACAGGTGCAGAGCTTACTGTCATCGGCAAGCATCCGGAGAAGCTGCAGCGCTTTGAGCCCTTTGGCAGGACTGTCTTACAGACGGCAGATACCTTTCCGGTGGTGGTGGAGGCTACAGGATCTCCCTCCGGCCTTGCACTTGCAAATAAGCTGGTGGAGAGGCAGGGAACCATTGTGTTAAAAAGCACCTATGCAGGGAAAATCCAGGCGGATATGAGCTTCTATGCCGTAAATGAGATTACTCTGAAGGGAAGTCGATGCGGTCCCTTTGCTCCAGCGCTGCGTCTGCTTGCTCAGGGGCTTGTAAAGCTGCCGCCGGTGGAGCTTTATGATCTTGCAGATTTTCAGGCGGCATTTACTTCTCCGGCTTTTAAGGCAGGCTTTTCCATCAGCCGGCCATATACCGAATAAGTCAGGATATCAAAGGAGGAATCCATGGACAGACTTAGAGAAATTACCCATATTGATAATGTAAAGCTAAGCGATGACGGACGCTCGGTGGTGATTATCGATCAGACCAAGCTTCCAAATCAAACGGAGTACCTGACCCTGGGTACGGCGAAGGATCTGTATGATGCTATTTTTGAACTGAAGGTGAGAGGAGCGCCGGCTATCGGAATCTGCGCCGCCTTCGGAATGTATGTTCTGGCCCAGACCATCGATACAGAGGATTATGATGCTTTCAGCAGAAAATTCAGGGAATATAAGGATTATCTGAATTCCTCACGCCCTACTGCCGTGAATTTAAGCTGGGCCTTAAACCGTATGGAGCGGGTGGTTGCCGGCCACAGAGAGCAGGGGGTTAAGTGGATTATTGAGCTTCTGGGGAGGGAGTGCCGCCAGATTCAGCAGGAGGATATGGAAATGTGCCGGGCTATCTCAGAGTACGGCCTGTCCCTGATCCAGGACGGGGATGGAATCCTGACCCACTGCAATGCCGGACCTTTGGCCACCTCCCGCTATGGAACTGCTTTGGGACCTTTATTTCTGGGAAAAGAACGAGGAATGAATTTTCGGGTATTTGCCGATGAGACAAGACCGCTGCTTCAGGGCGCCAGGCTCACCTCCTATGAGCTGCAGAAGGCGGGAATCGATGTGACCTTGATCTGTGATAATATGGCCAGCCTGGTGATGAAAAACGGATGGGTGCAGGCATGCTTTGTAGGCTGCGATAGAATTGCCGCCAACGGCGATACGGCCAATAAGATCGGCACCAGCGGCGTGGCGATTCTGGCCAATTATTACCACATTCCCTTTTATGTGCTGGGACCAAGCTCCACCGTTGATTTAAGCTGTAAAACAGGAGCTGATATTCAGATCGAACTGCGCAGTCCAGATGAGATCAAAAAGAAGTTTTATCAGAAGCCCATGGCATTGGAGGAGGTAGCCTGCTACAACCCGGCCTTTGATGTGACAGATCACTCTTTGATCAGCGGAATTGTCACAGAGCAGGGAATCTTTCGGGCGCCTTACACGGAAAGCCTGAAAAAGCTGATTGGCTGAGGCGTGAAAAGGAAGGCTGATTGTGCATAATGCGTAAAAAACAGTTGTATTTTATCTCATTTCGTAGTAAAAATAAAGTGTATTTGTAACTATTCAGTAGGTCTGCGCATTCGCTGCGCTGACCGTAAGATAACCTAGGCCAGAAGGCAAAAATCCCATCGGCGGAGCCGATTTTAAATGGATTTTTGCTCGTAACTGTGAGGGTACTGAACAGTTACGTGTATTTTATCATATGCAGAAGGAGAAGATGTTATGAAAAAAGTAATCAGTGTATTATTAAGCGTAGCGATGACAGGCGTTCTTTTAGCCGGCTGCGGCAGCAGCTCCGGTACAGAAACCGCAGCCCAGACCCAGGCGGCGCAGACAGAAGCAGGCAGTCAGGACCAGGCAGCGCCGGAGGAAGGGGACCAGGCCCAGGAAGCGGCCGGCGGCGCTTTAAAGATTGCCATTGTCAGCAGTCCCTCTGGTGTAGATGACGGCTCCTTTAATCAGGATAACTATAACGGTATTCTGGACTTCATTGCAGAGCATCCGGATGCTACGGTAACTCCTGTCAGAGAGGAAACCGGCGATACTGCCGCTGCTATCCAGGCAGTTGCAGATATTGTGGCAGATTATGATGTGATCGTGTGCTGCGGCTTCCAGTTTGCAGCTATCGGCAGCATTGCCAACGACAATCCAAACGTGAAGTTTATTCTGGTGGATTCCGATCCTACCGATGCGGAAGGCAACGCTGTAACCTGCGACAATGTATATGCCATGACCTTTAAGGAGCAGGAGAGCGGATTCTTCGCAGGTATGGCTGCGGCCCTTGAGTCCAAGACCAAGAAGGTTGCGGTTGTGAACGGGATCGCTTATCCTTCCAACGTAAATTACCAGTACGGTTTCGAGTCTGGCGTAAACTATGCCAATGCAAAGTATGACACCGACATAGAGGTTGTGGAGCTTCCTTCCTATGCAGGAACGGATGTAACCAATACCAACGTAGGCGGCAATTACGTAGGAAGCTTTGCAGATGAGGCTACCGGCAAGGTAGTAGGAAAGGCCCTGATCGATGAGGGATGTGATGTGATCTTTGTGGCAGCAGGCGGCTCCGGCAACGGTGTATTTACTGCAGCAAAGGAAGCTTCTGATGTGAAGGTGATCGGCTGTGATGTTGACCAGTATGATGACGGCGCTAATGGCTCCGGCAACATTATCCTCACCTCCGGTCTGAAGGTGATGGGCATGAATGTTGAGAAGCAGTTAAATGCCATCGCAGACGGCACCTTCAAGGGCGGCAATCAGCTGCTGGGAGCCGATACCGATTCTACAGGCTTTGTAAAAGCAGAGGGAAGGCATCAGATGTCAGCAGAAACCATTGAGAAGCTGGACGAGGCATTTGCTCTGGTAAAGGACGGAACCATTGTACCGGCGGCAAATTTCAATGATATTCAGCCGGACAGCTTTCCGGGACTGGAATAAGGCGGAGCCTGGCATCAGGTAATCAGAGATTCTGGCTCATAGGATTTTCTATGGGCCGGTTTTTTGTTACATAAGAGGCGAAGTTTCCTATGTAACCAAAACGGAAATTTCAATTTGGGAAAAAGGAGGATGGTCATGGCCGAGTACATCATTGAGATGAAGCATATTACCAAACGCTTTCCGGGCATTGTGGCAAACAGTGATGTGACGCTTCAGATTAAAAAGGGAGAGATCTTCGCTTTGCTGGGAGAGAACGGCGCGGGAAAATCTACCCTGATGAGCATGCTGTTTGGAATGTATGAGCCTGATGAGGGCGAGATTTATATTCGGGGAAAGAGGGAGCATATCACATCTCCAAGCTACGCCACAAAGCTGAATATCGGTATGGTGCATCAGCACTTTAAGCTGGTGCAGAATTATACGATTACAGAAAATATTATACTGGGCTTAAAAAGCAGCGACCGGCTGTTTGGTATTCTGCCCTATGTAGACATTAAAAAGGCGGACAAAAGGATTGAAGAGCTGTCCAGAAAGTACGGTCTTGAGGTAAATCCCACGGATGTGATCGAAGATCTTAACGTGTCCATTCAGCAGCGGGTGGAGATCCTGAAAATGCTGTACCGGGAAGCGGAAATTTTAATCTTTGATGAGCCTACGGCTGTTCTCACGCCTCAGGAAATCGAGTTTTTATTAGGAATTATCCGCGGCTTAAGAGACGATGGAAAGACCATCATCCTGATTACCCACAAGCTGGAGGAGATCAAGCAGGTGGCGGACCGCTGCGCCATCCTGAACCGCGGAAAGCTGATTGATGTGCTGGATGTGGCTTCCACCTCCACCAGGAAAATGGCAAACCTGATGGTAGGCCGGGAGGTATCTTTTGAGGTGGAGAAGAAGGCGCCTAAATACGGTCCTGTGGTTCTTGAGGTGAAGGATCTGACGGTGAAGAACCAAGACAGCTTTGATGTGGTAAAGCAGGTATCCTTCTCCATCCGGGCAGGGGAGATTCTGGCCATCGCCGGCGTTTCCGGGAACGGACAGGTTGAGATCGCCGACGCCATCGCAGGTCTGGAGAAGGCTGCGGAGGGTACCATTCTGCTGAACGGAGAGGACATTACCCACTACAGCATCCGGAAGAGAACGCTGGCGGGAATTTCCTATATTCCGGAGGATCGGCAGAGCTATGGACTGGTGTTGGACTTTACGCTGGAGGAGAATCTGGCTCTGAAGGATTATTTCAAGGAGCCCTTCTCCAGAAAAGGAATCCTGAATCAGGCAGAGTTTGATCGGTACGGCAATGAGCTGATTGACCGGTATGATATCCGCAGCGGCCAGGGGATAAAAACCATTGTCCGTTCCATGAGCGGCGGAAACCAGCAGAAAGCTATAATCGGACGTGAGATCGAGTTAAAATCTCCGCTGATGATCTTTGTTCAGCCTACCAGAGGACTGGATATCGGCGCCATTGAAAATATCCACCGGCAGATTATCCAGGAGCGGGATGCAGGCAAGGCAATTCTTCTGATCTCTCTGGAGCTGGATGAGATCATGAGCTGCGCCGATACCATCGGGGTGATCTATAACGGCCAGATCCAAAAGATCGCCGATGCCAAGTCACTGACAACCAATGAGGTAGGAGAATTTATGATGGGGGTGAAACGGGATGCAGAAAAATAAACATATTGTAAAACGGGGGATGGTCCGTCTGCTGGGCAATGACCGCTATCAGGGTATTACCATCCCGCTGTTTGCCATTGTCTTAAGTCTCCTGGCAGGAGCGGTTATTATCCTGTTTCAGGGCAAGAATCCGCTGACGGCGTATCAGAATCTGCTCCAGGGCTCCGGTCTTCTTCCCAAGGCAACCTATGCAGGGTACAAAAGTATGCTTACAGATTTTACCAGCTTTATGAATGCATGGACGCCTATGCTGTTTGCCTCCCTGTCGGTGGCGGTGGCCCTGCGGGCAGGACTTTTTAATATCGGTGTATCCGGACAGATGCTGTGCGCCGGCTTTCTCACAACCATTACGGTAGGCTACAGCTCCTTAAGCGCTCCGTTAGCCAAGCCTCTTGTGCTGGTGGTGGGAATTCTCGTGGGTGCGCTGGTGGGCGGCCTGATCGGCTGGCTGAAGTACCAGTTTAATATTAATGAGGTTGTGTCCTCCATTATGATTAATTACATTGCCCAGTATGTGATCAGCTTTTTTATCAATACCTACTACGTGAATCCTGTATCCCGTCAGTCCAACGCTGTTTCAAAGGCGGCAAGGCTGACCTTGATGGACACGCCGGTAGGGAATCTGAAGATGGACATTCCGCTGGGCATTGTTCTGGCGGTGCTGACTGCTTTTGCAGTAAAGTTTCTTCTGGACCGGACTACCTTCGGATACGAGCTGAAATGTGTGGGAACCAGCCGGAATGCGGCCCGGTATGCAGGAATTCATGTAGGTCGGAATATGATCGCAGCCATGGTATTTTCCGGCGGGCTGGCAGGGCTATCCGGTGTGACGTATTTTCTGGGGTATTTCGGCTCCATTCAGCCGAGAGTGCTGCCAAGCACCGGTTTTGACGCCATTGCCGTATCCCTGCTGGCCAACAGCAATCCCATCGGCATTATCGCTTCCTCGTTTCTGATCACGGTGCTCAGCAAGGGAAGTACGTACATGAACTCTGCATCCGGCCTGGAGTCAGAGATTGCATCGGTTATTACAGGTGTGATCCTGCTGTTTTCCGCCTGCGGCGCATTTATTCAGTATAAGGTAAAATCCTATCAGGACGAGCTGAAGGAAGAAACAGAAAGGGGGAAGAGCTGATGGAACGAATTATTATTGATGGCCTGGCATTTTCCCTGCCCTTATTTATCATGGCAATCGGCGGCATCTACAGTGAGAAAAGCGGAATCACCAATCTGGCACTGGAGGGCCTGCAGGGATTCGGTGCGTTTACCGGCGCTCTGGCAGCCGTGCTGGCAGCTTCCAGCTTTTCTGGTGACTCCCAGGTACCGTATTACATTGCCATGGTGTTTGCGGTAGTGGGGGGAACGGTATATTCTCTGCTCCACGCCCTTCTTTGTATCCGTTTTAAGGCGAATCAAACCATCAGCGGTGTGGTAATCAACATCCTTGCCATGGCTCTGACTGCGTTTTTAACAAAGTTTTTAAACCGCAGCGTATTTGGTGCGGCCTCCGACAAGTTTGTTCTCGGAGTATCGGCCAAGCTTACGGTTCCGGGCATCAGTCAGATTCCGGTTTTGGGAGCTGTTTTTAAGGATATTTACCCCTTCGAGCTGATCATCCTTGTGGTGGCGGTAATTGCCTGGTATGTGATGTATAAGACCCGGTACGGTATGAATCTGCGGGCCTGCGGGGACAATCCCCATGCAGTAGATGCGGCCGGTGTGGATGTTGCCAGAGTGCGGCTGATTGCGGTTATGGTATCCGGCGGCCTGTCCGGCCTGGCAGGAATCAGCTTTGCTTATTCCATCTCCGCAAATTTCTCCTCCAGCATCTATGTTGGCTACGGTTATCTGGCGATTGCGGCGCTGATATTCGGAAACTGGACCATCCTTCCCACCCTGGGGTCCTGCCTGCTGTTCGGCTTCGCCCGGTCGGCGGGATATTATCTGGTTCAGAAGCTGCAGATGCCAAGCAGCTACTCCGATCTGGTTATGACGCTGCCTTATGTGGTTACGCTGCTGCTGTTGATTTTCTTCTCCAAGTACAACCGTTCACCCAGAGCCCTTGGAGAAATTTACGATAAAGGAAAGAGGTAATGTGACAGATGAATATTCGTTTTTATAATGCAAGACTTCTGACCATGGATCAGACCATGGAGATCCAGGAAGGAGAGCTTTGGATAGAAGGCAGCCAGATCACCTGCGTAGGGCAGGCCCGAAATGAGGCGCCGGCATGGGATCGGGAGATCGATGTGCAGGGAAATCTGATTATGCCTGGATTTAAGGATGCCCACACCCATTCCGCCATGACCTTTCTCCGCAGCTACGCAGATGACCTGCCCCTTCACGACTGGCTGAACCAGCAGGTTTTCCCCATGGAGGCCAAGCTGCTCCCGGAGGATGTTTACTGGCTGTCCAAGCTGGCGATTATGGAATACCTTACCAGTGGCATCACATCAAACTTTGACATGTATCTCCATCCGGAGATGATTGCCAGGGCTTCTGTGGAGTGCGGCTTCCGGACGGTGATGGTCAGCGGCATCAACAATTTCGTGTCCTCTCTTCCGGAGCTGGAGGCAGAGTATGTGAAATATAATCAGTATCATGAGTTGATCCGCTATTGCCTTGGCTTTCATGCAGAATATACCTCCTCCGATGAGCTGGTAAGGGGAATTGGGGCGCTGGCAAAGAAGTATAAAGCCCCGGTATTTGCTCATAACTCAGAGACTCGGCTGGAGGTGGAGCAGTGCATAGAGCGCCACGGGATGACTCCTACAGCATATATGGATTCTCTGGGAATCTTCCAGTATGGCGGCGGCGGCTATCACTGCATCTACATGACCGATGAGGATCTGGACATTTTCCGCAGGCGGGGGCTGACTGCCGTAACCAATCCGGGCTCTAATACTAAGCTGGCAAGCGGAATTGCAAGAATTACAGATATGCTGGATATGGGAATCCATCTGGCCATCGGCACTGATGGACCGGCCAGCAACAACTGTCTGGACATGTTCCGTGAAATGTTCCTGGTAACAGGACTGGCAAAGCTGCGGGAGAAGGATGCGGCAGCCGTTCCTGGAGAGCAGGTGCTGCAGATGGCCGTGGCAGGAGGGGCAAGGGCTATGGGCCTTACGGACTGCGACTGCCTGGCGCCGGGGAAGCTGGCCGATCTGATCATTATTGATCTGAAGCAGCCCAATATGCAGCCGCTGAACCACATCCCTAAAAATCTGGTATACAGCGGAAGTAAGCAGAATGTAAAGCTCACCATGGTAAACGGAAGGATTCTCTATGAGGATGGCCGTTTTATGATCGGCACAGAGCCAGAGGAGATTTACAGAAAGGCTAATGAGATTATTGAACGGATGAAATAACAGATTACTGTGAATGCACATGAACCAATGTCAGTTTGTTAAGATTCAAGGTCAAACTCTGTATTGGGGTCTAACCCAATTTTTTCAAGATTCTCTAAAAAGGGATTGACATACAGCCCAAAACTGCAATAAATTTGCAGTTGAGAATTATGAAAAGTTAGAATATAATATACTTAACAGGACAGCCGGAAGGTGAGTAGCAGTCACCCGACCCGGCGAAATAAAGCATTTTAAGATTAGCCGTCAGTTTTGCCAAGGAACAGGACGGCTATTTCTTATGTGTATAAGTCAAAATTGCGACGATTAGCAATGCAACAGAGATGATAAATCGTGATCTTCAAAAATTACTTTCATAAGGCGGTCTCCAGTGCTATAATAAGAATATGTTGTCAGACAAGGAGTGAGCAAAATGATATCCCATTCGAATGTAACAGAGCAGATCCTTCAATATTTCAAGGATAATATTAATTCCGGCAATTGGAAGGTAGGAGAAAAAATCCCTTCTGAAAACCAATTGACCGAGATCCTGGGAGTGAGCCGGGCCAGCATCCGGACAGCGATCCAGCACTTGGTAGGAGTCGGCGTTCTGGAATCCCACCACGGAAAGGGAACCTTTCTTTTAGATGCACAGGTGGATGAAAATACAGGCAGCGGAAATAAGATTACATCAGAGGACTGCCGCGATATTGAGAAGGTTCTGGAGTTCCGCCGGATCGTGGAGAGCGAGGCCTGCTTTATGGCGGCAAACAAGCGTACCCCGGAACTTTTGCAGGAGCTGCAGGAGGATTTAGACGAAATGGCAGCGAATCAGGGGAAACGGGAGGTGTTTGTCACAGCGGATATTAAATTTCACGAAGCAATCTGCCGTGCTGCCCAGAATCCCATTCTGACGAAAAGCCTGCTGAAGGTGTTTGAGGAGACCAGAAGAAATCACAACCAGTTAAATGAGTTGTTCGGCTATCGGGACGGCATTTATTACCATACCCTGATCTTAAGCGCGATCAAGGCAGGAGATGCAGAGCGTGCCCGGGAGATGATGTTTGAGCATCTTCAGAATGCAATCAACAAGCTGGAGATCGAGCAATAAAAGCGGGATATGTCATGAGCAGGCAACTTATTGTCAGACAAGAGGATTGACGGTTGGAAAGCAAATATATGGTTAATATGCACAATTTGTAGTGATATTTTTGTGAATTATGGAAAAAGAATTTGAAATAGTAAAAAAGTATAAAAGAAATATTGACAAATCTAATAATGGTGCTATAATTTAATCATAACTTGTAAGACAAGTTGAGAAGGAAACGACCAAGTAAGTGCTAAAATAATCTCAGGTCCGGTGAAAAATCATAAAAACTCAGCCATAAACGGAAAAAACGGTTGAAGTTGGAAGAAGGGATGGAGAAAAAGCACAGAAAAAGGAAATAAAGAGCGGCTGTTACCACAGCCGTTAAAAAACAGTTCATCTTGTCAGACGACTAACAAGACAGGGAAATCAGAAAGGAGAAGAAAATGTCAGTAACAATTGAAAAGGTTCGTGTGATCTGCACGGCGCCGGAGGGGATCAATCTAGTTGTAGTAAAGGTGGAGACGAATCAACCAGGGCTGTATGGATTAGGCTGCGCTACATTTGCCTACCGTCATCTGGCGGTAAAGACCCTGGTGGAGGAGTATTTAGATCCATTGTTAAAGGGACGGAATGCAGAGAATATTGAAGAAATCTGGCAGCTGATGCATCAGAATGGTTACTGGAGAAATGGTCCCATCGAGAACAATGCCATTTCAGGGGTAGACATGGCACTGTGGGACATCAAGGGAAAGCTGGCAGGGATGCCGGTTTACCAGCTGTTCGGCGGCAAGTGCCGGGAGGGAATTCCGGTATACCGTCACGCAGATGGAAGAGATCTGGAAGAGCTTTGTGATAATATTCTGCGGTTCCAGGAGATGGGAATTCAGACAATCCGCTGCCAGTGCGGCGGATACGGCGGGGAATCTTATGGAAATACTCCAGCTACCGCACCAGAGGGGGCACTGCCAGGGGTTTATCTGGATTCCAAGAATTATATCCGGAATACGGTAAAGCTGTTTGAGGGAATTCGAAACAAAATTGGCTATGAGATGAATCTGGTTCATGATGTTCATGAGCGGATCGCACCGATGGAAGCCATCCGTTTGGCACGTCAGCTGGAGCCATTTGACTTATTCTTCCTGGAGGATCCGGTTTCCATCGAACAGACCGACTGGCTGCGCGAGCTTCGCCGTCAGACCAGTATCCCGATTGCAGAGGGCGAGCTGTTTAATAATCCAGTTGAGTGGAAGAAACTGATTGCAGAGCATCTGATCGACTTTATCCGGGTACATATCAGCCAGGTAGGCGGTATCACACCGGCCAGAAAGCTGCAGATCTTTGCCGAGCAGTTTGGAGTAAGGACCGCATGGCACGGACCTGGCGACATGTCTCCTCTGGCACACGCAGCGAACATCCATATCGACCTTGCAGCTCCTAACTTCGGTGTTCAGGAGTGGTCTGGAATCGAACCTCCGAACTTTGTCATCCAGGAACTGAAGGGGCCTCATGGTGCACTGCTGGAGGTATTCCCGGGGCTTCCGGAGTATCGGAACGGTTATGTGTATGCTAATGACAAGCCAGGCTTAGGCGTAGATCTGGATGAGAAGGAAGCAGCAAAGTATCCGTGTGAGAATACTGTTACCACCTGGACGCAGACCAGAAGAAAAGACGGAGCACTGCAGACACCATAACCGTATTTTGATCCGTAACAGCAAGCTTGCGGAGATGATTACGGATCGAGATTGTAGTTTCAGATAACATTTGAGAAAATAAAGTTGGGAAGTTTGATACAGAGAAGGAGAGAATATGTTGAAACGAACAGTGAAACGTGCTGCGGCAGTTCTTGCTGCACTGGCGGTGTTCACACTGCCTTTAAGCGGATGTGGAAGCAGTGCATCATCAAATGGAGATGTCATTCGTTTTAAGATGGCAGTAGCCGATGCGGACTCCTCCGCACAGGCAGAAGGCGCCAGACAGATCGCCAAGGAGGTTGCAGAGGCAACGGACGGAAAGATTCAAATCGAAGTGCTGGCAGGCGGAACCTTAGGCGGCGAGCGTGATACCGTGGAGCTTGCCATGCTGGGCGGCATCGATATCGTGACCTGTGCCAATTCGGTGCTGACTCAGTGGATCCCAGAGATGAGCATTCTGGATCAGGCGTATCTGTTTACCAATGAAGAACAGGCTCATGCGGCAGTAGACGGGCCAGTAGGCGCTCTGGTGGAGAGAGAGGCTTTAGATAAGCTGAATCTTCATGTGATCGGCTACATGGAATCCGGCTTCCGAAATGTATTTTCCAAGAAACCGATCACAGAAATCGATGATTTCAAGGGTGTTAAGATCCGTACGATGCAAAATGCATACCACATGGCAGCCTTTGAGTCCTTTGGTTCTATTCCTACCTCAATGGCAGCCAGCGAGCAGTTCACTGCCCTCCAGCAGGGTACCATCGATGCATGTGAAAATGCAGTCAGCAACTGTCTGAATAATGGTTTCTATGAGGTGACCAAGGATATCACTTATTCCAACCATGCCTTTGTATACATCGTAGTCAGCATGTCGGATCATGCATGGAATCAGATTCCTGATGATCTGAAGCCGGTATTTATGGAGGCCGTGGAGCGTGGCTACAATACGGAGCGTGCGCTGTTAAAGCAGGCCAATGAGGATGCAACCGTAGTATTAAAGGAGAAAGGCGTTACCTTCCACGATATCAATGTGGAGGAGCTTCAGTCAGCGTATCAGAGTCTTGCAGCTACCAAGGGATTTTCCTTTGATCCGGAATGGCAGGCTGCAATCGACCGGGTTATCGCAGAAAATCCATAAGGGGAGGACGAGAAGATGAAAAAGGTATTGAATGGCTTGACGAAGGTGGAAAACCTGATCATGGTTGTCACGTTTGTCATCATGGTTTGCGCGTCATTTGCCCAGGTGGTAAACCGAAACATTTTCAAGCTGCCCATTTCCTGGTTTGACGAGGCAGCGATCTACTGTATGATTTACATGGTTCTGATCGGAACCGAGGTGGGTTTAAGAGACGGCACCCAGATTGCAGTAACAGCAATCGTGGACAAGTTCCACGGAAAAGGAAAAGCAGTGCTTCAGATCTTTTCCAAGATTGTTGTAGTCCTGTTTTCCTTCGGTGTTTTTATGGGCGGCATGAAGCTGATGGATATTCAGATCCGGACCGGACAGATATCGGCAGCCCTGGGAATTCCTATGACGATCCCTTATGGTGCAATGGTAGTCAGCTTTGCCATTATCACATTGGTGCAGGCATTGGAGGCTGTTAGTCTGGCAATTGATGTGCTGCAGAATAAGACAAAGGAGGAGAAGTAATGACCGGCATATTTTTATTTGGCTGTTTTGCCCTGTTTTTGATCTGCGGAGTGCCGGTGGCAATGGCGCTGGGCGCTGCCACCATGTCAGCGATCGTATTTAGTCCGGAGATCACCATTACCACAGCGGTTATTCCGCAGCGAATCTTCGGCGGACTGGAATCTACTTCTCTTATGGCGATTGCCTTCTTCGTGTTGGCAGGAAACCTGATGACGAAGGGTGGTATTTCCAGAAGACTGGTAGACCTGGCGAATTCCATGGTAGGAAATGTCCGGGGCGGTATGTCTTTGGCATTGATTTTGGCAAGTGCTTTCTTTGCAGCATTATCCGGCTCTGCACCGGCTACGGTAATCGCGATTGGTTCCATGCTGTATGCAGATATGGTGCGGATCGGATACCCGAAGGACCGTACAGCCGGACTTCTGGTTGTGGCAGGCGGCTTGGGGCCGATCATCCCGCCAAGTATCATTATGGTAGTATATTGTACCATGACCGGCGCTTCCGTAGGTGATATGTTCAAGTCTGGTCTGGCAATCGGCGTTATCATTATTGCAGCCCTGATGGTTGTGGTACTTATGTTTGCACAGAAGGAAAAATGGCCGAAGATCGAAAATAAGATCGGGGTAAAGGAATTTATCACCAATTTCTTTAAAGCGATCCCGGCCCTGATGCTGCCGATCATCATCCTGGGCGGTATCTACAGCGGACTGTTAACGCCAACTGAATCTGCTTCTGTAGCAGTTGTGTGGGCGCTGATTGCCGGAATGTTCATCTATAAGGAGCTGACAGTAAAGGACCTGGTTCCGATCATCCTGGATTCTGCAAAGGGCTCTGCTATGGTACTCTTTATCGTGGCAACCTCCACTGCATTTTCCTGGCTGTTCACCTTCTCCGGTATCTCTGACAGCTTAGTGAATGCTATTATCGGCATGAACTTGAACCCCACCATGTTCTGCCTGATTATTGCCCTGATCCTGCTGGCATTTGGTACCTTCCTGGAAGGTATTGCAACGGCAGTGCTTCTGGTTCCGGTGCTTTGGCCGATTGCCAGCTCTCTGGGAATTAATGCAATTCATTTTGGTATGATCGTATGTATTTCTAACGTAGTAGGTACCATGACCCCGCCGGTTGCTGTTAATATCTTCTCCGCAGCCAGCGTGTCAAAGCTGAAGATGGGCGAGATCGTAAAAGGCGAGATCCCATTCTTTATCGGATATCTGATTGTATTTTTTGCAGTAGTTTTGATTCCGGGAATCAGTACATTTCTGCTGTAAGATTAAAAAAAATTCCGGCCTGCGGCGCTTTCTTTGGCGGCTGCAGGCCAGCGGATCAATAAATGGTTTGTAATTAAAAAATAATAAAAACAGGAGGAAAAGAAGATGGCATTTGACGGAAGAGAGAAGTTTAGTGTAGCAGGAAAGAAGTGTATCGTAACCGGAGGCGCTCAGGGATTATCCAGAGGTATGGCAGAGGGCCTTCTGGAGAATGGAGCAGAGGTAGTTCTGGTAGACGTTCAGGCAGAGAAGCTGCAGAAGGTAGTAACAGAGTACTGTGAAATGGGCTATAAGGCTCATGGAGTTGTGGGCAATCTGGCAGACCGTGCAGACATCGACCGGATCTTCCAGGAGGCTATGGATGCGTTAGGCGGACAGTTAGATGTACTGGTTCCGGCAGCCGGAATCCAGAGAAGACATCTTCCGGAGGAGTTCCCAATGGAGGAGTGGGATCTGGTGCTGAATATCAACCTGAATGCTGTATTCCAGATGATCCAGAAATCCCTGCAGGTAATGTTAAAGCAGCCAACCGGCGGCAAGATCATCACCATCGGTTCTATGGTAACCTGGTTCGGCGGCACCACCGTTCCGGCCTACACCGCATCTAAGGGCGCTGTATCTCAGCTGACCAAGAGCCTGGCAGTAGACTGCGCCGGCCGCAACATCAATATCAACTGCATCTGCCCAGGCTACATGGATACGGAAATGTGTGCAAACATGACCCAGGCAAGAAAAGATGAGTGTACCGTTCGTATCCCGGCCGGCCGCTGGGGAACTCCGGACGATCTGAAAGGGCCGGTTCTGTTCCTGGCATCTGCAGCATCCGATTATCTGAACGGCGCCACTATTCCGGTTGACGGCGGATATCTGGTGAAGTAAGCTGATTGACGAAAAAAGAAGCTTGAAGAAGCTTAAAAAATAACGGAGAAGGAAAGCCTTATTGTTCCCTGCCATTGGCGCTTGGGACGATAAGGCTTTCTCTTTCCATATGGTTCAGACCCGTTTCCTCCGCCCTGCTTTCTGTAAATTAACAGCAGCTTAGCGAAAAATTAACAGGAAATTAACGGCTCCCGCCATGAAAGCTGGATGAATTCTGGCGGCAAATATAGTAAAATTAACGTAACTGCCAGGATACTGAACAGTTACAAATGAGCAGAGAATATTCCCGTATCTGAAGGCAGATAAGGGAAAGCGGGGATGGGGGAAATGAATATGGAGGTAATCAAGCGCCGGACCTTTGAGATTATCCAGATCGGAAAGGATCAGGACACGCTCAGTATTGCATTTGACTTTTTTATTGCACTTGTGATCCTGGTGAATCTGTTTGTGACGTTGATGGAAACCTTTGATGTGGCAGCGCCGTTTATGGGGCTGCTGACTACCATTGACTGGATTACCATGGTGATCTTTGGGATCGAATATGGGCTCAGAGTGTGGACGGCAGAGTATCTGTATCCGAAGAAATCTCCGCTGCGGGCGAAGCTTGCCTTTATGGGTTCCTTTTACGGCGTGATCGATATGCTGACCTTTCTGCCCTATTTTCTGCCTATCTTTTTCCCAATGGGGATCGTGGCATTCCGTATGTTCCGGGTGGCCAGGATCTTCCGGTTGTTCCGCATCAATACGTATTACGATGCGTTTAATGTGATCACAGACATCCTGCAGGAGAAGCGGGATCAGATCTTTTCATCCGTCTGCATTATCCTGATCTTGATGATCGCCTCCTCCCTGTGCATGTACAGCCTGGAGCATGACGTACAGCCGGATAAGTTCCAGAATGCTTTTTCCGGAATCTGGTGGTCCATGTCTACCCTTCTTACGGTAGGGTATGGAGATATCTATCCGGTTACCTCGGCAGGAAGGATCGTGGGAATCTTTATTGCTTTTTTAGGGGTAGGTACGGTAGCAATCCCTACCGGTATTATATCGGCAGGCTTTGTGGAGCAGTATACGAAGCTGAAGACCCTTTCAACCTACACGGAGGAATCCGATATTCGTTTTATCACATTGAAGATCCAGGAAGGAAATCCCTGGGAAAACCTTCCCGTAGAAGCCATCTCTCTGCCGCCGGGATTGATCCTGGCGGTCATCAGTCGGAATAACCAGACAATCGTGCCCAGAGGCGATACGGTTTTGATGGCAGGGGATAAGCTGGTGCTTGGAGCAGAAGGGTATCGAGATGAGATCGGCATCAAATTGAAAGAACTTGTTCTGCATGAGCGTCACCCGTGGATCGGAAAAGCGATCAAAGATCTGGATATTTCCCGTCAGACCTTGATCGTGATGGTGAGGCGAATGGGCAGGATCATTATTCCTAACGGTTCGCTGGTACTGGAGGCGGAGGACATGGTGATTCTGTATACGAAACGAGGTATCCGGGACAGTGTGGAGATCAGCTTATGATGCCGTGTACCATCTGTAAAAACATTTAAAATGTCAATATAATACTTCAAAACCTTTTAATTTTCAAATGAATTGTTCTTTGCTATAATAGCACCATCAAAAAAGATAAAAGGATGGTGCCAGTTATGCCAAATTCTATGATTCCTTCATTTCTGATGTACTGCTATATTGCAGGGATCACACCGGGGCCGGCGAATCTCTGCTCCCTGTCCGCAGCGCTGCGGTACGGCAGAGGGCCGGCACTTCGTCAGTGGCGGGGATTGTTTACCGGATTTTTTACTGTGTCTATGGGATCAGTTCTGCTTACATACTGTCTGGGAACGGTACTGAACCAGTATGTTGGGATCCTTTCCTGGATCGGAGCAGCGTATATCCTGTGGATGGCCTGGCATATGCTTCATGCAGATGCAGTAAAAGCAGATCAGGACGTTTCCCGCCCATGCTTTCGAACCGGACTTTTCGTGCAGCTTACTAATGTGAAGATCATGGTATTCTGCATGACGGCACTGGCTTCTTTTGTCCTGCCGTATACCGATTCTCTGTGGGGGCTGCTGGCGGTGGGGCTGTTCCTTCCCTTTACCGGGCCGGTGGCCAATCTGGTGTGGCTGTTTGCGGGAGCATCCTTGCAGAAGCTGTTTGCAGATCATCGGCGCGGTGTGGATATGGTGATGGCGGCTTCTCTGGCTTTATGTGCGGTCAGTTTGGTGTGGCCTCATTGAGCTTGATCCTGCTATGCCTGCATTTCAGCGGTTCTGCAGCCTGGTTCTATTATGGAAAATGTTGTTCAACGGGAAGCAGTTCTCGAAGCAGTTTCATAAATAGTTCCATTGCCGGAGTCACCCAGCGTTTTTTATGGCGGACGCACAGGACCGGATTGCGGATACCGGAGATGGGAGCCTTCAGTTCCACCAGGCTGCCGTCTGCCAGTTCCTTTTCCACCACAAAGCGAGGCAGGAAGGAGAAGCCTAAATTAGACATAACACAGCGTTTAATGGTCTCTGTGCTCCATAGCTCGATGGTTTCATCCAGGGTAATATCCTGCTCTTGCAGATATTCCTCCAGACGGCGGCGGAAAAGGCTGTCTGGTTCATCAATGATCAGGGATACCGGCTTGATCTGGTGAGGCGTGACGAAATCTGGATAAGCAAAATCAGGAGCGGCTACCAGGATGACTTCCGGGCTGCTGTCTAAGGGTTCTATCTGAAGAAGCTCCTGGTTCCAGTCCATCACATAGCAGACGCCCAGATCACAGGCGCCTTCTTTTAAGCTTTCCGACACCTTTTGACAGGTGGTATTGTGGATGATAAGCCGGACCTGAGGCGCCTGTTCCCGGAATGCCTGGATAACCGGTTGCATCTGATAGCATAACAGCGTTTCCACGATATCGACCCGAAGGGTGCCGCTTAGTGCCTGCCCGGCCTGCCCGACTTCTCTCAGCCGGTCTGCTGCGAGAAGGAGCTCTCTGACCTGTATCAGCGCCTGCTCCCCGATCTGGGTAAGCACCATTCTGCGGCCGACCCGCTGGAATAAGGGGACGCCCAGTTCTTCCTCCAGCTGCTGGATCTGAATCGTGACGGTGGACTGGGTGTATCCTAAAAAGGAAGCAGCCTTTTGGTAGCTTCCCTGGTCTACAATAGCCTGAAAAGTACGCAGATTTTTTAGGTCCATAAAATCACACTTCTTTCTATTCTGGAACCATTTTCATTTGCTTAAGTCATTCCATTACATCCATAAAATCGGCACTCTTACCGCCACATTTCTCTGTGCTTCTTCGTCTGCTGACTCCTGAGGAAGGCGTTCATACAGGTCTAATAATGGCTGCATTCCCAGCCGGCATCCGGCGAACATCATGAAGGAAGCGCGGGCTGGAAAGGCATCAAAATGCATCACATCCTTGGGATAGGGCCAGGAGGCTTTATCCAGCACATATGGGGTGATGAATTCCAGTCCTTTCTGAATACCCCTGCCGTCCGGTGTGGTATATTCCCACAGATCATCTCCTGGTTTCGACAGAACCTGGCAGAGAGAAACCATGTTATCCACCACAAAAATGGAGTAATTATAAGGTTTTGTGCGGCCTAATTCCCGTGGGAAGGAGCCGTCCGGAGCCATCTGCTTCATCAGCACATTCTTATAGTGCTCCCGGCAGAAATCTGCGATCCGTTCATTGTCTGTAAAGAGGGCGAAAACAGCGGCCTGCACGAAGAAGCAGACACTGTGGTTGTTGGTAGTGTTCATCTCTGCGATGCCGTTTTCATCGGTCAGCATCCATCCCAGATACTGGGCGAACCATTTTTTCAGGCCCTTGTAGACCGGCTCTGTCATGGACTCAGAGTCCTTTAATACCTCGATGGCAAAAGGCACATCACACAGGTGGAGGGTGTCGATAATGCCGATTCCGCGGCCGTCGCAGATGCCGGGAAGGGCCTGGGCATAGGACAGATGGGGATTCATTTTTGTGGCTTCATCCAGGAAGAATTCCTGCAGCATTTTAGTACCGCGGGCTGCGTATTTTTCATCGCCGGTAAGCTGATAAGCACTGGCTAAATGAACCAGATTGGTCCGCATGGTACGCAGCATCATCCGATGTCCGTTAAAGTTATCTGGGTTGCTCTCGCCGTCCCTCTGGATGTAGGGAAGTCCATCCGGCGTATCTGGATTCGGCCACCAGTAATCACCGTTGGAATAGTAGTCATGAGGGCCTCCGGCGCTGCGCTCCGAGACGATATCGGTGATGTGAGGAATGGGAGCGGTAAGGGCTTTTTCTGCCTTTGCGATCACCCAATCCTGGTCATGAAACTGGGGTTGGATCTGATAAGATTTCTCGAATTTTAACATGATTTTGCACTCCATTTTTTTCTTTGCTTGGGTTGAATTGGTTCTGAAATTTGTTGAGGCCTATATTACAACACCTTTTTCTAAATTTCAAGTGTAGATTTAAGAAAATTAAAACAAAATTTTGAAATTGAGTGACATTTCTTTATTTATATAATCCGTTAAAAAAATAACAAAAAAGACACGATCATGATTCACATATAAAAAGCCAGCCCGGGGAATTGGGGCTGGCCGAAAATTATTCTGCCTTTGGATGGAACAGGGGATGCTGTTCCACCAGGTCGATAAAATGCTGCTCCTCCTCCGTAAATCCCAGTGTGCTCCGGCAGGCCAGGCCGTTAATCCTGGTCAGCTTAGGCCGGATGGAAAAGTAGGTGATGTCCAGGGAGTGATCCATAATGGATTCCGGAATAAAGGCAACGCCGATGTTGTGGCTGATCATGTTCCGGACGGTAGTCATATTGCTTACCTCGCAGATCACGGTAGGGTGAAAGTCGTGGGCAGCGAACGTGCTGTTGATCAGAGGGCGAAAGCTGGAATTTGCCTTGTTCAGGATGAAGTTCTCTCCGCCGAAATGCTGGATCAGTTCCTGGAAGGTCATCTGTGTGGAAAGATCAGGGTGTGCCTGGATATAGGGATTCTGGTTGGAGACGGCAAACACGATCTCCTCCAGCCGCAGTACCTTGGTATATCCCGGCAGGTAATCCAGCGTATCTGTGGCCAGCACCGCAATATCGATTCCTCCGTCTGTAATATATTTTTTTAAAAGCTTGTGATTTTCATCAAACATCTCAATGGTGGTATCCGGGTATTTTAAGTGAAACTGGGAGGTGATGGAGGTCACCAGCAGATTGCCCCAGATGGAATTCACGCCCACCCGGATGTGGGCGGAGGAGGAAATCCCGCTGATCTTCTGGATCATCTCTTCTTCCAGCTTCAGAATCTGCTGGGCATAATCCTGATAGATCTGTCCGGCGGGAGTCAGGGTCAGATTGCCCTTCTGCCGGTAGAACAAAAGAGTCCCCATCTCCTGCTCCAGGCGGGACAGGTATTGACTTAGAGACGACTGAGATACGAAAAGAGTATCAGCAGCCTTGTTCATGTTTTTCTGCTTTGCGATTTCCAGAAAATATAAAAGATGTTTGGTGTTCATAAGGTTACCTGTTCCTGTTCATAAGTTTTTACGATGATGGTTCATAAGATAATGTGATGATTTTCATCAATATTAAATATTTGTGCAAAATACCTTGGTATGCTATTATTTTCCCATAAGAGTTGTACAAAACGCAAGCGGAAAACGTACAAAACGCGACAAAGTCGGGCATGGCGGTTACTGTTCAGGTAGGTCTGCGCACTTGCTGCGCTGACCGTATGATAAGCTAGGCCAGAAAGCAAAAATCCCATCGCCGTAGGCGATTTTCATGGATTTTTGCCCGTTGCTGTGAACGCACGTGAACAGTAACGCATGGCGAACAAAGGTGACATCGTTCCGGCAAACCAATTATATCACAGGAAAAGGAGCAGAACAATATGGGATCTTATGTGTTAAAACGAACCGGACAGATGGCCGTGATACTGGTCATCATCTCCATCTTCATCTTTTTGCTGGTTTCTATGATTCCGGGCGATCCGGTTTATGCCATGTTAGGTGAAGAAGTATCAACAGAGGAATATCAGAGAGTATACCTGGAATTAGGGTTGGATAAGCCGGTGATGGTGCGGTATTTTGACTGGCTGGTCAGCGCGCTTCACGGCGACTTCGGTCAGTCCACCCAGTTCCACAAGGCAACCATGGAGGTTTTAAGTGAGCGGATTCCAATCACCTTATTTTTATCCTTTACCGCATTTTTCATCAGCATTCCCCTGGGAATTTTCTTCGGAGTGATCAGTGCAGTATTCCGGGGAAAGAAAATTGACACGGTGGTTACCTTCCTGGCAAACTTAACCGCCTGTCTCCCTCAGTTCTGGGTAGGACTTCTGGTAATGTATGTATTCGCCATGAAGTTAGGATGGCTTCCCTCCTACGGATTTACCTGGCTGTGGGATGACTTCAGTACCGGCATCCGGCAGCTGATTCTTCCGCTGTTCTGCTTATCCCTGACCGGTGTGGCCAGCATCACCAGACAGACCCGTTCCAGTATGCTGGAGGTCATCCGTCAGGATTACGTGAGAACGGCCCGTTCCAAAGGCTTAAAGGAGCGGAAGGTTATCTTCGTTCATGCATTAAAAAATGGTTTGATTCCCGTTATCACTATCCTGGGAATGAGGCTGGGAACCATGCTTGGCGGCTCCATGTTTGTGGAATCGGTATTCTCCATCCCGGGAATGGGTTCCCTCTTCGTAAAGGCGATCACCTCCAGAGATATTCCGGTGGTGCAGGCCTGTGTACTGGTCACCGCATTAGTAGCATGTACCATTAACCTGATTACCGATATCCTGTATGCGGTAGTTGACCCAAGAATCCGGTTTGAATAGGAGGCGGGACGATGGACAAGACAAAGTTTAAGAAATTTATTCGTACATTATACAGCAGAAAAATCGTAATCGGAGCAAGTGTAGTGGTAGCAGTTTTTATCCTGGCAGCGATTCTGGCCCCGCTGATTGCCCCCTATGACCCTAATTACGCTGATTTCGCAGCGTATCTGTCACAGCCATCGGCACAGCACCTTTTAGGAACCGATTCCTACGGCCGCGACGTGCTCAGCCGGATCATCTACGGAACCAGAGTCAGCCTGATCATCGGCGTGCTGGCAGTCTGTATTTCCTGTATCATCGGTACCTTCTTCGGAATGGTAGCCGGTTATTTCGGAGGAATTGTAGATGACGTGATCTACCGTATGACAGAAGCTATCCGTGCGATTCCCCAGGTGGTGCTGGCAATGGCGCTGACCGCAGTATTCGGCAGCGGCATCCGGAACCTGGCCATTATCCTTGGTATTTCATCCATGACCGGATACGTGAGAATGATGCGCGGCCAGGTGTTATCCATCAAACAGGCAGATTATATTATGGCTGGAAAGCTTCAGGGAAATTCCAATTTCCAGTTAATGTTTAAACATATTCTTCCCAATAGTATTTCACCGATTATTGTTATGATGACGCAGCAGGTTGGTTCCACCATCCTTTCGGAGGCCGGATTAAGCTTCCTGGGACTTGGAATCAGCGCTCCCACCGCATCCTGGGGCAGCATGGTAAGTGAGGGACGGATGTTCCTGCTTCAGAATCCGGTCTTTGCCCTGACACCTGGTATCTGTGTGGCGGCCCTGGTAATCAGCCTGAACATGCTGGGCGACGGCGTGAGAGATGCATTAGATCCACGGCTTCGCGGAGAATTGTAGGAGGAAAAGATGAGCGGAAAACATTTATTAGAAATCAAAAATATCCAGACCTGCTTCAAGACAGACGGAAAGATGGTCCGGGCGGTAGACGGCGTGTCTATGTACCTGGACCGGGGCGAGATCATCGGTATCGTAGGTGAGTCCGGAAGCGGAAAGTCTGTAACCATGATGAGTACCCTGCAGCTGATCAGTTCTCCAGGTAAGATCACCGGCGGGGAGGTGTACTTAGACGGCAATGATAAAAACATGCTGGAGTATGGGCCCCAGAGCGAGGAAATGCGGCAGATGCGGGGCGGCAAGATCAGCATGATCTTCCAGGAGCCTATGACCTCTTTAAATCCGGTGCTGACCATCGGATACCAGATTCAGGAAAACATCATGCTTCATTTAAAGCTTTCCAAGGAGGAGGCCAAGGAGCGTACCATCAAGATGTTAAAGATGGTAAATATTCCAGATGCAGAGCAGCGGTATCACTACTATCCCCAGCAGTTCTCCGGCGGCATGCGGCAGAGAATCATGATCGCCATGGCATTGTCCTCAGAGCCGGATATTCTGGTAGCCGACGAGGCCACCACCGCGCTGGATGTAACCACTCAGGCACAGCTTCTGGAGATGATCCGTGACATTGCAAAAAAGACCAACACGGCAGTTATTATCGTAACTCATAATCTGGGCATTGTGGCCAGATTCGCAGAGCGGATCTATGTTATGTATTCCGGAAGCGTGGTGGAGACCACCAATACCAATGAGCTGTTTGCAGATTCGGAGCATCCTTATACAAGAGCTCTGCTGCGGGCCATCCCCAGACTGGACGATCCCAAGGATAGAATTCTGATTCCCATTGAAGGGCTTCCGCCCAACCCGGCAACCCGCCCGGATTACTGTCCCTTCTATGACCGGTGCGAGTATCGGATGGATAAATGTAAGCAGTGCAAAAAGCCGGCATTAAAGGAGCTTTCTCCCGGACATTTCTCCGCCTGTCTGTTGACCGAGGAGGAGAAAGCAGCCAAGGCGAAGGAGATCGCGGCGAAAAAGATCAAGGAAGCGCCTCAGGCAGTGGTGAGTGAAGAAAGCTGTCTGGATGTGCGGAATGTAAGAAAGTACTTCCCGGTTTATAAGGGTATTATGCGGAAAAAGGTTGGCGAGGTGAAGGCAATCGAGGAGATCACCTTCCAGGCCAGAAAAGGCGAGACCCTGGGAATCGTAGGCGAGAGCGGCTGCGGAAAGACCACTCTGGCAAGATGTATCATGCGGGTATACCAGCCGGAGGAAGGCGAAATTATTTTCAACGGAACCGATATTGCAACGTTTAATGATAAGCAGTTAAAGCCATACCGCCCCAAAATTTCCATGATCTTCCAGGATCCGTTTTCTTCCCTGGATCCAAGGCAGACGGCAGAATCGGTGGTAGGAGAATCCTTAAAGCTTCATCATCTGGTGAAAACGAAGGAAGAGTATGATGCGAGAGTGGATGAGCTGTTCCGGATCGTAGGTCTGGATCCGGCGCTGAAAAACAGGGTGCCCCATGAATTTTCAGGCGGTCAGCGCCAGAGGATCGGTATCGCCAGAGCGCTGTCCTCCAACCCGGATATGATCATCTGTGATGAGCCTATCTCTGCACTGGACGTATCCATCCAGGCTCAGGTGATCAACCTTCTGGAAGAACTGCAGGCCAAGCTGGGGCTGACCTACCTGTTTATTGCTCATGACCTGGCAGTGGTAAAGCACATCAGCGACCGGATTCTGGTCATGTATCTGGGGCGCGTGGTGGAGATCGCGGAATGTGATGAGCTGTACGAGAATACCCTTCACCCATATACGAAGGCACTTCTGGCAGCCGTTCCGGTGGCAGATCCGGTGGTGGAGGCATCCAGAGACCGGGTTCCGATCCGCGGCGAGGTTCCAAGTCTGACAAAGCGTCCCTCCGGCTGTCCCTTCCATGACCGGTGCGACCACGCTACAGAACGATGCAAGAGAGAGGTTCCGCAGCTGAAAGATGTGGGAGGCGGCCATCAGGTAGCATGTTTTCTGTATTAATAAGCAGACAAAGCTGTGTTATTGGCTGGCCCAAGCCGCAATTAGGAAAAGAAAATAATAAAAAGTGGGAAAAATACAAAAAATGGGGTTTTAACAGAGAAGGAGGAAATTTTATATGAAAAAGGCAGGAAAGGCATTAGCACTGGTATTGGCAATGGCAATGACCATCGGCACTCTGGCCGGATGCGGCGGAAATAAGAATGCAGAAACCACAGCAGCAGGCGGCGGACAGCCGGCAGGCACAGCAGAAAGCACGGCTGCTGCCGGGGAAAAGACAAGCGGCGGAAGGCTGGTAATTGCAACAGCAAATTCCCAGAAGACCTTCTTTATGCCGGCGTCCACCTCAACAGGAGATTACTTTGCGGCATTGCCTGTTCTGGAGCAGTTAGGCAGACTGGATTCGGAGGGCAATATGCATCCATGGCTGGCAGAAAGCTTCGAGACAGACCCGGATGATCTGACCTTTACCATTAAGCTGAGAGATGGCGTGAAGTTCCACGATGGCTCTGTCTGTGATGCAGAGGCAGTGGCATGGAATATTGAACAGTACATGGAAAACGGCAAGGCTTCCGAGATCGGCAGCCCCAAGGAGGTAACCGTAGTAGATGACCTGACCGTACAGATCCAGTACGACACCTGGGCAAATAACTGGGAAAATGTAATCGGACTGATCTTTATCTGCTCCAAAGAGGCTTATGAGAAGAATGGCAAGGAATGGTGCAGCATCAATGCCGTAGGCACCGGCCCATTTAAGCTGGAAAACTATGTGGCAGATAACAAGGTTACTTATGTGAAGAATGAGGATTACCGAATCGAAGGCCAGCCGTATATCGACGAGCTGGAAATCGATGTGATCACCGATGTCAATACTCGTGTATCTGCTCTTTTAAATAAGGAAGTAGATATTGCCATGAAGTTTGAAAACAGCCAGATCATTCAGACCATCCAGGCTGCCGGTTTTGAGAGCATCGGACAGAGAAATGCAAACGTGGCAGATATCAAGCATATCATCTGGAACAGCAAGAGTACAGCTCATCCTATGGGTGACTTAAAGGTTCGTCAGGCGATCATGCACTGCATCGACTGGGAGAATGTAGCAAAAACCTTATCCGGCGGATTAGGAGAGGCAACCCCATTATTCTGTACCAAGGATTCCTGGGCATATAATCCGGAAGCAGAGTTTTATGAGTTCAATGTAGAGTTAGGCAAGCAGATGCTGGCAGAGGCAGGCTATCCGGATGGATTTGAAACCACCATCTACACCACCAGCGCAAATAACGATACGGCAACAGCATTCCAGGCATGTCTGGCACTGTTAAACATCAAGGCGGAAGTAGAGATTATGGACAGCTCAGCACTGGCTGCGATTCAGAAGGAAGATGACATTGACGGCTTTATCGCAAACAGAGGAGCAAGCCAGATGGATTACACCGCAAACTACATTCGTCTGTATTCCTCCGAGGGCATCAAGAATCACGGAATCATGCTGCGCCCGGCAGAGTTTGAGGAGCCGTTATTTGCAGCTCGTTCCGCAAAGACACTGGATGAGAAGAAGGAAAATCTTCAGGAAGCAGCAAAGGCACTGGTTCAGGATTATGTAATGCTGACTCCATTAAGCATCGTTTACTATGAGTCCTTTGCACAGCCAAACGTTCAGGATTCCGGAATCTATGAGTGTGCATTAGAGGAGTGGACACCAGAATCCGTAGCATTTACAAAGTAAAACCGCATGCCGCCTATTCGGCGGCAGGATTTTCACAGTAAGGAGACAGGAGAATATGATGACAGAATCGAAGATCCGGATTCAGCAGCAGGTATTTTCGGATTATACAGATGATCAGCTGCTGTTTTTAAAACAAATGGGAATCAGGTATGTATATGTAATGTTCCGTGACCAGCATACCGATTATGATTCCGTTATGAGCTTTGTAGACCGTTTAAGGAAGCATGGCCTGGTTCCCACCGACGGCGGAAACCGTACCATCTATAAGAATCCGGCGATCCATTTAGGATTGCCGGGACGGGATGAAGGAATCCAGAAGTTTAATGATTTCAGCCGCATCCTGGCAAAAGCCGGAATTCCTATCACCTACATGACCTGGGAGCCAAACGGAGTTTTGACCACGAAATATGCGGTTGGGAATCACACAAGGGATGCAGTTGCCAGACTGGTAGATGTAAAGCAGCTGGAAACCCTGCCTTACAGCCATGGAAGATTTTACTCCAAGGATGAGATGTGGGAAAACTTCCAGTATTTCCTGGACAATACCCTGCCGGTATGTCAGGAGATCGGCATGAAGATCGCTCTTCATCCAAATGACCCGCCGGTACCATCCTTAAGAGGAATCAGCAATCTGATCACCTCGGCTGAGGATTATAAGAAGGCATTTGCCATGGCAAAGGAAAGCCCTTATCTAGGAATGAAGCTGTGCGTAGGCTGCTGGCTGGAAGGCGGGGCGACGTTTGGAAACCTTCTGGAGGATATTAAGTACTTTGTAGAAAATAAAAAGGTATTCTGTGTTCATTTCCGGAATGTAAGCGGATGCGTGCCTTGCTTCGAGGAAACCTTGATCGAAGACGGCTACATGGATATGTATCAGGTGATGAAGCAGTTTGTGGACTGCGGATATGATGGACTGATGACAGTGGATCATGTACCGGAGTATGTGGCATCCTGCGGAGGGAAGAATTCTTCTTATGCATATTCCATCGGATACATCAAGGCGCTGTTAAGCTGTGCGGCGGCGGATAAAATGACAGCGTAGAGGGCTGACACGGCAGAAGCATTTATGTAATTGTAAAGGCGCCCAAAGGGCTGCCGCAGGATAGCAGATGAGCTGTCATCAGGCAGATATCGGCAGATATCGTGCAGGGTGGCAGCTCATTGCAGATGGAGGAAGCGTATGTTTCAATTTACAGAGAGGGAAACGGAAAGTTTGCGGAAACGGGCAGCACAGGTTCCGGATATTCTGAAGGAACTGACACGCCTTACAAAGGAGATTCTTCAGGAGCCGGTGCTGGTTCCCCATACAGGAATTGCTAACTGGTATATGTATTATTTCTGCCCCGATTGTTCGGTGCCTCTGACCTTTAACCGTCATGACCGGCATCATCATAGCTGCCCGCAATGCAAAAAGGTGTTCACCGGGGATCCTTATGACAGCGCCTGGTGGAGAATCATAAATGGAAATAATTACACCGGTGCTTATCATCTGGGGCTGCTGTTTCTGCTGACGCAGGATATGAGGTACGCCCGAAAGGGGATCGAGATCTTGTCGGCGTATGCGGATTATTACCGGGGATATGAGGTGCATGGATCAATTCCGTATAATGGACCGGGAAAGGTGGGGGCTCAGACGCTGGACGATGCTAATTTTACCCGGAATACGGCGATGGCTTACGATCTGCTGGAACCGGCCATGGACGAGATGCAGAAAAAGAATATAAAAGAAGATCTGCTGCAGCCTGCGGCAGAATTTTTAATGCCGAGAAGGCACCGGCAGCGGCATAACCACGAACTGATTATCAGTGCAGCAGTAGGAATGGCGGCCTTGATTCTGAATCGGGAGGATTGGATTCAGTATGCAATATATGAGGATTACGGGCTTTTATACCAGTTGGAGCATGGGGTGAGAGACAGCGGGATGTGGTTTGAGGGAACCTTTGGCTATCATTTCTACGCTCTGGAGGGGTTTTTCCAGTATGAACGGTTTGCAGTTCATACGAAGCACAGCCATATCCATCATCCACTTTACCGCAGGATGCTGAAGGCGGCAGCAGTCTGCGCCCAGCCGGATTTTAACTTCCCCATGATCAATGACACCTACAGCGGACATGGAAGCCTGAAAGGTAAGGCAGGATTGTATGAATTCGCTTATCGTGAGACAAAGGATGAGGAACTGTTGGAAATTCTGAGGCGGATGTATCAGGATAAGGCCAGAGGAAGTCTGGAAAGCTTTTTCTGGGGAGCGGAGAGACTGCCGGAGAAAAAGGATACCGGAAAAGGAGCAGGATGGAACGAAGCAAACAGTCATCCCCCCATCGGGCAGGCCGGCATTACAAGTTTAAGAGGGAGGGATGACCGGTATCTTCTGTTTAAGCATGATGAATTCGGCGGGGAACATGATCACTATGACCGCCTGGGGCTGTCCTTCCTGGCCTATGGCAGGCGGATTGCAGCAGATCTGGGAACCACTGGATATGGGGCGGTACTTCATTTTGATTATTATAAAAACAGCGGCGCCCACAATACAGTAACCATAGGAGAGAGAAATCATCCCCCGGGAAAAGCCTGTTTGACCCGGTTTGAAGAGATCGATGGAGTGATCTATGCAGAGGCAGTCATGGATTGGAAACAGGAATATGAGATGCCGCCGATCTTTACCATTCCGGACTGGGATGAGAGTCTTTATCAGGGAATTACCATGACCAGAAAGCTGGCCTGGACAGAACATTACTTTGCAGAATGTTTTATTGTTGAGGGCGCAGAGGATCAGACCATCGACTGGGGAATGCATATCGGAGGAGAATTTGCAGGCTGCAGTGACAGCTCTGGAAAACGGATGATGAAGCCTCTGGGACAAAGGCTCAGCCAGAAGAAGCCGCTGCGGCATATGAAAGATATCTATTATATAGAAGAAACAGGTGAAAAAGCCGCCGCAAAGTTGGAGGAAGATGCTGCTTTCAGGCAATCGGAATGTACGGTATGCAGCTGTTTTCAGGTAGAAGAGGTAGGGGTGAAGCTTTACAGTTACCTCCCGGAGGGAAGCTTGTATGTAGGGAAGGTTCCGAACAATCCTTCCGCTGAAGAAATTTCACAGGTCATTGAGAGGAGAAACGGAAGAGGACAAGGCGAAGCAGAAACGTCAGAAGGCAGAGCAAAGGAGCGACAGGATCAGGTGGTATTCCTTCATGTGATGGAGGCATATGATAAAGAATCGGTGATCTCATGGGTTCAGATGGACGTAGGGAAGGAAGAAGCCGTAATTTCAATCGAGGAGATGGGAATAAGGAAGGAAATACGGTTTGCTCTTTCAAAGACAGAGCGGTAACTTCCGGTAATTTTCATGTACCCTTGTACAGACAGGTGTGATATAATCATCGGGTAATCATGAGTCATTGATAACTGTATAAGGAGTGAACCAACCAATGAAAAAAGAAGAACTGGCTCTTGAGATTATCAAGCGCCTGAAGGAAGAATACCCGGATGCCGGCTGTACCCTGGATTATAATGAAGCCTGGAAGCTGTTAGTCAGCGTGCGCCTGGCAGCCCAGTGTACCGATGCCAGAGTGAATGTGGTGGTGGAGGGATTATATCAGAAGTTCCCCAGCGTAGACGCCCTGGCGGAAGCTGATGTGGAGGAGATCGAGAAGATTGTAAAGCCCTGCGGCTTAGGCCACAGCAAGGCACGGGATATCAGCGCCTGCATGAAGATATTAAAGGAGAAATACGATGGAAAGGTGCCGGATTCCTTTGATGAACTGTTAAAGCTGCCTGGAGTAGGGCGCAAAAGCGCCAACCTGATCATGGGAGATGTATTCGGCAAGCCGGCCATCGTGACCGATACCCACTGCATCCGTCTGGTAAACCGGATGGGACTGGTAGACGGCATTAAGGAGCCGAAGAAGGTGGAGAAGGCTCTGTGGAAGATCATCCCGGCAGAAGAGGGCAGTGATTTCTGCCATCGTCTGGTGTACCACGGCAGAGAGGTCTGTACCGCCAGAACGAAGCCGTATTGCGATCAGTGCTGCCTGAAGGATATCTGCGGAAAGGTCGGAGTATGATGACAACAGCAGAAAAAAAGGAACCGCGTCAGCTCCTTTTTTCGAACCAGGATCTTAGGCGGCTGATTGCACCTCTGATCGTAGAGCAGATCCTGGCGGTAACAGTGGGAATGGTGGATACCATGATGGTTTCCAGTGCAGGAGAGGCGGCTACCTCCGGCGTGTCCCTGGTGGATATGATCAACAACCTGATCATCAATGTATTTGCAGCCGTTTCTACCGGGGGCGCTGTGGTATCCTCCCAGTTTCTGGGACAGCGAAACCGGAAGAAGGCCTGTGAGGCGGCGGATCAGCTTCTTTTGATTACGGCATTGATCGCCCTGGCGGTGATGGCTCTGGCGATTCTGCTGCGCCGTCCTCTTCTGAATGTGATCTATCACGGAATTGCACCAGATGTTATGACCAATGCACTGGTTTATCTGGTGATTTCCGCACTGTCCTATCCCTTCCTGGCTGTATATAATTCCTGCGCTGCATTATTCCGTTCTATGGGAAATTCCAGGATCTCCATGCAGGTTTCCATTGTTATGAATGTGGTCAATGTGATCGGAGATTACTGCTTTATCTTCCTGTTTCACTGGGGCGTAGCAGGTGCCGCGCTGGCATCCCTGATCGGAAGAATGACCGCTTGTGTGATCCTGTTTATCCGGCTGCGGAATCCAAAGCTGGAGATCTGCGTTGGTTCGGAAAAGCTGGCCTGGAATCATCGTATGATCCGGACGATCCTGCATATTGGAATTCCAAGCGGAATTGAGAACAGCATCTTTCAGCTGGGACGTGTGCTGGTAGTCAGCATGATCGCCATGTTTGGAACGGTACAGATTGCGGCTAACGCAGTTGCAAATAATCTGGATGCCATGGGTGTCCTCCCGGGATTGGCCATGAATCTGGCTATGATCACGGTGATCGGCCAATGTGTAGGAGCCAGAGACTTTGATCAGGCAGAGTATTATGCGAAGAAGATGCTGAAGATTACCTATCTGATCAATGGCCTGTGCTGCCTTGCTGTTCTGATCACCATGCCCCTTACCATGAAATTGTATGGGCTTTCGCCTGAAACGCTTCGTCTGGCGGCCGTGCTGGTGCTGATTCACGATGGCTGCGCGATTCTGCTGTGGCCGGCTTCCTTCACATTGCCAAATGTGCTTCGGGCGGCCAATGATGTGAAGTTTCCAATGGTGGTTTCCATTCTGTCAATGATCATCTGCCGTCTGGGCTTCAGCTTTGTGCTGGCAGTGGGCCTTAAGTGGGGCGCGGCAGGTGTGTGGATCGCCATGGCAGCAGACTGGATGGTAAGGGCTATGTTTTTCGTCAGCCGGTACCGGAGCGGGAAATGGAAGGGGTTTTATCGTGGATAGCCGAAAGAACAAGATTTTTTGAATCTTGACGACAATACGGAATCCTGATATAATGCAAGCGAACACTTGCACCATATAAGGAGTACTCTTCATGTATGATGAAACACAGATGAAAATTATTGATGCGGCGATGAATCTTGTTATGGAGAAGGGATATTCCTCCACCACTACAAAGGATATTGCGAAAGCAGCAGGAATCAATGAATGCACTATTTTCCGTAAATTTAAGGGAAAAAAGGAGATCATATTGTCTGCTATGGAGCTTCCGGAATGGAATCCATGTCTGCAGGAGCAGGATTTTCAGATTTGTGGTGATGTAGAACAGGACCTGATTTCATTTGCAAAGACCTATATGCGCAAGGTGACGCCTCAGATGGTTAAGGTATCAATCGGACTGCGTACACCAGAGCTATATGAGGAGACGGCACCAGGGATTATGAAGATTCCGCAGACGTTTAAAAAGGTACTATTGGACTATTTTTTAAAGCTGCAGTCTCAGGGAGAGCTGAAAGAGGTGGATGTAGAGGTTCTTGCTGCTCAGTTTTTGTCCATGAATTTCGGATTTGTCTTTCTGGATGCATCCTTTGGCAAACAATTATTTGGAATCTGCAAGGAACAGTATATTGAGGACAGCGTGAAGGTATTTATCCATGGAATTGGTTTAGGGCAAAAGATCAAAGAATATAAAGGCACATAATGTGCTTTTATTTTTCATAGATATGCAAGTAAACACTTGCATTGAGAGGAGGACGACCATGTGTTATTTTTTAGTTGATACCTATATTCCTGCGGGAAAAAATCATTTTGAAAAAGGGCGTGGACTATATGATGATTATATTGAGAAGGTGAAACCAATTGTGGAGCGCTATGGCGGAATGTATCTGCTCCGGTCGGAACAGATAGAATCACTTTCACAGAAGCGTGCGCCCCAGAGAGTAATTATCATACATTTTCCGGATTATGAACATCTGCAGAGGTGCTTTGCTTCAAAGGAATACCAGGAGATTATGGCGATGAGAACAGAAAGTGTTGACGCAAGAGCATTGATTGTAAGGGAGGAGCAGGAGAATGAGGGTTCATCAAATCAGAATTGATTTTAATGTGACAAGTGAGATGAAACGTTATGTGTTTATATATCTGATCGAAGCCGAGCATTGTTATCTGATTGATTCCGGAGTTGCAGGATGCCAGGATATTGTCAGTGCAAAATTGAAACAGATCGGAAGAGATATTTCTGACATAAAGGGGATTTTTCTTACTCATGCACATCCGGATCATATTGGAACAGCCGCTTGGTTCAGGGAAACGTCTGGGTGCAGGGTATATGCAGGTGCCGGAGAAAAAAGATGGATTGAGGATATTGACATTCAGTTTCGGGAGCGTCCGATCCCTAATTTTTACAAGCTCGCAGGGAAGTCTGTGCCAGTGGATCAAGCTCTTTGGGATGGCGATAGGATTAAGCTGGAAAACGATCTTATTGTAGAGGTAATTGGCACTCCAGGGCATTCTGCAGATGAAATGTCTTTCCGAATCGGCGATTGTGTTTTTATTGGTGACAGTGTACCGGTTAAGGGGGACATTCCAATCTATGTGGACTGGGATGCAGCAATAAAAAGCATGGACAGATTAAAAAAAATGGAAACTGTCAAGTGGTTTTACCCTGCCTGGGATAAAGCTTACTCATATAAAGAATGGAACGAAAAAGTTGCTGCTGGAGAAATGCTTGTGCAGATGATCGATGCATCAGTAAAGAATTCGATATTAATGGATGGAGAAACTGAATTGTGAAATGTGGTTTTGAAGGTTTGCAGAGATTTGGAGATGCCGTGGCTTATGGAGAATCCGCTGTTTGCAAGGACGGTAGAAAGCCATATGAAGAAGTAGATTTTTGCCGATTGCTGTGAACGCACGTGAACAGTAACAAGGTGCTGAACCATTACAGAAAAAGATCCAACAGACCTTTTTCCGTTAAGAGAAACGTGATAAAATAAACATGACATATAGATGTCGTGTTTGATTTGTTATTCTAATAAACATAAGTATGCATAAGGTCTGGCGAATGTGGGTTCTGCGCCGGCCAGAACGGAGTGAAAATAACAATCATATGAAGATAGACAGACTGATTGGTATCCTTTCTGTGTTATTGCAGAAGGAAAAGGTTACGGCGCCGGAGCTGGCGGAAAAGTTTGAGGTGTCACGAAGAACCATTAACCGGGATATCGAAGATTTGTGCAGGGCAGGAATTCCCATCAGCACAGCACAGGGAGCCAGAGGCGGCATCTGCATCATGGAAGGGTACCGGATGGACCGGACACTGCTGACCTCGAAGGATATGCAGGTGATTTTGGCAGGACTGAGAAGCCTGGACAGCGTCAGCGGGAGCCATTATTATGGACAGCTTATGGAGAAAATAAAGGAAGGTTCGTCTGCCTTTGTAAGCGGCAGAGACTCGATTTTGATCGATCTTTCCTCCTGGTATAAGGAATCCCTGGCGCCTAAGATTGAAATGATACAGACCGCCATCGAGGAGAGACGATTGATTTCCTTTCAATATTATTCGCCAAAGGGGGAAAGCAGCCGGGAGATAGAACCTTATTATCTGATTTTTAAATGGGCCAGCTGGTATGTATGGGGCTGGTGCCGCAAACGAGAGGATTTCAGGATGTTTAAACTGAATCGTTTAGATGGTCTCAAGGTATCCGCTGATCCATATGATGCTCGGACGGTTCCGCTGCCGGATCTGTCCAGTGAAAGAATCTTTCCAGGTGCCATTCAGGTGAAAGCCGTTTTTCGGCCGGAGATGAGATGGCGCCTGGTGGAAGAATATGGTCCCCGTTGCTTTGAGGTACAGCCGGATGGGACGCTGCTGTTTCAAAAAGAATATACGGATGAGGAGAATTTGATTGACTGGATGCTGACATTCCGGGATCAGGTTACCGTGCTTGAGCCAGAGCATGTCCGACAGGAACTTCTGGCAATTGCGGAGCGTGTGGCTGGGATTTATAAGGGAGAATAGCCGGAATTGAAACGAAAAATGATTGCCATGAAAAGTGGGGTATGCTATAATAAAAGAACCCTGCGGCAGTACAGCAGCGGAATTTAGAAGCAAAGGAATGTGATGAAAGATGGGGTTAGACCTGTAACGGCCACGTTGTTCATTATTAAGCATTACGGCGTGATCTATCGACTCCATAGCCTGAGATAGGCTAGCCAGAGAATATGAGAATAAGACAACGAAGAAGATGCAGTTACATACTATTTGGAGATAATGGAGGAAGAGATCATGTTAAATTATCAGAGATATAAACGAGTTCCCGTAGTGGATTTCCCGGAGAGAACCTGGCCGAATAAGGAAATTGAGAAGGCGCCGGTATGGTGCAGTGTAGACCTTCGCGACGGCAACCAGGCATTGGTTGAGCCGATGGTGGTGGAAGAGAAGATTGAGATGTTTAACCTGCTGGTTAAGTTAGGCTTTAAGGAGATCGAGGTTGGTTTCCCGGCTGCTTCCCAGATTGAGTTTGATTTTCTCCGTCAGCTGGTAGACCGGAAGCTGATTCCGGATGATGTTGTGGTTCAGGTACTGGTTCAGTGCCGTGAGCATCTGATTAAGAGAACCTTTGAGGCGTTAAAGGGAATTAAGAAGGCAATTGTACATATTTATAATTCTACCTCTACCTTACAGCGGGATGTAGTATTCCATAAGGACATGGAGGAGATCAAGGAGATCGCGATTATCGGAACCAAGCTGGTGCAGAAGTATGCAGCAGATTTTGACGGTGAGATCCTGTTAGAGTATTCTCCGGAGAGCTTTACCGGGACAGAGCTGGATTTTGCACTTGACATCTGTACCGCTGTCCAGGAGACCTGGGGAGCGACCAAGGATAAGAAGATCATTTTAAATCTGCCGTCTACCGTGGAGATGAATACTCCTAATGTATACGCAGATCAGATCGAGTGGATGCACACCCATTTTAAGAATCGGGAAAGCATCATCTTAAGTGTTCATCCTCATAATGACAGAGGAACCGGAATTGCAGCTACTGAGCTGGCGCTGCTTGCCGGTGCTGACCGTGTGGAGGGAACCTTATTTGGCAATGGAGAGCGTACCGGTAATGTGGATATTACCACGGTTGCTTACAATATGTTCTCCCAGGGCATTAATCCGGAGTTAAATCTGGAGAATGTGAGAGAGATCGCAGAGGTTTATGAGCGCTGTACGAAGATGGAGATCCATCCTCGTCATCCATATGCCGGAAAGCTGGTATTTACCGCATTTTCCGGTTCTCATCAGGATGCTATCAACAAGGGCATGCATGCGCTTCAGGAGCGGAAGGGACAGTACTGGGAGGTTCCATACCTTCCCATCGACCCAAGCGATATCGGCCGTCAGTACGAGCCGATCGTTCGGATCAACAGCCAGTCCGGAAAGGGCGGCGTAGCCTTCGTTATGGATACCTTCTACGGCTTTAAGCTTCCGAAGGGTATGCACAAGGAATTTGCTGATGTGATCCAGAAGATCTCCGAGCAGCAGGGTGAGGTTGCTCCGGAGCAGATCATGGCAGAGTTCAAGAAGAATTATCTGGACAAGAAAGAGCCGATGCACTTCAGAAAGTGTCGGATCTCCGATGCAGACACCGGAAACGGCGAGTTTGCAACCCTTGCCAAGGTTACTTACACCGATCATGGCATTGAGAAATACTTTGAAGGCGTTGGAAATGGACCGATTGATGCGGTACAGAGAGGTCTGGAGGATGAGTTAGGCATTCAGATCCGCGTAATGGATTATTCAGAGCATGCATTAAGCTCTGGTTCTGGGGCACAGGCAGCATCCTATATCCATGTGCTGGATGTTAAGACTGGCAAGGCAACCTACGGTGTAGGTATCAGCTCCAACATTACGAGAGCATCCATCCGCGGTATCTTCAGCGCAGTGAACCGGTTATTCTATTAAGGACATCAGACTTCTGCGCAAAGGTACAGGCATTTGAGGGCGGATCAGACGCTCAGGCTGGGATAAAATGAACAAAGAGTAACGGTAAGGACCTGAATTGTTGCCGTAAAGGAAAGATGGAGCAGCAGCTTCCGGCATCCTGTGGGATGCGCGGGGCTGCTGCTTTTCGGCATTCTATGGAGTCTTCTGTTTCGTCCTGGTTCCTGTCCCCAGGAAATCTGGGAACAGGAACTCTTCCCATGGATTGGAGGCCTTGCAGTTCCTTTCCACATTGAAAGAAGAGAAAAAGTATAGTAAAATAGGTGGTAACTGTTAACTATGAAACTGGATCTGGATACAGATGCATATGTGCAGCGATCAAGAGGAGAAATCAAAATGAAAAAGTATGATTATATTTTAGTTGGAGGCGGCTTATATAATGGCGTGTTCGCCTATCTTGCCAAAAAGGCCGGGAAAAAGTGCCTGGTGGTGGAGAAGCGAAACCATATGGGCGGTAATATCTACTGTGAGGATGTGGAGGGAATCCATGTACACAAATATGGTGCTCACATCTTCCACACCAGCAGCCGGGAGGTATGGGATTTTGTAAATGGTCTGGCAGAGTTTAACCGCTATACCAACAGCCCGGTGGCCAATTATCACGGTGAGATGTACAATATGCCTTTTAATATGAATACCTTCAGCAAAATGTGGGGCGTCTCCACTCCGGCTCAGGCTAAGGCAAAGATCGAGGAGCAGAGAAGGGGCATTACCGGGGAGCCTAAGAATCTGGAGGAGCAGGCCATCAGCCTGGTGGGAACGGATATTTACCAGAAACTGGTAAAGGGCTATACGGAAAAGCAATGGGGACGGGATTGTAAGGAGCTTCCTGCTTTTATCATCAAGCGGCTTCCTGTGCGGTACACGTATGATAACAACTATTTTAATGATCTGTATCAGGGAATTCCCATCGGCGGCTACAATGTGATCATTGAGAAGCTGTTTGAGGGCTGTGATGTGGAGACTGGCGTGGATTACCTGAAAAAGAAGGAATACTACGACAGCCTTGGGGAACGGATCGTGTATACCGGAACCATCGATGCTTACTTCCGCTATCAGTTTGGAAAGCTGGAGTACCGGAGCCTGAGGTTTGAGTCAGAGCTTCTGGAGGAGGAGAATCATCAGGGTGTGGCTGTGGTGAATTATACAGACCGGGAAACGCCCTACACCAGAGTGATCGAGCACAAGCATTTTGAGTTCGGCACCCAGCCGAAGACGGTGATCACCAGAGAGTATCCGGTGACCTGGAGCGAGGGAATGGAGCCCTACTATCCGGTGAATGATGAGAAGAACCAGGCGCTGTATCAGAAGTATGCAAAGCTGGCGGCAGAAGAGAAGCAGGTTCTGTTCGGCGGACGATTAGGCGAGTATAAATATTACGATATGGATAAGGTGATCGAGTCTGCGCTGAAGGCGGCCAGGGCGGAGCTTGGATAAGGTTATTTTGTGGGCGCATGAAGCTTTTTGCAGGCAGGAAGCTCCGTGCTGGAATGGAGGAGAAGATGAATGTAGTTTATGCTTCCAATGATAATTATGCCAGACACCTGGCAGTTTCCATGTATTCTCTGTTTGACCACAATCAGGTGATGGAGCGGATCCGGGTGTTTGTGCTGGCCGTGGAGTTAAGTGAGGAAAGCCGGCAGCGGCTGCAGGTGATTGCAGATCACTTTGACCGGGAGCTGATCATCATTCCCATGGGGGATCTGAAGGCCAGATTTCCTTATCAGGTGGACACCGGCGGGTTTGATATCAGCGCTATGGGACGGCTGTTTGTGGGAACCGTGCTGCCCCAGGAGGTGGATCGGGTTCTCTATCTGGACTGTGATACGGTAGTGCTGGCATCTCTCAGAAGGCTGTGGGAACTGAATCTCGGAGGACGGCTTCTGGGAGCGGTGATGGAGCCCACCATCTACGCCCAGGTAAAGAAATCCATTGGATTGGCACCGGAGGAGCCATACTTTAATTCCGGTGTGCTGCTGATCGATGTGAAGCGCTGGCGGGAAGAGGAAGCAGAGCGCCGTCTGGTGGAATTTTACGGGGCCATGGGAGGAAAGACCTTTGCCTGTGACCAGGACACCTTAAATGGCGCCCTTCGGGGGCAGATCCGGAGCATTTCTCCAAGGTATAACTTTTTCACCAATTACCGGTATTTCCATTACCGGGATCTGGCGGGACAATCTCCGGCCTATCGGGCGGTTCATAAGGATCTGTTTATCCGGGCCAAGCGGCATCCGGCAATCCTTCACTATGCAGGAGATGAGCGGCCCTGGAAGGCAGGAAATCTGGGACATTACCGGAGAGCCTATGAGCAGTATCTTTCTCTGACTCCGTGGAACGGAACGCCCAAGGAGGATGGAGGGATCAGGCAGAGGGTCTATCTGTTTGCGTACCATATGATGGATTATCTCACCTGGGTCTGCCCTCCAGCCAGACGGGTGATCAGCAGGCGGCTGGGGATGAAGGCAGTGGAGAGTCGGGCTGCCAGAAGGCGGCAGGAGTCTGCGGCAGAAGCTCAGGAGACAGAGGCAGAGACTTGGCAGACGGCAGCGGCAGGAGAGCAGCAGACGGAACCGGAGGAAAAGAAATCCTCGGAAAAATAAATCGGCAGGAAATCAATCAGGAGAATTTCATGGGCAGGGAAAAGAAAGTCAGTTGTGTGATATTAAATTATAATGATGCAGACACCACAGAGAAGCTGGTGCGGAGGATCTATCAGTACCGCAGCCTGAATGCTGTGGTGGTGGTAGATAATTGTTCTGCCGATGATTCGCAGCACCGCTTGAAGGCGCTGGCAAAGGAGCTGGATGCAGAGCGGATCGTAGTTCTGACGGCGGAACAGAATGGAGGCTATGGCGCCGGAAATAATCTGGGAATTTATTATTCTTATGAAGTGCTGCAGATGGATTATGTGCTGATCGCCAACCCGGACGTGGAATTTTCCGATATGACCGTGTCTCATCTGGTTCGTTTGTTTGAAACACACCCGGATCTGGGAGTGGCGGCTGCTGCCATGGAGGATCCGGTGTACGGGACGCAGCCAAATGGCTGGCCGATCCTGGGACTATGGGGAGATCTGGCCAGAAGCGGGCCGGTGTGCAGGAGGCTGTTTCGGCCGCTTCTGGAATATGGAGAAGGATATTTTGCTGGGAAAAAGGCGGTATATGTGGATGCGGTTCATGGCTCTATGCTGATGGTGGATGCTTTAAAGATGATGGAGTGCAGCGGCTATGATGAAAATGTGTTCCTGTATAATGAGGAACAGATCCTAGGCTGCCGGATGCTGGACCGGGGGTACCGGACGGCGCTGCTTCTGACGGACCGGTATGTGCACCGCCATTCCCAGAGTATTTCCAAGACCTATCAGGATATTTGGCAGCGGCAGAAGCTGCGGAATCAAAGTGCGATGTATTATTATAAAACGTATCTGCACATCAATCCGCTGGAAGAGCTGGCAGTCCGGGCATTTTTCCTGGCAGTAAGGCTGGAAATCTGGTTTTGCAGCCGGATTCTGAAATGGAAGTGGTGATAACAGCATCCGTGCACACTGATGTTACCGCGGCCAGCCGCCAAAAGACGGCGGTTGGGGCGAGTGTGCCCTTGTCCACTGACGGCAGGGTACTGCAATTACAAAAAAGATCGAAGGAGAAGGAGATGGCAGAGCGGGATTTAGTTTCAATTGTTATCCCTGTTTACAATTTACAGGATTATCTGGAACGGTGTATTCGTTCCATCCAGGGACAAAGCTATGAAAACCTGGAAATCATTCTGGTAGATGACGGCTCTACGGACGGCTCTCTGGCGCTTTGCCGGAGGGAGGCAGAAGCGGATGCCAGAATCCGGGTGATCCACAAGGAAAACGGCGGTGTTGCCAGCGCCCGGAATGCAGGAATGGCTGTGATGACCGGACAGTGGCTGCTGCTGATCGATGGAGATGATTACATTCATCCCCATATGGTGCAGGACCTGCTGACAGCCGTGCAGGAGGAGAAGGCTCAGGCGGCAGTCTGCGGATTTCAGAGGGTATTTGCAGATGGAGCGCCGCCGGAAGTGCACAGCCTGGAGCGGCAGTCAGAAAAAGGAGCCCGTTCGGATCTGCTGGTTGTGGATGGAGAAAAAAGGGAGCTTCTTACCGGAAGCTGGTGGAAGGTATCTGACAGCGGAGCCGTAAGCTGGAGCGGAACCCTTCATGAGTTTTCCGAGGCAATGCTTCTTCCTCTTTACCGGAATCTGATGCTGCGGACCCAAAGCAATAAGCTGTATTCCGTGCCCCTGATCCGGCAGCATCATCTGGCATATCCAGAGGGGTATTCCATCAACGAGGATATCTGGTTCTGTGTGCGCTATCTTACCTTCTGCCGGAGAATCGCCTGTATCCCGGGCAGCTATCTGTATTACTGGCAGAATGATGCAGGCGGCAGCCAGATCAGCCGGTATCATCCGGAGGGAGTGAAAAGCTGCTTTTTGCTGCTGTCTGCGGTGAAGCGGTTTTTGAAGGCGGCAGGCAGTTCCAAACCTGTGTGCCGGGAAATGGATAATGAGATGCTGTTCCATATCTGCGGCTTTGCCGGACATATTTATTACCGGACACTGGCAAGCCGGAGGGAATGCTATGAGTCCATCTGTGAGCTGGCAGACCGGAAGGAGCTGCGGTATCTTCTGATGAAGATGAAGCCAAAGGGAATGAAGAACCGGGTGGCTGCATTTCTTCTGGGAAATCATATGTGCAGCTTGTACCACGGAATGTGCCTGGCACTGTATGGGAAACAGAGGCGGCTGTATCGAAAAGCATGTAAGAAGCGGCAGCCAGGCCGGTGGTCGGCGGTAGCTAAGATCTGGAACCAGAATGCCAGGAAACCAGGGGAAAATGAAAACAGAGATGAGAAGAAGGGAATTGCAGAATTGATAAAGAAAGAAGCAAAGAAAAAGAGGACGGCCTGGGGGAATGCATCGGAAAGAAAGGCAGAACACAGATCCGATGAGATCTTAGTCAGCGTGAGCTGTATCACCTTTAATCATGAAGCCTATATTGCCAGAGCGCTGGACAGCTTCCTGATGCAGAAGACAAATTTTAAATACGAGATCCTGGTTTATGATGATGCCTCCACCGACCGGACCCAGGAGATCATAAGGGAATATGAGCAGAAATATCCGGATATCATCAAGCCTTACTATCAGACAGAAAATCAATATTCCCAGGGAAAATATAATGTGGAAGGATTTTTTAATTATCCCAGGGCAAAGGGAAAATATATTGCCATGTGTGATGGGGATGATTACTGGACGGATGAAAAGAAGCTGCAGCTGCAGGTAGACTATATGGAGAAGCACCCAGAGTGCGCCATGTGTCTCCATGCGGCCAGGATCGAGACTCAGGAGCGGGCAATTCAGTCCCTGGAGATCCGCCCTTATAAGAAAAACCGCCTGATCTCGGCAGAAGAGGTGATCGATAAGCCGTCTAATTATCCTACAGCATCTCTGCTGTTCCGGACGGAGTATACGAAGGATCTGCAGGACTACTATTACATCAGTCCGGTGGGGGATATCCCGATCCAGATCCATATGGCGGCCAAGGGAACGGTCTACTACATGGACCGGAAGATGTCAGTCTATCAGCAGGGCGTATCGGTGTCCTGGAGTGCGCTGATGAAGCAGGGAAATTATAAGCAGAACCTGATTGACCATCACAATGCCATGAAGGTGATGTACCGCGGATTTTCCAAGGAAACCCATGGGAAATACGATAAGGCGATCCAGAGGGCCTGCCGCCGGATGGATTTTCTGACCCTGATTAATGTGAAGGAATACAAGGAAGCGCTGGCGCCTGGCTACCGCAGCTTTTATCGGGAGCTGGATCTTAGGACCCGGTTTTTCATCCGGTTTGAGCTGATGGCGCCGGGGCTGTACCGTGCCTTGCGGAAGCTGGTATTTGGAAAGGACCGCTGCTAGATGGAGGAAAGAGAAGCAAGAGGGACCAAGAGTCAGGTGCTGAATGGCTTGTTCTGGAAAGTTATGGAAAATGGAGGCTCTCAGGGAATCCAGTTTGTGATCTCTATTGTGCTGGCCCGGCTTTTGTCTCCGGATGAGTACGGTATCATCAATATTGTACTGATCTTTGTCACCATTGCCAATGTGATCGTTCAGAATGGCTTTGGAACGGCGCTGGTCCAGAAGCAGCAGGCAGATGAGCGGGATTATTCGTCAGTGCTTTATGTGAATCTGGCAGCGGCGTCCGCGATCTATCTGGTGTTGTTTTTCTGTGCACCGTTTATTGCCCTGTTTTATGATAATCCTGAGATGACAGCCATCGTCCGGGTGCTTTCCCTGGTGCTGTTTCCAGGCGCTGTCAGTTCGGTGCAGAATGCGTACGTTTCCCGTCAGATGCAGTTTAAGGGGCTGTGCATCTCCACAGTAGCGGCGGCCATCGTTTCTGGTGCAGCCGGGATCCTGATGGCAGGCGCCGGCTTTGGAGTCTGGGCGCTGGTGGGGCAGCAGGTATTTTACTATCTGGCGCTGGTGGCGGTATTGTTTGCTGCAGTTCCATGGAGGCCCAGACTTTTGTTTTCGCCGGAGCGGGTGGAGTCTATGTTCCGGTTTGGGTGGAAGCTGCTGTGCGCTTCGCTGATCGATACGTTATTTATGAATTTGTACGGCCTGGTGGTGGGAAAGATTTATGATGAGCACACCATGGGGATCTACAGCCGGGGAGAGCAGTTTCCCAAGCTGATCGTCACAAATCTGGGAACGGCCATTCAGTCGGTTATGCTTCCGGCGCTGTCGGCCCATCAGACCCACCCGGAGGAGGTAGTCAGTATGCTGCGGCGGGCTATAAAGACCAGTGTTTACCTGGTGCTACCCATGATGGCCGGGCTGGCGGCAGCAGGTGACAATCTGGTTCTGACGCTTTTGGGAGAAAAGTGGATGGCCTGTGTGCCCTTCCTCCAGATCTCCTGTCTGGCCTATGCGGTCTGGCCCATGGATATCGCCAATCTTCAGGCGCTGAATGCTATGGGACGAAGCGATGTGTTCTTAAAGCTGGAGATCTTGAAAAAGGCGGTGGGGCTGGTGATTCTGATCTTAAGTCTGCGGTGCAATGCGCTGACCTTTATTGCCTGGAAGGCAGCCGGAGACTTTGTCTGTACCTTTATCAATGCCTGGCCCAACCAAAGGCTGTTAGGCTATCACATCCGGCAGCTTTGGCGGGACATCCTGCCCTCTCTGGCGGTATCTGTGGTTATGGGAGTCATCGTTTATGGGCTGCGCTTCCTGCTTCCTCCAGGCTTGCTGGGACTGGCCGGGCAGGTTGCGGCCGGTGTGGCGGTATATCTGGCGCTGTCGGCAGTGTTCCAGTTGGAAAGTTTTGGATATTTGGTGAGAATTGTAAGAGAAAAGATGGGGAGATCTGGGAAACGGAACCATTAGGGCACCAGGCAATGGTGAAGGAAACGAACCGCTGCCAGTGGAGCAGCAGAATTCTGATAGAGATGGAGTTCTGCTGCTTCTTTGTTTTTACAACTGGCAGGGATCAGCCCTGCAGATCCAGAAGCTTCAAAAGGATACCCAATATATGCTCCATATCCTCTGTTGTGTACCGCTGGTCAATGGGAAGAGGAAGGATATTGGAGGTCATCTGATATTCCAGAGAATCTTCCGGATACTGTTCCATCACCTCAGGCCATAAGGTGGGAACATATATTTTTTGGCGGATCAGTTCCTTTCGCAGTCTGTCACCATCATCCGGTTTTTTTTGATACCAGAAGGGGTAGGCATAAGCGCCGGGGATCACAGGAAGCTCCAGCTTGTTGAGGGCCTTCAGGTGCATGTGAAGATACTGGAAATTTTCCGTCCGGCGCTGCCTTGCAAAGGAATAGTCGATGGCCCGCAGAAGATTCCGGGTCAAAGCGGACATGCGTTTTACCGGTTCTGAGGTAAAGCGCTCATTATTTTTTGCATACTCCTGGTAAAAATCGGAGGCCTGTCCTTCGAAGCGCCCCAGCAGGAAATGCATTCTGTCATGAGAAGCGTCCAGAGGAAGGGCATGATATAACGTTTCCCAGTGGTGTTCTGCCCTGGTTCCAATGGAAAGGTAAGCGCCATCTGCAACGCCGAAAAACTTCCGGCAGCTGTACAGGGTATCCAGCTCTGGCAAGGGATTCTGGAAAAAGGCATGGGTGTAATCTGCAATGATCCGGGGATGACGGACTGCCAGGGCCTTCATATCCTGGTCCGTCAGCGTTCCATAAAAGTTTACAACGTACAGCCATTCCTGCTCCTGCAGAGATTGTTGAAAGATCGGATGAAACCCGGGATCAACAGAATAAAATTCCCAGGAGATTCCTTCTGCTTGGCAGGCTTCCCAGACGGTGGAGCAGCAAAAGCCAGGCAGAAAGAGTTTTTTAATGCCGCGATACCGGATCAAAAAGCGCAGGGCCGCCCGGCCGCTGTTGAAAGCGGGAAGTTCCGGGTAATGTTCTGTTCCGCGGTAAGTGTCCAGTTGAATATATCCGCCGTATTCCTTCATTATCGTTATTGGCTCCTTTCATTACCGTTCAGACAGGCGGTTACAATTCCAGTGTATACTCTGTCAAAAATTGTTTTACCTGCTCCTTCTCATTAAACATCAGCACATCCACAATGGAAAGCCCCGGCACAAAGGGCTGATCGAACTGCTGGTACCGGATCTCATTCATCTGAATAAAGTAAAGCTGCAGTCCCGCCTCCTGAAATTCCGCCTGGCTGTACAGCTCCCGTCCGCCGATGGCATTGATATAGGTGTCTGCCCCAAGGCAGTGACAGATATTGATGACTTTCTTTTCTTTGGCCAGGCTGCTGTCCTTTTCTGTGATTTGAGAGGATACCAGAATCTTGGTTGGAATTTCCAGATATTCACACATCCTTCGGATGGAATGCTCCAGATACTGGGCCAGGTTATCCTCCTGACAGAGAATGATATCTTCCAGGAGAGGCAGAACCTTGTAATACATAGGCGCCTTCTGGTATGCCATCTGAAAGGTGGAGAGAAGCTTTTTTCCCTGGTGATAGCGGGGATCCTGCATCAGTCCGATCTCATTGATCTTTTTATTGGGGCTGGCGCCGGACATGTTGATATTAAAGTACTTCGGTTCCCCATGATACAGGTATCGGTTGCGGTTGATCCAGCCGCCCTTGATAAAGTTTACGTCATCGTAAATAACGAAGGTATCTGCGCTGGCAATCAGCTGCCAGTAGCCCAGATACGGAAGAAAATAAGGCTGCATGATAGATAGTTTCATCAGAACCTCCTAATAGCATGATAGAAAAATTGAAAGAAAAGCCGCCGACAGTAAGCGTAAAGCTTTTCGCCGGCGGCTTTCTATGTAAGATGAAAGATCATAAGCTGCAGTTAATTAATAGGATCCGATGGCATCGGAACCATCATAGCCTGCTGGCTGGTTCCCTGGGAAGCTGTATTCTGCGCAGCAGCCTGCATAGCAGCTACTGCCTCCGGAATGGTAGGATCCGTTGGGTCGTAGTTCTGGGTCTCCGGAATGGTGGCATCCAGAACAGGAGCCTCAAATGGTCCCGGAACATTGGAGTCATAAATCTCCACAACCGTTCCAACCGGGCAGTTGTCATAGATCCATTTCATCTCACCAGTCTTTAATCTGGTACAGCCGTGGGAGCGTCCGATTCCTAAGTTGTTGTAGGTGGAAGCATCCAGGGTGTATGGATCCTGCTTGTTGAAGATAACGGAGTGGATCATGTATCCATCCTTCAGACGCATCGCATACTGGGTGTAAACATCGCCGTACATCAGACGCCAGCGGTATTTTACCGGAATCTTAAAGGTTCCGTAAGGAGTGTCATCACCGGTGGTGGTCAGGAAGGACACTACTGGAAGAATGTAGCCGTTGTTGCCGTCCTGTGCATATACGGTCAGGGTGTCGGTGACACGGTTGATCCGCAGCTTGTATGGACCGGCATCGCCTAAGATATTCCGCAGGTCGGATACCAGCATGCCATAATCATCAAAGAAGTACTTGTAGCCGTCAATATACTGCCATCCGGTTACTGCCTGGTCATTGACGATGTAATATCTCTGGTTATTGACCCATGCCCATCCGGTAAATGGCTGGCCGCTACCATCCTTGTAGGTAGGAACGGTGCCGGTAAACTGGATTCCATCGGTTCCGGCCGGAGCGGAAACGGCGTGAGCAGTAGCATATGGGAACGTAGTATTTTTCGGAACCAGGGTCATGCGGAAGCCGATCAGCCACTTGCCTTCTGCCATGGAACCGGAGGTCTGTCCGTTCTTTGCCCAGTCTAAAACGGTTCCGTCGGATAAGGTGGACTGATAATAGATATCATAATCATTGCTGACAACACCATCAATGCGGACCTGCATCGCTTCCACTGCAGAGCCGTCGGTGAGATGTGTGGTTTCTGCGCCGTTCATCACCCAGTCCGACCAGCCTACGGTGCTGGAATAGGTGCGGTAAAGGATATTTCCCAAGGTATTTCGCAGAATCATCTGAATGGAGTACCAGCCGTTTCCAAGGTTGTGGATGGTATCATCACCGATAAAGGATGGGGTCCAGGTTCCATCATATCTCAGGGCGCTGGCGCCGATGTAGACGATGCTTTCTCCAAACTCCTGGGTGCGGTTGTAGGCACGCATGGCAGCCTCACCGTCGGAGGTGAAGGTCAGCGGCTGGTCAGACACGGTAGTCTGGGGCTGATCCGGCGTGGTGATCTGGGACTGATCCGGTCCGGCGGCCTGCGTCTGGTCTGTGGGGACGTTCTCAACTGGTGCGGATGGAGCTAAAGAGCCTGATGCAGCCGGATCCGCAGCTGTCGGGCCGTTGGCACCGTCTTCTGTGCGGATGATCACGGTTCCGCTGGTTTCACCGGATGCCGGTGCATTATTTGAAAATCCGGGTCCTACCTGAGAATAGTCCACGGTCTCATCTGCGTATGCAGTCATCATTCCGGCCGAAGCCATAGACAGAGACAGCAGTACAGCAGCAGAAATTCGAGTTAATTTGTGCATAAAAAATCCTCCTGCGTTTCTATTTATCATTCAGAGCCTGGCCAAAGAGAAACTGACAGGCTGTGCTCTGGTTTAATTGGAATGTCAGTACTAACTTTAATATATTTAAGGGAAAAAAGCAAGAGAAGCTTTACTTTTAATTGGCAATATTGTAAAATCGTAACGATTATGACTGAAAAATGTAATGAATTTGGATGATGTTAGAAGAGGAGGAAAACAATGGAACGAGGAGCAATGCCCATCCGGGTAACACGGTCTTCCATGCCGCCTTTTGAGGAGTATGCGGATATGATCAAACCGTTGTGGGACAGCCATTGGCTGACCAATATGGGAGATTTTCACCAGCGGCTGGAGCGGGAGCTGAAGGATTATCTGATGGCGCCTAACCTGTCTCTTTTTGTAAATGGACATACGGCTCTGGAAATGGCACTTCAGGCATTTAACCTGTCCGGAGAGGTGATCACCACTCCATTTACCTTTGCCTCCACCACTCATGCCATCGTTCGGAATGGCCTGACACCGGTTTTTGGCGATATCCGGCCGGATGATTATACATTGGACCCGGAAAAGCTGGAAAAGCTGATTACAGATAAAACATCTGCCATTGTTCCGGTTCATGTGTATGGAAATATATGTAAGACAGAGGAAATTGAGCGAATTGCAAAAAAGCACGGCCTTAAGGTGATCTACGACGCGGCGCATGCCTTTGGAGAAACTCTTGGCGGAGCTGGAGTGGCTTCCTTTGGCGATGCCAGCATGTTCAGCTTTCATGCCACCAAGGTATTTAACACCATTGAGGGCGGTGCCGTGGTTTACCAGGATCCGGAGATGGCGCATCAGATCAATGGATTGAAGAATTTTGGAATTCTGGACGAGGAGACGGTGGCCCTGGTAGGCGGCAATGGAAAGATGAATGAATTTCAGGCTGCCATGGGAATCTGCAATTTGAAATATGTGGAGCAGGAGATCGGAAAGCGGAAACAGGTATATGAACGTTACCGGATGCGGCTGGCTGATGTTCCGGGAATCCATCTCTGTCCGGATGACCCGCAGGTAAAGCGGAATTATGCCTACATGCCGGTGGTGTTCGAGGGCTTCCCGAAGGACCGGGATCAGATTTTCCGGGAGCTGGAGGAGCATGAGATCTATACCCGAAAGTATTTTTATCCCTGTGTCAACGCATACCAGTGTTATCAGGACCGGTTCCGCCCGGAGGATACGCCGGTGGCGCAGAGGATTTCTCATCAGGTGCTGACGCTGCCCATGTTTGCAGACCTGCCGCTGGAGGATGTGGACAGGATTTGTGATGTGATACTAGAAAGGCGGTAAGGATGCAGGATATATTACTGATCATTCCTTCTTATAATGAAGAAAAGAATATTGAAAAGGTGGTAGGAGAGTTGGAGGAGCATTTCCCGCAGTTGGATTATATTGTGGTCAATGACGGCTCCACGGACCGGACGGCGCAGATCTGCCGGGAGAGAGGCTACCGCCTGTTAAGCCTGCCTGTAAACCTGGGGTTAGCCGGATGCTTTCAGGCGGGAATGAAGTATGCTTACGAGAAGGGCTACCGCTATGCCATCCAGTTTGACGGGGACGGGCAGCACCGGCCGGAGTATGTGGAGGCGATCCGAAGAAAGATGGATGAGGGCTACGATATCGTGATCGGCTCCCGGTTTGTCAATCAGGCCAAGGACATGTCGCCCAGAATGCTGGGAAGCCGCCTGATCTCCGGAGCCATCCGCCTGACCACGGGAGTGAAGATCGCAGATCCCACCTCTGGGATGCGGATGTTTAACCGGGAAATGATAAAGGAATTTGCGCTGAAGCTGAACTACGGCCCGGAGCCGGATACCATCTCCTTCCTTCTCAAGCAGGGAGCCAGGATCGCAGAGGTTCCGGTAACCATATCGGAACGTCTGGCAGGAGAAAGCTATTTAAAGCCGATGGTGGCGCTGACCTATATGGTGCGGATGCTGATCTCGATCCTTCTGATCCAGAACTTCCGGAAGCGGAATTAAGATAACTGTTCAGCCGGCGGGGGAATCTGCAAAAAAACAGCGATATAAAATGGAGCAAATTTCATGAATAAGATGGCAAAGCTTCTGCTGTATCACGGTCAGCAGATTGATAAACAAAATATGGTCTGGAACATGGTGGGAAGCGTCTTCTATGCCTTTGCCAGCATGGTCCTTTCATTTCTGGTCATGCGGATCGCCGGGGAGGATGCCGGAGGAATATTCGCCGTGGGCTTTAGTACCTTTGGGCAGCAGATGTTTACCCTGGCGTATTTTGGCCTGCGGCCTTTTCAGATTACAGACGGAGGAACGGGACAGGGGGGCTATTCCTTTGGGGAATATCAGCTTCACCGCAGGCTGACTGCAGGAATGGCCGTGCTGGGAGCCGTGGGCTTTTCTGTCTGGATGTTTGGGACCGGATCCTACAGCCGGGAAAAGGCACTTGCCGTGTTCCTTCTTGCCGGGTATAAGATCATCGACGGCTATGCTGATGTGTACGAATCTGAATTTCAGCGCCAGGGAAGCCTCTATCTCACCGGAAAATCCAATACGTTCCGAACGATCCTGTCAGTGGGAGCCTTTCTGGCGGCCCTTCTGTGGACCAGGCAGCTCCTTCCGGCCTGCGCCGCTGCCATATGTGCTCAGCTTGCAGGAGTATTGCTGTTTGATCATTCCGTAATGGGAGAATTAAAGCAGGTGGATTACCAGGTACGGACAGGCAGCATCAAAGAGCTGTTTTCCCAGTCCAGCCTTCTGTTTTTCTCGGTCTTTTTAGATTTTTATATTTTTTCCGCTGCCAAATACGCCATCGACAGCCAGTTAAATGATGCGGCATCCGGATATTTTAACTTGATCTTCATGCCCACATCTGTCATCTATCTGGTGGCAAATTTTGTGATCCGCCCCTTCCTCACCCGTCTGACTGCCTGCTGGAACAGCGGGAATCTGGAAGAATTTAAAGGGATCATGAAAAAGATCGGTATTATCATCGCCGGACTTACCGTACTGGCAGTAGGCGGCTGCCTGGTGTTAGGACGGTTTGTACTTTCTGTCATGGAGCTGCTGCTGGGACAAGGCTATGGAGGCAGCTTAACGCCATACCTTCCGGCATTTACGGTGATCGTGTTCGGCGGAGGGGTATACGCATTTGGAAATTTGTTGTATTATAGTCTTGTGATTATGCGGCTCCAGAAGGTGATCTTTGGGGTATATGTGGTGACAGCAGCGGTGGCAGCAGTGTTAGCACCGGTGATGGTATCACAGCTTGGGATTCCTGGAGCGGCTTTGGCGTATTGTGCTTTTATGGCGGTACAGATGACTGGATTTGGAGTGGGGGTCGGATTTGGGTTTCGCAGAAGCTACATTCACTCGGCACAAGCAAAATAAAGGAAGTAAACCATGGAAAATAACATTTTATCACCAACGATCGATATTATCATCCCAACCTACAAGCCTGGGAAAAAGTTTTCCCGTCTTCTTACCATGCTGGGAAAGCAGAGCTACCCGGTTGGGAAGGTCATTGTGATCAATACGGAGCAGCGCTACTGGAATAAATATGGCTACCAGGGGATCCCAAATCTGGAGGTGCATCATATTAAGAAGGAGGAATTTGATCACGGCGCAACTAGGCACTGGGCGACCTCCTTTTCTCAGGCGGATCTGGTGCTGTTTCTCACCGATGATGCAGTTCCGGCGGATTCTCATTTAGTGGAGCAGCTGGTAAAGGGATTTCAGAAGCGGGGGCCGGAGGGGGAGCTGCCGGCTATGGTTTATGCCAGACAGCTGCCGGACCGGGACTGCGGCTATAGTGAACGGTATACCCGGAATTTTAACTACCCGGATGAAAGCAGAGTAAAGACCAGGGCAGATATTCCCAGGCTGGGGATCAAGACTTATTTTGGTTCCAATGCGTGCTGCGCTTATGACCGGCAGATCTATGAGAGCCTGGGAGGATTTATCCGGCATACGATTTTTAATGAGGATATGATCTTTGCCGGGAATGCCATTCAGGCCGGTTATGCTGTGGTGTACCAGGCGGAGGCCAGAGTGATCCATTCCCATAATTACAGCTGCATGCAGCAGTTTCACCGGAATTTTGACCTGGCAGTATCCCAGGCGGATCACCCGGAGATTTTTGCAGGGCTTCCCTCGGAGGGGGAAGGGATCCGGCTGGTGAAGAAAACGGCAAGGTATTTGATTGGAAGCGGCCATCCCTGGCTTTTGCCATCTCTGATCGTAAAGAGCAGCTTTAAGTATCTGGGGTATCTGACGGGGAAGCATTATCAGCGTCTGCCGCGAAAGGTAATACTTTGGTGCACCATGAATCGAGATTATTGGAAAAAGGCAGGGGATGAGGAATGATGACGACAATGCTTCGGGTGATCCTGATCCTGGCATCAGCCGGGACCATGGCGATGATGATTCAGAAGATACGGAAAGCAAAGCTGCAGATTGAGGATGCGATTTTCTGGGTGTTGGTCTCCCTGATGTTTGTAGTGTTCAGCATCTTTCCGCCGGTGGCAGATTTTCTGGCACATATGCTGGGAATCTATGCCACGGTGAATTTCTTGTTTCTCTTTATCATCTTTCTGCTGCTGATGCGGGTCTTTTCCATGACGCTGCGGATTTCTCAGCTGGAAACGAAGCTGAAGGAGCTGGTGCAGAAAATGGCTTTGTATGAGCTGGAGCAGGAGGATGAGAAGGGGAAGGCTGAAGGGACTAAGAAACTGCCGCAGGAGGCGGTGAAAGGAGCTGCCAATGAAGAGTAAGACGGCTGAGGGAAAGAAGCCTGGGATAAAGGCCGGGGCAAAATCAGGAGCAAAGGCAGGAGCCAGACTTAAGCAGAAGGCGGGTAATGGCAGCTTTCAGATACCAGGAACAGGGACACAGTGGCTGAAGTATGGACTGGCGGTGCTGCTGGTGTTTGTGGTGGGCTTTGCCCTGGAGTATTTCTGCCAGGTACCGGTGCTTCAGGAGCATCAGCGGGGTGTGACAGAGTTATCTTTGGATGGAGCTGCTGCAGATGGCTTTGAGCGGACAGACCAGGGCTTTCTTCTGACAGGGGATAAAGGGACGCTGAGCATTGGGCTTGGCGGGATGTATGTGGATCAGTTTGTGTATCACTTTGATTATGATCATCTGCTGAATGCCAAAGCTTACGTCTGCTATTACAATGAATACGGCGAGGCAGACCCGGATCAGGATCTGCTGATCGAGGATCATAATAATAAGCTGGCAGATGTGTCCTGCTTAAAGATTGGAGAAAAAGTGGATTCCATCGTTCTTGCGGTGGATCGGTCTGAGCTGGGAGAGCCGGGAACCAGAGAGGAGGCGGCCAACACTCCTCTTACCATCACCGGGCTTGCGATCTCCAATACGCCGCGGATCAATGGAATCCGCCTGGGCTTTTTCTGGGTGATCCTGGGGCTGGGAGCATTCTTCTGGCTGTGCCGCGGTTATCTGGGCAATCATCTGGAGGCAGGCTTTCTCGCTGTCTGCCTCAGCGTTGGCATACTGACGATTTGCGCGCTTCCGGCCAACAAGGTAGGCTTTGACGAGGAAACTCATCTTTACCGTGCCATGGGGATCGCCAGCTTTCCCCATGGTATGAACATTAATCAGACGGTATTCAGTCTGATGGTGCCGAATCTGGATGCGTGGCCGGACAATCAGCCTGGTTCTGCAGTAGAGCAGGAAAATCTGCGGGAGTATTTGAATGAGTACGGTGATTATAAGACTGGAGATATTCATCTGGAACCGGTAATTCCCAAGGGAACGATCCCGGCTTATCTGGGACAGGCGTTGATCCTGAAGGTGTGCAAGGGACTTGGAGTGCCGTGGGGGATCATGCTGACTCTGGGGCGTTTCGGAAATCTCTTCGTCTATGCAGCCCTGATGTACTTTGCAGTTCGGACCACTCCGGTAGGGAAAGCGATCATGGCTGTGATCGGCTTGATGCCCACATCCATGTTTCTGGCATGCACCTACTCTTATGATCCCTGGGTAACGGGATGGATCTATCTGGGGACCGCGTGTCTGCTGCGGGAGATGCTGACACCGGAGAAAAAGATTACCTGGAAATCCTACTTAGGGATCCTGGCCTGCTTTCTGCTGGGCTGCAGCGCCAAGGCCGTGTATGCGCCCATGGTGCTGATCGCCCTGCTGCTTCCATCGAAGAAGTTTGCGGACAAGAAACAGAAGCTTCTGATGCGGGCGGGGGTTCTGCTGCTTTTGGCAGGTCTGCTCTCCTCCTTTGTGCTGCCGGTACTGATTGCACCGAAGGATACCGGAGATATCCGGGGCGGCGCTACCAGTGAGGTGGGGCAGATGAGCTATATTCTGGGGCATTTTTTTGGCTATTTAAAGATCTTGTTTGTAAATATAATCCAGTCAATGCCGAAAATGCTGTTTGGCAGGGATATTTTCTCCGTCCAGGGCCATCTGGCGGACAGCCCTCTGACCTGGCTGGCTATGGGGCTGGCAGGATATGTGGTGGTTACTGACACGAAGATATCCAGCCCAGAGGCATTGATGGGCTGGCAGAAGCTTTGGATCTTTCTGATGCTGGGCGGAAGTGCGCTGCTGGTGTGGACCTCCATGTACATTGCCTACACGGTGCCGGGGCAGCTTACCATTGCCGGAGTGCAGGGAAGATACTATCTGCCCATCCTGTACCTGTTCTACCTGCTGTTTAATTCCCGGCTGGTCATTGCACGATTTAAGAATATGTGGTATCATACGGGAGTATTGACCGTGTCTGCGGGACTTTTGCTGGCAACGATGTGGGTGACGGTGATCGTGCCGATGTGTCTGTAAGGGCCGGCAGAACGGCTGCAGCGTATGTTTAAAAGCGTATGATTAAAAATGAAAGCGGCTAAAATAAATATATGTATTATGAGATCTCTCTTTTCAAGGAGATTGTGAAAAAAAGAAAATTGATTTTGGATCTGGCGAAGGCGGATTTCAGAAAGCGGTTTGTGGGTTCGTATTTCGGAGTGGTGTGGATGTTTGTGCAGCCCATCGTGACGGTATTGATCTATTATCTTATCTTCGGACCATATGGCTTTAAATCCCAGCCTCCGGTTCCGGCTCCCTATGTGCTCTGGCTGGTGCCGGGCATCGTACCCTGGTTTTTCTTCAGCGAAGCCTTGAATACCGGGACCGGATGCCTTCAGGAGTACAGTTATCTGGTGAAAAAGGTGGTCTTTCAGGTGGAGGTGCTGCCGATCATTAAGCTGCTGTCCTGTATGATGGTCCATGGATTCTTTGTGCTGATTATGTTTGGGGTAAATCTCTGTTACGGCTGGTGGCCCATGATTACCTGGATCCAGGTGGTCTACTATACCTTTGCAGCCTCCATGCTGGCATTGGCCATCAGTTATCTGACCTGCTCCATCCATGTGTTTTTTAAGGATATGGCGCAGATCGTGGGAATCGCGCTGCAGTTTGGCATGTGGATGGTTCCGATCATGTATGATGAGAACATGTTTACCGGTGATGCGCCGTGGATCGGGATTATATTTAAGCTGAATCCGTTTTATTATATTGTGGCCGGTTACCGTGACAGCATGCTGACCGGGAACTGGTTCTGGGAGCGGCCTACTCTGACCCTCTATTTCTGGACAGTTACAGTGGTGCTGATGCTTTTGGGACTGAAGGTGTTCAAGCGGCTGCGGCCTCATTTTTCGGATGTATTGTAGGCAGGCTGCACCAGCTGGAGCCTGGCAGATGAATGGTTTAGAGAACAGAAGAGACAGGAGGTGCTGCAAAACTCTGCTTGCAATGAGCGGAAGACGAGTTTTGCAGCGCCTCTTTACGATTTTAAATGGATTTTTGAAAGAAGGAACGAGTTGTGATCAAGCAGATGAAGCTGGGGTTTACCTATCAGGGGGAACCGAGGGAGATTCGGATCGATGTACTTTATTCTGACCGGAAGACCCTTGGCTTGGAGGTTACCAGAGATGGGCAGGTGAAGCTGCGGGTGCCGGGAAGGACCAGTGACAGCACAATTCAAAAATTTGCCCAGGAGAAAAAGGCATGGATCATTGAAAAATATCTGATGATGGAGGGCAGACGGGAGGCGGCGGCTGAGAGAGGAGTTCCTGACTATGTGGAGCATCCGGAGCTGGAGAAGAAATACCGCCAGCTGGCAAAGGTACGAATCGAGGAGCGGGCTGCCTATTTTGCAGCCAGAATGGGAGTCAGCTATGGCCGGATCTCCATCCGGGCGGCAAAGACCAGATGGGGAAGCTGCAGCTATGCAGGAAATCTGAATTTCCACTGGAAGCTGATTCTGATGCCGCCGGAGGTTTTAGACTATGTGGTGGTCCATGAGCTGGCTCACCGGAAGGAGATGAATCACTCGAAAGCATTCTGGGCGGAGGTGGAGCGGATCCTTCCGGATTATCAGGAGCGGAGAAAGTGGCTGAAGCTGTATGGGCAGACGGTGTGATTTTGGAGTGGTTAAGAGAACGTGAGTTAGAATATTGAGGGTGCAGCAATGAAGGAGCTTGGAAAAGAAATGATTCTGGCGGCAGCGGCGGCGCTGATCGTCTGGATCCATTGGAATCGTAAACGAAAAGCCGGTATTAACTGGTTTCAGTATGGACAGAGGCTTTTGGGGCTTCAGCCTCCATCCCCAAACCGAAAAGGGTATCTGGATGAGCTGCGCCTTCTAGCAGCAGTTCTGGTGATCCTGGTTCACAGTATGCAGTCGGCGGCTTCGCAGATTCTGGCGTCTGGGCAGGCAGCAGGTGCAGGACGAAGCGGAATGTGGTATTTATTGACAGGAGCTGCCGGATTGGGCTTGTGCTGCAATCTGCTGTTTGTGATGATCAGCGGAGCCTTGCTTCTGCCTTATCGGGAAGAAGGGGTGGGAACCTTTTATCAAAAGCGGGCGGCAAAGGTGGTCATCCCTCTGATTGCTTACTATTTGTTTTATCTGCGGCGTTCCGGTCTGGTTTCCTTTTCTCTGTCTTCTATCGGCGCAGCCCTTCGGATGGTGCTTTCCGGGCCGATGGAGCTGGTGCCTCATTTCTGGCTGATTTATGTGCTGATCGGACTGTACATTGGCGTGCCCTTTCTGCGCTGGATGTTTCGAGAACTGCCGGACCCTGTTCTTCATGGGATGGCAGCGGTGATTCTCCTTGGAGCAGCAGCAAAGACCGGGCTTTATTTCCTGGGAATTGGATTTGGACTGGATGCATTTTTATTTTCCTGGGAGGGGATTTTTTTGCTGGGATTGATTATGACCAGGGAGTGCAGCCGGAAGTACGATGGAATGGTGTGGGCCGGCGGCGGGCTGGCGGCTGTGCTGATCGTCTGGATCGCCTGCACCAGAGAGGATGCGGCCGCTGCGGCTGCCAATGACTCCATTTTGATGATCCTGTTTTCCATGGCTGTTTTTCTTCTGTTCCTGCAAAAGGAAGAACGGCAGATGAGAAAAGCCGGGCAGGCCGGAAGCAGCCATAGCAGGCGGTGGCGGCCGGTGCAGATGGCAGTGCAGGTGATCAGCCGCTACAGCTATTCAGTGCTGCTGATTCACTGGTTTATGCTGTTTGTAGTGGCGGAAAAGCATATGCATATAGGGCCGATGATGTTTGGAGGAAGATGGATCCTGACCGGAGTGGCGGTGCAGTCGGCTGTGGCGCTGCTTCTCAGCCTGATTTTCGCAGTTGTGTTTGATCAGACGGTGGTTTTGCTGGGGGAATGGTGTTGGGATGGAGTGGGGGCTATCATTCGAAAAGGATTAAAAAATGGAAAATAATTGGAATGTAATAATATGGAAAAAAGAATTGATAGCGTATTTCGTTTATGATATAATTCATTTATCAATATAGAAAATTCAAAGGGGATGTCTATATGGTATTTGTGAACGAAAAATGGAATGGGACTGGTGAAATTGTAGTTTATAGTAATTATCATAAATATTGGCTGGATCGAGAGCGAAGGATAAAAAATCCGTTATTTGATGTATTTAGTGGTAAAATCCCATCTTTGACAGCAAAAATCCGTAGAATGCTTTAAAATCAAGCTTTC